>CAZXTM010000061.1:0-1545 GCA_964643765.1 uncultured Bifidobacteriaceae bacterium | reverse complement strand
GAGGTGGACGCGGCCGTTACTCGACTGCTGGCGCTCACCCCTGACCGCGAGCCGCGCTGGGGGCGGATGAATGTCGGGCAGATGCTCGCGCACTGTCGTGTGGCCTATGCGATGGCGCTGCAGGATGACTTCCCGCGCCCGAATCCGCTGCTTCGGCTCTTTCTGCGTCTCGCCGTGAAGGGATTCGTCACCGGTCCGGCTCCCTACCGAAGGAATCTCAGGACGGCACCGGTCTTCCTCGTGGCCCCCGATCAGGATTTCGTGCGCGAACGCGACGGCCTGATCGCTGACCTCCGGGCGGTGTGCGCGCGCGGGCGCCCGTACTTTGAAGGGCGTTCGTCACCGAATTTCGGGCCGCTCACGGCTGCACAGTGGAACACGCTGCTCGCCAAGCATCTGATGCACCACCTCGACCAGTTCGGGGCCTGATGCGGAGGCGCGGGTGGTGCGCCCTGCGGCCTGGGCGGTCACCGAACCCCTACGCGGGGGAATCGAGGTGTGGCGGTCTGATACCCTCGGCTGCGTTCACTGGGCTCTTGGTTATGGTGCCACTCGTCATGCATCGAATCTGTCGCGTATTCGTGGCCCTCGGGGTCATCATGTTCGTCGCCGTGCCGTCGGCTGCGGCTCAGGGCGTGGTGCGTGCGGAGGCCCCGCCCGAGATCCGCACGCTGTTCCAGGATCTGGCCACCGCCGCCAACGGCGATGCTGCTGCGTGGGAGGCGTTTGCGCAGGCCCACTACACGCCCGCGCTGCTGTTGCGCGAGACCGTCACCCAGCGGGCCGCATTCCACGGGCTGCTCACCGACAGGTTCGGCACCGTGACGATCAACGGGGTGCGTCGCGAAGGGCCCGACGCGCCGCTTCAGGTGATGGTGCAGGGCTCGAAGGGCCGAGGCACCGTTCGTGTCGAGCTTGATCGTGACGCCCCGAAGGTCTCTGCCATCGGCATCGATGGCGACAGCCCCACGGGTACCACCGGCCCCGACAGCCTGCCGCCCGTGCCGGTGAACGGCACGCTGCCGCCCGGCGAGATCGAGCGTCGCCTGTCCGACTATCTCGAGCAGCTGGCCTCGCGCGATGTGTTCTCGGGCGTGGCTCTTGTGGCGCGGAGCGGCGTGCCTGTGTTGCTGAAGGCCTACGGCCAGTCCGATCGTGAGCAGCGGATCGCCAACACAACTCGCACGCGCTTCAATATTGGATCGATCAACAAGATCTTCACGCAGATCGCCATCCGGGCGTTGATCGCCGATGGCACACTGTCGGTGACAGACACACTGGGCACGTTCTTTCCCGACTATCCCCAGGCGGTGTCGCGCCGCGCCACGATTGAACAGCTGCTGACGCACCGTGCCGGCGTGGCGGATTTTTTCGGCCCTCAGTTCGCTAGCACGCCCAAGAGCCAGTTCCGCTCGAACGCGGACTATTTCACGTTCATCGGAACGCTGCCGCCAGCGTTCGCGCCCGGTGAACGCACGCAGTACTGCAACGGCTGCTATATCGCCCTCGGTGCGATTGTCGAGAAGGTGTCTGGCATGCCCTACG
>CAZXTM010000060.1:0-1890 GCA_964643765.1 uncultured Bifidobacteriaceae bacterium | reverse complement strand
ACGCCGCGATCAGGCGCCGGGATGACGAACGCGTGTTCGAGGGCGACTTCCGGTATCAGCATCTGTGGCTGGTGACGGTGCCGCCCCCGGGGGCTCCGGCGACGCCGGATGCCGGCACCCGCCTGACCGAGGGCACAGCCTACACCGTCCAGGGGGCGCCATCCTGGGCCCCCGACGGCACGCGTCTCGTGTTCACTGGCGCCACGACGCCGATGCTCCGCGACAATCGCCGCGACGTCTACGTCTTCACCCTCGACCCGCGCGGCGTCGAGAAGATCAGCACGAACTTCGGCAGCGACGGCTCGCCCCGATGGTCGTCCGACGGCCGGACCATCGCCTGGACCATGGATCCCCACCCGATGCCGCCGCATGCGGACGGCACGGCGCTTGGCCCGGTGGTGCAGTCGAAGCTGGTGCTCTACGACGTCGCCACCCGGCGCGCGCGCGACGTGTCGTCGCCAGCGTTCGACACCGACGCCGGCACACCCGTGTGGACGCTCGAGGGCGAGCGCGTGATGTTCACGGCGGGCAAGCGGGCCTACACGGAAGCGTTTGCCTATGACGTGTCGACAGGCCGCTATACGCAGCTCACGACGGGCCGCACGCTGCAGGGACTCTCGGTGTCGCGCGACGGGCGCACGATTGCGTTCACGATGGAGACGCCCGACGCCGCAGCTGAGGTGTTTGTGACCGACCCGTCATTCAGCCGGCCCCGGCGCCTGACCTCCACGAATCCGCAACTCGGCGAGATCCGGCAGGGCCGGACCGAGGTCATCACCTGGAAGGGCCATGACGGGCTCGAAGTCGAGGGCGTGGTGCTGTTGCCGGTGGACGACGCGCCCGGACGCCGCTATCCCCTGCTGGTCGTAGCGCACGGGGGACCGGCCGGGGCCTACGTGAACGGCTTCCGGCTCGGAGGCCTGGAGGGCGGGCAGGTCTGGGCGGGCCGGGGCTGGGCGGTGTTCTACCCGAATCCGCGCGGATCCACCAACTACGGCGAACGCACGCTGCAGGCCAACGTGAACGACTGGGGCGGTGGCGACTATCGCGACATCATGACGGGCGTCGATGCGCTGGTCACCCGCGGCGTGGCCGATCCCGATCGGCTGGCACACATCGGCTGGAGCTATGGCGGCTATATGACCGCCTGGATGATCACGCAGACGACACGCTTCAAGGCGGCGATGGTCGGCGCCGGACTCACCAACATGTGGAGCATGTACGGCACCAACGACATCCCCAGCGTGCTCATCAGTTACTTTGGCGGCATTCCGAATGCGAAGACGCTGCCGCTCTATCTCGAGCGCTCGGCGATGTCCCACATCGACAAGGTGACCACTCCGACGCTGATTCTGCACGGGGCGAATGACGAACGCGTACCGACCGGCCAGGCCTATGAGCTGTACCGCGGCCTGAAGGACCGCAGCATTCCCACCGAGCTGGTGTTCTATCCGCGGGAAGGGCACGGCATTCAGGAGTATTATCACCAGAAGGATCGGTTGGAGCGCATCTACGGCTGGGTGACACGGCACACGCCGGGGGCACGCCCCTAGCCCCCTGGGCCGCATGGACACTCAAGAAGTTGTGCTCGGTGCCGATTTCACGGATTACGGATCTGGCCGACTCGTGCAACCGCTGTCGGACAAGTCATAGAATCGAGAGAGGGGGTTACCTTATGACAGTACATTTCCGTCGCGCACTCGCGGCACTGGGCCTGCTGTGCGCTTTCGCGCTGCCCGCATCGGCGCAGGATCTGGTCGTCACCGTCACGAACGGAAGCGCGCCAGTCCAGGGGGCGTTCGTTTCAATTGTGGGCACGGAGCCCGCGCGGGCACGCGGAGGCATCACCGGGGCGACCGGCACGCACACCTTCGCAGGCGTCACGGCCGA
>CAZXTM010000059.1:0-2170 GCA_964643765.1 uncultured Bifidobacteriaceae bacterium | reverse complement strand
AGACCACCAACTACGGCCACTTCGGCCGCCCCGGCCTGCCCTGGGAAGACGTCACGCGCTGAGGCCGCGTCATGCCACAGACTCCGGCGGCTCACCTGCGCACACTCACCCTGGGCGCGGCGTGTGCCGCCGTGGTCTGCCTGTCGGCCGCGTTGCCCGCACAGGCCCCTCCCGTCCCCTCCATCGACGCCCTGATTGCACTGGAACGCGTCGGCAGCCCGGCCCTCTCGGGGGATGGTCAGCGCGTCGCCTTCACCGTCAGGCACACCAACTGGAACGACAACGCCTACGACACCGACATCTGGCTCGCCGGGTCGACCGCCACAGACGCCCGTCCGCTCACGCGGGGCCCCAAATCGAGCCTGCAGCCCCAGTGGGCCCCCGACCATCGCACACTCGGCTTCATCTCGGACCGCGACGGCACGCGCCAGATCTATCGCCTCGATGTCACCGGAGGAGAGGCGGAACGACTCACCTCAGTCAAGGAGGGCGTCACGGCCTTTGCGTGGGCACCGGACGGTCGCCGCATCGCATACACCACCCCGGGTGCAGTCAGCGAGGCCCTGAAGGCGCGTGAAGAGCGCTGGGGTGAAGTCACCCTTGAAGACGAGGACCGCCGCTACGGGCATCTGCACCTGCTCGACCTCGACACGCGCGCATCCCGGGCACTCACCTCGGGCACCTTCGTCGTCGGGGCCTTCGACTGGTCCCCCGATGGCTCACGCATCGCCTTCGACCATCGCATCAGTAACGATGCCGGTGACGGCGGCTCGGCCGACATCTCCCTGGTCGAGGTGGCGTCCGGCATGCGCCAACCGCTCGTCGCGCAGGACGGACCCGACACCACTCCCCGCTGGTCACCCGATGGCCAGCAGGTGGCGTTCGAGACCGCCATGGCCAAGCCGTTCTACTTTTTCCAGAACGGCGAACTGGCCACCGTCGCCACCGGTTCGGGCACCATCACCCGACTGACGCCCTCGTTCGACGAGGATCCGTCACTCATTGCCTGGACCGCGGCGGGCATTCTCTTCAGCGCCTCGCAGCGCACAGAGACCGGGCTGTTCCTTGTCGACCCAGCGTCGCGCACCCCCAGGCGGGTGCCGGCGCCGGATGGCCTCATTGCCACCCAGTTCTCGGCAGCACGGGACGGCGCGCGCGTGGCCTACGTGGGCGCGTCGCCCACCGAGTTTCCTGATGTCTACCGGGCGCAGACCTCTTCGCTGACCGGCGCCGGGCGACTGAGCGACACGCGCCGTCAGATTGTCGACTGGCCCGCCCATCGCCGCGAAGTCATCCGCTGGAAGAGTCAGGACGGTACCGAGATTGACGGCGTGCTGCACGTCCCGGCCACGGCTGCGCCTGGCACCCGACATCCCCTGCTGGTCGTCATACACGGAGGACCCACGGGCGTGTCCCGCCCGCAACCCTATGCCAGCGCCAGTTTCTATCCCATCGACGGCTTCCTGGCACGCGGCGCCCTGGTGCTCGAACCCAACTACAGGGGCAGCGCGGGCTACGGCGAGGCCTTCCGGTCACTGAATGTCCGGAACCTCGGGATCGGCGATGCCTGGGATGTGCTGTCCGGCATTGATGCACTGGTGGGGCAGGGCCGCGTCGACCCGGCCCGCGTCGGCAGTATGGGCTGGAGCCAGGGCGGGTACATCTCGGCCTTTCTCACGACGCGCCATGCCGACCGGTTCAGGGCCATCTCGGTCGGGGCCGGTATTTCCGATTGGATGACGTATTACGTCAATACCGACATCCATCCGTTCACGCGGCAGTACTTGAAGGCCACGCCCTGGGACGATCCGAAGATCTACGCCGACACCTCGCCGATGACCTACATCCGGCAGGCGCGCACCCCTACCCTCATCCAGCACGGCGATCAGGATGCGCGCGTGCCCGTTCCGAATGCCTTCCAGTTGTACCAGGGGCTGCGCGATCAGAACGTGCCGGTGCGCCTGGCCCTCTTCAGGGGATTTGGCCACGGACTCACGAAGCCCAGGGCCAACCGTGCCGCCATGGAACAGAACTGGTCGTTTTTCGGCACGCACATCTGGGGCGATGCGCCGACGCAGTAACCGGCCTCGTCTCCGGCAGTCGCTAGTATTCGCTGAAGATGCGCTGCACCTCGCGCGCATCCTTCGTCCGCGTCAGCGCCAGCATCAGC
>CAZXTM010000058.1:0-2304 GCA_964643765.1 uncultured Bifidobacteriaceae bacterium | reverse complement strand
GCGATGCCCTTAGGAACGCCCCGCGGCCGCGTCCTGCCGCGACCAGTACCAGTAGAAGGGCAGGCCCAGAGCCACGAGGCCGAGGCCGGCAATCGAGGCGCCGGGACGTTCGATCAGGGTGTTCCAGACCAGGGCCAGTGACCCCAGCACATAGAGGGCCGGGACGATCGGATAGCCCCAGGTGCGATAGGGCCGCGGCACGTCGGGTCGCCGGGCGCGCAGCACGAAGATGGCCGCGCCGCCGAGTGCGCCGAACATCACCGAGGCGAAGGTCACGTACGTGAACAGCGTTTCGTAGCCACCCGTCAGCGTCAGGAACGCCGACCACGCGCTGGTGACGATGAGGGCGACGTGCGGGGTGCGATAGACGGGGTGTACCCGGGCCGTGATGGGGAAGAAGCGACGGTCGGTGGCCATCGCGAAGCACGTCCGCGAGCAGGTGATGACCGCCGCCACGTTGCAGCCGAACGTCGAGATGACGACGCTGGCCGCGACGAGCGCGGCGCCGGCCTGGCCAATCAGCACCGTGGCGGCCTTCTCGGCGATGCGAGTCACGCCCGACATCTCCTCGACCGACAGTGTGTAGACATAGGCCAGGTTGACGGCCAGGTAGATGACGGTCAGGGCGATCGTGCCGAGGATGAGCGAACGCGGCACGTTGCGGGCGGCGTCCTTGATTTCACCGGCGGCGAAGGCCACGTAGTACCAGCCCTCGTAGGTCCACATCACGGCGATCATGATGATGCCGAACGACACCAGCGGGCGCGCCGTGTCGGGCGGTACGACCGGCACAAACACCGGCTCGACGCGCAGGTAGGCGAGGGCCAGCAGTGGCAGCAGCACCAGCAGGCCGATCTTGGCGACGGTCAGCACGGCATTGAGGATGTTGCCGCTGTTCACGCCGACGTAGTTGATGGCAGCGATGACGCCGATCGAGGCGGCGGCCACCAGCTGCCCGGCGCTGATCGACCACGGGCCCCAGGGCATCGGCACGCTGAAGAGGATGTTGGCCGTGCTGAGCGAGGGGAAGAAATAGCTGAAGTACTCGGCAAACCCCACGGCGACAGTGCCAATCGAGCCCGTGAGGATCACCAGCATGCAGGCCCAGCCGAAGAGGAACCCCGTGGCCGGGCCGTAGGCCTCCGAGAGGAACACATAGAGGCCGCCCGAGCGGGGATACATGGCGCCCATCTCGGCATAGGTCAGGCCGCCGGCCATCGCCAGCAGGCCGCCCGCCACCCACGCGGCAAGCAGCAGGCTGGTCGACGGCAGCTCGGCAATCATGCCGCCCGTGGTCAGGAAGATGCCCGAGCCGATGACGCTGCCGATAACGAGGAACGTGGCCCCCCAGAGGCCGATGCCCTTGACGAGCTGATCATCGGCAGTGCCGGGCCGGGTCGAGGAAGTCTGCGGAGGCGTGCTCATGGCTGTGTTGTGGCCGTCATCGCGGCCCCGCAGAGTCTACAGGGGTTTGCCCGTCGGGGGTAGGGGCCGGGTGCGTGGACCGCGTGGTCTGCACGGTATGTGGAAACAGGCCGCGCCCGAGTTCCGGGGGGAGCGCCGATCGTCCGTTCACGGAGGGGGCGCTCATGCCGCCGGGCGTCACGGTGCCGGGGTTCAGGATCCCTCGAGCATCGGTGCGATGCGGTCGGCAATGTCGTGGGTGGCCCTGGCGTGCAGCAGGCCCGCACGAATCCGCCGATGCAGCAGGTCGTCCACCGTCTGGGCCTGCTCGTGACGCAGGCCCCACCAGAGTGCGGCACCCGTGTAGGGGAGCGCAAGATGCAGCGGCGCAGCGAGCGCAGGTTCCCGGGCCATCAGGGCCTGAACCGCATCGGCCTCGGAACCATACACCTGCAGCCACTCGTCAGCTGGCCAGCGCGGGTCGGTGCGTTCGATTGCGCCATGCAGCGAGAGCCTCTCGGTGATGCACGGGCCGGCCGGCAGGTCGGCGACCGCCACGGCGTGGTCAACGCCGTCCTGCGCCATTCGCCGGTAGGTGGTCCACTTGCCGCCCATCACGGTCACGAGGCCGGAGTCGCCCACCTGCACCACGTGCCCGCGGCTCACATGCTTGCTGGCGGTGCCGTCAATACCGCCCTCATGCACGAGCGGTCGCATGCCGGCGAACGCGGCGAGCACATCGTCTCGTCCGGGCACGCGCTGGAGATAGCGGCCGGCGTTGTGCAGGATGAAGCCGATCTCCTCCTCGGTCGGCTGAGGGTTCTCCTCGGGAGCCGGTCGCGGAATGTCGGTGGTGCCAATCAGCGTATGACCGTGCCACGGAATCACAAACAGCACCCG
>CAZXTM010000057.1:0-2432 GCA_964643765.1 uncultured Bifidobacteriaceae bacterium | reverse complement strand
CGAGACCAGTCGTGATTTCTGCTACGTGGCCAATGTCGTCCAGGCCAACCTGCTGGCGGCCACGACGGACGATCCGGCGGCCATCAATGAGGTGTACAACATCGCCCTCGGCGACCGGACCACGCTGAACGAGCTGTTCGAGGCCATCCGGGATGCGCTGGTGCCGCATCAGCCAGCGCTGGCAGGTCGGCGTCCCCAGTATCGCGACTTCCGCACCGGCGACGTGCGCCATTCGCAGGCCGACATCACCAAGGCGCGCACGCGCCTGGGCTTTGCGCCGACGCACCGCGTGGCCGAAGGCATCCGTGAGGCGATGGCGTGGTACCGCACCCGCCTCAGCGGCGGCGCGCCGGCTTGACGAGGTCGATCAGGGCCTGCACCGTCCGGTGAGACTCGACCGGATGGCGCATGGGGCCCTCGCCGGCGATTTCGTATTCGTTCTGTCGGCCCGCCCTGTGCCGGATCAGGTAGCCCCCCTCCTCGAGGTCGGCGACGATGCGCTGGACGGCACGCTCGGTGACTCCGACGCGCTCGGCGACGTCGCGGAGGCGCAGCTCCGGGTCCCGGGCGAGGCACAGGAGTACATGGGCATGGTTGGTGAGGAACGTCCACCGGGCGGGCTCGTTCGACGACGCCATGCGCAAAGTATAGACATGCAAAACAGGTTTTGCATAGCGCGAATTGCATAACGCGACTTAAGTGTCGTGTATTATTGGTCGTATGTCGTCGCTGACCCTCCGCGCGGCCCGTGCCGCTCTCGACGCACTCGCCCGGATTCACGGGGTGGAGGTCGACGCCCGCCGACTGGATGCTGCCGAGCGGCGCCTGGCGGCCTCCGGCATGGCCGACCCGTTCACGCTGGTGCAGGGCCTGGCCGACGAGGCAGGGCTCGACGCCTCGGTGGTCGAGCGCCCCCTGCCCGAGGTGCTGGCCGATGCCGACCCGGCCTCGCCATGGCTTACGTTCCGGGCCGACGCCGGCGGCCAGGTGACCCCGCTGCTCGTGCTGTCCCCGGTGGCCGGGGGCATCCGCGTTCTCATTCCGGGCGCCGATGCGGCGCCACAGCGGTGGACGCGGGGCGGCCTTCGCCGCTGGCTCGGGCCCAGCCTGGACGCGGCGGTGCTGCCCTGGGTGGTGACCGAGCCGTCGGCCCCGCTCACCGTCGTGCGCTCACAGCCCGATCGCCGCCTGACGCCGGTGGAACGCCTGCGGGGGCTGCTGCAGGCCGAGCGCCGCAGCCTCTGGGTGGCGGTCGTCTACTCGCTGGTCATCGGCCTGCTCACGCTCGTCCTGCCGGTGGCGGTGCAGTCGCTGGTCAACACCATTGCGTTCGGCGCGGTGCTGCAGCCGCTGGTGATCCTCACGCTCTTCGTGCTCATTGCGTCGGGATTCTCGGCGCTGATGAACGTCTTCCGCGCGGGCGTGGTCGACATCATCCAGCGCAGCATCTTTGCGCGGGTGGCCACAGACGTCACCTGGCGGCTGCTGCGCGTCAGGGCCGAGGCCTTCGACCGGTACCACGGTCCGGAAATCGTCAACCGGTTCTTCGATACCGTCACCGTCCAGAAGGCCGCCTCGATGCTGCTCATCGACGGGCTGACGATTGTGATGCAGACGGGCATCGGCATGATCCTGCTGGCACTCTACCACCCGCTGCTCCTCGTGTTTGACGTGCTGCTCGTGGTGTCGATGCTGGTCATCGTGTTCGTGCTGGGCCGCGGGGCGGTGCCCACCAGCATCAAGGAGTCGAAGGCCAAGTACGCGCTCGAGGCCTGGCTCGAGCAGCTGGCCACGCACGTCATCACCTTCAAGTCGTCCGGGGGCACGGCGTATGCAGAGCAGCGCTCGCAGCGGCTCCTCGACGAGTACCTCACGTACCGCGAGAAGCACTTCTCCATTCTCATCCGGCAGATCGCCGGCTCGTTCGTGCTGCAGGCCGTGGCTGGCGCGGCGCTGCTCGGCGTGGGCGGGTTCCTGGTGATCAACCGCCAGCTTACGCTGGGCCAGCTGGTCGCCAGCGAACTGATCGTGACGCTCATGATGAGCGCCTTCACCAAGTTCGGCAAGCAGCTCGAGGTCTACTACGACCTGTGCGCCGCCATCGACAAGCTGGGCGACCTCGTCGACCTGCCGCTCGAACCCTCGGGCGGCGAGGCGCGGCCGCTGACTCACCAGCCCATGGCCCTGCGGCTTCGCGACGTGTCCGTCTCGTATCCAGATGCGCCGCGGTCAGCACTGCGCATCACAGACTGGGAGGTGCCCTCCGGGGCCCGCGTCGGCGTGACCGGCCCGAACGGCGGCGGCAAGAGTACGCTGGCCGACGTGCTCTACGGCCTGCGCGAGGCGACGCGGGGCACGGTGCAGATGGACGGCGTCGACCTGCGCGACCGGTCGCTGGCCCTGCCCCCCCAGGACCTGGTGCGGGTGCGCGG
>CAZXTM010000056.1:0-2460 GCA_964643765.1 uncultured Bifidobacteriaceae bacterium | reverse complement strand
CAGCTCCGCGCGGTCAGCCTCGGGCATGACCGGCCGATCCGGACCCTTGAGGCCCCGAATCGAGGCGTCGCTGTTCACGGCCACAATCAGACGATCGGCCTCGCCGGCCGCCGCTTCGAGGTAGCGCACGTGCCCCACGTGCAGCAGGTCGAAGGCCCCGTTGGCGAAGGCGTAGGTGAGGCCCTGCTGCCGTCCTTCATGGACCAGCTGCTGCAGGACCGCGAGCGGCACGAGCTTCCGGACGCCCGCCTCGGCCCTGATCGCCCCGGCGTCACCCGTCACGGTCGGCTCACCCATGCGACAGGGCCCGCGACAGTTCGGCGGCCGACACGGTGGCGGTGCCGCGCTTCATGACGACCAGGCCGCCGGCCACGTTGGCCACCCGCGCCGCCTCACCCGCCGAGGCCCCCGCCGCCATGGCCAGCGTCAGCGCCGCCATCACGGTGTCGCCCGCGCCGGTCACGTCAGCGATTTCGTCGCTACCGTAGATGGGCAGGTGCAGCGTCGGCTGGGCGGGCTCGAACACCGCCATGCCGCGGCTGCCGCGGGTGATAATGACAGCCCGCATCCGGGTCTGCTCGAGCAGGGTGCGACCGGCCGCCTCGAGCGCGCGTGGCGAGTCGTCCAGTTCGACGCCGAGCGCCGCCTCCACCTCCGACTCGTTCGGCGCGCAGGCGGTGAGGCCACGGAACTTCGTCAGGGCATATCGCGAGTCGACCAGTACCGGAATGCCCCGGCGCCGCGCCGCAGCACCAATGGCCCGGCCAAGGGCCGGCGTCACGATGCCCGACCCGTAGTCGGACATCAGCACCGCATCCGCCGAGGGCAGCGCCGCCAGGGCCGCACGCCAGATCGCAGCCCGGTCCTCTGCCGTGATGCGCGAGGGTGACCGGCGATCGATGCGGACAACCTGCTGCTTCGCCGAGTGCACTCCACCAGCCAGAATGCGTGTCTTCACGGGCGTCTGGAACCCAGCGGGTGTCAGCAGCCCGCGCCGCGACACGCCGGCTGGCAGCGCTTCGCGCACGCGCCGCCCCGCATCATCGCGGCCCAGCAGCGTGATGAGCGTGACACGGCCGCCGAGCGCCGCCACGTTGGCTGCCGCATTGCCCGCCCCGCCCGGCACCATCTGCGTCGAGTCGTATTCGAGGATCAGCACGGGCGCTTCGCGTGACACGCGCGCCACGCGGCCGAAGATGTATTCGTCGGCAATCAGATCGCCGATGACCACCACCCGTGATCCGGCTGCCGTTGCGATAAGGTCGTTCATGACTGCAGCACCACACGCACTGCGGCCATCAGGTTATCGCAGATGGCGTCGACCTGCTGCCCCGACGGCCGTGTCGCCTCCTGATCGCGACCATGCCCCGTGCGCAGCAGAATCGCACGAGCCCCGACGGCCTGGCCCATCTGGACGTCGCGCCAGTGATCGCCGATCACCCACGACCGCCCGAGGTCGAGTCCGAGCTGCGCCGCCGCGTCACGCGCCATCCCCGTGCCCGGCTTCCGGCAGGCGCACGGCGTCGAGAGTCCCTCGACGACCGAGGCCGGATGATGCGGGCAGTAGTGCCACGCATCGATGTGCGCCCCGCCCCGCGCCAGCGTCGCGGCCATCCGGGAATGGGTGGCTTCGACAAACGCGCGCGTCATCAGCCCGCGGGCGATGCCGCCCTGGTTGGTCACCACCACCACGGCGAAGCCTGCGCGCCGCAGCAGCCGGATCGCATCCACCGCAAACGGGTAGATGCGCAGGGCGGCAACATCGGTGAGGTAGCCGACATCCTCGTTGATTGTGCCGTCGCGGTCGAGGAAGACCGCCGGACGCCGTGCGCTCATGAGTCGCTCCCGTCCTTCCCTGCCAATGACGATGTCGCCGTCACGGTGCGTATCGCCTCGGCCACGCGTGCCGGCGTCACCCGGGTCATGCAGCGATGATCGATAGGGCATTCGCGCAGCATGCAGGGCCGGCACCAGGCCGCGGCCGCCAGTACGGTCGCCTCGGGCTGTTCCAGTGACGCCCGCACCGGGGCCGTGCGCGTCTCGTCGGTGGCCCCGAACACCGCCACCACCGGGGCGCCCGTCGCCGCCGCCAGGTGCATCGCCCCGGAATCGTTCGACACGACGCAGCCGGCCGAGGCCAGCACCGCCGTGAGCTCGGCGAGCGACGTGGCGCCCGCTAGGTCCAGCACCCTGGTCTGCTGCGCGGCGGGTACCTGCCCCCGCACCTCCGCGCACGCCGCCCGATCGCCGCCGCTGCCCACCAGCACCACCTGCCACCCCTCGGTCGTCAGCATCGTCGCCAGGGCCGACCACTGTGGCACCGGCCACTGCTTCGCTCTGCCATAGGCGGCGCCCGGAGCCAGCACGACATACGGGCCGGACGGCAGCAACCCGTCACGCGCTGCCGGCGCCTGCACCACCGCCACCCGTGGCCCCGCGGGCACGCCCAGCGCCATGGTC
>CAZXTM010000055.1:0-2507 GCA_964643765.1 uncultured Bifidobacteriaceae bacterium | reverse complement strand
GCGGAGGCATCACCGGGGCGACCGGCACGCACACCTTCGCAGGCGTCACGGCCGACACCTACACGGTCACAGCCTCGGCACCGGACACCACGGTCGGCACCGCGACGGTTGCCAGCGGCGCCACCGCGGCGACTGTCACAGTGAGCAGCTCGGGCACCGTGTTCACCGGCCTCGGCGCCTACGGGTCGCAGACCGGCGCCGTCGTGGCCGACGGCCGCAGCGGCATCTTCTACCTCTCCACGACCGCGATTCCGTCCCTGTATCGCACCTACGATTACGGCGGCACCTGGGCTCCGGTCACGCTCAGGTCGGACGACAGCACCAACGGGCTGCCCGCCACCCAGGCGGTCTCAGCGCTCACCACCAGCGGCACCCCGGGCGAAGTGGCCGCCATCGTCGGCACCGAGGTGTATTACTCGCGCGACTTCGGTGTGACGTGGAAGGCGATGGCCCTGCCGTCGGGCGTGCCCGGGAACGGTGTGCAGTTGCTGTGGGGCCATGCCCCGACCACGTCGGCGCAGTCGCAGCTGTTCGTGGTCAACCTGACCACGACCGCGATGCATGCGGCTGACATGTCGGTGGCAACGCCCTCGCTGTCGGTGGTGTCCTCGTCCTATAAAGCGGCGGCTGGCGATCGCCTGGCCCTCGCCAATGGCAATGGCCAGTCGTTCCTCGCGGTCGCCGCGGCGGCCGGCGGCGACGTCAAGATCTATCGCGTCTCGGCGACGCCCTCCTCGGCCGACCCGAACGTGACCGTCACCGGCGCCGCGCCCACCGGCGCGCCGACCTTCGTGCGCCTGGGGGGCGACCTGAACGGTGGCCCGATGATTCCCTCGTCAGGCGGCACGCTCTCGCCGAACGTGCTGCTGGTGTACACGATCGACACCAACTCCGGCACGGCCGGCAACCAGCCCGCAGCACGGCTGTCGACCTACGACGGCACGACATGGCGGACGACGACGTCCACTGAGTTCCGGCAGCAGGGGTCTGACGCCGTGGACGGCTCGGGCGCGTGGGAGAACGGCCCGAACTCGTGCGGCGCACAGGCGGGTGCCATCGGCTCGGTGGCCCCGAAGCGGCTGCCGTTGACCAGTCCGACCTCGAGCTACGGCACCGTGGCCATGTGCTGGCTCGAGCAGGCCTCCGCTGACTTCACCAAGCTGATTGTCCGGCCCGTCAGCGGCATCAACAACAACACCGGCGCCGTCTACGATTCGTCATGGGGCGGCACGGCGGGCAATCTGGTCATGCTGTCGGCCGATGGCAGCAAGGGCCTGATCAAGTCGGACCGGTGGAGCTCGACGCTCAGCCGTCCCGAGTTTCCGCAATGGCCGACGCTGGCCTCGGGTGGCTTCACCACCCCACCCTACGCCACCACGACAGGCGGTGTCGCGGTGAACGGCATCAACGCCGCGGTCATCAAGGACACGGTCTTCCAGCCAGGCTCGTCCGCCAACATGGTGGTGGCGATGTCGTTCTCGGGCGGTGGGCGCGTTGTCGGCACGCTCGACAGCGGCACGACCTGGCACACGCTCGAGAGCCGCGGCGCCGGCGCCGTTGACTGGTGGCGCGGGGGGACGACCGGCGAGGAATGGATCCCTCTCGGGTTCGTCGGGCGACGGCAATCTGCTGGCGGCAACGCGCCTCAGCAGTGCCTCGGCCTACGCAAGTTCCACGCGCCTGTACCAGATGACCGGCACCTCGACCCTGAACCATGCCTCGCCGGCGCAGGGCAGCATGCAGGTGCTGGCCGCCGTGGGCTTCCCCGGCACTGACAAGGGGGCTGTCGCCTCGGTGTCGCGGTCGCCCGGGTCATCGACCGTCGCATCGGCGCTGGTCAACATCGTGACGCTGGGCGGAACGGCCACCGTACCGACGGCTTCGGTGATGTCGACAGGCCTCACCATCACCTCGGGCACCAGCGCGGCCCCCAATGCGCTGGGCTACTGCCCCGCCAGCGGGTCAGCCACGTCGGTGGCAGACGTGCTGTTCGTGGCCGTGGGCGCCAGCACGTCGGGCGGCAGCGACGGCAGTATCCAGCGCATCACTGGTGCGTCGGGCTCGTCGGCCGCCGTGGGCACGGCCATGACCGTATCCGGCACCGGAGCTGACTTCCAGGATGTGCGGGTCGACTGTGCCACCGGCACCGTCTATGCCGCGGGCATCATCAGCGGCGGGGGCAGCAGCGCCCCAAGCGCGCTCTATCGCGCCACGACCGCCTCGGGGACGCTCGGCTCGCTCTCGCAGGTGGCGACGCTGCCGTCGGGGTCCGCCCGTGCCGATCTCGCCACCCTCGACATCAGCCCGAGCGACGTGAACCAGGTCGTCGTGGTCTCGGGCCAGGGCGACGTGTATCAGACCACGGACGGCGGCACCACCTGGACCACGCTGAACTCGTCCTCGACCGTCGGCTGCAATGCGACGCTGACCTCCTGCGGCCGCGGCTTCGGTGCCGAGCGCCCGGGAGACATCGAGATTGCCCCGGCGACGTCTGGCAGCGATGCGGA
>CAZXTM010000054.1:0-2515 GCA_964643765.1 uncultured Bifidobacteriaceae bacterium | reverse complement strand
GCCGTTCTCACGTACGGGCAGACCGCAGGCCGCTCAGGCGCGCGGCGGTGCGGATTCGCAATACTGTCTCGTGACGGCGTGTCGATGCCGGAACATCTGCACCAGCCCGGGCGTGACCAGCACCGGTGCCAGCCAGTTCAGCAGCGCGCCACCTGGAAGATCGTAGGAAATCCGATCGGTCAGTCGCGTGGTCTGCGCATCAACGGCCTCGAACTCGTGGCGATGCACCCACCGGCGGAAGGGGCCGGATACCTGCGTGTCGATAAAGAGCGTGGGGCGCTCGACCACGGGATGCTCGGCTACCCAGGTCACCAGACCCGCGAGGCGAAGCACAACGCGCAGTCCCACGGACAGCGGCCCCGACCGCGACACCATCTTCACCGGCGGGAATGCCGGCGTCAGCAGCGGCAGCGCATCCTCACGTTCGTGGAAGGCAAAGACCGTCTCGATGGGGGCCTGCACCACCACTGAGCGCACAAACTCAGGCATAGCCCATCATAGCGTCCCATTCGGCAGGGCAGGGGGCGACACACTCGAGGCGGGCACCCGTGGACGGATGGGCAAACGCCACTCGCGCGGCATGCAGCCAGTATCCGCCATCGCCAGGCAGGGCGAGGCTCCCCGGTTGCGGGACGCCCCCGGGACCATACAGGGGGTCGCCTACGAGCGGATGCCCCAGGGCCGCCAGGTGAATGCGAATCTGGTGCGGCCTTCCCGTGGGAATGCGCACCCGGCACAGCGTGAACGTGGGGGAGTGCGCCACGACGTCGACGGTCGACCGTGCGGGCCGGCCCTCGGGTGACGCGGCGTGCACCGACCCGAGGCGCGGATGGGGCACTGGCCCGATGGGCACCGTCACCTCAACGTGGTCGCCAGACAGTCGTCCGCTGGCGAGCGCCAGGTACTCCTTCTCAACCTGCTGGGTCCGCCAGGCGGCCGACAGTGCGGCGCCAGCGTGGGGTGTGAGGGCCACCACCACCAGCCCCGATGTATACCGGCCCAGTCGATGCACCGGTGACGCGGTCGGCCACCGCTGCCTGAGCAGGTGCAGCAGCGTGTGCGTCAGGTAGCCACCCGCCGGGAGTGTCGGCAGCCCCGATGGCTTGTCGACGACCACCAGGCTGTCGTCTTCTTGGCAGACGCGATAGGTCATGGGCACGTCCGGCTCGTCCCACGGGGGACGCGCCCATGTCACCCGGTCGCCACGCCTCAGCAAATGGCCCGGGGGCAGCGGTTGCCCGTCGACGCTGATCTCTCCGGCATCACAGCGGCGACTCCACTCGGCGACGGTGCTGTGGGGAAAGCGAGCCGCGAGCCATGCTGCGGCCGGCAGGGCCGTGTCCTCGCCGACCACCGTCTGATAGTGCCACCCGTCGTTGAGTGCCATGGCGGTTACCGCGCGCGGATGGGGAGAGTGCCTGCGTCGCAGCAGTGTCGGCGCGTGACGTTCGCGTCCATGACGGCGTCAGTGACCGCCGGCCGGTCGCAGTCGCGTGAAGGGGGGCGTGGGGGCACTGGGTCGGGACGGTTCGCGCGTCTGCAGGTTGAACCGGTCGCCGGGACGGAGGAAGTAGAACGTGCCGTCGGGCGGAATGCGTCGCCGCGAGTCGTAGATGGCGACATACGAGCGCCCCATCACCTCGAATTCCTGTCCGCGCACCACGATGGCCGTCTGCTCGTCGAGGCCGATGCCGAGCAGCGACGGATCGCGGCGCAGGATCTCGAGCATGTCGAAGTGCCGGTTCAGCACCAGCACATGCGCATCGACGGCCGTGCCCGGCAGGAAGCCGAATCCCGTCGTGTGATCACCGATCAGCACAGTACCGTTTTCGTCCCCGGTCTGTCCCCGCGGCATGAACGACCCCTGAATCTCGGCACCGGCAGAACTGCCGGCGACCACGCCTCCCCGACGGAGCACATCGCGCAGCGCGTCGTGGGTACGGGTGCCGATATAGGCCTCGGCCAGATAGGCGTTGGTGCCGCCGAAGAGGAACACGCCGCGCGCGGTCTTTAGGGGCGCCACGAATGCCTCGCTGTCGGCGATGCGCCGATCGAGGGTGTGCAGCAACTGCAGGTTACGTGCCCCTGCCTGGCGGAACTGCGCGAGTCCCCGGAAGTTCTCGTCGTAGGTCGCTGCGCCACCGGCCGTCGGAATGATCACGATCGGCGCGTCCGGACCACCGGCCAGTTCAATCACCTTCCGGAACAGACCTTCGTCGAGCGGAGAGCCGCCGCCAATCAGCACGAGTGAACCTGGGCCGGGGGCAACCGGTGGCGCCTGGGCCTCGGACTCGGCCGTCGCGAGGGGCGGCACTGACAGGCACAGCACGACGGCCAGCACGAGCGGCAGCGGAGCAGGGCAGATGGTGATGAACGAGCGGACGGGCATCTCAGGAAGGCTCCTGCATCAGGCCGGGGGCGCGGGGCTCCCCGGCGAGGTGGTGGCTGGTCGTGGCACACCCACGATGACGTACAGGGCGGCCAGCAGCAGATAGCCTGCCACCAGCATCCATCC
>CAZXTM010000053.1:0-2533 GCA_964643765.1 uncultured Bifidobacteriaceae bacterium | reverse complement strand
GACCATGGCGCTGGGCGTGCCCGCGGGGCCACGGGTGGCGGTGGTGCAGGCGCCGCCAGCACGTGAAGGGCTACTGCCGTCTGGCTCCTATGTCGTGCTGGCTCCGGGCGCCGCCTATGGCAGTGCCAAGCAGTGGCCGGTGCCGCAGTGGGCGGCCCTGGCGACGATGCTGACGGCAGAGGGGGGCCAGGTGGTGCTGGTGGGAACTGGTGGCGATCGGGCGGCGTGCGCCGGGGTGCGCCGGCAGGTGCCTGGTGCGCAGCAGCGTCGGGTGCTGGATCTGGCAGGCACCACGTCGCTCGCCGAACTGACGGCGGTGCTGGCCTCGGCCAGCTGCGTGGTGTCGAACGATTCCGGGGCGATGCACCTGGCGGCGGCGACGGGCGCCCCGGTCGTGGCGGTGTTCGGAGCCACCGACGAGACGCGCACCGCACCGGTGCGGGCGTCGCTGGATCACCCCGACGCGATCGTGCTGACGGCCGCGGCCTGGTGCCGTCCCTGCATGCTGCGCGAGTGTCCCATCGACCATCGCTGCATGACCCGGGTGACGGCGGCACGCGTCGCCGAGGCGGTGCGCTCGGTGACGGCGGCATCGGCTTTGGCAGGGAAGAACGAGAGCGAATCATGAGCGCACGGCGTCCGGCGGTCTTCCTCGACCGCGACGGCACGATCAACGAGGATGTCGGCTACCTCACCGACGTCGCCGCCCTGCGCATCTACCCGTTTGCGGTGGATGCGATCCGGCTGCTGCGGCGCGCAGGCTTCGCCGTGGTGGTGGTGACCAACCAGGGCGGCATCGCCCGCGGGCTGATGACGCGCGCGTTTGTCGAAGCCACCCATTCCCGGATGGCCGCGACGCTGGCGCGGGGCGGGGCGCACATCGATGCGTGGCACTACTGCCCGCATCATCCGGCCTCGGTCGTCGAGGGACTCTCGACGCCGTGCGCCTGCCGGAAGCCGGGCACGGGGATGGCGCGTGACGCGGCGGCGCAGCTCGGACTCGACCTCGGGCGGTCGTGGGTGATCGGCGATCACTGGCGCGACGTCCAGATGGGCCAGGCCGTCGGGGCCCGTGCGATTCTGCTGCGCACGGGGCACGGTCGCGACCAGGAGGCGGCACGGCCGGCGGGGCAGCAGGTCGACGCCATCTGCGATAACCTGATGGCCGCAGTGCGCGTGGTGCTGCAGTCATGAACGACCTTCTCGCAAACGCAGCCGGATCACGGGTGGTGGTCATCGGCGACCTCATTGCCGACGAATACATCTTCGGCCGCGTGGCGCGCGTGTCGCGCGAAGCGCCCGTGCTCATCCTCGAATACGACTCGACGCAGATGGTGCCTGGCGGGGCGGGGAACGCCGCGGCCAACGTGGCGGCGCTCGGCGGCCGCGTCACGCTGATCACGCTGCTTGGGCGCGATGATGCGGGGCGGCGCGTGCGCGAGGCGCTGCCGGCCGGCGTGTCGCGGCGCGGGCTGCTGACACCCGCGGGTTTCCAGACGCCGGTGAAGACCCGCATCCTGGCCGGTGGAGTGCACTCGGCGAAGCAGCAGGTCGTCCGCATCGACCGCCGGTCGCCCTCGCGCATCACGGCAGAGGACCGGGCCGCGATCAGGCGCGCGGCGCTGGCGGCGATTCCGTCGGCGGATGCTGTGCTGATGTCCGACTACGGTTCCGGCATCGTGACGCCGGCCCTCGGCCGGGCTGTCGGCGCTGCGGCGAGGCGCCGGGGCATTCCGGTGCTGGTCGACTCGCGGTATGCCCTGACGAAGTTCCGCGGCCTGACGGCCTGCGCGCCGAACGAGTCGGAGGTGGAGGCGGCGCTCGGCGTCGAACTGGACGACTCGCCACGCGCGCTCGAGGCGGCCGGTCGCACCCTGCTCGAGCAGACCCGGATGCGGGCTGTCATTATCACCCGCGGCAGCCGCGGCATGGCGGTGTTCGAGCCCGCCCAGCCGACGCTGCACCTGCCCATCTACGGTAGCGACGAAATCGCTGACGTGACCGGCGCGGGCGACACCGTGATGGCGGCGCTGACGCTGGCCATGGCGGCGGGGGCCTCGGCGGGTGAGGCGGCGCGGGTGGCCAACGTGGCCGGCGGCCTGGTCGTCATGAAGCGCGGCACCGCCACCGTGTCGGCCGCCGAACTGTCGCGGGCCCTGTCGCATGGGTGAGCCGACCGTGACGGGTGACGCCGGGGCGATCAGGGCCGAGGCGGGCGTCCGGAAGCTCGTGCCGCTCGCGGTCCTGCAGCAGCTGGTCCATGAAGGACGGCAGCAGGGCCTCACCTACGCCTTCGCCAACGGGGCCTTCGACCTGCTGCACGTGGGGCACGTCCGCTACCTCGAAGCGGCCGCCCGCGAGGCCGATCGCCTGATTGTGGCTGTGAACAGCGACGCGTCGATTCGGGGTCTCAAGGGGCCTGGCCGCCCGGTCATGCCCGAGTCTGACCGCGCGGAGCTGGTGGCGGCCCTGCGGGTGGTGGACCACGTGGTCATCTTCAGCGAGCCGACCGTGACCCCGCTGCTGCTGGCGC
>CAZXTM010000052.1:0-2572 GCA_964643765.1 uncultured Bifidobacteriaceae bacterium | reverse complement strand
AGACCACCAACTACGGCCACTTCGGCCGCCCCGGCCTGCCCTGGGAAGACGTCACCGCCCGCTGACACCTCGCACGCCCGGTCACCCCATGGCGTGACCGGGCATGCACAGCATCCGCCTGTGGCCAGCCTGCCTCCCGGGAGGGGGCTGGCGACCCGCCCCCGTCTCCGGCTCCTGCCCCCGCCTCAGCGGGCGCGCCAGTAGGTCAGCTTGACCGCCAGCGACCGGTTCCGCACCAGATACTGCTGCGGCACGGGCACGTTCGCGTCCCATCCCTGATTGAAGACGACATACAGGTCGCTGCCGGGTTTGTAGATGTACCAGGCCAGGAAGTTGAAGCTGGCCGTCCGCCGGTCGTCGTTGTACTGCGCAAAGCCTTTCAGAAACAGGTTCGGCGAGAACGAGTGGCTCACGCGCAGGTTCACCACGTTGCCGGTGTAGACCGGGCGGCCCGGCAGCACGATGCGGTTGCGCGTGTAGTTGGGTTCCACGAGCAGCGTCTTGCCGAGGATGAAGTTCACCGCGGCCTGCATGCTCTGGCGCTGTCCGTGATAATAGCCACCCGCATCGAGCGTCATCGATCCGTACACGCGGCGCGACTGGTTCGAGACATACTGCAGCTGCGACGTCGTCCACTGATACGCCCCCGGCCTGATGGTCGTGCCCGCCACGGCAAAGCCCACCAGCGGCTGATCGAACTGCCGTTCCACCTTGAACCGGGCGCTGGACGTGTCCTGCGCCTGCAGCTGCCCGTCCAGCGTCTGGGTGCGCGAGTTCACCCGCCGCGAGTGGTCTTCGTAGTATTCGGTTGTGGCGGTGAACAGCAGCTGCCGCACGCCGCGCCATCCGGGTCGGGGCGTCCACGCCGCGCGGCCCTTGCCAGCCCTGATGTCGGTGCGGGGCACAAACCCCATCTCGGCATTGAACCGCGCACCGATGTCCTGATACTGCGCACCCAGGCCAACGCGGTCGGTCTTGTAATTCGCATCGACCACACCGGCCAGCGCCGACCCGCGGGCCGGCAGCTGCGCCAGCCGAGCCTCGGGCGACTGCGTCGCCGCCAGCAGGCCCACCAGCGTGAAGTTCTGCCCGAGAAAGAGTCCGAGATCCACGCCGGCCGATCGGTTGAAGCCCGAACTGCCACCCTCGCTGTTGAGCAGCACGCCCCCGAGGCTCGACTTGCTGAAGATGTTCCGCTTCATGCGAAGCACGGTGTAGTTGGCCCGATCCAGCGTCTGCGTGGCACCGCCCCGGCGCACCGTCGAGGCGTCGGTGGTCACGTTCAGGGCCCCGACAGCGTAGGGCCCGACGCGACCGGTCACGCGACCGCCACCGATGATCGGCACTTCCTGTCCCTCGGTCAGTCCGACGCGGCGACTGTAGAACAGCGACAGCAGGCCCGGGTCATTCGTGGCGGCCTCGCCACTCAGTCCCGACGCCGACTTGCCATAGTCGAAGATGCCCGCGCCTTCCGTGAAGAACTGCCGCCGTTCGGGAAAGAACAGGCTGAAGCGCGACAGGTTCACCACTTCCTGATCCGCTTCCACCTGGGCAAAGTCGGTCCGATACGTCAGGTCGGCGGTGAGGTCGTTGGTCACGCCGACCTTGAGGTCGCCGCCGAACTTCACAGCGCTGGCGGGGCTGGCCTGCGTGACCCGATCCCTCGACGCCGATGGCAGCACATACGGCAGCATCTCGAACCGCCGACGTGGCGTGGTGCCCTGCAGCCCGGCCAGGACGCCGGCGCCTGACATGCGCGCAAAGCCCGAGGCTCCCCACTCGCGCGGGAACGGCACCCAGTAGTCTTCCTCGTTCTTCCGGAGAATGACTCGGCAGATGTTCAGGCCCCAGAGGGTCCCGTCGATGGCCCGGGGAAACCGCAGCTGGCTGAAGGGAATCGCCAGCTCCACATACCAGCCATGGTCGTCCACCGACGTCCGGTTGTTCCACACCGCATTCCAGTCGTAGTTGATGGTGCGGCCGTTCTCGACGGAGTTGGCGTCCTTGTAGGCGCCGAGCGGGTTGGTGCTGAAGTAGAACGCGTTGCGATGGTCGTGGAAGGTGTCGAAGTTGATCTTGATCTGGTCGCCCTTGCGCAGGCCCGAGTCACGCTTCAGCTCGCTCGCCAGGATGCCCGACGGGCGGCTGTCCCACGCCCAGATGCCGACGTAGATATGCCGGTCGTCGTAGAGGATGCGGAACTCGGTCTTCTCGGAGGCTGCGGCGCCGAACGAGGGCTCGCGCTGCACGAAATCGCCCTGCACCGGCGCCAGTTGCCAGACCGCTTCATCGAGGTGGCCATCGATGCGTGGGGCCTCACCCTCGGGCACCCGCATGGCCACCGCCCGGTACGAGTCCGGGTCGATGGTCCGCACATCGACGATGCGCGCGGGACGGTCGGAAAGCGTGGTGTCCGGTGCAGATTGCGCCGGAGACTGGCACACCAGCCCCGGCAGCAGCGGCGCCAGCAGCGCCGCACAGATGGCACGGGCGAAGCGTCGACGATCAGTAAGCATCGAAGATGCGCTGCACCTCGCGCGCATCCTTCGTCCGCGTCAGCGCCAGCATCAGC
>CAZXTM010000051.1:1889-2606 GCA_964643765.1 uncultured Bifidobacteriaceae bacterium | reverse complement strand
TGTCGCTCGGCGCACGGCCCATCGAGACGGCCGCCGGCCCCGGTGAACTGCCTATTCCGGCCATCGAAGGCATCGGCGGCCTGCACATCTACCTCGTCGACCGCTACGGGTCGCGGGGCAGCATCTATGACGTCGACTTCGAATGGCTGGGCGAGCCCAACGCACAGCCGCAGGGGCACGGGCTCTATTACATCGATCATCTGACGCACAACGTGCACCGGGGCCGCCTCAATGCCTGGGCCGGCTTCTACGAGACGATGTTCAACTTCCGGCAGATTCGGTACTTCGACATCGAGGGACGGATGACCGGCCTGCACTCGCGCGCCATGACGAGCCCCGACGGCAAGATCCGCATTCCCATCAACGAGGATGCCGGCGAGCAGGGCCAGATCGAGGAATACCTGCAGCAGTACCGCGGCGAGGGCATCCAGCACATCGCCTTCGGGTCGCACGACCTGCACGCGTCGATCGAGGGGCTCGCCGCGGCCGGCGTCTCGTTCATGCCGACGCCGAACGACATCTACTACGGGCGGATCGACGGGCGGCTGCCCGGGCACGGCGAGGATGTCGCGCGCCTGCAGCGCAACGGCATCCTCATCGACGGCGAGGGCGTCGTCTCGGGCGGCTTCACCAAGGTGCTGCTGCAGCGGTTCAGCAACACGGTCATCGGCCCGATCTTCTTCGAATTCATCCAGCGCAAGGGCGACGAGGGCTTCG
>CAZXTM010000051.1:0-1879 GCA_964643765.1 uncultured Bifidobacteriaceae bacterium | reverse complement strand
TGCATCCCCACCGTCGTGGGTGCCGGCGTGCAGGGCCAGATCGAGGGATACCTCCAGCAGGGCCGCGGCGAGGGCAACTTCAAGGCCCTGTTCGAGTCGATCGAAGCCGACCAGATCAGGCGCGGTGTGCTCAAGGCCGATGCGTGAGGAGCCAGTCCCCCTGCCCGGCTACCGCTGCCACCCGCCCCGCCACAGGAGTCTGACTGCATGACGCCCGAGCACCTGCACGGTTACATGTCCGGCTTCGGCAACGGCTTCGAAACCGAAGCCCTGCCCGGAGCGCTGCCCGTCGGCCGCAACTCGCCGCAACGGTGCGCCTACGGGCTCTACGCCGAACAGCTGAGCGGCTCGCCCTTCACGGCGCCGAGGGCCAGCAACGAGCGGTCGTGGCTCTACCGCATCCGGCCGACCGTGTGCCACTTCGGCGACTTCCGTGCGGCGGACATCGGCCTGTGGCGCACGGCCCCGTGCCTCGAAGTCGACGTGCCCATCGCGCCGATGCGCTGGGACGCCCTGCCCCTCCCTGACGCCCCGCAGACCTTCCTGCAGGGCGTGCACACCATCACCACGGCCGGCGATGCCGGCAGCCAGTCGGGCATGGGCGCGCATGTGTACCTCGTGACGCGCTCGATGGTCGACGAGTATTTCTACGACGCCGACGGCGAGCTGCTGTTCGTGCCCCAGTCGGGTGCGCTGCGTCTGGCCACCGAGTTCGGACGCATCGACATCGCGCCCGGCGAGATTGCGGTGATTCCGCGCGGCGTGAAGCTGCGCGTCGAGCTTGTCGACGGGCCGGCGCGCGGGTATCTCTGCGAGAACTACGGCGGGTCGTTCACCCTGCCCGAGCGCGGGCCGATCGGCGCCAACTGCCTGGCCAATCCGCGCGATTTCCTTACGCCGCACGCCGCCTACGAAGACCACGACACCCCGTCGACGATGTATGTGAAGTGGGGCGGCCGGCTGTGGAAGGCCGACATCGGTCACTCGCCGCTCGATGTGGTGGCGTGGCACGGCAACTATGCGCCCTACAAGTACGACCTCCGCCGCTATTCGGCCGTGGGACCGGTGCTATTCGACCACGCCGATCCGTCCATCTTCACCGTGCTCACCTCGCCCTCAGAGACGCCGGGGACGGCGAACATCGACTTCGTCATCTTCCCCGACCGCTGGACGGTGGCCGAGGACACATTCCGTCCGCCGTGGTACCACATGAACGTTATGAGCGAATTCATGGGGCTCATCTACGGGCAGTACGATGCCAAGCCGCACGGCTTCGTGCCCGGGGGCTTCTCGCTGCACAACATGATGCTGCCGCACGGGCCCGACGTCGACGCGTTCGAGCATGCGAGCACCGTGGCCCTGGCGCCGAAGAAGCTCGAGGGCACCATGGCATTCATGTTCGAGACGCGGTTCCCGCAGCGCGTCACCGCCTACGCCGCAGGCAGCCCCGCCCTGCAGCGCGACTATGCGCGCTATGGGCGGGCGCTCAGGAAGCACTTCACCCCGGACCGGCGCTGACCCGCTCCGCACGAGGCCGCGATGATCGACCGCACACATGACGCACACCGGCGCAGCTGGGTGGCCTCGGCCCAGGGGCATACCGACTTTCCGCTGCAGAACCTCCCGCTCGGCGTGTTCTCGACCGACCGCGACCAGCGCCCGCGCCCGGGCGTGGCCATTGGCGACGAGGTGCTCGACCTGGCGGCGCTGGCCCTCAGCGGACTGCTCGACGCTGCCCTGGCCGATGCCGCACCGCTCCTCACCGCCGCCACGCTCCACCCGCTGCTGGCGCAGCCGGCCGCCCTCCGCGGGGCGCTGCGCCAGACCCTCTTCGATCTGCTCGCCGTAGGCGCGCCGGCCCGCGAGCGGGTCGCGCCCC
>CAZXTM010000050.1:0-2878 GCA_964643765.1 uncultured Bifidobacteriaceae bacterium | reverse complement strand
CCCGCCGCATGACCCCGCTCGAACCTCGTGAACTCGCTGGCCCTGCGGGCCGGCTCGACCTCAGGATTGACCTTCCGCAGGGCCCCCCGCGCGCCGTGGCGGTCATCGCGCATCCGCACACGCAGTATGGCGGCACGCTGCAGACGAAACCCGTGGCCTACGTGGCGCGTGCGCTCGTCGGCATCGGCGTGGCGGCGGTGCGGTTCAATTTCCGGGGGGCGGGGACCAGTGCGGGTACCTTTGACGAGGGCCGCGGTGAGCAGGACGACTTCCGCGCGGTGGTCGACTACGCCGCCAGCCGGTGGCCGGGGCTGCCCATCTGGGCGGTGGGCCTGTCGTTCGGGTCGTGGGTGGCGATCACGGCCGGGGCGACCGATCCGCGGGTGACGCAGCTGGTGGCCATTGCCCCGCCGGTCGACCGCTACGACTATGCGGCGGCGATCACGGCCGGCAAGCCGGTCTTCCTCATCCACGGCGAAGCCGATGAACTGATTTCCGTGAAGCTCGTGCGGCGGTTCTACGGCCAGTTGCCCGAGCCGCGGGAGCTGGTGGTCATCGAGGATGCCGACCACATGTTCGACGGCAAGGTCTCGATCCTCGGCGAGGCGGTGGCCGACGTGCTCGGCGACTGACGCCCGACCATACATCCGCTGGTGCGTCTCGTACCGCGTGGCCCCACGTGAAAAAGGCACCGGTGCCCCTGCCTTCGCGTCGCGGGAGCGTGCTCGCGTGCGGCCGGTATCGTTCGACGGCCTAGGCCTGGGCGTACTGCGTGGCCACCCACGTCCGATAGGCGCCGGTCTGAACGTTCGCCACCCACTCGGGATGCTCGAGATACCACTGCACCGTCTTGCGGAGCCCGGTCTCGAACGTCTCTGACGGACGCCAGCCCAGGGTGCGCTCGATCTTGCGTGCATCGATGGCATACCGGCGATCGTGCCCGGGGCGATCCTTCACAAACGCGATGAGTGACGCATGCGGCGACCCGTCCGGGCGGGGCCGCCACTCATCGAGCAGGGCGCAAATCTGCTGCACGATCGCCAGGTTGGGCTGCTCGTTCCAGCCGCCGATGTTGTAGACCTCGCCGATGGTGCCGGCCTCGAGCACGCGCCGGATGGCGCGGCAGTGATCGGCCACATACAGCCAGTCGCGCACCTGCTGCCCGTCGCCGTACACCGGCAGCGGCCGTCCCGCGAGGGCGTTCACGATCATCAGCGGAATCAGCTTCTCGGGAAACTGATACGGACCGTAGTTGTTCGAGCAGTTGGTGGTCACCACCGGCAGGCCGTAGGTGTGGTGCCAGGCGCGGACGAGGTGATCGCTCGCGGCCTTGCTGGCCGAATAGGGGCTGTTCGGCTCGTAGCGGTGCGTTTCGGTGAAGGCGGGGGCGCCCGGGGGCAGCGACCCGTAGACCTCGTCGGTCGACACGTGCACGAAGCGGAACTGCCGCCGCGCATCATCGCCGAGGCCCTGCCAGTGGGCGCGCGCGGCTTCCAGCAGCCGGTAGGTCCCGACGATGTTGGTCTGGATGAACGCGTCGGCGCCGTGAATCGATCGGTCGACGTGTGACTCGGCGGCGAAGTGGACGATGGCGCGGGGCTGGTGCTCGGCGAGCAGTGACGCCACGAGGGCGGCATCGCCGATGTCGCCCTGCACCAGCCGGTGCCGGTCGGCGCCGGCCATGCCCGACAGATTGTCGGGATTGCCGGCATACGTCAGTGCGTCGAGGGTGACGATGGGCTCATCGCCCGCCGCGCACCAGTCGCGGACGAAATTGGCGCCGATGAACCCGGCCCCGCCGGTGACAAGGATGGCCACGGACGGATTGTATCCTGCGGGCCCTCGGTGCCCCTGCTACCATGGGGGACTGTGACGGTGACCGGGCAGGCGCTGCAGGGCGTGTATCTGATTGAGGGCGAGAGCTTCCGTGACGAGCGGGGCGTCTTCACGCAGGCCTGGCTGCCTCGCGAGCTGTCGGCGCACGGCATCTGCACGGACATCGCGCAGGCGAGCCTGTCGCACAGCTACCGGAAGGGGACGCTGCGGGGCCTGCACCTGCAGGTGCCGCCCTGTGCGCAGGCCAAGACCATCCGCGTCACGCGGGGCGCGATTTTCGACGTGGCGGTCGACCTCCGGGAGGGGTCGCCGACCTACCTGCAGTGGGTGGGGATGGAGCTGTCAGCCGGCAATCGCCGGATGATGCACCTGGCGGAGGGGTTTGCGCACGGCTTCCAGACGCTCGAAGACGACACCGAGGTGTTCTACTTCGTCTCGGCCCCGTATGCCCCGGAGCACGAGCGGGGCTACCGCTACGACGACCCGGCCTTCGGCATCCGGTGGCCGATCACCCCCCCGACGGTGATCAACGCGCGGGACGCGGGATATGTGATGCTGGAGGGGCGGTAGGGCCTGCCCGGCGACGGCAGCACCACCCGTCCCCGGAACAGTCGTCACTTGCGCGCATGACCGTTGCCGTTGTCATCCCGTGCCGCAACGAGCAGATGCACATCGGTGCCCTGCTGGATGCGATTGCTGCGCAGACACGCGTCCCCGATGCACTGGTGATTGTCGACGACCAGTCGACCGACGAGACGCGCCGTCGCATTGCTGAGTGGTGCGGAGCCCACCCGGCGCTGGGCGCTCGGGTGCGGGTGGTGGAAGGATCTGGCCGCGGCCCAGGACCGGCCATGAACGCCGGCATCAGCGCCACCAACGCCGAGCTCATCGTGCGCCTCGACGGGCACTGCGTCCCCGAACCGCAGTACATCGAACGGTCGTGTCGCGCACTCGACGCACCAGAAGTGGGAGTGGTGGGCGGCGTCTGGCGCATCGTGCCTGGGGCCCCGACGCAGATGGCGCGGGCCATTGCGGCCGTGGT
>CAZXTM010000049.1:0-3055 GCA_964643765.1 uncultured Bifidobacteriaceae bacterium | reverse complement strand
CCCAGCCGGATCGTATTGCTCGCGGACACGGTCGCCCCGTTGCCAATGGCCGTGGCGATCGTCCGCAGCGCAGTGGTGCCGCCAGCCACGCCGTCGTCCCCTGGGGTTTTGGCGAGGAGAGCCTTCGTGCCGAGTGCTGTATTGCGCTGCCCCGTGGTAAGAAAGACGAGCAAACTCGGTCCCGTTTATCCATCCTCGCTACCTAAGCACTCGCCACTGACCGCGCCTTCAGCGAGCGGGCCAGCGGTGATCCTGCCGTCGGTAAGGCCGTCGCTGGTGACGCCCCGCGGCGAATGTCTGGGGGGTGACGGCTCCGTGGGCCAGACGAGCGGTGGTCATGTTGCGTGCAGCGAGCGTGGCTGCCGGGCGACCGGTGCCGCTGGCTCAGCGACTTGAGTCGATGCCGCAGTCTACTCGGGTCATGCCCCGGACGAGCGACCTCGCTGGCTGCCGTCTCGTAATCCCTCCGCCAGCGATTGCATTGCGGCGCGCACGCGGTCGCTAAACGTCTTCTCGTCCTCGTCGGGCCCAAGCGTCATCGGCTCGCCGAAAGCGACGTGCAGCACGCCGCGAGCTGGCCACCATCGGCCTCGCGGCCAGAGCGTGTCGCCGCCCCTCGAGGCAATCGGCACGACCGCGCGACCCGTCTGGCGAGCGATGCGTGCACATCCCCGATGGAACGGCGCAATAACGTCTGAGTAACTGCGCGTCCCTTCCGGGTGAATGAAGAGCGGCCGTTCGGCGGACACCTGCGCCGCGAGGGTGAAGAAGCGCTGCATCTCGGCACGTCCGCCGCGTCGGTCGACGAAGAGATGGCCCAGGATGCGGTAGCCGCGCGCGACCAGCGGCAGGCGCGACAGTTCGACCTTGCCGACGTAGACGGTGCTGTCCGGCAGGCACGCCGGATAGGCGAAGGTGTCGAGTAGCGAGGTGTGCGACACCGCCCAGATGGTGCTCGAGATGCTGTGCGGCGGGCCGTGATGGATCTCAAGCCGGACGCCGAAACACCAGAGCACTGCGCGCCCCCAGTACGGCATCAGGGGCCGCGTGACGCGAGGGAAGGGCGCCAGCAGCACAATACCCAGCGCATAGGCCAGGGTAAGCACGACGCTGCCCATCACGCCGAGCATGCCACGCACGGTCTCCCTCATGGCTGGCGCCTCAGACGTCTGAGGCGCGTGCGTAGCAGGTGTGGGGCGTGCCACAGCGGCAGCGCGACGCCGACGGGAAACAGTACGAGCAATTCAGAGCCCGCAGTAACATAGTGGCTCCAGGGCGTAGCCCACCCGTCCGCCACGGAGAAATCCGGACCATCGAGCATGAGGCCAGCATTTGCCGCGCCGTCCTGCAGTAGACCCGTCCGGACATCGAGTCCCGTGAGCCCCACCAGTGCTGCGAGTTCCCTGTATCTGGCCTGCACGTCGGCGGGCAGGTGACAGGCCTTCTGTCTGATGAGATCGGGATAGAGGCGCTGCCCCGCGTGCAGCGTCTTGTAGGCGATCGGGCTGCAGACGCGCGCGAAGCCGTAGAGTCGGTCAGTGACCCGCAGACGCAGGAGCTTGCGCGTGAAGAACCGCACATAGTGGCGGATAAAAACGCGTGTGGAGAGGCGACCGAGTACGCCGCGGTCTTGCCAGTCGGGGTCGACGGCGGCCAGGCGGAAGCCTAGATAATGGTGGGGCGGCGCTTCATGCCACGACGCGAACAGAAAACCGCGCACGTGCGTGGCGTCGAGAGCCACGGCAATCTCCGGATAGTCGTCGAAGCGCCGCAGCACCTCGCGTCTGGGCACCGACTGAAAGGCCTTCGCTGCCACCGCGCAGATGCCGTCCTGCAGCGCGCGGATGCTAGCATGCGCGGTCTGCCCCAGCACGACCCTCATCGGGCCGAGACTCTCGGGGCGAGATGCACGCGCAACCGATCGACGATCCGGGTGTGGGTCGGATAGTCCAGCACGCTGAGACGGACGAAGCGACCGGGGTACTGGTCACCCTGACTGCTGATGTCGCGCAGCAGAATGCCCTCGGCGGCGAGTCGGCGCACCAGTTCGGCAGCGTCAATCGGACAGTCGGCCAGGTCGAGCAGAAGGCTGTTGATATGCGATTCAACCACGCGCAGACCCGGGATTCCGCGCAGTTGCTCGCGGAGATGCGCACGACGCTCATGGGTCGCCTGGACCATCTGCAGGGCATAGGCCGGGTCACCCAATGCTTCAATTGCGGCCATCTGGGCCAACGTGGAGACCGTGTACGGCGGCGTGCGTTCCTGCAGCGCCTGGGCACGGGCCGACGAGACTAGCGCGTAACCGACACGCAGTCCGCTCAACGCATAGACCTTCGAGAGCGAGCGGAGAATGACCAGATTCGGATGCTGTGCCACCGCCGCTTGCATCGAGCCGTCGTGCTCGGGCATGTACGCGAAGTATGTTTCGTCGATGAGACAGGGAATGCGTGTATCGATAGCTTCGAGAATGAATCGGACATCTGCTGCGCTGAGGTACTGCCCCGTGGGGTTGCAGGGATTGACCAGGACGAATCCACCCGCCCCCCACGCCTCCAGTGCACGAACGAGCGCCACCGGGTCGATGCGGAAATCGGTATCGTACGTCGGGAAGTAGCGCACACGCGCCCCGCACAGGCGCTGCAGGACATGCGCGTATTCGCCGTAGCTCGGTGCCGGAATCACCACGGGGCCGTCGTGCCGGAAGATCTCGGGGAGCAGACGGAAGATGAGGTCTGACGATCCGTGGCCAAGTACGACCTGCTCGGCGGGAATGCCGAACGTGTTGGCAATGACGCGCTGCAGTCCCTGACCACGCAACGGTGGTGAGGTGCGGCTGGCCCATGGCAGGTGCTCACGCAGGCAGTGCAGCACCCGTGGGCTGGGCGGATACCAGGCGTCCAGGACGTCGGCGGCCAGCGTATCGGGTATCCGGTCCAGATGCCGGAAATCGTCGCCGATGACGTGATACACATCGCCGCCGTGGAGGCAGTATTCGCTCATGGAATCATCCTGACCGACAGCATACGCGACACGGCGTGGCCTGTGGGGGATC
>CAZXTM010000048.1:0-3265 GCA_964643765.1 uncultured Bifidobacteriaceae bacterium | reverse complement strand
GGGTGGCGAGCACGGCGGCCCGCAGCGCCTCGCGCTCGGCCTTGCTCAGTGACGGCGGCTTCGGCTGCGCTGCGGCACTCGTGGCGAGGGCAACGACGACGCCGACCAGCGACAATACGCCGCACCTGCAGGCCCGCATGGGCGCGAAGGTATCACGAACGCGCGTGCTAGACTACCCGACCGTTAGTCAGCCTGGGGGAATCGTGATCAGAATGCAGGGTAGCCGTGTCATAACGGGCGTGTTGGTGTGGGTGTGTATGGCCATGGGGGCCTCGGCGCAGACAGGACCAGTGCCGACGGTGGCAGCCGGAAAGCTGGTGTCAGGGGCGGCGCCACCCGTGATCGACGGGCGGGTGAACGACGCGGTGTGGGACGGGGTCGCGCCCTATTCGACCTTTACGCAGCAGGACCCCCGCATGGGCGAACCGGCCACCGAAAAAACGGATGTACGGCTCCTCTTCAGCCTGACGCACGTGTATGTGAGCTTCGTCTGTCACGACCAGGATCCGTCGAAAATCATCATGTCGCAGGCGCGCCGCGATGCGTCGCTGGCCGAGACCGACTCGGTCATCATGATTTTCGATACGTTCAACGACAACCAGAATGCGTTCGTGTTCGGCACGAACCCTCTGGGTATCGAATACGACGGGCAGGTGGCACGTGAGGGCCAGTCGGGCGGCGTGGCCTTTGGTGGTGGCGCGGCCGGCACGCAGCGCGGCGCCATCAGCGCGTTCAATCCGAACTGGGATGGCGACTGGACCGTGCGCGCGCAGGTCACCGAGCGCGGGTGGGAAGCCGAACTGGCCATTCCGCTGAAGACGCTGCGCTATGCGACGGGCGACAACATGACCTGGGGCTTCAACGTGATGCGCAACATCCGTCACAAGAACGAGCAGGTGTATCTGTCCGAAATTCCCCGCGGCTTCGACATCTACCGTATTTCGCTGGCGGCCAAGGTGCCGGGGCTGACCATGCCGCCGCGGCGCGACATCAAGTTCATTCCCTACGCCCTGGGCTCGTCGAACAAGGACTTCACGCGTGCCGGCGCGCCCACCGACAGCAAGATCAACGGAGGCATCGATGCGAAGTGGGGGATCACGCCGAGTCTCACGATGGATGCCACGGTCAATACCGACTTTGCGCAGGTGGAAGCCGACGAGGAGCAGGTGAACCTGACGCGATTCGATCTGTTCTTTCCGGAAAAGCGGCCGTTCTTTCTCGAGAACGCCAGCACGTTCCAGTTCGGGCAGCCCCAGCAGATCGACCTCTTCTTCTCGCGCCGCATCGGGCTGTCCGGGGCGGCCTCCTCGTTGCAGCCGATTCCGATCATTGCCGGCGGCCGCGTCAGCGGGAAGGTCGGCGGCAGCTGGAATGTCGGCGCGCTGAACATCCAGACCAACGATGAGCAGGACCTCAGCGGCCGTGCACTCGCGCTCGACACCAACTTCAGCGTCATGCGCGTGCAGAAAGAAGTGGGTCGGTCGAGCTACGGGGCCATCTTCGTCAACAAGCAGACGACAGATTCGGTGACCGGGACGACGTTCTCGAAGTGGAACCGCGCGTACGGCGTGGATGCCAACTATCAGCTGTCCCCCGGACAACGCGTCTCGGCGTTTGTGGCCCGCACCGACTCGCCCGGGGCCATCGGCAGTGACTATTCCAGCCGCGTGTTCTACGACTTCCGGAACCCGATCTGGCAGGTGTCTGGCGGCTACACGCAGGTGGGCGAACGGTTCAATCCCGAGGTTGGCTTCCTGCCGCGCCGCGGGTATCGTCGGCCGGAACTCCGGGTGTTTTTCCAGCCCCAGCCCAAACGCATCCGCTGGATTCGCCGCGTGGCGCCGCACCTGTCGTACAACTCGTTCTACGATCTGAATGGCAACCTGCAGACGTCGTACGCCCACATCCACCCGTTTGAAATCCAGCCCATCCAGGGAGGACGGTTCGGGTGGTTCTTCGACCACAATCGCGACAATCCGCTCGTGCCGTTTACGGTTTACAACCGTGATGGCAAGCGCGTGACGATTCCCGCGGGCCAGTACTCGTGGCTGCAGCATGCGTTCGAGTACTTCCACAATCCGAGCGCGGCGGTCACGGGTACCATCCGCTTCCGCACGGGGCAGTACTACAACGGTGATTTCAACGCCATCGAGCTGACGAGCGACTACCGCTTCTCGGCACGCTTCATCGCGAGCCTCGGCTGGACGCGCCAGGATGTGCGGTTGCCTCAGGGCTCGTTTGTCGCCAACCTGATTCCCTTCAAGGCGAGCTACGCCTTCACGAACCTCGCCAGCCTGTCGGCGCTGGTGCAGTACAACGGCCAGACCGGCCAGTATTCATCGAACGTGCGCCTGGCGCTGCTGAACCGCTCGGGCACGGGCCTGTTCGTGGTGTTCAATGACCGCCGTGACGTGCTGAGCTCGACCTCGTATGAGACCGTGGGGCGGTCGGTGGTTGTGAAGTACACTCGGCTCTTCGATTTCTAAGGAGTGGCCTGTGTCCCGAACTGCCTGCGTGTCCGGTTCCCTGCTGGTCTGTCTGCTGCTGGCTGGTGCTGCGCCTGTCGCGGCCCGGCAGGGGGTTGATCCCCGGCCGTCCAATGGTGCCGGGCAGACGCCGGCGTTTCCCGGGCAGACCGATGCGCCAGTGCAGGCGCTGGGCGTGGCCTTCGATCAGGTCACGCTGGTCCAGGGGCTTCAGAACCCGTGGAGCGTGGCCTTCCTGCCGAGTGGCAAGCTGCTGATCACCGAGCGGCCGGGCCGGCTGCGGGTGCTGGCGGCGGATGGCACCCTGTCGGTGGCGGCAGTCGGGCTGCCCGAGGTGGATGCCCGCGGCCAGGGCGGCCTGCTCGACGTCGTGCTCGATCCGCAGTTCAGCCGGAACCAGCTCATCTACTGGAGCTATGCCGAGCCGCGCGGCAACGGGGTGAACAACACGGCCGTCGCTCGGGGGACATTTGTCGATGCGGCCGTCCCCCGCGTCGAGGATGTGCAGGTCATCTATCACCAGACCCCCACGCTGGCCTCGACGCTGCACTTCGGCAGCCGCCTCGTGTTCGGTCGCGATGGCACGCTCTTCATCACGCAGGGCGACCGCTCGATTCCTGAAGGTCGCATGCAAGCGCAGAAGATGGACGGCCTGCTGGGCAAGGTGGTGCGCCTCAAAACCGATGGCACGGTGCCTGCCGATAATCCGTTCGTGGGCAAGGAGGGCGTCCGCCCCGAGATCTGGTCGCTCGGCCACCGCAATATTCAGGCGGCCACGC
>CAZXTM010000047.1:0-3289 GCA_964643765.1 uncultured Bifidobacteriaceae bacterium | reverse complement strand
CGTGCCCAGCAGGCCCGACAGTGAATCGAGATACCGCACGAACGCGGCGCGACCTGCGTCGGTGAGGCGCACCTCGGTGCGGGGCTCTGATACCGACGTACTCTAGAAATCCTGCAGTCCATGCCGATACACTGACCGCCATGGCGAACCGACACATCGTTTCCCTGAAGCCGCTGTTGAGGCAACCGGTGTCCGCTCGGGGACGCTGGGGGATTCTCGGGCTGTTCGCACTGTGTCTGGCACTTACCCCGGCGCTGACCGCGCAGACCCCCGTGTTCACGGTGAGCCCCACGGCGTTGGAGATTGTGTACAGCACCGCTACGCCCGTCGAAATCGATGTTATGCAATACGCCACTGTCACCGCCAGCTCGCCGACGGCGACGTGGACGGTCAGCGCTCCAGGTCCATGGTACTCGGTGGGTATCGTGAGCCGCTGGTCAGTACTTGCCGGTGTGGAGGACGACAGCGGGATGGTGGACGGGGCGGCCTCGGCAGCACGGTTCGACATGCTCACCGACCTTGTCAGGTTCGGAGAGTTTGTTTATGTCGCCGACTCGGACAACAAGCGCGTGCGTCGAGTTCATTCCGAGACGGGAGCAGTCACCACGTTCGTGAGCGTTGACTACACTCCACGCGCCCTCGTCGCAGGCGGTGATGGGCATCTGTATGTCTGGGGCGGCCCCTCGGGCGTGCGCCGCTATTCCATCGCGACGTCCACGGAAGTTTCCTTTCCGTTTGTGCCCACGGCACGTTCGAGCCTGTCGCCGGCTCATACCAGTGTTGTTATCTCAGCAGATGGAACGGCTTTCTCTGCGGGACTGCCTGGCACCGGTGTCCTGCTACGGGTATCGGGAGTGACCGGTGAGCAAACAACTTTCGCCGGTCGTCAGGGCAGCACTGGATTCCGGGATGGAATTGGTAGCGACGCCCGATTCAGCCAGTGGATATCAGGTCTTGCACTCGGTTCCGACGGGAGGCTGTATGTCAGCGATGGAAGCCGAATCAGAGCAATAGATGTGTCAACGGCCGAAGTGACAACAGTCGCGGGGAATGCGACGAGTAGCTCCTTGTTCGATGGCGTTGGCACGGAGGCATCAGTGTCAAGTGGACGACTGTTTGCTGTAGAGCCCGGTTATCTTCACCTGAACGACAGCCATCTGCTCAGGCGTCTGAATCTCGCCACGCGCGAGTTGATCACCGTTCGCGTATACGAGACGGAAAATTTTCTGTCGTTGCGAGCTATCGACCAGCAGCTGAGGGCTTACGGCATCACCTACGGCCCTGCCTCAGGAAAGAACGCTGTCTTCCGTGCGACGGGCGGCATTGGGACGGGACGCGCGTTCGTCAAGGCGCGCCTGAATACTGGCGTCGAACGCACCGCGCAGGTCACCATTGCCGGTCAGACGGTGACCGTTCGGCAGCCAGGCATCACAGCGAATGTGAATCCGACGACGTGGACTGTGGCAAATGCGGGCGGAGCCCATGTGGTGACGGTGTCGACCGCCACGGCCGTGGCTTGGACCGCGTCTGTGGATGCCGACGCCGCGTCATGGCTAACCGTGACCGGAGGCAGCGGGTCAGGCAATGGAAGCTTCACGCTGGTGGCGGCCCCGTTTGCCACCGTGACCGGCGCCTCCCGCGTGGGAGTGGTCACCGTTGGCGGCAAGACCATCACCGTGACGCAGTTGGGGGCAACCGCTTCCTACGGCGTGGCACCCGCCGCCTGGACGGTCAGCCATCATGGCGGTGGGCAGGTCGTGGCGGTATCGGCGTCTCTGAGCGATGCCCCGTGGACAGTGACGGGCCTGCCCTCGTGGATGTCGGCCACGCGAAGCTCGGGGATAGGCTCGGGGAGCGTGACACTGACGGCGGCGGCGAATGCTGGGGCGACTCCACGGTCGGCCACGGTTACGGTTGCGGGCCTGCCGGTCTCAGTGACGCAGGCCGAAAACAAGGCTGAGCCGCCCGGGCCGCCGTCCACGTTCGTGGCTACGGCGTCGGGTAAGAACCTGCAGTTCGGGTGGGCGGCACCGACCACCGGCGGTCTGCCGACGGGCTATTACCTCGAAGCGGGCGTGTCCTCGGGATTCTCTGCATTGGTGGCGGCACTCCAGATCAATTCCACGGCGACGTCCTATCGGTTTGAGGGGGCGCCCGCTGGCCGGTACTTCGTGAAACTGCGCGCGTTCAATGATCACGGGCTTGGCCGCGCATCCAACGAAGTAGAACTGCGCGTGGGCGTGATGGGTTCGGCCCCAGCAGCGCCGCCCTCGCTGACGCACACCGTGACGGGTGACTCGCTGCAGCTGGTGTGGGCGGCACCGACCACCGGCGATCCGGTCACGGGTTATGTCCTCGAAGCGGGCTCGGCGCCCGGGTTGACGGACCGTGCCTCAATGACGCTTGGGCCAGAGCCGCAGTTTGGCGTCAACGGTGTCCCGCCGGGGCAGTACTACGTCCGAGTGAAGGCATTCAATTCGTTTGGCATCAGCGGACCGTCGCCTGAGACTGCTGTGCTGGTCAACACGACGGCAACCGCTCCCGGTGCCCCCTCAGGCTTGAGATCCACTGTGTCAGGTGGCACGGTGACGCTGGTGTGGGATGCGCCGACGACGGGTGGCGTGCCCACAGAGTATGTGCTCGAAGCGGGATCCACGCCGACCGGGCTGGACATTGTGCCTGGGGTTGGCACCGGGTCGCAGATGACCACGTATCAGGCGGTGGGTGTTCCGCCTGGCACCTACTATGTCCGCGTGCGAGCCAAGAACCTTCAGGGCATCAGTCCAGCGTCCAACACGGACACGGTGCTGGTGGGCATGTCAGACATGGCTGCGTCCCCGATTAATTTCGATGCGATGACGCCCGTGCAGACACTGCCTGCGCCTACGGACCTGCGTGGATTGGCCCAGGATCAGGCCGTCTCGCTGCAGTGGCGGCCACCCGATGGGCGCACCGGCATCATTGGTTACGAAATTGAGGTCGTCGACCAGCGCCGTCCAGGGGAATCATTCATCGTGGCTACAGGCCCTGAGCCGTCGGCATCGTGGAGGAACGTCGCACCCGGGGGGTATGTCGTGCGCGTCAGGGCGGTGGGTACAGAAGGTGCCGGTTCCGCTTCACACCCACTGGTGATTCTGGTGGGCCGTCCAGAGTGAGCCGGCGGGGGCGAGGACGCGCGCGCCGACGGGGTCTGGTGTCTAGAAGCGCCGCCCCTGAACCCGCCCACCCCCACAACCTGGTGGCCTGGCGCCACTGGGCACGGCTACGTGCCCAGCAGGCCCGACAGTGA
>CAZXTM010000046.1:291-3315 GCA_964643765.1 uncultured Bifidobacteriaceae bacterium | reverse complement strand
CATGTGCTCGCGCCGGTCGCCGCGCCCGGCCCGTCGGTGGTACCGTGAAGGGCTGTGCCGCTCGTCGCGCTTGACCACATCTGCCACGCCTACGGACACCTGCCCCTGCTGAGCGATGCGTCGCTGCAGCTCGAGGCCGGCGAGCGTGTCGCCATTATCGGCAGGAACGGCACCGGGAAGTCGACCCTGCTGCGCATCGTGTCGGGCGAACTGGCGCCCGACAGCGGGACGGTGTGGCGCCAGCCCGGGGCCACGCTGGCGCGGCTCGAGCAGGATGTGCCGCTGGCCACCACCGCCACCGTCTTCGATGCGGTGGCCGAAGGCCTGGGGCCGCTGGCCGGGCTGCTCCGCGACTATCACCACGCGACGCTGGCCGTGGCCGCTGATCCCACCGAGACGGCCCTGGCCTTGCTTGGCCGCTGCCAGCAGGCGCTCGACGAACACGACGGCTGGACGCTCGAGCAGCGGGTGAATCTGGTGCTGACGCGCCTGTCGCTGCCGGCTGACGCGCGCGTCGACACGCTGTCGGGCGGCTGGAAGCGGCGTGTGCTCCTGGCCCGCGCCCTGGTGGCGCAGCCGGCCGTGCTGCTGCTCGACGAGCCCACGAACCACCTCGATGTCGAGGCGATCGAGTGGCTCGAGCAGGCGCTGCTCGAGTACGACGGCGCCGTCCTGTTCGTCACCCACGATCGGGCGTTCCTCGAGCGGCTGGCCACGCGCATCGTCGAGCTCGATCGCGGGCGGCTGACGTCGTGGCCCGGTGACTATGCAACCTTCCTGCGGAAGAAGGACGAGTGGCTGGCCAACGAGGCCCTGCAGCAGGCGGCCTTCGATCGCAAGCTCGCGCAGGAAGAGGCCTGGATTCGCCGGGGCATCAAGGCCCGCCGCACCCGGGATGAAGGCCGGGTGAAGCGTCTGATCGCCATGCGCGAGGAGCGCGCCCGGCGGCGCGAGCGCATGGGGCAGGTGCGCTTGCAGGCCGGCGAGGCCGACGCCAGCGGCAAGGTGGTGTTCGACGTGCAGCACCTGACGAAGGCCTACGGGTCGCGCGTCATCGTGCGCGACTTCACCACGCGCATCCTGCGGGGCGACCGCATCGGACTCATCGGCCCCAATGGCGCCGGCAAGACCACGCTGCTGCGTCTGCTGCTCGGCGAGCTGGCACCCGACCAAGGGACGGTCACGCGCGGCACCAACGTTCAGGTGGCCTACTTCGATCAGCAGCGCGAGCAGCTCGACCCCGACCGCACCGTTGTCGACACGATTGCCGACGGAAATGACACCGTCGAGGTCAACGGGCAGCGGCGGCATGTCTATGGGTACCTGGAAGACTTCCTGTTCTCGCCCGAGCGCGCCCGCTCGCCGGTGCGGGCCCTGTCAGGCGGCGAACGCAACCGCCTGCTGCTGGCGCGCCTGCTGACACGCCCGGCCAATGCGCTCGTACTCGACGAGCCGACAAACGACCTCGACCTCGATACGCTCGAACTGCTCGAGTCGCTACTGGTCGACTGGACCGGCACGCTGCTGGTGGTCAGTCACGACCGGCGCTTCCTCGACCACGTGATTACCAGCACGCTGTCGTTCGGCCCAGACGGCCGCGTGCTGGAACTCGTAGGCGGCTACGAAGACTGGAAGCGACAGACGCAGGCCGCCGAGAGCGGAGGTGCGGCGAGTGCGCCCGGGGCGGCACTAGGGGCGGCCCGGGAGGCGGCGTCTGCCGCCGGGGCCGGACGGTCGGCTGAGGCAGGGGAGGCGGGCCGGGCGTCTGCGCCGCCCGAGCGCGCGAAGCCCCGCAAGCTGTCGTTCAACGAGCAGCGCGAGCTCGACGGCCTGCCGGCACGCATCGAGGCGCTCGACGAGGAGCTGGCCCGGCTGACGGCCGCGATGCATGCGCCTGATTTCTACACGCGCGGCGCGACGGCGATTGCCGAGGTGCTGCAGCGCGCCGAGGCGATTCCCGCCGAGCTCGAAGCCGCCTACGCCCGCTGGGACGCGCTCGAGCAGGTGAGGGCCGGCTCGGGGCGGCGCGACTGATCGGTCAGTCGGCAGCCTCGTCAGGCCGGGGGCGCCAGAGACTCAGCACCTTGCCCACCCGCGCCACGATGGCGGCGCCGGTGGCGTCGGCGAGGGCCTGACCGGTGGCATCGCGGGCCTCGCGATCGTCGTCAGCCACTTTCACCTTGATGAGTTCGCGGGCGGTCAGCACCCGCTCGGCTTCGGCGATCACTGCCGGAGAGAGCCCGGCCTTGCCGAGAAACAGGGTCGGTTCGAGCGCATGGGCGCGGGCCTTGAGCGCAGCGCGCTCGCGGGTGGTCAGCTGGAGGATGGTCATGGACGCGGAGCGACGGAAGAAGGCGCGGGCTGGATGATACCGCGAACCTCGCCCAGCCCGATCGGGACAAATCTGTCTCGCTGCGCGCGGGCGCGCATGATGATCTCGTCGCCGTCCTCAAGGAACGTGCGTGTCTCGCCGCTGGCCAGGGCTACCGGTCGCCGGCCACCCTCGCTCAATTCGAGCAGGCTGCCGAGCCCCTCGGGTGTCGGCGTGGAAATCGTGCCGGTGCCGAGCAGGTCGCCCGCCTGCAGGTTGCAGCCGTTGACGGTGTGGTGCGTTAGCAGCTGCGCGATGGTCCAGTACATGTGCGAGGCGTGGCCGTGCGCCAGCCGGTGCGGTGCATCACCGCGTGCCCGCATGGCGGGCGTCTGCAGGAAGACCTCCAGTGTGAGGTCGAGCGCGCCGCGGGCCTGGTCGTCCTCGTCCATCAGGTAGGGAAGCGGCGCCGGGTCGCCCTCGGGACGCACGGGCTGCCGCATCCGGAACGGGGCGAGCGCCTCGGACGTGATGATCCACGGCGAGATGCTCGTGGCGAAGTTCTTGGCCAGAAACGGTCCGAGGGGCTGGTATTCCCACGCCTGCAGGTCGCGCGCCGACCAGTCGTTCAGCAGGCAGACACCGGCAATGTGCGCGGACGCCTGATGGATGGGCACGGGCGTGCCCATCGTCGACCCGGGACCGACCCAGAC
>CAZXTM010000046.1:0-281 GCA_964643765.1 uncultured Bifidobacteriaceae bacterium | reverse complement strand
CCGCCGGGCATCCGGCGCGGGCCATTCGGTCGGACGGTGGGCGTGCCCGAGACGACGATGGACGAGGCGCGTCCGTGATAGCCGATGGGCACCCACTTGTAGTTGGGCAGCAGCGGCTGGTCCGGGCGGAACTGCCGCCCGACGTTGAGGGCGTGATGGATGCCGGCGTAAAAGTCGGTGTAATCGCCGATGCGGGCAGGCAGGTGCAGCGTGGCCTGGCGGGCGGGTGTCAGCAGGGGCGCGACCCGCTCGCGGGCCGGCGCGCCTTCGGCGAGCAGATC
>CAZXTM010000045.1:0-3426 GCA_964643765.1 uncultured Bifidobacteriaceae bacterium | reverse complement strand
TCACCATGGCCGGCATGTTCTTGTCGCAGCCGCCAATCGCCACGACCCCGTCGAACCCCTCGGCCCCCACGACGGTCTCGAGTGAATCGGCGATGACTTCACGCGACACCAGCGAATACCGCATGCCGTCGGTGCCCATCGAGATCCCGTCAGACACCGTAATCGTGTGGAACGCGACCGGGCGCGCGCCCGCATCGGTGACGCCGATGCTGGTCGCCCGCACCAGGTCGTCAAGATGGATGTTGCACGGCGTGACGGCACTCCACGAGCCGCAGACGCCAATCTGCGGCTTGCGGAAGTCATCGCGCGTGAAGCCGACGGCATGCAGCATGGCGCGGCCGGCCGCGCGGGCCGGGCCGTCAACCACGGCCGACGAATGGGGACGAGGCAGCGATGCGGAGGGTGACACTGAGGGTGACGCAGACCGCGACGGGCGGCGAGTAGGCATGGCACTTCAGCCTAGCCGGCCCCGTCCGGCGAGACAAGTCCCGCGCCTCCCGTCCTCTGGTATCCTCCCCGTGGAGGGATTCGATGATCACACTCAAGACGGTGCTGGTACCCACCGACTTCAGCCCCACCTCGGAGCAGGCGCTCCGCTACGCCAAGGCGATGGCCGATGCCTTCGGCGCGACCCTGCACATCATTCACGTCATCGAGGAGCCCTACGGCCAGCCGTGGGCCGTCGAGGCCTACGGGTTCTCGCTCGCGGCCCTGCAGGACGAGTGGATCAAGGAGGCACAGAAGCGCATCGCGACAGTGCTGACGCCCGAGGAACAGCAGCGCTACCGCGCCGAAACCAGCACGGTACTGGGGCACCCGGTCAGCGAGATCCTCAATTACGCCCGCGACCGGCAGGTCGATCTCATCGTGATGGGCACCCACGGGCGCGGCCCGCTGGGACACGTGGTGATGGGCAGCGTGGCCGAACGCGTCGTGCGTCGGGCGCCGTGCCCGGTGCTGACCGTGCGCCCCGAAGAGCACGAGTTCATCAGCTGACACCGGCGCCCCTCTCGGGGCGCGTCAGTCTTTGCCGGACATGCGGCGTCGCGCCCGACGCTCATCGCGCGTCGGGCGTGCCTTCGTCTGGGACGCCGCGCGGTAGATGCGTTCGAGCCGCCGCATCTCCACCTCCTGCGGCGTCGGCGCGGGCGTCTGATCGTCATACAGCGCGCGGGCCTCGGCCTTGGGCAGGTGTGCCTCCGCCACCGCGACCACCACGACCGTCTGCCGTCGGCCCAGCGGACGCTGCAGTTCGAGCCGCTCGCCGCCCTTCAGCTCGCGATGTGCCTTGGCGGCCACGCCGTTGACGCTCACCTGCCCGAGCCGACAGGCTTTCTGCGCCTCAGACCGCGTGCGGTAGAGGCAGGCCACGTCCAACCAGATATCGAGTCGCACGCCCACCCGAAAATCATATGATCGGAGGCATGGCCTCGTCGTCTTTCGTCCGGCCCCTGCCGTCGCGCGCCGTGCTGCTCGTTATGGCGGCGCTCGTGTTCTTCGTCGTCCCGGGCGTGCTGTCGCTGGCAGTCGACTGGCTGTGGTTCGCCGAAGTGGGCCACCTGCCGGTGTTGACCCAGACCCTGTCGGTTCAAGCGCTGCTCGGCACGGCAGTCTTTGCGGTGGCGGGCGCATGGCTCGCCATCCATTTCCGCCTGGCCGCCTCTGCCCTGAGGGTGGAACAGGCCCCGTTCCAGACCGCAGAAGGCTTCACCGTCACGCTCCCCAGCCGGACGCAGGTGCTGCCACTGGCCATGCTCGCGGCCATCGGCGGGGCCCTGCTGCTGGCGTCGTACGCCTCCGTCGGCAGCCCGACATTGCTCTGGTGGTGGCACCAGGTGCCCTTCGGCCAGGCCGACCCGCTGCTGGGCTACGACCTGGCGTTCTACGTGTTCACGCTGCCTGCGCTCGAGCTGCTGCGCAACCTCGCGTTCACGCTCGTGCTGCTGACCGCGGCCGGCACCGCGGTGCTCTACACCATGGCCGGTCAGCTGGCCATCAGCCCCTTCGGCCTGCGACTGGGGTCACAGGCCCGGGTGCACGCCGCCTGGGTCAGTGCTGCGGCGTTCGCGGTACTGGGTCTCAGCGCCTGGCTCACCAGACTCAGCTATCTCGTGATGCCCTCCGGCATCATTCACGGGGCCAGCTACGCCGATGTGCATGCGCGCATGCCGGCGGCGCTGCTGCTGGCCGCCGTCGCGGCGGTCGGCACGCTGCTGTCCATCGGGGCCGCCCGCAGTGGTCGGCTGCGACAGGTCGCCCTCGCGGCCGGACTGTATGGCGTGGTCGTCGTCGGTGGGCAGGTGTATGCCAGCCTGTTACAGCGTTTCGTCGTGTCTCCCAACGAACAGGTCCGCGAAGCGCCCTACATCGAGTTCAACATCGCCGCCACGCGGCACGCCTTCGGACTTGACCGGGTCGTCGAACGAGAGCTGTCCGGCGACGCCGACCTGACGGCGGCCGACATCGCGAAGCACCGGTCGACGCTGGACAACGTGCGCCTGTGGGACCACCAGCAGCTGCTCGAGACCTTCGGGCAGATTCAGGAAATCCGCACCTACTACGATTTTGTGGCCGTCGATAACGACCGCTACACCCTGAACGGCCAGCTGCGCCAGGTGATGCTGTCGGCGCGTGAGCTCAACCCGGCCGCCCTGCCCAACCGCACCTGGATCAACGAGCGGCTGGTGTTCACCCACGGCCACGGACTCACGCTGGGCCCGGTCAATCAGGTCACCCCCGAAGGGCTGCCTGTGCTGTTCGTGCGCGACCTGCCGCCGGTCGCCTCCGGCGGCCCGTCCATCACCGAACCCAGCATCTATTTCGGCGAGCTCTCGAACGAATACGTCATCGCCCGCACCCGCGCGCGCGAGTTCCACTACCCCAAGGGCGACGACAACGTGTTCGTCGACTACGCAGGGTCGGGCGGCATTCCCCTCGACAGCCTCACACGCAAGCTCCTCTTCGCACTGCACTTCCGCTCGTATCAGCTCCTGCTCAGCGATGACATCACCGACCAGAGCCGGGTACTCTTCGACCGTCAGATCCGCGCGCGTGTCACGAAGATCGCCCCGTTTCTGACCTACGACGACGATCCGTATCTGGTGATCGACCAGGGGCGGCTCTTCTGGATTCAGGACGCCTACACGACCAGCGCCCGCGTGCCCTACTCCACCGAGGCGGCGCGTGGCGTGAACTACATCCGCAACGCCGTCAAGGTCGTCATCGATGCCTACCATGGCACCGTCACCTTCCACGTGGCCCAGCCCGATGACCCGATCATCCAGACGATGGGGCGGGCGTTCCCGACGCTGCTGCGCCCGATGTCGGAGATGGCGCCGGGGCTGCGTGAGCACGTGCGGTATCCGGAAGGTATCTTCAACCTGCAGACGCAGGTGTATTCGACCTATCACATGACCAGCCCGGCCA
>CAZXTM010000044.1:0-4030 GCA_964643765.1 uncultured Bifidobacteriaceae bacterium | reverse complement strand
AGCAGGCCCTGCTCGCGAGGGGTCCTGGCCTTGGCCAGTCGAGCTGCAGGTGTGGGGGCCAGTTTGGTCAGCGCAGCCCTCCCCTTGGTGACATCCTCGCCAAACCACAGGGGCTGGCTGTGAGCCAGCGACTCTCCCCAGTAGGCAAGCGCAAAGTCCGGGTCCGCCTTCTGGGCGGCCTGAAACTGTTCGATGGCGTCCTCGTAGCCGAAGCTGTGGAGCCACGCCACGCCTCGGAGGAACGGCGTCTGCGCCGAGGCGGCACCCGAGTTGGCAAAGCTCAGCGTTCCCAGCGCGGGAAGCGCCCGGAGTGCACGACCGGCCGGGGAGCTGGAGGCAGGAGGCGCCGAACCCGCAGCTGGCTGGCGTGCGGCGGGCTGAGACGCCGTGGGCTGAGTGGCGAGGGTCAGGCCTGCCACCAGGAGCAGGGCCGGAAGCATCTGGCCCGGCCGGATGCGAAGAGGCGGCATGGGAGAAATCGTACCGTACATGGCACGGGCCGGGGCGTTGGCCCCGGCCCGTGTCCATTGGTCGAGCAACCGCCTTAGAAGCTCAGGCGGAACATCAGCTGGGTCAGGCGCATGAAGCCCGACTGCGTGCGGATCTGGCCGAAGTTGCTGGCACCGACCACGGTGACGGGGCCACGAACCTTGACCGTGTTGGTCAGGTTCAGCACTTCGAAGCGGATCTGGCCGCGGACGTTGCCCACGAACTTGATGTTCTTCGTGGCCACGAAGTCCCAGTTGTTACGGTGCGGCGTGCGGATGTCACCGTTGGTGCGGTCCGACGTCCCGTTCTCGTAGGTGCCGGGCTGGGCGAATGCGGCAGCGTTGAGCCAGAGGCCCGTGCCGCAATCGTTGCCGGCCACACAGCCGCCACCGGCCGGCGGCGCGATGCGGTCATACCGCGAACCATCGGTCTCGGCGGCATCGGCATTGATGATGTTCGCACGGCGCATCAGCTGGAAGTTCTGCGAGGCGTTGTTGGCCCAGTAAGCCGTCGGGAACCCGCTCTCCAGCGAGATGATGGACGACAGCGTCCATCCGCCCAGGATGGCGTTGCCCACGCCGCTGGTGGCCCAGCGCTTGCCTTCGCCGAACGGCAGTTCGACGATGGGCGAGAACACCAGCTTGTGCGGCACGTCGAGCAGCCCGATGCTGTATTCCGCATCGAGGTTGTTCACGTCCTGCATGTTGCCCTGGGTGTTGGCGAAGAAGTTCGTTTCACCGAACTGGTTGTCCATCAGGCGGCTGTAGGTGTAGTTGATACGACCGCCCCAGCCGTTGCTCATGCGCTTCTCGAACTTGACAATCGCCGCATGGTACTGGCTCTTGCCGAGCGTCGACTGACGCACCAGGATGTTGCCGAACTGGGGGTAGGGACGCAGCAGCTCGCGCAGCTGGATAGTCGGGCTGCCCGTGTTCTTGCCCTGGGGGAAGCGGACACCGTTGATGGTGATCGGCTGCAGGCCGAAGAACGGGTTGGGCACCGTCGACGTCAGGTCCGCCCCGCGCGACAGCGCGCTGACCGGCACCTGGTTGATGTTGCGCACGCCGTCGTTCGAACCGCCGAGGCCGAGGTCAACGCCCGTGGCCCCCGAGTATTCGAAACCGATAGCCATGTTACCCGGCAGCTCGCGGTTGATGTCGAACGAGTACTGCTGAATCCAGGGTGCCCGCTTGTTCTGGTCGATCACGTCGATCTGACCGCCGACGCCCGCGATGGCACCGAGGGAGTTCCCCACCGGCGACAGGATGCCGCCCGGGAACGGGTTGGCCAGGTTGGCCGTGGGCACAAACTGGTTCTGCGACGTCAGGAAGGTGTTCTGGGTATAGCCGATCTGACCGTAGTTGGTCGACGACACGCTCTGGTAGTTCCAGGGCGCCCAGTAGATGCCGTAGCCGGCACGCAGCACCGTCTTGGGGCTGAACGAATGCACGAACCCGAGGCGGGGCGACACCTTCACGGCCAGGGGGTCACCCTGGAACGTGTTGTTGCCGTTCACACCGGCATACATCAGACCGCCACGGATGGGCTGCCCGGTGATGGGGTTGGTGATGTTGCCCAGCGTCACGCCGTTGCCGGCCGTGTTGGGGTTCAGCGTGGGATCGAAGCCCACGGTGAACGCGTTGTTCTCTTCCATCAGACCGGTCTCACGCTCGACGCGGACGCCGACGTTGACGGTGGTCTTCGGCGAGAGGCGCCAGTCGTCCTGCGCGTAGCCACCGAAGTAGTGGACAAACGCGTTGAACGGCGTCGACACCTGCAGGCGGCTGCTGTCGGGCTGACCCGAGGTGTAGCCCATCAGCATGGCGGCCATGGCGTTACCCGAGGTCGCCGTGCCGTTGGCCAGCGGGTTCGTCGACGTGAAGTAGCGGTCGAACTGGAACACGCCCGCGCCGCCCGAGAACGACTGCGTCTCGATCCCGATGAGGCGATAGTCGGCACCGAACTTCAGGGTGTGCTTGCCCGCCAGACGGCTGACCGTGGCATTGGCACTCTGCGAGTACCAGTTGCGCGGGGTCGGGTCGATGGGGCCGAGCGACGCGTAGTCGGTGGCGTTGATGATCGGGAACTTCTTCTGCTGCTGCTGGCCCAGGAACGTGCTGCTGAATCCGAGCGACGCCGGATCAAACACCGCCTCGTCGGCGATCGTGTCATCGTCGATGAACTTGGTGAAGCCGTAGCGGAAGGTCACCACCGTGTTGCTGCTCGGCAGCCACGTGCTGTTGAACGCGCCCATGTTCACACGGCGCACCAGCAGATATTCGTTCGGGTCGACCTTCCGGAACGCGCCGGTCAGGCCGGGTGAGAAGTAATTGGCGCAGGGTTCGTCGGTGGCGTTGTAGAGATAGAACCCGGTCAGCGACAGCTTGTCGGTGAACTTGTGGTCAACCTTGCCGGTGTACATCATCGCGCGGTCTTCGATTTCCGCCGTGCTCTCGAAGTTCGGGGCACCGTTGCTGACTTCACGCAGCGGGTTGGGGTAGCTCTTGGCGAGGGCCAGACCTACCGGGTTGAGGCGGTTGGCCGGAATCACGTTACCCGGGAAGGGCGTGCGGCCCGTGCCATCGGCGTTGCCGGTGAGCGGGTCGTAGATCACCACCAGGTTACCGGCGGCGTCGGTCGACTGCGAGAAGTCGCCCGCGCGCTCACGGGCGGTCGGGAAACGCAGCGCGCCGTTGCGCGTCGTGTTCGAGCCGTAGCCTTCGACCGCGCCCCAGAAGAACGTGCGGTTCTTGATGATGGGACCGCCGAAGCCACCGCCACCCAGGTGGAAGTAGGTCTGCGGCAGCGGCACGTTGGCCAGATTCGAGAAGAAGTTGTTGGCCATGCCCCAGCGGGGACGCGCCTGATAGAACCCGCTGCCCGCGAACCGGTTGCCGCCCGACTTGGTGGCGGTATTGAAGATGCCGCCTCCCGTGCGTCCCGTTTCTGCGTCGTAGGTGTGCACCTGCACCGCCACGTCTTCCAGCGCTTCGATCGAGGGGTTGGCCGACGCGCGGTTGCGCAGGTCGGTGACCGGCACGCCGTCGACCAGGTAGTTGTTGCCGCGGCGGGCACCGCCGCCAAGCGACAGCAGCGACGCGTTGGTCTGGTCCTGCTGGCGGTTGAACTGCGCGTCACCCGAGGCCACGACCGTGGGGATCGTGACCGCGAACAGGAACGCCGAACGGCCACCCGAAGGCAGCGTGTTCAGCTGCTCGGTGTTGATGACCGCACCAGTCGACGCCGTGGAGGTGTCAATCAGCGGCGCCTCGCCAGTGACCGTGATGGTCTCTTCCAGCGCACCGACCTCGAGCGTCACGTCCACCGTGACGAACTGCTGCGCGCTGACGCGCACGCCCTTCTGCTCGTAGGACTTGAACCCCGTCAGCGTCGCCCGCACCGTGTACACGGCGGGAGGGACCGCGGCGAAGTTATAGAGGCCCTGCTCATTCGACACGGCCTCACGGGCCACGCCTGTTCCTTCGTTGACCAGCTGCACGGTCACGCCGGGGATGACCCCGTTGGCGTCCTTCACGGCTCC
>CAZXTM010000043.1:2098-4208 GCA_964643765.1 uncultured Bifidobacteriaceae bacterium | reverse complement strand
CCGTCACTGAGCAAGGCCGAGCGCGAGGCGCTGCGGGCCGCCGTGCTCGCCACCCGAACGCTGGCAGCCGTCCCTGAGGTGCCCCCATCGGACGCGTCGGCCGACCTCTTCCGGGCTTCCGACGGGTCCCACTACGTCGCCCTCAGCCTGCCGGCGCCAGCCGATCTGCCACCGACCACCCCCGTGGTGCTGTACGTCAAGCTGGTGCCCACCGTCCGGCCTGATGCCTCCGGTGTGCCGCCAACGGTACCGACCGAGCCCCGGTCTGCCGTGCTGGAATGGCTTGAGGGACAGCGTTCCGACCCGCTGCCGATGCGCGCCCGGCGCGTGGTCACCGTGCCATCGGGCGAGCTTCCAGTGGGCGGCCCGACGTCAATGTCCGGCCGCGATGGCGGCATTGGCCAGTCCACCGCCGCGCTACGGCTCATGGACCGCCAGCAGGAGCAGCAGCGGGCACGCGCCGAGGCGCGCGAGCGTGAACGACGCGCGGTGCTCGAGGGCCGTGGCGCCGCCGCCTCTGCCCTGCTGCCGTTCGAGGACTTCGATGTCCACAGCCAGCCCGTCAGTCGTCCCGGACGGGTGGCGCGGTGGGAACGCGCCATCACGGCTCCCCCCGGAGACTATGACGTGGTGCTGGCCTGGTCGTCGTATGACACCCGCGGACGTCCGGCAGTTGTCGGTTCCGAACGCCACCATCTGTCCCTGCCACCGGCTCCCCGCGACGCGCTGGAGCTGGGCAGCGTGGTGGTGGCCGACGCCATCAGCGTGGCGACCGATTCCTATCCCGCCGAGCGGCAGAGTGCCCATCCCTATGTGCTTGGCACCACTGACATTACGCCTGCCGCTGACCGGCGCTTCACCAATGACGAGCGGCTGTCGGTGGCCTTCCAGGTCATCAACCCTGCTGGCGATGCCACGGGCAAGCCCGACGTGCGCATCGGGTTCCATCTCTATCGACGCACCGCCGAGGGCGACACCCTGGTGGGCACCCCCTCGCCTCTCGCCTACAACACCGAGTCGCTGCCAGCGGATTTCAACGTCGCGCTGGGACATCCGCTGCTGGCCGCACTGGCGTTGCCCCTGGCGACGCTGCCCCGGGGGCACTATCGTCTCGCCATCTCGGCCACCGATCTGGTGGCCCGCAGGGCCACCTCCGGGAACACGCACTTCGAGATTGTGCCCACCCGTGCCGCCCTCCTGGCCGATGTGCCCGGCCTGCAGCCGACGCTCAGGCGCGCGCGCGCCGTCAGCGGCGAGCTGCTGGACACCGCTCTCGCACCTCTGCGGCTGCTGGCCACCTCTGCCTCGCTTACGCCGATGGTCACCGCCCTCGAGCAGCGTCGCTTCGTGGACGTCGTCCGCGATGTGCCCCTGGCGGACGCCGAGCGCGGCCTCGGTGAGCTGCTGCGCGCCATTGCGTTCTATGGCCTCGGCGACACACCCGCCTCGCTGCTGACCCGGTTGCGCCGTGCGGAAACGCTCGGGGCCCCGGTCGGCGCGGTTCGCTACTGGCAGGGCTGGGTACACGGCCTGCTCCTGCGGGATGCCGAGGCGGTCGACGCCTGGAGGTCGGCTGGACAGATGGGATGGCCCGCGCAGCTCACCACACCCCTCGAAGTGGAGGCGCTCGTGCGGCTGCACCGGATCGCCGAGGCCGGCGCCACCGCCTCCGCTGCACTGGCCAGTGGGCTGGCCCTCGAATCGCTGAGGCAGGTCGTCGCCCTCGCGGCCCTCGAAGGCGGGCAGCCGGACCGCGCCCTCGCCGCCCTGTCGGAGGTCGTGGCCTCGTCAGGCGACCCCGACACCCTGTGGCTGGCCATCAGGGCCCATGTCGTCAAGGGGCTCGGCCCTGCCGGTCGTCTCCCGGCCGACGAATTGCAGGCACTGACCCGGCTGGTCGAGCGCTACCGCACCCAACAGGGCCGACACGCGGAACGGGCCGAGGAGTGGCTGGCGTTCCTTACTGCTTCTTCTTCTGGGGCCTGACGGTGGGTGGCGGCTCAAGCCGCGGCACCTGCCCGGCCGCCTTGAGCGAATAACTCTTGCGCGACGAGACCTCGACCTCCGGCCGCGACACCTTGACTTCGACGTTCCGCACCCGCACGGACGG
>CAZXTM010000043.1:0-1998 GCA_964643765.1 uncultured Bifidobacteriaceae bacterium | reverse complement strand
TCACGCATGTAGGCATAGAGATCAATGTCCGCGGTGATCCGGTTCATGCTGAAGTACGGATTGTCTTCCTGATCCTTCTGGAGAAAGCGCGTCGGCTCCGAGAATCGTCCGCCCATGATCCGGTCGCGCGAGTTGCGCCCTTCCGCATAGGGATCGAAGTCGTAGCCCTGGCTGATGAAAACAATCGCCTTCCGGCGGTTCTGCACCTGATCGAGGGCGCCGACCATGTTGTACATCGTCTGGAAGGCCACCTGCGCCCGGTAGCGCAGGTCACCCGGCCCCTGCGATGACTCGAGCATCTGGAAGATGTCGGCCGCGGTCAGGCCTGTCCCGCGGATCTGCGTGATGGCCGACGCCACCAGCTTGCGGTCGGCCGTCGGCGTAATCTCGATGGACGAAGGGCCACTGGACACCATGGCCACGATGTCGCCGTCGTGCAGGAGCGTGTCGACCATCTGCTGCACGATGCGCCGCACGTGGGGGGTGTATTGCACTTCGAAGTGCAGGTCGTCGACAAACACAATCAGCACGCGGCCCGATCCCGTCTCGGGGGCCCGCTTCGGCGGCGGCAGTACGATGCCCTCATCAGCAGAGGCCACGGGGGCCGGCGCCAGCAGGTTGAACACGCGTCCGCCGTTCACCATGGTGAACGACGTGATGGTCTGCGGCTGGCCGTCTTCCAGCACCGTGAAATCGTCCTTCGTCAGGTCGGCGACAAAGCTGCCCGCCTTCGTCCGCACAATCACATCGGTCGTCACGGCCGTCACGCTGCTGCGGAACGTGGGCTGGCCCGACGCTGGCGGCGCCTGGGGGGCCTGCGTCTGCGCCACGATCACGGCGCTGCCCATCAGAACCATCGCGAGAGCTGCACGAAGTCGCATGTCTGGATTATAGGAGCGTTGCCCCATAATGAGCCATGCCCTCACGGCGCCAGTTTATCGGGACGCTGCTGGCCGCCTCCGGCGGATTCCCGCTCGACGCGACAGTGGCCCAGCGCCTGATTGAGGCAGGCGGGTGCGGACTGCCCATACCGGACGGCCAGCTGCTGGGGACGCTCCCGCTGACAGGCGACCGCCCGCGAGACACCCCCTTCGGTAGTCCGGTGGGTGGCCCCGGCCTCGATACCCGGCAGTTTACGGACCTGTCGCTCGTGACACCTGACCGGATACTCACGCCGTCGGGTGAGGTCTTCATCCGCACGGCCACGCCTCCACAGGCCGATGCCCTGCGCCGCGAGTGGTCGATCACGATTCATGGTCGGTTCAACTCGACCGGAGTCACGGCCGACGAACTGCGCCGCATGAGCCGCCCGATGGGCACACACCTCATCGAATGCGCCGGTAACAGCGACCCCGATAACTTCGGGCTCATGAGCGTCGCCGAGTGGGACGGCGTGCCCGTGGCCGACCTGTTTCCCAGCCTGCGTCCCGACTACGACGACTACGGCATCCTCGTCACCGGCCTCGACGATGACACGCAGGTGGCCCGGTCGTCAGCCCCCGGGGCCAGCTGGATCCTGCCCCTCGACGGTCTCAAGGACCGCGGACCGTTCCTGGCCACTCGCATGAATGGAGCGCCACTACCACCCGACCACGGGGCACCCGTCAGGCTGGTTGTGCCTGGCTGGTATGGATGCGCGTGGATCAAGTGGGTGCGCGCGCTCGAACTGGTCAAGGCCGATGCCCTCGTCACGACACAGATGGCCGAGTTTGCCTCACGCACGCACCAGGGCGGCCGCCCCCTGGAAATCACCGAGTATCAGCCGCCGGTCATCGACCTCGCGGCCACACCGATTCGGGTCGAACGATGGCGCATCGGACGTCGCATCGAGCACCGGGTCATCGGCCTGGTCTGGGGCGGCGCGGCGCCCGTCAGCACCCTGCAGATTCGGTTCGGCAGCCGGGACCCCTGGCGCGACGTGCAGGTCTGCGCATCGCCGCACGGGCATCGTGCCTGGTCACTGTGGACATGTGCCTGGAAGCCCGAGGCACCCGGCAC
>CAZXTM010000042.1:0-4771 GCA_964643765.1 uncultured Bifidobacteriaceae bacterium | reverse complement strand
CCTCGGCGGTCAGCTGGTCGTTGCGGCGATCAGCCGCCTGCAGGGCCGCGATGAGAATGCCGCTGACGTCACCCGAGTTCAGCGTGACGTCTGTGCCGATGGTGCCGATCTCGTCGTGCCCGAAGCGCGCGAAGAAATCCTGCGCCATCGGGCCATAGTGCCGGAACCGGGCGGGATCGTGGCCGATGTAGTTCCAGCTGGTCACCTCGAGCGTCCGCAGCTTGCGCAGAATCTCGTCCCCATCCACCGGGCGGAAGCCTTCCTTCGCCCGGCGGTCAGACGAGGCCGTGAACGCCACCTGCCCCGTAATCGAGGTGACGGCCGAGTTGCCCAGTCGAATCGTGTCGCTGGCCGATACCGTGGCGCCATTGCCGATGGCCGTGGTGTTCGACAGGCCGGTGCTGCCTGAGGCCGGTCCGCTGGCATAGCCTATGGCCGTGTTGTGGCTGCCAGAGACGTTGTACTGGAGGGCGTTCCGCCCATAGGCCGTGTTGTAGGTGCCGGTCGTGTTGACCAGCATGGCCGAATAGCCAACCGATGTGTTGTAGTCACCCGAGGTATTGGCCGCGAGGGCCCCGCGACCAACCGCGACGTTGAACTGACCGTCCGTGTTCACACGCAGGGCCTGATAGCCCATGGCGGTGTTGCTGTCTCCGCCGAGGTTGGCGGACATCGCCTGATAGCCGACGGCCGTGTTATTGCTGCCGGTGGTGTTGGTGACCAGCGCCTCATACCCGCTGGCCGTGTTGTAGCTGCCGCTGGTGTCCGCGCGGAGGGCATACGATCCCATGGCCGTGTTCCGGAATCCGCCGGTGCTGGTCCGCAGTGCATCGAAGCCCACCGCGGTGTTGTCGCTGCCGTTCGTCGAGCCAGCGAGGGCAGACGAGCCGAGGGCCGTGTTTCGCACGGCAGTGCTTGCCGCACCGAGCGCCGAGGTGCCGAGCGCGGTGTTATTGAGCGCATCGCTGAGCGTGCCGGTCGTCTGGCAGATCACGGTCCCGTCGGCCCCAACGCTCCTGATCGCCGCGCCCGCCGCACAGCCGCTGCTGACGCGCGCCTGCACGCTGCTCGTATCGACCTTGGCCACGGTCACTGCAGCGGTCGCCAGCTTGGCCGTCGTGATGCTCCCCTCGTCCACCGTGCCGACATCATCGGTTTCGCAGGTGACCGTGCCATCAGCGGCGATGGCCCTGATGGACGCACCGGCCGTGCAGCTGCTGCTGACGCGCGCCTGCACGCCGGAGGTGTCCACCTTCGACACCGTCACCGCGCCAGTGTCCAGCTTGGCGGTGGTGACACTGTTGTCGGCCAGCGCGGTGGTGGTCACACTGGACGCCGTCAGGGCCACGGCGACGGGACGGCTGCTGCCACCCGTGCTGACACCAAACGCGAAGGTGCCTGAGTTGCCGGCCGAATCGCGCCAGGTGCCGTTGAAGTTGGCGAGGTTGATGACCGCGTCGATCGCGACGGGCGTGGCGACGGTCGCTGACACCACCGTCAGACCCATCCGCAGCGTGCCGTTGGGCAGCACGAACGCCAGTCCCCGGACGGCCGAGGTGCTTGTGCTGCCGGCGCAGTCCACGTCGCGGCCGTCCAGCTGATACTGCGTGCCCTGCAGGGTGACCGTCAGCGACAGGACATTGCAGTAGGGCTGCAACTGCCAGCTGAAGGTGCCCAGCGACTGGGCCGACGCGAAGGTGGAAACCAGGGGAAGCAGGAGGATCAGCAGTGTGCGCGCAGTGCGCAGTCCGACGCTCATGAACGGGTCCTTGTCAGGCACGGCATGCCGCACCGGCGGCAGCGGCACCACTATATGTCAGCCCCGCGGGACGGCCCGCGGCAGCGCCGTGCCCCAGCTGCCTGTGAGCCCCTGCACGCCGGGATGCCTGCCGTGCTGCGTCCGCGATTTCTGACGTGGACGGTCGACCCCGCCGCAGGCCATCGGCCGATTCACCGTCGCGCTCGGGGCGGAGGGGGCGAAGCCTCCTAATGGCACAGGGTGCCATCCGAACCCGCTTGCGTCGTGTCCCTGCGCAGACGAAGATCTCCTCATAGGCGAGGATCCACATGGCCATCTCTGTCCTTGACCTCTTCAAGATCGGCATCGGGCCGTCGAGCTCGCATACGGTGGGCCCGATGCGCGCCGCCGCGCTCTTCGCCCACCACCTCCAGTCGCGTGGGCTCCTCGATGCGTGCACACACGTCCAGTGTGATCTGCTCGGGTCCCTCGGCGCCACCGGGATCGGCCACGGCAGCGACCGCGCCGTCGTCCTCGGGCTGATGGGCCAGGCCCCTGACACCGTCCCTCTGGACTGCATCAGCGGATGGCTTGACGAGGTCGCCCGCTCGGGACGCCTGTCGCTGCTCGGGCACCACGAGGTGCGCTTCGAGCCGGCGCGCGATCTCAGGCTGCTGGGCTCAGACACGCTCCCGTTCCATCCCAATGCCATGCGCCTGCGCGCGGCAGGCCCCGATGGCCAGTTGCTGCTCGAGCAGGGCTACTATTCGGTCGGCGGCGGGTTTGTCATCAGCGACGAGGCCGTGGCCGATGCCCAGGCGGTCGAACGCCTCGTGCCGCAGGTCGATGCGCTGCCGTATCCCTTTCACAGCGCCGCGGAGCTGCTGGCCCAGGTCGAGGCGCACCAACTGACCCTCGCCGACCTGATGCGGCGCAATGAAGCCCAATGGCGTTCTCCCGAGGAGATCCGCACCCGGCTGCAGGCCATCTGGTCGGCCATGCAGGCGTGCGTCGATCGCGGCCTTCACACCGAGGAACTGCTGCCGGGCGGTCTTCAGGTGCGGCGTCGCGCACCGGGCCTGTATCGCCGTCTGCGCGAGCGGGCCCTCGGCAGCGATCCCCTCCTCGTCATGGACTGGGTCAATCTCTACGCCATGGCCGTCAACGAAGAAAACGCCGCCGGCGGGCGCGTCGTCACGGCGCCCACGAACGGGGCGGCCGGCATCATTCCAGCCGTGCTGCATTACTACTGGACGTTCGTTGAGGGTGCGACCGAGAAGGGTGTCGAGGATTTCCTGCTGACGGCCGGCGCCATCGGCATGCTCTACAAGGAAAACGCCTCGATCTCGGGTGCCGAGGTCGGCTGCCAGGGCGAAGTGGGTGTGGCCTGCTCGATGGCTGCGGCCGGCCTGTGTGCGGTGCTCGGGGGATCACCGGCGCAGGTGGAAAACGCCGCCGAGATCGGCATGGAACACCACCTCGGCCTCACCTGCGATCCGGTGGGGGGCCTCGTGCAGATTCCCTGCATCGAACGCAACGCGCTGGCATCGGCGAAGGCCATCAACGCGGCGCGCCTGGCCCTGCACGGCGATGGTCGCCACCGCGTCAGCCTCGATCAGGTGATTCTGTCCATGAAGCAGACAGGCGCCGACATGCAGTCGAAATACAAGGAAACGTCAACTGGCGGACTCGGCCTGACCGTCAACATCATCGCGTGCTGAGCCCGCCCGGGCGATGAGCACGGCCTCGCGGTGGCAGCGGCACCGGTCGGGGGCTTCGCCCGTGAGGGTGGTCTCACGCGGACGGTCCCCGCACCGGCCTGGGGGCTGCCGTGTCCCTACGGACTCGGCACCCGGCAGCAGACGTTGCCGCCGAACGTCGTCTGGCTGGCACCGGTCGTGTTCTGCCAGGCGCAGAACGTGGCATTGGACGCGGAATTGGCGTTATAGCCGCTGCCCTGGCTGAACACGCCCGCGGTCGCCGTCCAGCAGTAGGGCGTCACAGGGCTGTAGCCCGACGGGCAACTCGGGTTGTTGAAGAAGTTGGTGGTGCCGGCCGCGATGGTGAACGACGACACCGACGTATTTACGCACTGCAGGTTCGCGGCGGGTGTGGTGGCGCAGATCACCGTGCCATCGGCGTTCACGCCTGTCATCCGCTGGCCCGAGGGGCAGGTGCCGCTCACGCGCAGCTGCACCTGTGCCTGGTCGACCTTCGCGCCCGTGACGGCGCCGGCAGCGAGCGTCGCCGTGGTCACCGCGCCATCGGCGATCGTGGCGGCGGTCACCGCACCCGCGGCCAGCTTGGCGGCACTGACCGCCCCATCGGAGAGCGTGGTCGCGCCGACCGCATTGTTGGCCAGCTTCGAGGCAGTGACGGCGCTGTCCGCCAGCTTCGCGGTGCCGATGCCTCCGTCCGCGATGGCCCCCGACGTCACACTGCCTGGCGTCAACCCGGTAACGACCGGACGGCTACTGCCGCCGGTGCTGGCATTGAAGGCAAACGTGCCACTGTTGCCGGCCGAGTCGCGCCACGTGCCGTTGTAGTCGGTGAGGTTGATGACCGCGTCGATGGCGATCGGCGCGACCAGCGTCGCCGCGACCACCGAAAAGCCCAGCCGGAGCGTGCCGTCAGGCAGCAGGAACGCCAGCCCGCGCACGGCCGACCGTGCGGTGCTGCTCGCGCAGTCACTGTCGCGTCCGTCCAGCTGATACTGCCCCTCCTGCTGGGTGACCGTGACGGTGATGACGTTGCAGTAGGGCTGCAGCTGCCAGCTGTAGGTGCCGATGACCTGGGCAGAGGCGGGGAGAGACTCTGCCATCAGCCACAAGGCCAGCAGAGCGCAGACGAGTCGAGAACGAGTGACCACGAGCGGCTCCTCACGAGGGCGAGGCCACCACGGCCACGCCTGTCGCAGGTGAGTATAGTGTCTGGTACTCATCTGCGCGGACGGCCCAGGGGCGCGTCGGAGGAGGAAGAAGTGGTGGAGGCGGCGGGAGTTGAACCCGCGATGCCTCGTCTCGCTAAATGATT
>CAZXTM010000041.1:0-5317 GCA_964643765.1 uncultured Bifidobacteriaceae bacterium | reverse complement strand
GCGAGCTCGAGGGCCTGGCGATAGTTGAGGCGCGGATCGCAGACCGACAGGTAGCGGCGATCAAGGTCAGCCTCGCTGAGCCCGCCGCCGATGCACTCGGTCACGTCTTCTCCGGTCAACTCGAAGTGCACCCCACCGAGGACCGTGCCCAGCGCGGCATGCACGTCGAAGGTGCGCTCGAGCTCGGCGAGGATGTCATCGAAGCTTCGCGTCTTGAGCCCCGTGCCGGTGGTCATGCCGTTGCCGTGCATCGGGTCGCACACCCACAGCACGCGCCGGCCCGCACGGCGCACGGCCTCGACGATCGGCGGCAGCGCACGCTCGACGTTCGCTGCCCCCATGCGCGTGATAGCGACCAGCTTGCCAGGCTCATTCTTCGGGCTCAGCACCTCGAAGAGCCGCACGGCCTCGTCCGGCGAGACGCGCGGCCCGAGCTTGACGCCGACGACATTCTCGATGCCGCGGAAGAATTCCACATGCGCCCCGTCGATGGCCCGCGTGCGCTCGCCGATCCACGGCATGTGCGTGGTCAGCAGATAGTGACCGCTGCGGCGGGGCACGGTGCGGGTCTGGGCCGATTCGTAGTGCAGGTTGAGGCCCTCGTGGCTCGTGTAGAACGTGACGCGCGTCAGCTCTTCGACCGCGCGCTCGCCGATGGCTTCCATGAAGTGCAGCGCGGCGGCGAGCCGCTCGGTGGTCTCGCGGTACTGCGCGCGCAGGGCATCCGGAAGATCGGCGCGCGACATGAAGCCGAGGTCCCAGTACTCGGGATGGTGCATGTCGGCGAACCCGCCGATGGCGAGCGACCGCACGAAGTTGAGCGTCATGGCCGCATGACCATACGCATCGAGCAGCGCACGAGGATCGGCGCGCCGGGCGTCGGCGGTGAAGTCGGGCTGGTTGATCAGGTCGCCGAAGTAGCTCGGCAGCGTGACCCCGTCGCGGGTTTCCGTCGGGCTCGACCGCGGCTTGGCATATTGACCCGCCAGGCGGCCCACGCGGATGACCGGCCGCTTCGATGCATGGATGAGCACCAGCGACATCTGCAGCAGGATCTTGAGCTTGTTCGCGATGATCGTCGGCTGGCAGTCGGCCAGCGTCTCTGCGCAGTCACCACCCTGCAACAGGAACCGCTTGCCCTCCTGCGCCTCGGCAACCAGCTCCTTGAGCCGCTCGACTTCCCACGAGGTCACCAGCGGCGGCAGCCCCCTGAGCTTGCCGACCACCGCGCGCAGCGAGGCCTGGTCGTCATAGCCGACGTCCTGTGCATGGGGCTTGTCTGTCCAGGAGTCGACGCGCCAGTTCACATGGAAGATCGTAGCATGGCGTATCGTGAAGACGCAGAGGCACCGTGCGGCAGCCTGACGTCATCGTCATCGGCACTGGCGGCATCGGCAGCGGGGCGCTCTGGCACCTGGCCAGGCGCGGGGTGCGCGTGCTCGGGCTCGATCGATTTCCTGTCGCCCATGCCCGCGGCAGTTCGCACGGACAGACGCGGCTCATCCGCCAGGCCTACTACGAACACACCGACTATGTGCCGCTGCTGCAGCGGGCCTATGCGCTGTGGCGCGAGCTCGAGCGGCAGGTGGCACGCCCCCTGCTGGTGGAATCGGGCCTCGTGATGGCCGGCCCGCCAGAGGGCGCCGTGATTGCGGGAGCGCTCGATTCGGCGCGACAGCACCGCCTGGAGGTCGAGCACCTTCCGGGCGTCGAAGCACGCCGCCGGTGGCCGATGTTCCACTGGCCGGACGACTGGGACGTTGTCTTCGAGCCGACAGGCGGCTACCTGCACGTCGAAGCCTGTGTCGAGGCCCATGCCGAGGCGGCCACGCGGGCCGGCGCCGTCCTCGAGCACGACGTGGTGGTGCACGGGTGGACTGCCGCCAGCAGCGGCGTGACCGTCCACACGAGTCGCGGCACCTGGCAGGCTGACCGCCTCGTGCTGGCCCCGGGTGCGTGGGCCGGGGGCCTCCTGCAGCTGCCGGACGTTCCGCTGCAGGTGCTGCGCAAGCCACTGTTCTGGTTCACGCCCACCGGGAGCCACGCGCCAGATGTTTCGGCGGGCGCCTGCCCCTGCTTTGCCTTCGACACCCCCGAGGGCTTCTTCTACGGCTTTCCCGCCCTGGACGGGCGCGGCGTCAAGCTCGCCGAGCACACCGGTGGCGATCCGGTGGATGACCCGCTCAGCGTCGACCGCTCACTGCAGCGCGATGACCTCGCACGCGTCGACCAGTTCCGCCGGAGGCACCTGCCGCGGCTGCAGGGCGACTGCTCGGGCCACGCCGCGTGTCTCTACACCATGTCGCCCGATCAGCACTTCCTCGTCGGATGCCACCCCCGGCATGCGCGAGTCGTCCTGGCCGCCGGATTCTCGGGCCACGGGTTCAAGTTCGCCAGCGTGATGGGCGAGGTGCTGGCCGATCTGGTCACGACCGGCTCGACGCCGAATCCGATCGGGTTCCTGTCTCCGGCACGCTTCTGAGGCGACTGGCGGACGCTGACTCGGGTAGACTCAGGCCGCCTGTCACCACCGTCCGCCAGAGACAGGCGAGGGAGGTGCCGATGTCCCGAGTCCGTACGGTCGCCGTGGCAGCTGCAGTGCTGGCGTCGTCTCTCACGCTGGTCGCGCAGCCGTCCGTCCTTGTGCTGGACGGTGCGCGCCTGATCATCGGCGACCAGTCGCCGCCGATCGAGCGCGGCACCCTCGTGATCGAGGACGGCCGTCTTACGGCCGTGGGTGCCAGCGGCCGCGTCACGGTACCGGCAGGCGCCACACGCGTCGACCTCGCCGGGCGCACGGTGATGCCGGCGCTCGTCAACGCGCACGTCCACATCGGCTATGAAGGCTTCGGCCGCTGGGGAGCGGAGCAGTACTCCGGGCAGAACGTGCTCGACCACCTGCGTCGCCAGGCGTACTACGGTGTGGCCGCTACGCAGACGGTCGGCAGCAGTCCCACCGACAGCGCCCTGGCCTTCGTGCGCGGTCAGCAGACCGGGCGATTCGCACCCGCATCACGGTTCCTCTTTGTGCCGGGCATGGCCCCACCCGGGGGCGGACCGGATGCCATCCTGATTCGCGGCACACGCGTCCTCAAGGCCGTCACCGAGATTTCAACGCCTGACGAAGCCCGCGCGGCCGTTCGCGGCATGGCAGCCGCCGGCATCAGGCACGTCAAGATCTGGGTCGATGATCGGCGCGGCACCTATCCGAAGATGCCGCCCGAGGTCTATCTCGCCGTCATCGGCGAGGCGCACCGGCTCGGGATGATCGTGCATGCGCATGCCATCCAGATGGCCGATCAGAAGGCCGTCATCCGCGCCGGCGCCGACGTTCTCGTCCACACCGTGCTCATCGAACCGATCGACGATGAGCTCGTGGCCCTGCTTCGAGAAAAGCGCCCGTACTGGACGACGGTGGTGGGATTGAGCGATCGCAGCGAAGCCTGCAACCGGGACCCGTTTGTCGACCAGAGCTATCCGGCGCCGGTGCTCGAGGAGATTCACCACAGGGACTGCGGCCCGCCCTCGCCGGCGGCCGAGGTCCGTGAGCGACACTGGCTGACCAACCTGCCTCGCTATGTCGCGGGCGGGGCGCGCCTCGTACTCGGCACGGATGCGGGCATTGACGCCAGGCACGCGTTCGGCTGGGCTGACCACCACGAACTGTCGCGCTGGGTGCAGGCTGGCCTCACGCCGGCCGATGCCATCGTGGCAGCCACGTCGCGTCCGGCGGAGCTGCTGGGGCTGAGCGATCTCGGCACGCTGACGCCCGGCAAGAGCGCCGACCTGCTGGTGCTGACGGCCAACCCCCTCGAGAACATTGCCCACACCCGGCGCATCGACCGCGTCTATCTGAAGGGCGCGCTGCTCGACCGGGACGCCATGCGGCGCGAGTTCCAGCGCGTGCGGTGAGTCGGGCCGGCCGTCGATATGTCCGTGACGCGTGTGCCGTGCGAGCGATCGCCCGCCGAGGTCAGGCGGGCGAGCCGCGGATACAGGCGCCGGGGCAGCGATCCTCACGGCGGCTGCCGTGACCTGGTCCGGCAGACCAGATGCCAGGGCCTGGCGCACGAAGGCGACGCTGGCTGCGGTGGAGGCGTCAGTCCGAGGGCCTCGTCTGTGTGTCAGGGACCGCTGATCCGCACACACCCTTCGGCGTGAGCCATGTTTCCCGTCGATTGCGCATTCTCCGGATGAAGGAGAGTGCCAATGACCCGATACACCTCGCCCCTGACCGCGCTCGTGCTGGCCCTCTCAGTGACCACCGCCTCGGCGCAGACCCCGCTCCTCCACGAGGCGGCAATCGCCCACGGGCCCCAGTTCGCCACCGTGCCGGCGTCGCTGGTGACGCCCGTGCCGCCACCCACACTGACGCGGCAGGCCCTCGACCTGGCGGCCGCCATGCCAGCGACACAGACGAAGCAGCCGGCCGCTGATGCAGCCCGACTGACGGGGAAGCCGCCGGCAGGGGTCCTGCTCGTGGCGGGCCTGCTCGGCGCGACTCTCGGCATGGTGCCTGGTGGCCTCGCTGGCGCCCAGGTGGGACTCGCGAGCTGCCAGTCAGGAGGAGCGAGTGAATGCTATCCATTCGTTGGAGGAATGGTCGGGCTGACCGTTGGCGCCGGCGTCGGCGCCGCACTCGGCGTGCATCTCGCCATGCGGTGACGGTCGGTCCGGCATCGCCGACCGGGAGCCCACGCGCGCGTCCACCGACCCCCTCATTGATCTTCGTCCTCGCGAAGGAGTAGCCATGACGATTCGATTCATCCTGTCGACGATGCTGGCGTTGTGTTGTGCAGCCCGCGCTGCGTCCGCGCAGGACGGACGCGACGCCTCTCCGGCGGCGCCTGCCCCAGCCGACGCTGTGACGGTGGCCGTTGCACCGGATGACCTGCCCCTTCCGATGCTCGAATCACGGCCCCTTGCTGCGGCAGCAACCGCTCCGCTGGCAGGTCTGGTGCCGCCAGCACGCCAGGACCCGCCACCGGCTCGGATGTCACCGGGGGCGAGGCTCGTCGCTGGGATGATCGGAGGCACTGCCGCCGCATGCGGCGGGTGGCTGGTGGCAGCCGGGCCAGCCAGTCTGTTAGTCACGATGCCGCTGCTGGCGGCAACGGCCGCGGTGGTCATCATGCAGTAGCGGGCCGTCCCCAAGGGCGGGTGCGCTGAGCGGCGCTGGCGTCAGGGGCTGTCGTATCCGCAGCGCAGACCCCGCACAGATGCGCCCGCAGCACACGTCGCCCAGACCCCGTACAATTGAAAGCATTACTCGCCTGCTGATTCCCCATCGCCGCCGACGCCGCGTCCAGCCCGAGAG
>CAZXTM010000040.1:0-5553 GCA_964643765.1 uncultured Bifidobacteriaceae bacterium | reverse complement strand
ACCGGGCACGTGCCGCGCGATCTCGGCGCGGTGCGCGGCCGCGTCGTTGGCACGAACCGCAGCCAGCGTCAGGCCCAGCCCGTCACGGGCCTCCTCGGCCAGCGTGGTCGAGGCACCGGCCAGGCGGCGTGCCTGCAGGTGCAGGGCCCGCACCTGCCCCTGCAGATAGCCGAGGCGCCAGGCGTCGTCGGTGCCCAGATTCCCGGCAGGGATGGCGTCGACCTCCTGCAGCAGGGCGGCCGACTCGCTCAGCAGCGGCGCCACCGGGCGCCTGGGCTCGGTGGCGGGCTCTGGCACCAGCCAGTGATCAATCAGGCTGCGGTCGTGCAGGGCCAGCGCCCGGGTGAGGGCCACGTAACGCCGGGCCAGCGCATCCATCACTTCAGCCGTCACCGGAGCCGGCATCGGCGGCCGGCATCCGGCGACGAGCATGCCCACGAGGCATGGCACCCAGAACCCCCGCGGCAGATGCATGCCCTGCAGTGTAGACGACAGTTGACCGAATCGCCGGGAACCAGTACAAGGCTGAACACACACCCCGACTGACCGGGGAAGGAGTTGCAATGCGTCGACTGTGGATGATGGGAGTGTCACTCGCGCTGGTCGCCGGCTGTTCGCAGCCTGCGCCCGAGGCGCCCAAGCCTGCGGCCACCGCGGCCCCGGCCGCCCTCGGCATCCGCCCGCAGGGCGACACCGAGATTCAGCCCGACCTCACCCAGGTGCCCCAGGAGGTACAGCAGGTCTTCACCCACATCGACCAGAACATCGACGCCCACGTCGAGCACCTGCAGAAGTGGATTCGCCAGCCCAGCATTTCCAACTCGGGCGAGGGTATTCCCGAGTCGGCCGAGATGGTGAAAGGCTTCTTCGACGAGCTGGGGTGCCAGCAGACGCAGGTCTTCGACGTTGGCGTCACCGAGTACGGCTCACCCGGCAATCCCGTCGTCTACGCCAAGTGTGACGAGGGTGCCGAGAAGACCCTGATGATCTACTGGATGTACGACACGATGCCGGTGACCCAGCCGGACGCGTGGGTGGCTCCGCCCTTCGAGGGGCGGCTGGTCGAACAGGCTCCCTACAAGAAGGTGCTGATCGGACGCGGGGCCACCAACTCGAAGGGGCCGCAGATGGCGCAGCTCAACGCCTTCCGCGCCATCAAGGCCGTGCACGGCAAGCTGCCGGTCAACCTGATCTTCGTGGCCGAGGGCGACGAAGAGCGCATGGACATCGGGCTGCGCAAGTTCGTCAAGGACCATCCGGAATTGCTGGCCGGCGCGGATGCCATGCTACTGTTCGGCAGCCAGGCGCCGAGTGGCGGCGGCGGGTTTGGCGGCGGGTCGGAAGGCTGTGTCTATGTCGAGCTGACCACGAGCGGCACATCGTGGGGCCGCGGCCCGACCGTGTCCGACATCCACGGCAGCAACAAGCGCGGGGTCGACAGCCCGGCGTGGCGCCACATCAAGATGCTGGCCTCGCTCGTCTCGGACGATGGCAACACGCCGCTGATTGAGGGCTTCAACGAAGGACGCCAGCCCCTCGAGGACTGGCAGGAGGCCGAGCTGAAGGCGGCGGCGGCGCGCACCGACCTGAAGGTGGCTGCCGAGAACATCGGCGTGGCGCGTTTCGCGTCCGACGATCCCTACACGATGCTCAAGAGCCAGCGCTTCGGCACGTCGTTCAACCTCGACGGCATCTGGGGCGGCAACATGTACGCGGGCGGCGCGGGTGCGATTCTGCCCAACAAGGTGACGTCGAAGCACAACTTCCGCTACGTGCCGAAGATGACCGGCCCCGGCATCGTCAAGAAGCTGCGCGCGCAGCTCGACAAGAACGGCTACAAGGACGTCGAGATCAAGATGATCGGCGACGTGCCGTGGGCGCGCATGAACTCTGACCACGAGGCGGGCCGCGCGCTGAAGCGTGCCTACGAAATCATGAACATCCCGCACGGCAGCCTGCGGTCCGAGTACGGCATCGGCGGCGGCGGGGCGGCGGCGGGCGGCTACTGGCCTGCGTACCTCTTCGGCAACGGCGAGGTGGGCGAGAAGGTGTCACCCTTTGCCGGCGTGCCGATTGTGGGCGGTGGCGGCGGACACGGCGGCCGCGCCCATGCGGCCAACGAGTACTACGTGATTGAGGGCGCAGGGAAGGTCTACGGCATGGCGGGTGCCGAGAAGGTGGTGGTCGCCATGGCCTACGCCTTCGCCGGCAAGATTCCTCCTGCTCCCGTGAAGTCGACCAACTGATGCTGCTCGAAACACGACAGCTGGCCAAGGAGTACCGCGTGGGCGATCATCTCGTCCACGCGCTCCGCGGCGTCTCACTCGGCATCCAGGCCGGCGAGTTCGTGACGATTGTCGGTCCCTCGGGATCGGGCAAGTCGACGTTCATGCACATTCTGGGCTGCCTCGACCGGCCGACGTCGGGGCAGTACCTGATGAACGGGCGCGACGTGTCGACGCTGCCCGTCGATGAACTGGCGCGCGTGCGCAACGGCATGCTGGGCTTCGTGTTTCAGGGGTTCAACCTGCTGGCACGCACCTCGGCGGTCGAGAACGTCGAACTGCCCCTGCTCTACACGAGCACGGGGGTGGTCGAGGCCGGCGAGCGGCGGCGGCGGGCGCGGGCGGCGCTCGAAGCCGTTGGGCTGACGGATCGCGCTGAGCATCATCCCAACCAGCTGTCCGGGGGGCAGCAGCAGCGCGTGGCCATTGCGCGCGCACTGGTGACGCAGCCCTCGGTGCTGCTGGCCGATGAACCCACCGGGAACCTCGACACGGCCACGAGCCACGAAGTCATGCAGATCTTCCAGCAGCTGCGCGCCGAGCGCGGCCTCACGATCGTCGTCATTACGCACGAGCGTGACATCGCGGCCTACGGGTCGCGCACCATCGATTTCAGGGACGGGCAGGTTGTGTCGGACGTGCACCATGATCAGGCGCTGGCTGCGGCATCCACTCGTTGACCTGGCCCTCAAGGCCCTGGTGCGCAACCGGCTGCAGACCGGGCTCACCCTGCTCGGCATGACCATCGGCGTCGCCACCGTGCTGACGATGATGGCGGTCGGCGCCGGGGCGCAGCAGTCGATCGAACAGCAGGTGCGCGCGGCCGGGCTCAACCAGCTCACCGTGCGCGCCGGCAACTGGAAGCCCAAGGCCGAGGACACCGGCGAGGCGGTCGCGCACGGCGATGCGCGCGACACCCTGACGCTGCCGGTGCCCGACCTGATGCCGTCCCTGCCCGGCGGCGTGTTCGACGCGATGCCGGCCGACAATCCCGACGCCATCGGAGACCGCGTGCGTCCCATCCGGTTCCATCCCGAGGACGACCCGATGGAAAAGCACGACCATCCGCTCGCACGGCAGCGGCTTGGCGACCTCGAGGCCGGTCTGGGCTCGGCGGCCACCCTCTCGTTCGCCGATGCACAGGCCATCGCCGGACTGCCCGGGGTGCAGTACGTGGCGGGCGGCCTCCACGAGAATGCGCGCGTCTACGCCGGCAGCAAGCGCTGGTTCACGCGCATGCACGGCACCGACGTGGGCATGCCGTCAATCAAGCGCGGCTGGATGGTCAGCCGCGGCCGGTTCTTCACCAGGCGCGAGCAGGACTCGGCCGCGCAGGTCATCGTCATCGGGCAGATCGTGGCTGACAAGCTGTTCGGCGAGGGGCAGGATGTGGTGGGGAAGACCCTGACGCTCTGGAATCAGCCGTTCGAGATCGTCGGCGTCATCACAAGCGCCACCTGGGTGGTGCAGCCCGCGCCTGGCGATGACCAGTTCGATGCGGTCTACATGCCGTTCACGACGACGCATCGGCTGCTGAACCTGAGCAAGCTCAACGACATCACGATTACCGCGGAGTCGTCTGGTGCGGTCACGCAGCTGGCGCGTGACATCACGACCCTGCTGCGGCAGCGGCACGGTATCGGCGACAACCAGCCTGACGACTTCACAGTGCTGACGCAGGCGACGCGGGCCCTGACGACCGGCGGCCTGCCGCCGAGCGTGGCGCGCGCCGTGGCCGGCAATGTCGCCGAGCTCGAAAAAGTCACGCTCGAGCAGCTCTCGATCACGCTGGAACGCGCGAGCCGCACGATGACCTGGCTGCTGGCCGCCGTGGCGGCCGTGTCGCTGATTGTGGGCGGCATCGGCATCATGAACATCACGCTGCTGTCGGTGACCGAGCGCACGCGCGAGATCGGGCTGCGCATGGCGGTGGGTGCCCGCCCGTCGGATGTGATGCGGCAGTTCCTCGTGGAAGCCGTGGCCATCAGCCTGGCTGGCGGCCTGGCTGGCATTGTGGTGGGCATTGCGGCCGCCCTCATCGTGGCGCGCACGCTGCAGTGGGCCACCGTCATCTCGCCGGCCTCCGTGCTGCTGGCGTTCGGCGTCGCCGGCGCCGTCGGTATCTTCTTCGGCTGGTACCCCGCCCGCCGGGCATCGCAGCTCGATCCGATTGTTGCGCTGCGGCGCGAGTAGCCTCCAGGCCCCGCCATGCTGCGTCACCTCTCGATTCTGGTCACTATTGCCCTCCGCGCCCTGGCGCGCAACCGCTTGCGCTCGGCGCTCACCATGCTGGGCGTGGTGATTGGCGTGGCGGCCGTCATTGCGATGGTGGCCCTCGGCAGCGGTGCACGGGCCTCGGTAGAGCGGTCGCTCAAGTCGGCCGGCACCAACATCATCCTGATCAGTGCGGGCAACTACACCCGCGGTGGCGAGTCGATGAACATCGCCAGCGGCCTCGGGGCGGCGACCACGCTCACGATGGGCGATGCCGAGGCCGTGGCAGCCATTGCCGGTGTGACGCATGTGGCGCCTGGCGTGCGGACGCGGGCATGGGTCGATGCCGCACATCGGCGTTTCTTCGGGCAGGTACGAGGCACCACGTTCAACCTCGGCGAGATCCACGGCTGGACGGTGACTGAGGGCCGACTGCCGGCTGATGCGCCAGGGGTGGCGGTGGTGGGCCGCACGGCGGCCACTGAGCTGTTCGGCGAGGGGTTTGATGCCGAGGGCGAGTCCATCACCATCGGCGGCCAGCGCTACACGGTGGCCGCGGTCGTGCGCACCACCGATCCGGATCAGGATGAGACGGTCTTCATTCCCCTGGCGGCGGGCCAGGCGCTGCTGGGCATCGGGCACCTGCAGACCATCACGCTGGCCATCGAGCAGGCGGGCGAGGCCTCGCGGGTGGCCGACGAGGCCACGCAGCTCCTTCGGCAACGCCACGGGGCCGGGCGGCAGGCGATGCGCACGCCGGGGCTTGGCGGCTTTCAGGGACCGGGATCGCTCATGGGGCCGGTCGACGATTTCACGGTGAAGACGCAGGCGGCGGCACAGGTGACCAAGGGCCTCTATACGTCCGTGGCCGCCTTTGCCCTGGCCAACATGCCCAGACTCGATGAAGTCACGATGCAGGAGATGTCGAGCACGATGTCGCGCGCGGGGGGCACCATGACGGCGCTGCTCGGATCGATTGCCGGCATTGCCCTCATCGTGGGCGGCATCGGCATCATGAACATCATGCTGGTGTCGGTGACCGAGCGCACGCGCG
>CAZXTM010000039.1:0-5729 GCA_964643765.1 uncultured Bifidobacteriaceae bacterium | reverse complement strand
GGCGGCATCGGCATCATGAACATCATGCTGGTGTCGGTGACCGAGCGCACGCGCGAAATTGGCCTGAGGCTCGCCGTCGGCGCGCGGCCCCGTGACGTGATGTGGCAGTTCCTCGTCGAGGCCGTGGTGCTGAGCCTGCTTGGGGGGCTCCTGGGCGTCGTGGCGGGCCTGGGGGCGGCGCAGCTGCTGACGCTGCTGCTCGAGTGGCCCACCGAGGTCACGCCGGGCACGGTCCTGATGGCCTTCGGCATCGCCGCCCTGGTCGGGGTCGGCTTCGGCTACTATCCGGCGCGGCGCGCCTCGCAGCTCGATCCGATCACGTCGCTGCGCTACGAATAACTGGCCGGCGCCGGCTGCAGTCGGCTGTCCGTGCGGGCCCGGGCGTGCGACGCCTCAGGGCGCCGGAGGCGTCGCCGGGGCTGTGGCCGGCGTGTAGGGAATCTCGACCTCGTGCGGCTCACCGTTGAGGATGTAGGCGACTTTCACCGTGTTTGACGGATCGGCGGGGAATGGCGGGCCGGTGCCCACCCAGCTTTCCCCCGATTCGTCGAGGGCCATGGCCAGGTCGCGCGTCTGTCCGTTGCCGAGCGTGATGCGGACCTGCACGCCGCTGGCGAGGCTGGCGGGCAGGTCCTCCCTGATGGCATCGCTGAGCCACAGTTCCACGCGTCCTTCGGGCCGCATGACCACCTCGTAGTGCGTTTCGCCGTTCATCAGGACCAGTCCGCCATGGTGCGGGCTGTGATCGCCGTGCGGGGTCGTGATGCCGGCGTGCTGCGCATCGCCCGAGGACGCTGCCGTGGCGGCCGTGTCAGTGGGGACGGGATCGGCGGGTGCGGTGCCGCAGGCACCGGCACCAGCCAGCAGTGCCGCGACGACCAGGCACGGAAGCGTGCGTCCCGACGGAAGTGCTCCGGGTGCGATCGACATGGCCGGGGGTTACCGGGCTGACGACGCCGCGTCGCCGGCCGGGGCCACCGGCGCGGGCAGCATGCCCAGGTCGGGACGCGCCACGAGCGCCCCCCAGGTCGACGTCATGCCAATGGCCCATTCCACCACTGCCGAGATCACCTGGCTGAAGGCCACGCCGTCGAGCATCATGCCGACGGTGCGGGCGGTGGCCATGCCGACGGTGCCGCACGCGGCCGCGAAGAGCCCGATCCGGACAAACTCGCGCCGCGCGGCACAGGCCAGCATGAAACCGCCCAGACCAATTTCGAGGCCGCCATACATGGCGCGGAAGTCGGTGCGGGCCGACGGATCGCTGAACGTGAGGGACAGGAAGGCGGCCAGTTCGCTCGGGCTGAACAGGAACGCGAATCCGAACCCTGCGTATCCAAGGCCGAGGCCCACGAGCACGAGGCGCCAGAATGTCATCGGCGAGATTCTACCCGAGTACACTTGGGCCCACACAGAGGCGGCCCGGCCGCGGAGAGACCTATGCACGACACCGACACCCGGCCCTGGTACCGCCAGGTCAGCCCGCAGCAGTGGAAGACATTCCTGACGACCTTCACGGCGTGGACGCTCGATTCATTCGACTTCACGATCCTGACGTTCGTCCTCATCGACATCCAGCAGAGCTTCTCGGTCAACCGCGCGCTGGCGGGACTGCTCGGCACCGTGACGCTGCTCTTCCGCGTGGTCGGCGGCATTGGCGCCGGCACGCTGGCCGACCGCTTCGGGCGCAAGGGGCCCATCCTGTTTTCCATTGCGTGGTACACCGTCTTCGCCCTGCTGAGCGGGATGTCGACGTCCTACGTGATGCTGTTTGCGTTCCGCGGCCTCTTCGGCATTGGCATGGGCGGCATGTGGGCGGCAGGCATGCCGCTGGCGCTCGAGCACTGGCCCGACAAGCTGCGCGGGATCGCGTCCGGCATCCTGCAGGGCGGCTACTCAGCCGGCTTCCTGCTGTCGTCCCTCGTGTATCAGCTCGGCTATCCGCTGATCAGCGATCGACCCGAGTGGGCCTGGCGGCTCATGCTGTGGTCGGGGGTGATCCCGGGCACCATGATCTTCTTCCTGATGCGTCGCGTGCCCGAGAGCCCCGTCTGGCTGGCGCGGAAGGCCGCCATCGAGGCGCGCGGCGAAACGATGGGCGTATCACTCACGCGGCTGTTCCGGCCCGATTTGCTCTGGGTCACCGTGCACACGTCCCTGCTGATGGGCGGCTTCGTGTCGATGTATCAGAGCACCACCTTCTGGTATCCGACCCTGCTGACGCAGCTGCAGCAGAAGCCGCTGGCATTCCTGCTGCTGCTGAATGCGGGCGGCCTGATCGGATCGGCGGTGCTCGGCGCGCTGTCGGAGCACTGGGGCGGACGCCGCGGAGCGGCTACGCTCGGCGTGGTGCTCGGCCTGACGGCCTGCCCGGTCTACCTGTTTGCCTCAACCACGTGGGGCCTGCTGCTCGGGGCGTGGCTGATTGGCTTCCTCGCCAGCGGCGCCTGGGGCATCGTCCCCGGCTATCTGTCGGAACGCTTTCCGACGGAAGTGCGCGGCGTCGGCACCGGGCTGGCGTATCACGTGGGCGTGGGCATCGGATCGTATGCGCCGTATCTCATCGGGGCGCTGCAGGACGGCGGGACCGACCTGCGTACCGCGATGCTGATGTGCATCATGTCGGCGGGCGCGGCCGTGCTGGTGCTGTTGTGGGTGGGTCCGGAGACGCGGGGACGGTCACTCGAGTGACCGTCCCTCGTGAGTCGACAGGTGCGCGCCTTACTGCAGCGCGCGAATCACGTCCCAGCGCGTGATGATGTAGGTCTCGTCGCTCTTGAAGTCGCGCACGAGCACGGCCGGGTTCTGATCGGTCAGCATGCCCGACAGCGCGTCGAGCCCGGTGGAAATGTCGGCGAACGGAATCGCCGGTTCCATAATCGCGTCGACCGGGCCCTTGAGCAGGTCGGGATCGCGCGTGATGCAGCTGTACAGATGGCTCTCTGACACCGAGCCCACCAGCCGCCCCTCGGCGGTGACCGGCAGCTGCGAATAGGCATGCTCGGTCATGAGCGCGGCGGCCTGCGCTAGCGGTGCGAGACGATCGATCGTGGTCAGGCGGGCCTTCTGGCGGTGCGCAACCAGGTCGCGGGCGCTGAGCCCGGTCTTGTCGAGAAAGCCCTTCTCGCGCATCCAGTCGGCGTTGTACATCTTCCCCAGATACCGGGTGCCGTGGTCGTGGAAAATCACCACCACCGATTCGCCTGCCTTGAAGTGCGGGGCCAGCTGCAGCAGGCCGGCCATCGCTGACCCGGCCGAGTTGCCGGCGAAGATGCCTTCCTCGCGTGCAATGCGGCCCGTCATGATGGCCGCGTCGCGGTCCGTCACCTTCTCGAAGTGATCGATGACCGAGAAGTCGACGTTCTTCGGCAGAAAGTCTTCGCCGATACCCTCGGTGATGTAGGGGTAGATCTCGTTCTTGTCGAGCACGCCCGTTTCCTTGTACTTCTTCAGCACCGAGCCGTACGTGTCGATGCCCCACACCTTCACGGACGGCTTGCGGTCCTTCAGGTAGCGGCCGGTGCCCGAGATCGTGCCGCCGGTGCCGACGCCGACCACGAGATGATCGACGGCGCCGCCGGTCTGCTCCCAGATTTCCGGGCCCGTCTGCTCGTAGTGCGCCTGGGCATTCGACGGGTTGTCGTACTGGTTGGCCTTCCAGCTGTTGGGCGTGTCGCGCTCGAGGCGTGATGACACCGAATAGTACGACCGCGGGTCGTCAGGGTCGACGTCGGTGGGACAGACAATGACCTCGGCTCCGAAGGCGCGCAGGGCATCGACCTTCTCCTTCGACTGCTTGTCGGTCGTCGTGAAGATGCACTTGTAGCCCTTGATGACGGCGGCGATCGCGAGTCCCATGCCGGTGTTGCCCGAGGTGCCTTCGATGATGGTGCCGCCGGGCTTCAGCCGCCCGTCGCGTTCGGCGTCCTCAATCATCTTGAGGGCCATGCGGTCCTTGATCGAGTTGCCGGGGTTGAAGGTCTCGACCTTGGCCAGCACGTCGGCGGCGATGATTCCCCTGGGAATGCGGTGCAGGCGCACGAGCGGGGTCTGTCCGATGGTGTCGAGGATGGTGTTGCAGATACGTGGTGACGACATAGTGGTGCAGGGAAACTCCACGGAAATTGTAGCCGTGAAATGACAACGGCCGGTCCGGTGCGTATGCACCGGACCGGCCGCTCGGGTCTTGAGGACCGGAGGGCGGCGCCTTACGGCAGCGCCATCGCGGTGTAGCCGCCGCTGATCGGCATCACGACGTACTGCTTGCCCTGATGCATGTAGGTCATCAGGCCATAGACGCCCAGGCGGGTGGCGGGCACCGAGCCCACGCGCTTGCCGGTCTTCTTGTCGATGCCGAACAGCGCCGGGCGGCCATCGGCCGTCTGGCCGGAGGCGAAGAGCAGCGTCGAGGTGGCAGCCAGCGCGGCCTGGCCACGACGGCCCCAGTTGGTGTCGATGTTCATGCCCTTGAGGAGCGGGTTGTTGCGGAACTCCTCCTGCGCCTTCGCGTCCATGTCGCCGTGCGGCACCATCCACATGTGCTCGCCGGTGTTCATGTCGATGGCGGTGATGCGGCCGAGCGGGCCCTTGAACAGGTCGGGAATGCCGGCCAGCGGGTCGTTCGGAATCGGCTTGCGGGCGCCCGGGCCACCAGCGCCACGGATGATGGCCCACTCGGCGATGGTCTCGCCGGTCATGCGCGGATTGTCACGCTCCTTGGCAGGCGCCAGCATCACTGGCGAGCAGCCGCTGTAGGAGGTGATGAACAGCACGCCCGTGGTCGGGTCGGACGCCGGGGGACCGGTGATGTTCGCACCGCCGTTGCCGCCGGGGCAGGTGTTGGCCGGGCCGGCGCCTTCCGCGTTGCCGCGGTGGGTCGGGGCCACGAAGAGCGGCGCCAGCAGGCCGTATTCCTTGGCACGCTCGAGCGCGATCTTCTTGATCTCGGGCGTGTAGTCGATGACGTGCTCTTCGGTGCGGCCCTGCAGGTCGAACGGCGCGGGCTTGGTCACGTAGGGCTGGGTGAGCGGCAGCTTCTCGCCGGGCACCTTCGACTGGGGAGCCGGCCGCTCGGGCATCGGCCACAGCGGGGCGCCGGTCTGACGGTTGTACGAGTAGACCCACGACTGCTTGGTGACCGAGAAGAGCCCGGGCACCCGCTTGCCGTTCTGCATCACGTCCATCACGATGGGCGAGGTCGGCACGTCGTAGTTCCAGATGTCGTGGTGCACCTGCTGGTGGTGCCACACGCGCTTGCCCGTCTTTACATCGAGTGCAATGACCGACGTGCCGAACAGGTTGTGGCCCGGACGGAAGCCGCCCCAGTGATCCATCGTCGGGCCGTTGGTCGGCACGTAGACGAGGCCGAGGGCCGGGTCGGTCGACATCGGTGCCCACGACGAGATGTCGCCGGTGCGCTTCCAGGCATCGTTCTCCCACGTGTCGTGGCCGAACTCACCCGGGCGGGGCAGCACGTGGAACTTCCACATGAACTTACCGGTCTTCAGGTCGTAGGCCAGGATGTCGCCGGGGACGTTCTCGATGCGGGTCTGGTTGTAGCCCTGCTCGGCCGAGTTGCCGACCACGAGCACATCGTTGACCACGATGGGCGGCGACGAGTTGGTGACGTAGCCGAGCGACAGGGGCAGGCCCTTGGCTGCGTCATACGGCAGCTTGGCCGAGGTCCAGGGTTCCCAGTCGGCGATGAGGTCCTTCAGCAGGTCGATCGA
>CAZXTM010000038.1:1748-6551 GCA_964643765.1 uncultured Bifidobacteriaceae bacterium | reverse complement strand
GGGCCTCGGTACCGTCCGCACGCGCCACCTCCACCAACCGCTCGAACTGGTCTGGGTCAAGAAAATCCGCGGACTGTGGCGGCACGCGCAGCAACCGAACGGTGCAAGGCACGCGGCCGATGACTTGCCACTCCACGGCGACCTTGAGCAGCGTGTTCAGCACGGTCAGCACGTTGTTGGCGGTTTTCGGCGACCGAGAACAGAGCTGCTGTTTCACCCGCTGAATGTCTTCGCTACTAATGCGGTCGAGACGCATCGACCCCAGCTGCGGCATCAGGTGCTGCCTCAGGGACTAGCACGGAAAGGTCATGCCCGCACAGCGTATCGTCGATTTCATGCTTGACGCATCGATCATCGCCGCTGTCGACGCGGGGACCGACCGCTGGAGGAACTCTACGCCGTGGTGCTGCGATGGGACCTGCGGTCGGCCTAGCAGGAAGACGTAGCCGCTGGTGACGGTGTGCACACGCGCCCGGGGCGGGAGCACGCCGCTGGACGCACCGCCCTGTTTTCCGTCGGTCTCCGTGCCCGGCGCCCCCTCCAGACGTCGCGTGCGGGTTTACTGCTCAGGCGCGGGGCGGTCGAACAGCGAGAACAGACGCGTGAGGCGGGTGCTCAAGACCAGGTAGTAGCCGCCGTTTCCGGTCGGCACCGTGACGACCGGCCCTGCAGGCAGCAGGGGTGCTGACGAATAGCCCACCCCGAACCGCAGTTGTGACGTCACCCAGAAGCCGCTCTCGAGCGCCGTGAGGGACGCCCCACCACGCGGGGTCGCCTCGAGGTACCGCGTTTCCGCCGCCACATCGAAACGCCACAGCACACGCCACTGGCCTCGGGCCTGCCACAGCAACCCGCGCTCAGCCGGCAGGGTACTCACCGCCGGCGCATCAACACGCGCGACCCGGCCATACAGTTCGAGACGACGGAAGGGCTGGAGGAATCCGTCCACACTCAGCTTCGATCGCACCTGCTGGGTAGTCACCAGCGACCCGCCGATTCGTTCGCCGTACTCGTAGGATAAGAGCATCCCGACGCGGTCCGTGGTCGGCGGTCGAATGGCAAAGGCCGCGGTGCCATCCTTCGTGCGCGTCGGCCCGGCCGCCATGCCGTCCGTCTGGGCGAGGCGGAACTGACCCATCGCCGACAGCCAGGGCGTGATCTGACCCGCCACACCACTCCAGAGCATGTGCTGCGCCGACTCGCGCAGCCGCACCTGGTAGAACGCCGACCCTCGCAGATTCGCGTGCGGCATCACCGTCAGTCCCGCGGCAATCGACGAATAACTGGTACCGGGGCCACTGACATGCTGCGCATGGTCGATACCGCCGTCGATGGACACCATTCGTGACAGGGGCAGGCGCGACAGCAGGCCCACCACCGCATAGGCGTCCGTACCCTGTGCCCGCTGCTCGACACTGTAGCGGGACAGGAGGCTCGTGTGGCCGCCGAGCCGCGATTCCATACCGGCCGAAATCTCGGAGGTCGACAGTGGCACAAACAGTCCGCCAGCTGCCACATCGCCCGCCGGGATAATCGGCGCTGGCGAGATGCGCTGCGAGTAGACCAGCGCATGCGCCGCACTGAGACGCAGGCGTGACCCCAGCACCGTCTGCGTCGGATACGTCGGGTCGGCCTCGGCCGTGATGTTCTGTTCACGGCGCGCACTCAGTTCGAACCGCGACTTGATGGAGATCTCGGCCCCGACTGTCGCGATGCCCGACTGAATCTGCCGATTGATGAGGGAGTCAGTGAACAGGCGTGAGGCCAGCCCCGCCGACAGCCGCAGCCCCTGGCCGAATCGGTGCGCGAATTCCACGGCCCCGGTCGAGCGCGAATTGTCCACGCGGCCCGTGTCGTTGATTTCCCGTGTGACGTCGAACCGTAACTGACTGGATGCGGATGGTGCCAGATCGAGCCCCAGCGCCATCTGCATCTGCCCAGGAATGGTCTGCTGGCCGAACAGGTTGCTGAACGCGCGATCCGTGCGCGTGAAGCGCCCACGAAGCGTCGCGCCGCTCCCACCCAGGGGCATCGTCCACTCGGCGCGAGGCGCCAGTGCGACCTCGTCCAGTGCCGGCGCTGCCGACAGTGTCGAGTAGCTCACGGGCATCTCGAGGCGGAACCGCCCCTGGCCTGGTAGCCGCTGCTCCAGTTCCAAGCCACCGACCGTCACGACCCCGGCCGCCGACTGCTGCCGAATCGCGGACAGCCGCAGCTCGGTCCCCAGGCGCTCGATGGTCTGGCGTCCGCGCAGAATGGCCACATCCGCCCCCAGGCCCGCATCGCGATGCTCGTAGGTCACCACAACCTGCACAAGATCCAGGGAGAGCGGCTGCACGGGACGCAGCAGATAGATCCGTCCGCTGGCCGGCTCGACCATGTAGTCGACCGTGCGCGTGAGCGGCAGCCGTTCGACCACCACGTCCGGGTTGCGGCGATCGCGACGCTCCAGTGTGACCGTCTCAGACCCGCGCACGAGGAAGGCGTGCGCCAGCGTGAGCACCGGCGTGGACGTCTGCAGGAACGTCTCGCGCGCAAACGACGACTCCGGCCGTGAGACCACCGCCTGCAGCCAGCCCGACGTGCCATTCGCCACATGCAGGCGCACCCCGGTTAGGGCACGCTGAAAGTCGACGAGGCGGCTGCGGCCATCGGCCACATCCCCCCGGATGTCGCCGAACATCAGGTGCGATCCCGCGAAGTTCACGCGGCCGTAATAGCGGGAATTCGACTGTGCGAGTTCCAGTCGCGTCGACTGGTCGCCCATCACCGGATACACGCGGTCTAGCGGATCCAGCTGGAACAGCCGGTCCGCGCCGGCGGCAGCGTTCAGCGACGACCCGGAGGTCACCGCCCCGGTGAAGGAGACACCCGACCCGACGGAAAACTGGGTGAACAGTGCCCCCTCCTGGTGACGCCTCGACACCGTCGCGCCATCATACGTCTCCGGCAGCTGCAATGCGTAAGTGACCTCACCGAAGGCCGCCAGGATCGGCGTGCCGGTCGCCACCGTGAACTCCACCGTCGCCGTCCCCACCGCCGGCGGCTCGCGACCGGCACTCACGCGCAGTTCCGACACGGCAGGCACCACGTCGGAGACCAGACAGAAACGATCGATGCGCGCCAGATCGATGGCCGTCTGCCGATACAGCTCGCGAAGGTTCGTCCCCAATTCCTGTGTGGGGACCGCACACGCATCTCCGGACATGTCGAGACCGGCGATCTGCGACTTCGGGCCCTGCGGCGGCTCCGACACCGCGTTCGAGGCCTGCCCCACCGGCGACGCCACGCTGGTGCCTGCCTGCGGCGCCCCCGCCTGACCGCCACCCGGCACCCAGACGAAGCCGGCCGAGGCCGACACCACGGCGTAGCCGCCCACCACCGGAGTGCCGGTGGCATCCAGGGCCTGCACCCGCACCTCGGTGCGGTCGCGGCCGTCGGCAGACAGGGTCGACCGCACGGGGGTCAGGACGAATGATGCGACCGCCTTCCCGGCCGATGGAACGTCAGCCGCGGGTGCCTCGGTCGAGGCCTCGGCCTTCGGTGCCGTCACGGCGGGCGGGGTCACGTCGCCGATGCGGTCGACGGCGAAGTTCTGCCGCAACAGCCCGAAGTCGCCCAGCGGAGTTCTGAGCAGGCCGGACGAGCCACCGTCCAGCACGGTCTTCCGGCTCAGTCGGTATGACGGAGGCAGCGTCCCCTCGTCCACAACCACCATCTTCGTGCCGCCGCTCACCGCCGGGAAACTGTACTGACCGTTCGCATCGGTCGTGGCGGCCTGCCCGGTCGCCAGCAGCACCTGCACACCCGGCAACCCTGGCTCGTCGCCATCCCATGCACCATTGCCGCTCTCATCGACAAACACCCGGCCCACGATGACTCGTGTCGACGCAAACGATGGCATCGAGACCAGCAGGGCCACATCCAGAGATACTGCCGGAGCCGACTCGCACGCCGGACTGGCGGACGCCGCACTGATGCGATACATGTTGACGCCAGGCTGTACCTGAGGCGTGACGGCAAAGTCGTATACCAGCCCTGCGACCGCCGCCGGCTCGAGCGCCCCGACGTCGAACAGTAGCTCGTCGCCCACAACACGTGGTTCAATCGGCATCCAGTCTCGCTCAATCGTCATGCCCTCCACGGCGGCCCTGGTCGTGACCAAGACGTTTACGGGGCGCTGGAAGCGACCAGACCCCGCAACATACGACAGGCCACGCGGAAGCGTGTACTTGACCACCACCCCATCGAGGCGGGCGTCCGAGGTACTCTCAGCGGTCATTCGCACGGTGAGCTGGTCGCCCACCGACGCCGTCGACTTCGAGGGCAGACTGGTCAGCTTCACGGCAGCCACACAGGTATACCGTGGCGCAGCAGTGCTCACCGAGACCGACCCGGAGGCTGACGAGCTGTCCCCGCCGCCCACCACGCTCGCCGTGTTCGTCAGCGAGGCCCCGGCGTCACTGGCTACCGACGCCGTCACGCTGATCGCCGCATAGCTCGCGCTCGCATTGAGCGTGTCCGTCCGCGTGCAGGTCACCGTCTGACCGCTGACGCTGCACGTCCAGCCCGTCCCGCTCGCGCCCGTCGGCACCAGGCCGGTCGGCAGCGTATCCGTCACCGTCACCGTCGTCCCGTCCGTCGCCCCGTCCCCACTATTGGTCACCGTCAGCGTGAATGTCCCGCTCCCGCCCCGCGTCAGCGTCGCACTGCTCGCCGTCTTCGTGATCGTGAGCGACGGCGCACTCGGCGCAGCAGTGCTCACCGAGACCGACCCGGAGGCTGACGAGCTGTCCCCGCCGC
>CAZXTM010000038.1:0-1648 GCA_964643765.1 uncultured Bifidobacteriaceae bacterium | reverse complement strand
GCCCCGCGTCAGCGTCGCACTGCTCGCCGTCTTCGTGATCGTGAGCGACGGCGCAGTGACGGTTGTGCTGGCATTACCACAACTCTTTGTGGCGCACGCTGCACCGGGCGTCGCCGGCGACGAACTGCCTGAACCATCGACGGACGCATAGTTTGTGATCAATCCGCCGGTGGACGGCGCCGTCGCGGTGATGGTAAACGCGGCCGCGCCCGGTGCCGCGCCCGAGTCGAGTGCAGCGGACAGCGTGACCGTGCACGTGAGAGTCGCCGCGGCGAGGTTGAGATTAGTACAACTCACACTCGACACGCCGGTGCCAACACTCGTCGCGGTTGCCGTCACACCCGCGGGGAGTGTGTCTGCGATGGTTGCAGACGTGCCACTGGGCGAGCCGCCATCGTTGCCGAGGTTGATCATGTACGTGATGGTGCCGCCGATGTTGACCGAGCCGGTCGCGCTTTTGCTCAGGGTGAGATTCGAAGTGGCAGGTGTTGCTGATGTGCTGGCGATCGCGGATGACAGTGTTGTCGTACCATCACTTAAGGCGATGATCGCGTCGGATTGGCCTTTGATGAAGTACTGCTCGTTGGCAGTGTCAGGAGCGGCTGAGGTGACGGTCGCGTAATACGTTCCCGCGGTCAGCGTGACGGCAGACGCAAGGCTGAAGTCAACAGTTGTAAAACTTTGGGTGACGTCTGACGCGGAGGCCGTTCGGGTGGCGAGAAGCGCCCCTGAACTATTGTTCTGATACAGCTTTAGAGAAATGGTGTCGCTAGTACGGCTTCCTTTTTTGATATCGAATTTTCCGCCGCCAAATGTAAAAGACGACCCGCTGCTGACGATGATGTACCAACTCGACTTATGCCTGACATCGACCTGCGTTTGCGCACCGGCCTGACCGGTCCAAAGGTAATAGGTTGACTGTGCCACGGCATCGGAAGAGGTGGACAGCCAGAGAAACCCTACTACGAGACTTCGTCTGACAACTGGGCGCAGAACGGAGGTGAAGAGTTTGATGCCCTGAATTGTATGTGATAAGCCCCCCGTAAGCTCCCCAGTGGATAGCCAGTCGAGGGCAGATCGACGTCTCCCCGTCTTCAGTCGCGGATCTTTTTAGAGTCCGGCGGTGAGTATACTCAGTTCGGCTGCCAGATTTCTGGCGTAGACAGCGTGACCTGCCCGGGCTTGTTCGGACCAGCTGAAGCTTGAGAGAATCATGCCCTCGGAGTCCACGAGGGAGCGATGAAGAAGTCACGATTTACCGAAGCGCAGATGGTCACGGTCCTGCGGGAGGTTAATGCCACACTGGTGCTTCTTAGTCGCCACAATCGAAGAACCGGACCGCCCCTTGGGGCACCTTCAGCAACACCACGGTGCAGGGCATCCGCTCGATGACGCCCGTCCACAGGCTTCTTCAGCGTCGTATTCACAACCCTGAGCACGTTGTTCACCGTCTTTGGGACATGCTGACGCAGGTCCTGCGTCAGGCGACTGACATCTTCGTTCGAGGTTGCATGACACTTTCGTCTCCCGAGTGCGGGATGAGATGCACACGCAGCTCCGTTCGCTTCTGGGCGATTCCCGACTCCCGCGCCTGATCCCCCACAGGCCACGCCGTGTCGCGTATGCTGTCGGTCAGGATGATTCCATG
>CAZXTM010000037.1:0-7765 GCA_964643765.1 uncultured Bifidobacteriaceae bacterium | reverse complement strand
CGTAAGCTCCCCCGGTGGGTAGACAGTCGAGAGTAGACTGCTCCTGGCTCAGGAGTGGTCATGCGCACGTCGAGATTCAGCGAGAGCCAGATCGTCGGCATGCTCAGGGAAGCAGAGTCGGGTGTGCCCGTCGCGGTTCTGCTGCGTCGTCACGGCGTGAGTAAGGCCACATTTTTCAAGTGGCGGAGCAAGTACGCTGGGGCCTCGGTTCCGCACGTGAGGCGGCTCCGTGAGCTCGAAGTGGAGAACAGCACGCTCAAGCGGATGTACGCCGACCTGGCGCTCGAGCATGTGGCGCTCAAGGATGTGCTCGCCCGAATACTTTAAGGACATCTGCGACACGTGGGGCCTGGAGGTACTCGTGCAGGAACATCATCTGCCGGTGCAACGGGCCTGTCGTATGGTGAGGCTCTCGCGGGCGGCGTATCACCGGCCTCCTCAACCGCGGACGCGCCGATCATCGCAGCATCGATGGCGATCGTGGCGGATCACAGCCGCTGGGGCTTCTGGAAGTGCTTTGGCCGTCTGCGTCGGCTCGGGCATCGCTGGAATCACAAGCGCGTACATCGTGTGTACTGCGACCTGCGGCTGAACCTGACGCGGCACACAACGCGCTGCGTGCCGCACCAGCTGCACCGACCGCTGCAGGCGCCGCCAGCGCTCAATCGCACGTGGGCGCTCGATCTCATGATCGACGCGCTGTATGACCGCCGCCGGTTTCGGGTGATGACATTGATCGATGAAGGAAATCGCGAAGCCTTGGCGCTGAGGATTGGCACCTCGCTGCCCGCCGCCCGTGTGTCACGCGTCCTCGCGGACGTGGTGGCGCTCCATGGCCGTCCAGACGCGATCCGCGTCGACAACGGTCCAGAGTTTGTGTCGGACGTCTTTGTCGAGTGGTGTGCCACGCGTGGTATCGGCATCCACGACATTCAGCCGGGCAAGCCTGACCAGAATGCCTACATCGAACGCTTCAATCGGACCTATCGGCAAGAGGTCCTCGACGCCTACCTCTTTGAGTCGATCGAAGAGGTCCGCGCCGTCAGCGAGCACTGGCTCCTGACGTACAACCATGAGCGGCCCCACGACAGCCTCGGCGAGGTGCCCCCGCTCACGTTTCTACCGAGGCCGTCATCACCGGGACCGTCTCGTTATCGACTGTCTACTTGACTGGGGGAGCTTACGCCCGGGCCTGTGCGGTGACTCTGAACAGCCTGAGGAATCGCACCGACGCCGCACGCCGCACCGACAGAGCAATCGTGCAGAAGCCCACACCGGCACCGATCGCCAGTGCGATATCGCGGGGCCCACGCGCTCTGCGGCCCGGCGGCTCGACACCGAACCCGCCGACTCCCGTGCGCTACTGCGCCTGCCGAATCACCGCCGCCAGCTTGGCGATGCCCACACGAATCTTGTCAGCCGGCATCGTCACAAACGAGAGGCGCATCGTCCGCACGTCGGGACGGCTGGCGTAGAACGCCGACCCCGGCACGAACGCCACACCATTGGCCACGGCCGTGTCGAACAGCGCCGAGGTGTCGACGCCCTGGGGCATGCGCAACCACAGGAACATGCCGCCATTCGGCGTGTTCCAGGTGACCCCCTCAGGCATATGCTCGCGCAGCGCCTCGAGCATCGCATCGCGCTGCGCCTTGTAGAGGGCGCGGATGCCCGGCACGTGCCGATCGAGGAAGCCGTCCTTGATCACTTCCTCGACGATGAGCTGGTTGAAGCTGGGGGTGTGGAGGTCGGCGGCCTGCTTGGCCTGCACGAGCTTGGGGAACACCGCATCGGGCGCCACGATGTAGCCGAGGCGCAGGCCGGGGGCCAGCACCTTCGAGAACGACCCCATGTAGATGGTGCCGTCGGTGACGCGGCTCGAAATCGGCGCCGGGGGCGGCTGGTCGAACCAGAGCTCGCCGTAGGGGTTGTCTTCGATGATGGGCAGTTCGAGTGCCTGGCAGGCCTCAGCCAGGGCCGTGCGGTTGGCGTCGCTCATCATGCCGCCGCTCGGGTTCTGGAAGTTCGGCAGCACGTAGAAATAGCGCGCCGCATCACGCCCCGTGCCGCGCAGGGCCCTGAGCGCCTCGATGTCGACGTCCTCGCCAATGGCCGGCACGCCGTCGACGACAGGCTGCATGGGCGAGAAGGCCTGCAGGGCCCCCAGATAGGTGGGCGTCTCGACGAGGATGCGGCTGCCCGGGTCGATGAAGACCTTGGCGATGAGATCGAGGGCCTGCTGCGAGCCAGTGGTGATGAGCACGCGCTCCGGATTCACATCCCACGGCAGCGCCTCGGCCACCATCCGGCGCAGGCTCGGCATGCCTTCACTGGCGCTGTACTGCAGGGCCGCCGTCGACTGGTCGTGCAGCACCTTGGCGCAGGCACGCGCAAACTCTTCCACCGGGAACGTCTTCGGCGAGGGCAGGCCCCCGGCGAAGCTGATCACGTCGGCCCGCTGGCTGATCTTGAGAATCTCGCGAACGGCCGACGGGGCCATCACCTTGGTGCGTTCAGCCAGGGTCCAGTGCAGGGCGGGCGATGCGGTGGCAGACATGCCTTCAGCTTATCGGAGGGCAGCGCCCGTACGCAACGGCGCGGGCCGCATCCCTGTGGATGGGCCCGCGACGGTGGTGCAGTCGGTGCCGGGGCGGCCCATGGGCCGCCCCGGGAGACTCAGAAGCGGTAGCGCAGGCCCAGGCGCATCACGCGTGGTGCGATGATGTCGGTGGGCTGGCCGAAGGTCGACCCGTTGCGGATGACCTGCGCCGTGACCGTGTTGATATTGAGCGTGTTGAACAGGTCGACCATCGCCTCAATCGACTGTCCCTTGGGCAGCGGAATGCGGCGCGAGAACCGGTTGTCCCACAGGTAGACCCACGGATAGCGCTCGACCTGCTGCTCGATGCGGATGTTCACGACGGCATTCAGGGCATTGCGCACCTGGATGTCGCGACCATACCAGTCGCCGCTCTGCGCCGTCAGGGCGGTTCCGTAGAGAATGCCGCCGGGGAAGCGATAGGTCCCGCTCGTCCGGAACGAGAAGTTCCACTCGGGCATCACCGACTGGTAGGGGTTCGTGGTCGTGGCCCCACCGTTGGTCGCCGTACTGCTGGCCGGGCCATACAGGGCCTCGTTCGGGTCGCGCGGGGCATGGTTCTTCAAATTGCGGTAGTCGGCATTGAAGGACATGAGCAGCGACCAGTTGTTGGCCTGCTGGCGGTTCAGGGTCACGCCGTAGGCCGAATAGGAGTTGCGAGCGAAGTCGCCGGGGGCATTGACGATGCGTTCGTTGATCTGTCCGAACCCGGAGAAGGTGCGCGGCACGGCGAAGATCGTCACCGTCTTATCGTCGGCCGTACCGATGATGTTGTCGCGCCCCGGGTCGACGCCGGTGTTCTGCAGCGTAAACGAGTCGTAGGGCGTGGCCACGTTGAGGCGCTGGTTGGCCTGGCCGTCCTTCTTGTAGACATAGTTGAACTGCGCCGTCCACAGGCGGCTCAGCCCGACGTCAACACCGGCGGTCCACTCGTCCACATACGGTCCGCGCAGGTTCGGATCAATCGTACGGTTCGTGCCACCACCGGTGACCGACGTCAGCTGGGCCGGGTTCGGCACGTAGGGGATGGTGCCGTCCCAGTTCGAGTAGGTCCGCTGAAATGACGCATTGGGGTTCACGTCGCTGGCACCCGGCGCCGGGTTGGCGGACGCACCCGAACTGCCGCCCACATAGCGGCCGTAGCTGGCACGCAGCGCCAGCCGGCCTTCGCCGGTCACGTCGTAAATCGCCGAGATGCGCGGCACGATGGTCGAGTAGATGGGGTAGTTGCTTTCGCCCTTCGCCGGCACGATGCGCTTTTCCGAGAAGGGACCGGTGCCCGGGTTGCCCTGTTCGGGCAGGAAGCTCGAGTACCGATCGAAGCGCAGCCCCACGTTCAGCGTCAGTTTTTTGCTGACCGTGATGCGGTCGTTCACATAGAACGAGTGATACAGCTCGCCGGAGGCCACGGTGAACGGATAGTCATAGACGATGACCGAGTCGGGCCGGGCGAACAGGTTCGTGTCACCCTGCAGCGAGCGGTAGCGGTACTGCTGCTGGTTCGGAAAGCCGATGGTCTCGGTCTCCGAGTAGTTGTACCAGCCGAGGTAGCCGCTCTTGAGCTCGTGGTTGCGGCCGAACAGCTCGGCAAAGTAGGTGAACGTGCCGCCATACTGCCAGCGCCTCGGCTCGCGGTCGCTCTCGAGGAACGCACCGTAGGTCGTGCCGGTGGTCTGGTCGACCCGGCGCACGTCGTCGGTCCATGGCACGTCAGGCCACCAGTAGCCGCCGCGCTGCAGGCTGGCGTCGAACGTCATGCGCGGGCTCAGGATGGACAGCCACTTGAACGACGGCCCGATCAGTGACCACGAGTCCTGGTTCTGCGTGGCTTCGAGCGGCACAAACGCGCTGGCACCGCGGTAGGGCTGCCACTTGCGGCCGACCTGCCCCATGGCCTCGAACTTGTTGTTCTGCGTCACCTGCCAAGTGAACTTGCCGGTCGGGTTCTGCAGCTTGGTGTAGAACTCCTTCTGCTGGCCATCCGACAGCGCGATGAAGCCCGGGATGAAGTTGCCCGACCATGAGTCGCGGTGGCTCAGGTAGAACCACAGCTTGTTCTTCATGATGGGCCCGCCGATTTCGCCGTAGTAGTCCTGCAGGCTGGTGAACTTGTTGGTGCCCGGGGCATATCCGCGCTTGCGGAGCGCATCGTCGACGTTGTTCCACTGGAAGTCGCCGCTCTGGTAGTTTGCCGATCCGGTGCCATGGAACTGGTTGCCGCCCGACTTCACCACCAGGTTCATCGTCACGCCGGGGTTCATGGCGTCGGCGCCCTTGGCGGCCGTCGTGATCTGCGCGTCCTCGTAGCTGCCGAAGTCGCCGTAGGTCTGGTCCCAGATCATGCCGTCGTAGCTGACGACGTTGCCGCCGGCGCGGCCGAAGACGCGCGCGGCCGGACCGGAGCCGGTGCCGAAGCTCGAGCCGCCCACGTCATACGACGTGGCATAGAGCCCGGGCACCAGCGCCACGAGTCCCGTGAGGCTGCGGGCATACGGAATCTCGTCGAGCTTCTGCTGGTCCCAGTTGACCTTGACGTTGGCCGCCTCGAGGTCGATCGTGGGTGCCTGGCTGGTGACCGTCACCGTCTCTTCGAGGGTCGCCACCTTGAGCTGCCCGTTGATGGTCATCGTGGCGCCGGTCGGCAGCGTCACGCCCTCGACATTGAGGGCGCCGAAGCCGGGCAGGGCGAAGTTCACCGTGTAGGTGCCGGTCGGCAGCAGCGTGAAGCGATACGTCCCCTGCTCGTCGGTCACCGCCGTGCGAGGCTGACCGATCATCTGCGGGCTGCTGATGGTGACGGTGACGCCCGGAAGTGCGCCGCCGCTCTCGTCGGTGGCGCGTCCCGTGATGTTGCCGTTGAGCGACTGCGCCCCCGCCGTGCCTGCCAGAGACAGCAGCACGACCGCCAGCAGCGCCGCCGGCAGATGGTGCCTGAACCATGCCATAAGGAACCTCCCCTCACAACGCGCGAGTGCTCCGGAGGGTGCAGGCGTACCACAGCCGCATCCCTCGCGAATGCGGGAGGATACCCACAGGCTGGTATCGGGTCAACCCTGAAATGCCACTGCTACCATAAATACAATTTATGGAGCCAGCGGTTACTTCATCCTCGTCACCGGCGGCCGATCGATGAGCACCACTTCCTGCCCATCCACCCGCAGCGCCGGCGGTGCCGGTGACCGTTCCGTCACTGCCCGCACCAGGCGCGCGCCCTCGCCCGTGGTCGGGTCGAGCATATAGACATCGTTGGCCGCGTCCTTCGTCACCGGCACAAACGACGTGCGCACGATGCGCTTGCCCTCGATCACCACCCGCACCACCAGGCCGTCGGTGGCCTTCTCGTAGCCGGGCTGGTCAAAGTTCGAGTGGCCGATGGCATACAGAATCGGCCGCCCCTGGTAGACCTCGACGCCCTGAATCGTGTGCGTCCCATGCCCGAAGACCAGATCGGCCCCGAGGTCGATGGCCATGCGGGCGAACGTCTGCTGGTAGGGTTCGCTGTGCTCGCGGCCCTTCACCGGCGAGGTGCCGCGCGTCCCGTTGAACTGGACGGGCGTCGAGCCGTCGCGGTTGTGGTGCGACACGACCACGATGTCGACCTTCGGCCGCAGGGCCTGGATGTCGGCCTTCACCTGCGCCACATCCTCGGGGTCGATGGTGATGCCGTCCTTCGACGATAGCCGCGCCACGCCAGCCTCGGTCTCGGTCGCAATCATGTCGGCGTCGCGGTACCACCGGGCCGTGTACTGCAGGAACCCGATCTTCACGCCCTTCCGCTCGACAATCGCCGGCACATGCGCCTCGCGCCGGTTGCGTCCGGCCCCCACGTGCGCAATGCCCTGCGCCTCGAGCACGGCCAGGCTCTTCAGGATGTTCGCGCGCCCCGACGCCACATTGTTCGCCACGCCCACCACATGCAGGTTCGAGGCCTTCAGCACCGCCGCCCCGGCCGGGCCGGGATGCGTCCACTCGGGCTTGTCGGGAATGTCGATCGTCGTGCCGACCGACGGCACCAGCAGGCCCTCGAGGTTGGCGTACACCAGATCGGCCGCGCGGAGGGTGTCGCGCATACGGTGGAGCGCCGTCGACGGGTCGGCGCGCCGCGTGTGAATCTGCACGTCCCCGATGATCAGCAGCTCGACGGCCCCGGGACCGTACTGCCCCTGCCACGTCCATCCGGCCGCCAGGAGCGGCGCCACCGCCAGGCTCACCGCCACCACCAGGCCGGCGGCCATCACTCGGCCGCGCCCCTTCGTCGCACGCGTCATACGCCCTCCCCTGCCTGCCGCACCGGGCAGACGCGGGGATGATAACAGCAGTGGTGTGGGCCGGGGGCGACCGTGTGCCGGAGGCGGCGGGCACGGGCGTCGCCCGCAGGTACGGCGCGGGTCGGCCTGCAGCAGGGGCGTGAACCCCGGCAGGCCCATCGACCCTCAGTGAATCTGATGGAGGAACCGGTCCCAGCGCGTGTCGTCAGGCCCGCCGAACGACCAGTACACGAACAGGGCCCGCCCCTTGATGTGCCCGGCCGGCAGGTAGCCCCAGTAGCGGCTGTCCTGGGAGTCGTCGCGGTTGTCGCCCATCATGAAGTAGTGCCCCTCGGGGATGGTCACCGGCCCGTAGGCCCGGCGCACGTCCCCCGGCAGCAGCATGTCGGGCAGCCGCTGATACAGGGCATATGGCTCGCTGAGCGGCTGGCCGTTGATGTAGACCTGCGTCCCCTTCAGCTCGAGCGTCTCGCCCGGCAGCCCCACCACGCGCTTGATGAAGTCGCGCGTCGGCTCTTCCGGATACTTGAACACCAGCACGTCGCCCCGCACCACCGACCGCACGGGCATGACCGCCCGCTCGAGCGACGATCCGACGGGGCCGAACACCATCTTGTTCACCAGCAGGTGGTCGCCGATGAGCAGGTTGGGCTCCATCGAGCCGCTGGGAATCTTGAACGCCTGGAAGTCGAACGTGCGCACAAAGAGCGCCAGGATGCCGGCGACCACCAGCGACTCGAAGTATTCGCGCGCCGTCGACTTCTGGAATGTCGCCTCAGCCATCCTCGCCCACCTTCAGCACCGCCAAGAAGGCCTCCTGCGGAATCTCGACGCGGCCCACGCGCTTCATGCGCTTCTTGCCTTCCTTCTGCTTCTCGAGCAGCTTGCGCTTGCGGCT
>CAZXTM010000036.1:0-9934 GCA_964643765.1 uncultured Bifidobacteriaceae bacterium | reverse complement strand
GCATTACTCGCCTGCTGATTCCCCATCGCCGCCGACGCCGCGTCCAGCCCGAGAGCGCTGCGGCAACGACGACCCTGCACACGGTCGACCTCGATCGCGGCGACATCGGCGTGCGCGTCGACCTGGTGCTGCTGCGGCACCTCGGCCACGAACCGCAGATGTCGCGTGCGCGCATCCAGCGCTGGATTGCCTCAGGCCGCGTCATCATCAATGGCCGGCCCGTGCCACGTGTCGCCTGGCGCATTGCCGCCGGCGACCACCTGTGCGTCGACATGCATGACGTCCGACGCCGCGAGGTGCCCCGCGGCGAGCCGGTGCCGGTTGATGTGATCTACGAAGACGCACACCTGCTGGCCGTCAACAAGCCCGCAGGACTGGTGGTGCATCCGTCCTACAAGCACGACACCGGCACGCTGCTGAACGGCCTGCTGCACCGGGCGGCCCAGTGGACCTCGGGCGACACGCCGGCCCTGCTGACGCGCCTCGACAAGATGACCTCGGGGGTGTTGCTGGTCGCCAAGCGCGCCGAGGTGGTGGCGGCGCTGCAGCGCGACATGCGGGCGCAGCGCATCGACAAGGACTATCTCGCCGTCGTGCACGGTGTGCCGGCACCGGCACGCGGCACCATCACGCTGGCCCTCGATCGCGATCCGTGGGATCGCCGCCGCGTCACCGTCACCGATCGGGGAGGGCAGCCGGCCGTCACCCGCTATGAACGCCTGGCGGTGTCTCCGATACACGAGACCGGGGATGATGCCCGACGCCTGTCGCTGGTCCGCTGTCGCCTGGTGACTGGCCGCATGCACCAGCTGCGCGTGCACCTGTCTCACAAGGGCTGGCCGATTGCAGGCGACCCGACCTATGGCCGGGCCGTCACACCCGGGCGCGGGCGCCAGGCCCTGCACGCCTGGCGGCTGTCCCTGATTCATCCGGTCACGGGCGAGGCCCTGTCGTTCGAGGCGCCGCTGCCGGACGACCTTCAGGCACTGCTGCGTGAGGCCGGCATCACCTGGCCGCCGCCCCGGCGCGATGAGGACAGCGCATCCGGATCCGGGGACCCGGCACCCGACGCCGCTACCGCGGACGTCGGGTGATGCGGGTGATGACCGCCGAGCCCCAGCTGATGGCCGCGGGCACTCCGGCCAGCACCCACAGGACCGTGGCAGCCGAGGCCGCTTCGTGGTGGTGTCGCATGTCGGACTTCCGACAATAGCACCGTTTGCCCGCTATTCCTCCGCCATGAACGGATAGCGGTAGTCGGTGGGCGGCACGAACGTTTCCTTAATCGTGCGGGCCGACACCCAGCGCAGCAGGTTCATCTTCGAGCCGGCCTTGTCGTTAGTGCCACTCGCCCTCGCCCCGCCGAACGGCTGCTGCCCCACCACCGCGCCCGTGGGCTTGTCGTTGATGTAGAAGTTGCCCGCACTGTTGCGCAGCACCGTCGAGGCTTCGCGAATGGCCTGCCGGTCGCGCGCGAACACCGAACCGGTCAGCGCATAGGGCGATGTGCGATCCACAATCGCCAGCGTCTCATGCCACCGGGCATCGTCGTAGGCATGCACCGTCAGCACCGGCCCGAAGATTTCCTCGCAGAGCAGGCGGTAGCCCGGGTCGTCCGTCTCGACCAGCGTCGGCTGCACGAAGTACCCCTTCGCGTCATCACAGCCGCCCCCCTCGATGATGCGCGCATGCTGCCGCGCATCGTCGACGTAGCTGCGGATGCGGTGGAACGCCTTCTGGTCGATCACCGCGCCCATGAAGTTCCGGAAGTCGCGCACGTCGCCCATGCGGATGTCGCGCATCATCGCGACCATGCGGTCGCGCACATCGGGCCACATCGACCGCGGCACGTAGAGCCGGCTGGCCGCCGAGCACTTCTGCCCCTGGAACTCGAACGCCCCGCGCACGGCGGCGACGGCCAGGGCCTGCGGATCAGCCGACGCATGGGCAACGATGAAGTCCTTGCCGCCGGTCTCGCCGACGATGCGGGGATAGCTGCGGTAGTGGCCCATGTTCTGCCCGACGCGCGTCCACATGCTGTTGAACACGGCCGTGCTGCCGGTGAAGTGAATGCCGCCGAGGTCGCGATGATCGAGCAGCACCTCGGAGATGGCGACCGGATCGCCGGGCACGAAGTTGATGACGCCCGGCGGCAGGCCCGCCGCCTCGAGCAGCTTGTAAGTGTAGTAGTTGCCGAGCAGCGCGGTGGCCGCCGGCTTCCAGACCACCGTGCAGCCCATCAGCGCAGGCGCGCCGGCGAGGTTGCCGCCGATGGCGGTGAAGTTGAAGGGTGTCACGGCGTAGACAAACCCCTCGAGGCCGCGATACTCGCTCTGGTTCCAGACGCCGTGCGAGCTGATCGGCTGCTCGTCAAGCAGCTCCTGCGCGAACGCCACATTGAAGCGCCAGAAGTCGACCAGCTCTGACGCCGCATCGATCTCGGCCTGATAGGCCGTCTTCGACTGGCCCAGCATGGTGGCCGCGTTGAGCGTGGGCCGCCACGTCGTGGTCAGCAGCTCCGCCGCGCGCAGAAACACCGCCGCGCGGTCATCGAACGACCAGCTGGCCCACTCGCGCCGCGCCTCGAGCGCCGAGGCGGCGGCCTCGGCCGCAAAGGCCGGCGTGGCCTTGTGCCAGGTGGCCAGTACGTGGGCGTGGTCGTGCGGCATCACCACCGTGCCGGTATCGCCGGTCCTGATTTCGCGGCCGCCGATGATGATGGGAATGTCGATGACCTCACCGGCCATGGCGGCCAGGCGCGCCTTGAGCTCGGCGCGCTCGGGCGAGCCCGGGCGGTAGGAGAGGTTGGGATCGTTCTCGGGCAGAGGCACCCGGCGGCGGGCGGCTGGTACGTCAATGGTCATAAAGTCCTCGCGTCAGGGACGGGCACTGTCGAGCTCCACCCGAATCTGCCGCCACTTGCCCTGGCGGAACCGCAGAAAGGTGAGCAGGCCCCGGGTGAAATGGCCCAGCACAATGGCGAGCCAGATGTCGTGCGCCTCGAGCGGGCGCATCCACTGGATGGCGGTGCACATGCCGATGGGGATGGCAATCTGCGACGCCAGCGTGATGAACAGCGGGCTGCGCGTGTCACCGGTCCCCTGCAGACCACCGTTATAGGTGAGCGCAATCGTGATGAAGACCCCTGACACGGCCAGGTAGCGCAGCAGCTGCACGCCCAGCCGGGTCACCTCGGGTTCGGTGGCGCCGAAGACGCCCAGCAGCAACTCGGGTGCGATCAGGAAGGCGGCCCCGACCGTGGCGGCCACGCTCAGGCCGATGCGCGATGCGGCGTGCACGCCGGCGATAGCCCGCTCGGGATGTCCGGCTCCGAGGTTCTGTCCGGCCACGGTGGCCGTGGCCCCCATGAGCCCCACCGAGGTCCACGTGATGAGCGAGAACAGCTCGGTGTAGCCGATGGCGTAGGCGGCCTGGGCCGCCGCGCTCTGTTCAAGCGACCCGATGAAGCGCAGCAGCAGTACGCCGGCCACGTTCATCGCGATGCCCTGGACGCCGGTGGGCAGCCCGAAGCGAAAGAGCGACCGGATGACCACCCAGTCGGGCCGGAAGTCCATGTCCTTCGAGAAGCGGATGACCAGCTGCCCGCGGAACACCAGCAAGAGCGCCAGCACACTGACGATGCCGGCGGCGAGCACCGTGCCCATCGCCGACCCGGCCGTGCCGAACCTGGGAATGAGCACCAGGTTGAGCAGCAGGTTGAGCACGGTCATCGACACACCGAGGAACAGCGGCGTGCGGGCATCACCCGCGGCCCGCAGGGCCGAGCTCAGCATGAAGAACAGCATCATGCCGATGGCGAACACGAAGTTGATGCGCAGGAAGGGCAGCGCCAGGGCCTTCACCTCGGGCGCGGCATTCACCAGGTCGAGCAGCATCGGCGAGGCGAAGTAGCCGAACGGCGCCATGAGAAACACATACATGGCCATGGCGGTCAGGAACGCCTGGTAGACCGTCCGGTTGACCTTCTCGGGCTCGCCGGCCCCGACAAACCGCGCCACCAGCACGGCCTGCCCGGTGAAGAGCGAGGCCATGAACACAATGACGATGAGGAAGATCTGCCAGCTGACGCCGATGGCGGCGTTGGCGGTGTACCCGATCAGGTTGCCGACCAGCACGTGGTCGACCACGCCCTGAAGCCCGGCGATGACGTTCTGCAGCATCGTCGGCCAGGCCAGCTTCCAGACGGCGGCACTGACAGGACCCTCAACCAGTGAACGATCGAAGGGATTTGAGCACTTCTGTGCAGCAGTCGCCGAGTCGGCCATGGAGACAGGATTCTGGAGGCGTGTATCGGTGAAACGGTGACAAAAATATTACCTTACATCGACCCACCCCCCCGGTAGTCTCTGTGGGTCGTGCCCTCTGACTCGCGCACCGCCATGGCTCCACTGGCGTTCCTGACGCCGGCGGTGGCCCACCCTCCCGACTTCGGCGCCTACGGCATCCTGCAGGCGGTTTCCCATCCGTCGCAGCCGGTGTGGGTGGTGGGCCGTGCCGAACCCGCAGGACAGCGGCTCGGCGTCGCCTTCGAGGGTACCGTGTCGGCGACGGCCTCGGCCGACACGCTGGCGGTGCATGCCCTGCTGCCGGCACTGCATGCCGAATGGCTGGGCGATCGGTCGTTCTGCGAAGAGCACGGCACACGCTTTCCCTATGTCACCGGGTCGATGGCCACGGGCATCGCCTCGATCGACACGGTCGTCGCCGCGGCTCGCGCCGGGTTTCTCGGCTTCTATGGCGCCGGCGGGCTGAGCCTCGAGCGTGTCATCCGCGAAGTCGACATCATTGCCGCCCGACTGGCCGACATGCCGGGTGCCGCCTGGGGCGTCAACGTCATTCACTCGCCCGACCAGCCCGCGCTCGAAGACTCGCTGGTCGAGGCGCTGCTGGCGCGCGGCATCACCCGCATCGAGGCGTCGGCCTTCATGAGCCTGTCGCCGGCCATCGTGCGCTATGCCTCGACGGGGCTACGCCTCGACGTGCACGGCCGCGTCGTGCGTCCGCACCGCGTGATGGCCAAGATCAGCCGCCCGGAAGTGGCGCGCCACTTCCTGCAGCCCCCTCCGGCGACCCTGCTCGACGCGCTGGTCGCGCGCGGTGCCCTGACGCCGCACGAGGCCCATCTGGCCTCGCTGCTGCCGGTGGCTGACGATGTGACGTGCGAGGCTGATTCGGGGGGGCACACCGATCGTCGGCCGATGGCCGTCCTGCTGCCCGTCATTCGCCAGTTGCGCGACAGCCTGACGCCCGAGGGCGGCTGGCCCCGTCCGGTGCGCATCGGCGCCGCAGGCGGGCTGGGAGATCCGGCCTCGGTGGCGGCGGCCTTTGCCCTGGGCGCCGACTATGTCGTGACGGGCACGGTGAACCAGCTCGCCGTCGAGTCGGGCACCTCCGATCTGGCCCGCGCCATGCTGGCGCAGGCCGGGCTGGCAGACGTCATCATGGCGCCGGCGGCGGACATGTTCGAGATGGGTGTCGAGGTGCAGGTCCTGCGCCGGGGCACCCTGTTTGCGCAGCGCGGCAAGCGGCTTTACGAGCTCTACCGCGAGTATGCCGGCATCGAGGCCCTGCCCGCCGACGTGCGTACCAAGGTCGAACGCGAGGTCTTCCGCGCGAGCCTCGACGACATCTGGCAGGAATGCGAACGCTTCTGGCAGGGACGCGAGCCGGCGCAGCTGGAACGCGCCGCCCGCGACCCGCACCACCGCATGGCGCTCATCTTCCGCTGGTATCTGGGCAACTCGAACCGGTGGGCACGCGAGGGCGTAGCCGACCGGCAGCAGGACTACCAGATCTGGTGCGGCCCGGCGATTGGAGCCTTCAACGCCTGGACGGCCGGCACGCCGATGGCGGCGCCGGCGGCACGCACCGTCGCCAGCATCGGCCGCAGCCTGCTGGCCGGGGCCGTCCGCCTCACACGCGCACAGCAGCTGCGCTCGGCGGGTCTGGCGGTGCCTGAGGCCGCCTTCATGACTGCCCCTCTTTCTTCGGAGATCTCCCAGTGAGTTCCACCCCGATTGCGATCGTTGGCCTGGCTTCGCTGCTGCCGGGCAGCGACGACCTGCAGGGTTTCTGGCAGAGCCTGCTCGAAGCCCGCGACTGTTTCAGCGACGTGCCCGAGCAGCACTGGCGCATCGAGGATTACTTCGATCCGAAGCCACGCGCGAAGGACAAGACCTACGGCAAGCGCGGGGGCTTCATTCCGCACCAGCCTTTCGATGCCCTCGGCTTCGGGCTGCCGCCGTCGACGCTGCCCAGCACCGACGTGGCGCAGCTGCTGGCGCTGCTGATCGCCCAGCGCTGCCTGGCCGACGCCGACCACGGCACCCCGGGACGCTTCGACCGCAAGCGCACGGCGTGCATCCTCGGCGCGGCTGCAACGACCCAGCTGGTGGCGCACATGTCGGGGCGCATGGCGCGTCCCATGTGGAAGCAGGGCCTGCGCAACCTCGGCATGGACGAAGCGCTGCTCGACAAGGCCTGTGATGCCATCGCCGACCAGTTCGTGCCGTGGCAGGAAAGCACGTTTCCCGGGCTGCTGGGCAACGTCATTGCGGGGCGCGTGGCCAACCGCTTCGACCTCGGCGGCACCAACTGCGCGCTCGATGCGGCATGCGCCAGCTCGCTGGCGGCGCTGTCGATGGCCATCAACGAGCTGCGCAGCGGCCAGGCCGACACGGTGCTGACCGGCGGCGTCGATGCGCTGAACGACGTGCTGATGTTCCTGTGCTTCTCGCAGACGCCGGCCCTGTCGCTCACGGGCGACTGCCGCCCCTTCAGCGACCAGGCCGACGGCACGATGCTCGGCGAGGGCGTGGCGATGCTTGCGCTGCGCCGCCTCGAGGATGCGGAACGGGACGGCCACAAGATTTATGCGGTGATTCGCGGCCTCGGCAGCAGCTCGGACGGACGCGCCAAGAGCGTCTATGCCCCGCGCTCGCAGGGCCAGGCCATGGCGCTGCGCCGCGCCTACGAGAACGCCGGCTACGGCCCCGAGACGGTGGAACTGGTCGAGGCGCACGGCACGGGCACGGTGGCGGGTGATGCCGCCGAGTTCGGCGGCCTGACCGAGGTGTTCGGTCCAGCGCGTGCCGACGAGCACCAGTGGTGCGCGCTCGGCTCGGTCAAGTCGCAGATCGGGCACACCAAGGCGGCCGCCGGTGCGGCGAGCCTCGTCAAGGTGGCCCTGGCGCTGCACCACCGCACGCTGCCGCCCACCATCAAGGTCGAACGGCCGAACCCGGCCATGAAACTCGACGACAGCCCGTTCTACCTGAACACCACGGTGCGTCCGTGGCTGTCGCGCACGGGGCAGCCGCGCCGCGGGTCGGTCAGCAGCTTCGGCTTCGGCGGCAGCAACTTCCACGTCACCCTCGAGGAATACCGCGGCACGCATGCCGCACCGCGCCTCGACGGGTCGCCCGTCCGTCTCTGGCTGCTGAGCGACGCCTCGGTGACGACGCTGCAGGAGCGCCTCGCGTCGCTGCCGTCCCAGGCGACCAGTGCGGCCGCCCTTGCCAACGGCGCGCACGAGAGCCATGCATCCTTCGACCCGTCGGCGGCTGTCCGCGTCGCACTGCTCGTCGACGCACCCTCGTCACTGGGCGCGGCCTGCGAGGAGGCGGCCACGCTGCTGAAGGGCACCGCACCGCATGCACGCGGCACGCTCTGCGTGGTGAGCACCGCCCCGCCGGCCAGCGCGGGATCGGTGGCCTTCCTGTTCCCGGGCCAGGGCAGCCAGTACGTGCACATGGGGCGCGACCTGGCCATTGCCTTCCCCGATGCCTTTGCGGCGTGGGAAGCCGCCGACGCGGCGCTGCCCGCCGAGGGGGGCATGCCCGCGCTCGGCGACGTGGTCTTCCCGCGCGCGGCCTTTGGTGACGAGTCGACGCAGGCCCAGGACGCGCGGCTGCGGGCCACGAGCCAGGCGCAGCCGGCGCTGGCGGCCGCGAGCCTCGCGCAGCTGGCGCTGCTCGGCCGGCTCGGCGTGCGTCCAGCGGCCGTGGCGGGCCACAGTTTCGGCGAGCTGGTGGCGCTGCACGCCGCCGGCGTCTTCGATGCGACGACTCTCGTGCAGCTGGCGCGGGCCCGCGGCCAGGCGATGGAAGCCTGCGCCACCGGCGGTGACGGCTCGCTCGGCAGCATGATGGCCGTGGCGGCCGATGCGGCCACGGTGCGCGCGGTCCTCGCCGAGCATGGCGATGCCTCGCTGGTGCTGGCGAACGACAACCACCCGAAGCAGGCGGTGCTGAGTGGCCCGGTCGACAGCCTCAAGCGGATTGAAGCGCGCCTCAAGGCCCGCGGCCTGAGCTTCCAGCCCCTGAAGGTGGCCGCGGCGTTCCACTCGCCGCTGGTTGCCCCGGCCGCGACGGCGTTCGGTACGGCCGTCCGCGCACGCCGGTTTGCCTCGCCCACGCTGCCGGTCATCAGTAATGCGACGGCCGAGCCCTATCCGACCGGCGCCAAGGCGGTGCAGACGCAGCTCTCGGATCAGCTGGCCCAGCCGGTGCGGTTCCGCGACAGCCTCGACACGCTGCATGCCCAGGGGTGCCGGGTGTTCGTCGAAGTCGGGGCCGGTGCCGTGCTGACGGGCCTGGCCTCCCGCTGCCTCAAGGGGCGTGACCATGTGGCCATCAGCCTCGACACGCCGGGCACGCACGGGCTGCGCGCCTGGTGGCGCGGGCTGGGCGAGCTGGCCGTGCTCGGCCTGCCGCTTGATTTCGCGGCGCTGCATGCCTCGACCGGCACCTGGACGCCGGCGGCGCTGCCGCCGACCGGTCCGGCGGTGGTGTCGGTCGGGGGCGCCAACCTCGGCAAGCCCTATCCACCGCCGCCCGGGCAGGCGCCGGTGCGTCCGGCCCAGCGCGTGATGGAAGTGCCGCTCGGCAGCGCGGGCCCCGCGTCCGCGCCGGCGGCTGCCAGCGCGCCGATGCCCTCTCCTGCGCTGTCCGGGGCTGCGTCTCCGGGCGTGCCCCCGTCCGGTGCCCCGGCCGCATCGTCTGTGGTTTCTTCCAGTGTGTCTGCTTCCCGAGTATCGACCATGTCTGATCACACCGTTCCGTCCGTCCCCGTCGTGCTGCGTCCCGCCGAAGGTGTCTCGCCGATTCTCGAGGCCCAGCGCCTCACGCAGCAGGCGCTGCTTGAAAGCTTCAGCATGACGTTGCGCGGTCTTGGCGGCGCGGCGCTGCCCGTGGCGCCGGCAGCGCTGGCGGCGGCGCCCGTGCTGTATGCCCCGGCGCCCGTGCAGGCCGCCCCGGTGTATGCGGCACCTGCGGCCCCCGTGTATGCGCCGGCCCCGATGCCGGCCCCGATGCCAGCTCCGGTCGCGGCACCCGCGCCGGTGGTGAGCGCGCCTGTGCCGGTGGCCGCGCCGGCGCCCCTGGCGGCCCCCGCCCCCGCGCCGGTCGTCGTGGCCGCGCCGGCAGCCGTTCCCGCCCCTGCTCCTGCTCCGGCCGCAGCCCCGGCAGGCGGCGGCTCGTCGTCGACGGTGCTGGCGATCATTGCCGAGAAGACCGGGTATCCGGTGGATGCCCTCGCGCCCGAGATGGATCTGGAAGCCGACCTCGGCATTGATTCGATTAAGCGCGTGGAGATTCTCGGGGCGGTGAACGACCGGGTGCCCGGGCTGGATGCGAGCAAGGTGTCGCCGGCGGATGTGCGCCGGGTGAGCGACCTGCTGGCGCTGCTCGGAGGCACCCCCGCGGACCCTCAGCAGGCCGCGGCCCGGTAGCTGCGGCTGCTGGTCCGGCGGCCGTTTCCGCCGTCGAACGACGCGAAGTGCAGTGGTTGCCGGTGTCGGCGCCCGGCACGCCGGTGCCGGCGCTGCCGGCGTGCCGGACCGTGGCGGTGCTCGGCGACGCCGCGCCCGGCGGCGGAGCCGCCGGCGCCGAGGCGCTGGTCCGCGCCCTGGCCG
>CAZXTM010000035.1:0-10087 GCA_964643765.1 uncultured Bifidobacteriaceae bacterium | reverse complement strand
GCTCGCTGTGGAGTGCGTTCATGCCCGACGCAGCCTGGTCCACCTCGGCCATCGTCCCGCTGGGGCGGGCGATGGTCTACCTCGATGCGAGCGGCTCGATGCGCCAGGAGCTTCCGCTGCTCGTGGCACTGCTGGGGCAACTGGGCCATCTTGTGAGCCGGCCGCTGTGGGCCTTCAGCACGGTGGTGGGGCCGGCGCGGCTCGTTGGGGGCCGCCTTGAACTGACCACCACGGGCGGCACGTCGATGGCCTGCGTCATCGACCACATCGCACGGACGCAGCCGCGGGCCGCGGTGGTCATCACCGATGGCTACATCGAAGACCTCAGGCCAGCGCAGGTGCGGGCCATCGGCCGCACGCGCCTGCATGTGCTGGTGACCCGTGACGGCTCGACACAGGTCGTGGCGAAGGCCGGACTGTCATTCACGCAACTGGGGAGGGTGCCGTCATGATTCGGATGAGCGAAGTGGTGCTGCCGGGACATCCTGACCGGTTCTGCGATCAGGTGGCCGATGCCATCGTGCGGGCGTGCTACGAGGTCGACCCGCGTGCCTATTGCCAGGTGGAAGTCAGCGCGTGGTCTGATCACCTCTTCCTCACCGGCGGCATCGTCACGCGACGACCGCTGGAGAAGAGCCTGCCTGACATCGCGCGGCAGGTCGGACTCGAGGTGGGCTATGTGCCCGGCAGTGCGATTGATGCGACGCGCTATCAGGTGACGGATGTGGTGTGCCAGGAGCGCTGCGACCCGCGTACGTGGACTGATCGTGTGAACGATCAGTGCATCACGGTCGGCTGGGCGGGCTTTGATGCCAGGGTGGGATGGCTGCCGCCAGAGCATTTCCTCGCCCAGACGCTGGGAGCGGCCATTGCCGAGAGCTGCCGCGCGGGGCGACTGGCCGGCGAGGGGCCAGACGGCAAGCTGCTGGTGCGCCTGCGTGAACACAGTGATGGCTGGCAGGTCGAGCACGTGCTGGTGACGCTGCAGCAGCGCGAGCAGACCCCGTTTGTCGACATGGCTGCCGCGCTCGGCGCCGAGATCCGCGGCGCGTACGAGGCCCTGCAGCGAAGTGATGCGCGCTGGCGGTCGGCCCCCGAAGACATCACGCTGCTCATCAATCCCAACGGCCCGCTGATCAACGGCGGCAGCGATGGCGACAACGGCCAGACGGGGCGCAAGCTGGCCGTTGATTACTACGGCCCGCGTGTGGCCATTGGCGGCGGCGCGCTGGCTGGCAAGGACCTGAGCCATATCGACCGGGCGGCGGCCTATGCGGCCCGCCAGGCGGCGGTGCATGCGGTGGCGACCGGGGCGCGCGAGTGCCGGATTGTACTGGCCTATGCACCCAACGTCGACGGTCCGCTCGAGGTGCAGTACGAGATGGACCGCCGGGGCGAACGGCTGGCCGACGACTGGTTTTCCCACACGGCGGTGCGTGCGCGTTACACGGGCGACCAGTGCCGGCCGTCCCTCGGCCGGGGACAGCACTTTTTCGACCGTGCCTGCCCGTGGAATGGCCCGGTGCCGGCGGCGACGGCGATGCCGGTCCTGACCTGATCTGTCACGGTGGCGGGTCACACTGACCCTGTACGCAGACGACACACGACCACCGCACGACGCGACTGGAAAGCGAGGGTTCATGCGACACGAAGACGACGAGCAGCCGGGTGAGGACGAGCGCGCAGACAACGATGCCGGGGACGGGCCGCACGACCCTGGAGGCCAGATGGGTGCGCCGTGGACTATTGAACGCGAGCAGGCATGGGTCAGGCAGCAGGCCATGGCCGGTTCATGTCCGTCGCAGTTGCTGGTGCTGCAGCGCACCCACGCTGGCCCCGATGGTGCTCCCGCCGATGCCCAAAGTCTTGAGATCTGCCGGAAGCTGGCCGAGGCCGACCATGCGTTCGCCTGCCGTGTGATGGCCCGGGCACATCTTGCGGGGCGCTGTGCCGACGCCGACACCGCGACGGGCTGGGCCTGGATGAAGAAGGCCGCCGACCTGGGCGACCTCGAGGCGATGACGCAGTGGGCCATCGAACACATGTTTACCGAGGTGTCTGAGGGGGAATCGCGCCCGATGGACTATCTCTATTGGGCCGCAGTCAACAGGCATCCCGAGGCCATGGTGACGATGGCCCGGATGGTGCTGTGGCGCGACCCGATGGCGCCTGCCTCGCGGGCCGAGGCCTACGGCTGGCTGACGCTGGGTGCGACGGCCGACCATGCGGGGTCGCTCTTCGATTTGTGGAGACTGACGGGGATGGCTGACGACGTGCCGACGACTGAGGCCTGGCGGAATTACTGGCTGCGCCGTGCCGCTGAACTCGGGCTTCGTGCGGCGCAGCGTGAGTGGGGACGTGTGCAGTGGGAGCGGGCCCAGTCGGCAGCCGACCGTAGCGAGGCGGAGGGCTGGCTGCACAAGGCGGCCAGTGGTGGTGACCTCGAGGCGGCATTTGTGCTCGCGGGCATTCTGGGCACGCGGCAGGGGGCGGCGGATGTCAGCCGTGGGTGGATGCTGACGGCGGCACGCGCTGGCCACCAGGGCGCTCAGCGTGACGTGGGTCGGTTCCTGGCTGATGGTGCAGACGGCCTGTGCCGGCCGACTGAAGCGGCGGTGTGGCTGAGCCGTGCGGTGGTGCCGTCGCCGGATCGCGACGAGGCCATCGGCAACAGCGCACTCGAGCAGTTGCAGCAGCTGCAGGGCACTATGAATAACGCGCAGTGCGCCGAGGTGCTCGCACTGCTGTCGCCTGACGTCGAGGCAGACGCGCGTGCGGTGTTTGCCGGCGTGTGTGACCTGGCGACGCAGATGCAACGCGCCGGAGGGATGGTGTGATGCGCGACCCGCTGTGGATTACCGAGACATTCCGCTGGTGCGTCGAGGTGCTGCGGGTGGCGGCCGCACACCTCGGCATCACCTACGAGGCCATCAACATCTACGTGTTCGTCATCATCTGGCCGCTCCTGAGCGTGGCCTCGGTGCTGCTGCATGTGCGGCAGTGGCGCGAGCTGCGACGGTGGCGCCGGGGTGCGTCGGGGCGTGGATGAAATCGCGACGGCGCGGGCGCCGGACTGCGGGAGCGGTGTGCCGCGTTCAGCGATGACGCAAAGGGTGTCAGGACGCTCAAGCGTGCAGCTACGCCGGTCTCGCCTGACAGGGGCAGCGATGCGCAGCTCCTTCCGGGCCGAGGAAATCTGGTCTCCCAAGTCGGACGCGGGCGGCTGATACGAGTATCACACGATGCACAACCGTCAGGTGCGGGTGATCGATCTCAAGAAAATCAACTTTGCCACCGTCCGCGAGCAGATCATCGACGATGATGCCGGGCCGAAGCACCCGGTGCGCGAACTGACCGTAAAGTAGCTCGGGGTGTGTACGGGCCGCGCTGCCGTGTCGTCATCACTTGAGCCGCTCACGAGGGCGCACGGTCTGGCTGGCCGGGGGAGTCACGCCGCGTTCGACCCAGGCCACCAGATGGTCGAAGGCTTCCTGCACCGTGGGAATGTAGGAGGGCCCGTCACGCATCGCCCTGGCCACACCGGGGTCAAGGCCCATCCGCGTGGCGATATACATGAACGACTGCGTGCCGTCATCGTCTCCGGACATGTGCCAGACGCCGTCGACCAGATAGAGCCGATGCTGCTCGCGTGGTGATACACGCGCGGCGTAGGCACGCAGCTCGCCGATGACAAAGTCGTCCCAGGTGCCGGCCACCTCGAGCGTGGGCACACGCACGCGACCGCTCGAGGCCCCTGCGGCGCCGGCCGCCGGAGCCTGCGCGGCCTGAGCGGCCCGCACAGCGTTCCCGGCGGTATAGGGCCACAGTCTGCGCGCGGCGACTGGTGTACCGATGATGTCCGCAAACGCGCGGACCCTGGGGTCATCGTCTGGCAGACCGGGATGCGTCTTCGGATCAATGTCGGGCCATGCCGCCGCCATCGCGCGCTGCCGGCGTTCCCGCGTCGGAGCGTCGCCGTTGGCGCCGGCCACAATCACGATGCCGGCGTATGGTGAGTCGGCTGCCTCGGCCGCGGCCCGTGCAATGCCGCCGCCCATCGAGAGGCCCAGCAGGTAGCGGCGCCCCGGGGCACGCGCCAGACGCCGCGTGACCTCGCCGGTCATGATGCGTGTGAAGGCCAGCGTGAGCGCGAGGCCTTCGTCGGCCGACATGGCGCCGTCGCGGTCGACGCTGGCATAGGCGTAGCCGCGCGACACGGCGTGCTGCCCGATGACATCATCGAGCGCGGTGTCATCGGTTCCGATGACCTTGCCGGTGGGGTCGAAGTTGTTGCCGCCCGACCCGCCATGCGCGCCGATGACGAGTGCGCCGGTCCATCCCGATTCGGGATAGCGCAGCACGAACCGCTTCGAGGCTGGCGCGCCGCGGAACGGCACCTGCACCTGGCCCTTCACCTGCACGACTCCGGCGGTCCGGGTTTCCTGCACGGCCGACAGTTCCGTCACCTGCGCTGCGTCGCCGACGGCGCGCATCGCCGCCACGGACGCCGACGTGACCCCCAGCGCCAGGGCACCCACCATCATCAAGACCCGCGTGCACATGCCGGACACAATAGCGCAGGTGCGGCGCCTTCTGCCGGTCTGACGGCCTTTTCACGGAACGTCGGAAAGGTGCTTAAATGTGGCTCTCTCTCGCAAGGAGTCTCTCAATGAACCGGTCTCTTCAGGTGCGTGGTGCGATGGCAGTGTGTGCGGTGCTGCTCTCGGTGACGATGGCGGCGGCGCAGTCGGTGGTGGGGGCGACGGGTGCGGCCCCGGCGCCGGTGGTGCTCGACCCGACGGGACTCTTCCAGGAAAAGTACGCGACGGTCGGTGACGACCTCTTCATCGGCGGGCAGCCCACGGAACAGGCGTTGCGCGATCTGAAGGCGAAGGGCGTCACCACGGTCGTGAACCTGCGCATGCCCGAAGAGATGGCGCGTGTCAGCTTTGACGAAGCCGCGCTGCTGAAGGAACTGGGCATCACCTACGTGCACATTCCGCTGAACGGCCGGGACGAGACGGCCTATGCGCCGACGGCGCTCGACCGGTTTGCCTCGGTGATGAGCTCGGCCAAGGGGAAGGTGCTGCTGCACTGCACGGTGGCCTGGCGCGCCAGCCACATGTGGGGGGCCTACCTGATCCGCGAGCGCAGGATGCCCGTGTCCGACGCCCTGACGCAGGTGCGCAGCATCAACCTGCGCGACGATCGCCCCTTTGGCAACCAGCAGCCCATCGAAGGCCTGCTCGGGCGCACGCTGCCCGAACTGGTGCGACCGAAGCAGTAGCTGAAGACAGCATGCGGACCCCGGCGCGCGTCCTCCTCTCTACAGCCCTCGCGGTGGTCGCGGCCGCTGGCGCTCATGTGCTCACACAGGCGCAGGCGCCCGCGTCACCGGCGGGCGCGGTCGAATGCACCGTGGCCGGCCTGCAGGCGCGCGCGCCGAAAGGCTCGACCATCACGGCGGCCACCCCGGTGGCGGCCGCTGGTCGTGTGCCCGCGCACTGTCTCGTCGATGGCCATGCGACGTCGGTCGGCAATGAGGTGAACTTCCGCGTCGGCCTGCCACAGCAGTGGAACGGCAAGTTCTACTTCGTTGGCGTCGGGGGTCTGGGCGGCAGCATCGGCTCGCTGGCGCGTGGCCTGGAACGCGGCTACGCCGCAGCCTCTACGGATACGGGCCACACGAGCGACGACCCGACCTGGATGTCGAACCGCGCGAAGGAGATCGACTACGGCTATCGCGGCACCCATGTCACCGCGGTGGCAGGCAAGGCCCTCACGACGGCGTTCTACGGGAAGCCGATTGCGCACGCCTACTTTGACGGCTGTTCGAACGGCGGCCGCCAGGCCCTGATGGAGGTGCAGCGGTATCCCGACGACTTCGACGGCATCATCGCGGGCGACCCGGCCACCGGCACACCCATGCAGGTGGGCCGTGCGCTGGTCTACCAGAAGATGCTGGCCAGGCCCGAACACTTCATGACGCAGGACGCCGTCGAACTCGTCTCGAAGGCCACACTCGCGGCGTGTGACAAGACCGACGGGCTCGTGGATGGACTCATCACCGACCCGACACGTTGCACGTTCAATCCCGACGTGCTGGCCTGCAGCGGCGGCGCGACCACCAGCTGCCTCAACGCTGGCCAGCTCGACGTGGTGCGCCAGATCTACAGCGGCGCCCGCCTGCCGAACGGCGAGGTCTATGCCTGGGGCTTCCCGCCGGGACACGAGGGCAGCGCCAGCGGCTGGCGCGCGTGGATTTCGGGGCCGGAGGATCCGCAGCCTCAGCCTGACGGCACGCTCGCCTACACGGGCCGTCGCCTGCCCAGCGGCTACAACCTCGCCGAGTCGAACATGCGCGCCCTCGCCCTCGACAACGACGATCCCTCGTTCTCGTGGCGCACATTGAGGTTTCCCGCAGACCTCGCCCGCATGAAGACGATGAGCGACATTCTCAGCCCGCTCGACGCTGACCTTCGTCCGTATCAGAAGCGCGGCGGCAAGCTGCTGCTCTATCACGGCTGGGCCGACCCGGCCATCAGCGCCCTGGGTACCCTCAGCTACTACAACCGCATGGCCACCATCGTCGGCGGACAGGGGAAGGCCGACGCCTTCACGCGCCTGTACCTCATCCCCGGCATGCATCACTGCAGCGGAGGCCCGGGCCCGAACGAGTTCGACATGCTGACGCCCCTCGAGCAGTGGGTCGAGCGCGGCATCGCCCCCGGCCCCATCGTCGCGACGCACCGCACGAACGGCCAGCCTGATCGCACCCGTCCGCTGTGCCCCCACCCGCAGGTGGCGCGCTACACCGGGACGGGCAGTGTAGACGATGCGGCGAATTTCAGGTGTGAGGTGAGCAGGTAGCGACGAGGTCGGGCCTGCAGGGCGGGCACTCGGGAAATCGTTGTCCCGATCGTTGTGTACAGTTAACATCAACACATGGACATTTCGGTGACAAAGTTTCGAGCGCAGTGTCTCGAGCTGATTCGGCGTGCCGCGCAGGGCGGAGAAGTCGTCACCATCCGTCGCCGCGGGCGCATCGTTGCGCGCCTGTCGTCACCGATGTCTGAGGTGAGTGCGCAGCGGAAGCCATGGGAACGGCTTCGAGGGTCTGGTCGGCTGCTGGCAGGGCCGGACGAGTCTGTGCTTGAGGCCGACGACTTCGTGGCGCTCCGGTGATTCTGCTCGATACACACATCTGGATCTGGTGGCTGCTCGGGGCCTCGGCGCTTCCGTCGCGCGAGCGACAGGCGCTTGACCGGCTCGCGGAACGTTCGCGGCTGGCCATTGCGGCGGTGAGCCTCTGGGAAGCACAGATGCTGCACAGCAAGAGGCGGCTGACGCTCGACCGGCCGTTTGCCACGTGGATTGAGGAGGCGGCCGACGTTGTCACGGTGCTGCCACTCGACGTCACGATCGTGACCGCACTGGCCGAGTTGCCGGCGCGGGTGCATGGTGACCCGGCAGACCGGATGATCATGGCGACGGCGAGGGCCCATCAGGTGCCGGTGGCGACGTATGACCGTGCGATTCGCCAGAGCCGCGTGGTGCGTGTGTGGCGGCCTGGCATGCGGGCCTCGAAACGGGCACCACGCTGAAGATTGACGGAAGGATGTGACCCGGCGCGTGTGTGTGTGCACGTGCACGGTGGTCTTTGAGGGAGATTCGGATGTTTGCGCAGATCGGTCGTTTCGTGTGGAGTGCGATGGTGTGTGGACAGCTAGTCGGGGTGTCGCCCGCGCTGGCGCAGACGGCGGCCGCCCCGCCGCCCCCGCCCGGGTGGACCGGGTCGTTCGGTGCAGGTCTCGCCCAGACCCGGGGCAATAGCGACACTTCAACGGTCAATGTGGCCTTCGACGTCAAGCGCGATGCGGGCACGCCGTTCCTCTTCAAGAGGACGGGCCTGCTGATTCGCGGCTCGGCTGAAGGCGAACTGGTCACCAACCGCATGCTGTTCGACGCGCGCGGTGAGCGGAAAGTGGGCACCTACACCTCGATCTTCGGACAGGTGCAGTACCTCCGCGATGAATTCAAGCGCATCGACTACCTGGTCTCGCCGACCGTCGGTATCGCGCAGCAGCTGATCAAGAACGATCGCACGGCGCTGGCCGTCGACGCCGGTGCCGGTCTGGTGCGCGAGCAGAACCCCGGGCTCGACACGCGCACGAGCGGTGCGGTCACCGCCTCGCAGACGTTCTCGCACAAGCTCACCGCGACGGCCGAGCTCACGCAGCGCGCCAGCGCCCTCTGGAAGATGGATGACTTCGACGATGCGCTGTATATCTTCGGGGCGGGGGTGGCGGCGAACGTGACGAAGGCGACGCAGATGAAGGTGGAACTGCTCAACACCTTCAAGAGCGAGCCGCCTTCGTCGGCCGTCCAGCGGCAGGACCTGGCGCTGCTGGTGTCGTTCGTCTACAAGTATTGAGTGAACCGGGCGGATGCGCGCAGCGCGCGTGTCCGCCGTGTGTGTGCAGGCGCGCACGGTCCCGAGAGGGCACTCGCGTGACGAGCGAGGTCCGGTGAAGGGACGCTCGGCACGGCCGCGCATGAGGCCACCCGCGGCCGCGATCGTCTGGATGTGGTGACGGCTCAGACTGCGTCAGACGCGCAGCAGGCCGCGGAACCCGCGGGCCGCATAGTACGACTGTGCGCCGTTGTGATAGATGAACACGCGCCCATAGCGACGGTCGCCGAAGAGGGCACCGCCGCGCCGCCGTACATCGGCCGGGGTTGCCAGCCAGCTCGACGTCTTGAGGTCGAATTCGCCTCGTTCCTGCAGCTGCCGGTAATCGTCTTCGCTCAGCAGCGTGACCTGCATGGCGTCGGCGGCGGCCAGGGCGCTGCCTGCCGGGCGGTTCTCGCGGCGGGCCTGCCACGCCTCATCGTCGTAACAGAGGCTGCGGCGCCCTGCGGGTGACTCGGCCGAGCAGTCGCAGAAGATCACCCGGTGGCCGTCGGCGTCGCGTCCGATGACGTCGGGTTCGCCGCCAGAGTCTTCCATCGCCGCGAGTGTGTCGAGGACCTGCGGCGCGGCGGCGAGCCGGGCAGCCACGTCTGCCCAGGCCAGGCCGGGGTGCCGCCCGGGATGCGCCTCGAACCGCGCCTGCAGCGTGGCGAGCAGCGCCTGGCGTCGGGGCGGCGAGGCTATAGCCATACGTTGCGGAAGGAGTCAACGAGCGCGTCGGCATCGCCGGCTCGAGCGCTCCAGAGTGGGAAGGCGCCGGACTCGCGCAGTGGTGGTCGTGTCGCGAGCACTGGCCGTACGTTACGGCTGATCGCTATGTCCTTTGTCAGGCCAGTGTGGCGGCACACCAAGGCCAGGTGCATCAGCGGGTCGGGGTGAAGGTCAAGGGCGATCTCCATGCCGGTGCCATCCTACATTGCCTGCCGACAGGGTTGAAGGGGATGGGTCGCGCCGCGACGCGAGATGAATCGGACGACGGGCCGGACCGGTTTCGTCACGGGAATGACAGCGCACGGTGATACCGTACGCGGCAGAGCTCAGCCTTCCGTGTCGCCCCTAGAACTTGCCGCCAACCTGCTCAACGGCCTCGCCATCGTCTTCGCCGGGCGCAACAGCTGGCACACGTGGTGGACGTCGATTGTCGGATGCGCGCTGTTTGCGGTGCTCTTCTATCAGACGAAGCTCTATGCCGATGTTGTGCTGCAGGGCTTCTTCATCGTCACGAGCGTGATTGGGTGGCGCGTGTGGACGCGGGGCACGGCGGTGCCCGAGCGGCCGGTGACCGGCACGCCGCCGCGCCTGCTGGCACTGGCGGTGGGGTGTGGTGTGCTGCTGGCTGTGGCCTACGGTGCGGCGCTGCAGCGGCTGACCGATGCCGCAGCGCCGTTTGCGGACGCGACGGTGCTGGCCTTCAGCATTGCGGCGCAGCTGCTGCTGACGCAGCGCTACATCGAGACCTGGCCACTGTGGCTGCTGGTCAACACGATCGCCGTGCCGCTCTTCGCCAGCCGCGGCCTGCTGCTGACAGCGGTGCTGTATGCCGGCTACTGGGTGCACGCCCTGGTGGCCTGGCGCCACTGGGCACGGCTACGTGCCCAGCAGGCCCGACAGTGA
>CAZXTM010000034.1:0-11165 GCA_964643765.1 uncultured Bifidobacteriaceae bacterium | reverse complement strand
ACGCGAGTACAACGACGAACGGCCGAACGAGGCATTGGGCGGGCTCACGCAGACGGGGTACGCGTAGCAGTTGACGGAACGAGGGAAGCGGGAGAAAGTGACCGCCGGTCTTTGAACCGATCTGCTACTCCACGTGGGAGGAGGTCGTCGGGGACGTCAGTCTCGGCCCTTCATGCCTGAAGTCATTGATAGTTCCGCTTCAGTTCGGCCTCCATGTTGCGAATGCGGTCAGCGGATCTCGAGTGACTGCCGAGAAAAAAATTGAGGACCCGGTTCTCGTCGCCGTACTTGTCCTGAAATCTCTTCCACACTTTTGGGCCGGCAGTCACGTCGAAACCAGCTTCATGCACGTATCGCAAACCGACCCGGTCGGCTTGGTCCTCGTGGCCACGGCTGTACTTGCTGAGGCTGGTTACCGTAGCTACCGCAGCCGCCACTTGTATCGCTGACTTGAGTGAGTCATTGTCAATGGCTTCCGCAGCTAACGACACGCCTGCGCCAAGCAGTTCGCTCCACATATCAGCCTTGGCCGAGCGTCGCGAGTGCTCGTGTGTGACGTGTGCCAGCTCGTGTCCGATGACCACCGCTAATTCGTCATCTGACATCGCCTCAACCAGTCCGAGGTAGACCCAGATGGCGCCGTTGCCCATCGCTGCGGCATTCCATTCCTCCGTGTCGACCAGATAGACGCGAATAGCCGACTCGTCGAGGTAAGAGGGTAACAGGCGACGCGTAATGCGAAGAACTCGTTCGAATGCCGGCCCCTCAGTCAGCAGTTCGCCAACGACCTCGCTGTCGTCATCATCGGCGTCTCCGGGTTCAAACATCATTCCCTTCTTCACCCACAGATCTTCAAGGTCATTGGTAACCGAGAGCGTCTCAGCTTCAAAAAGCGCGTCTCCATTCGGTTTAACCTCCACCTCTAGTGCGCGCACGCTGCCGTCAGCCAGTCGCACACCCTTGACCTTGACCTCGTTGCCCAAGGCAATCGCCTCTAGACTGCGTGCGTAACTGCCTCTAAAGACCGTATCGTCTCCAAATGCGATCCGCTGGCCTTCAACAATCAAGAAGTCGCCGCTTGCAAACTCCGCATACGCATCCAATGAAACGCGCTGATCAGACTCGCGCAGTGCCATCGACGCGCACGACGGCGTTCCGGCAGCTGAAATCGCCATCCCTAGCACGACCAACAGGCGTCGCGTCATTTCATCTCTCCGATCCCCTCGCTCTGGCGTCCGTTCGAAGCCGTCGCTGCAAATACAACTAGCCCACGATGCCGTGATTCATGTGTCCACAAAGCCCGGAGGCAGAATGTTTCGGGCGCACACCGGGCCGGCGGAACATGCCGGCCTCGGCATGTTCCGCCGGCTATACGGGTGCAGAGTGCAGCGGCGCTGCCGTCGCCGCGCTCCACGGTTTACTTGATGATCGCGGTCGCCTTCTTGCCGCGATACTGCAGCGTAATGTGCGATGCCTTGCAAAGATCGAGCTCAGTCCATTCGATATCGTTATTGTCTTCATCGACAATCTTCAAATCCCAGTTGCAGCTTTTCTCTTTTCGCGAGAATTCGATGTCGACCGATTCTCGATGCTTGAGCACATCCTTGCCCATGATGTCTTCGCCCCACTCGTCTGAGTCATTAGGCGAAACGTAGATCTCCGCAATAGTGAGCCCGGTATCGTTCATCAGCGTAAAGTCGAGTTTGCTTTGGGCCAAGATGGGCGACGCTGCTAACGCCAAGAGCGCGAATACGATAGCAGTGAGCCGCTTGAGAGGGTGCTGATTGAGGGTGTGCTGATTGAGCATGTTCGGCCAGGTCCTTCTTGAATTGGTAGATGAACGTGAGAGTGTTTGAAACGGGAGCACGGGCGCTCTGCGGTAGTTTGTTCACCAGTACATGAAAAATCAAGTATACCGAGTTGGGCCGGTGCCGAACTGAGGGGCTCCGGCTTTTTCAGACCACCCGCTGAGTGAGTTTCTGCGGCACAATCGGCCCCGAGCGGGCCAGGAGTATGTGCCGTGAAGAAGAAGCGATGTTCGGTCGAGCAGATCACGTCGGTATTGCAGCAAGTCGCGGCGCGCGTACTCATCTGGCGTGAGATGGTCCAGTGAGCCGTGTAGGCGGAGTTGATGGTCGCGGATGCGCCACGCGTCGGTCTTGGCCTGGGTAGCGGCGGTCAAGGTGCATTGATACAGGAGGAGATAATCGTCGCGCAGCCGCCCATGAAACGACTCAGATAAGGCGTTTTCGACGGGTTTGCCTGTATGGATGAAGTCGAGCTGGAGTCCCCAGGCGAAGGCCCAAGTTTCGAGGGCGCGCGACATAAACTCGGTGCCGTGACCGACGGTGATGGACGTGGGACTCCGGACGCCCACAAGCACCCGATCAAGGATCTCACCGACCGTGCGCCCGGACAGGCTGGCGGCGATTTCACGGCTCGACCACGGTGAGCACCCGGAAGGGGCAGCCATCGGCGAGCGCATCGTGAACGAAGTCCATGCGCCAGCGCGCGGTCGGGCCCGCGGTGCAACGCGCTGTGTTTCCCGCGCCGCACCCGCATCCGTAGCCGCAGGCCCTCGAGTCAATACCAGCGACAGATACGCTTCTGATTGACCGGCCACCTCTCTCGTCACAACACCGCCCAAATGCGTGGGAAGCCCAAGCGTGGGCGGGCGTGTGACCGCTCTCGAATGCGCGAGCGCAACGCCCCCTGATCATCCCGCCGGGGCCGGCGATACCAGGCGGCTCGACTGAACTGCGCCGAATGACAAGTCGACACGCCGCTGACAGCGAAGGTGTCGTGCGCCCACACCGCCAGCGCGCGGCGCTGTGTAGGCCTCAGGCTTGTATTCGGAGGGCCTCGGTCAGGATGTGCGTGTCGAGAGAGCGGTCCGCCACGAGACGTTTGAGACGTGCATGCTCATCCTCCAGCCACCGCAGCTGCCTGAGCTCCGCCACTCCCAGGTGGGCGTAATTGTTTTCCCAGATCTAGTAAGGTTGCCTTGCTGACGCCCATCTGCCGGCACATATCGTCGATCGGGGATCCACCTGCGACTGGCCGCAACACGTATGCGATCGGCTCTTCCGTGCACTTAGACTTCTTCATGGTCCCCTTCCTATAAAGGACCGTCCGAAGCCGCTTTCTTGCTCGAGCTTCGGCTGCCGTCTTTTCCTGGGGGGACGTCATGAGTGCCATTTCAATGGGCTCTTTGGAGAAAAAAACAGCGCGTAGCCAGAGACCGGCACCCCCGATGCTTCAAGGCCAAGCAGGAGATACATATGCCAGGTGGGCGTACCGTCAACCACGAGGCTTGCCGTTCGGCCAATCGTGAAGCCCAGCATGCACACAAACATCGTCAGCAGCGCAGCCTCGCGAAAGCGCGCCTTGAGGAGTCCCAGCGTCCAGAGCGACGCGATTCCCAGGAAGCACCCCCCGTACACGCCGCGTACCATACTCAGCGCATTGATGTTGCTCAGTTCGATGCCGTACAGGCCATACATGAATGGGGCATTGACGGTATAAATCACCCCGAGAATACCCCAGCCGACGGCCGAGCACAGCAGCCCAAATCGTCCATCTTCCACATATGTCCACATCGTACGTCTCCTCAACAGGTTCGGGATTGAACTCGGTGGGTCCGGTGTGACCGGGTCCGGCCCAAGGTGTCTGTCAGCTGACCACGAGTGATGTCGTGACCGTCGGGGATCCGCAGGCCTCGAACCAGTCGATGCCCTCGTTCACCAGGTCGAACGTCAACTGATACTGCCCGGCCCCCATCGGCGGCAGCTCGATGTCGATGGCCAGCGTCTCGCCCGGGTTGATCGTGCGCGGCAGGTGAGCGCGCGCAAAGTCGCGGTTGATGAGCGTGCCGTCCGCCCCCCGCAGCTGGGCGCCCAGCCGCACCAGGCGTCGCCCGTAGGTCGCCTGCGCCGCAAAGGGGCGCGTCGATCGGTTGGTCACCGAGGTCGCCACGCGCGTCGGCTGACCGGCGTTCGCACGCACGGCATCGCCGTGTCGCAGCCGCTGCCACAGCCCGCGGCGCACCGCAATGTCGGCGCGCGGCGTGGCCCCGGGAATCGCATTCCCGAGATTGCTGTCGTCCCACGTCTCGCGTCGGATGCGATCGAAATCGGATGTGCCGCGCACAAAGCGCCGCGAGAAGGCGTCTTCCGGATGGTCAGTGATTTCCCAGCACAGCCGATCGACACCGATATCCGCAGCCATCGTCCGGGCCATCTGCATTTCCTCGTCGCTGTCGTTCCACTTGAAGAGGATGTAGCGCCAGTTGATGTACGGCAGGTCCCGACCGCTTGTGCGTTTCTCATCGACCATCGTGCGCAGGTTGCGCATCGTCACGTCGAACTTGCCGCGTCCCCGATACTGCACGTACGACTCGGGTGTGGCGCCATCGATCGAGAAGGTGACCTCGTCGATCCCCGAGTGCACCAGCCGGCGCGCCTGCGCCTCGCTGAGGGCACCACCGTTGGTGCTGGTGTAGAGGTAGATGTGTGGATGGTGGGTCTTGATGTATTCGCACATCTCGACGGCGCGCTTATGCAGAAAGGCCTCGCCGTAGTTGAAGAAGTCGATGCGGTAGAGCGATGGCCCAACCTCGTCGATGACGCGGCAGAACAGCTCGAAGTCGAGCATGCCGGCCTGGCGCGTGCGCGTGATGCCGGTCTCGGGCGCGCAGATGGCTTCGTGGCACGAAATGTTGCAGGCGGCCGTGCACTCGATGAACATGCGCCCCGGGTGGCGTGCCACCTCGAGCGGCCGCTGGGCGGGCATGTCGTCGGGGCCCAGAGGCATCTTGAGCGGGCAGTCGCCGCAGAAGTCAGACCCGCCCTGGTTCATGGCGCGGCGGAGCTCGTCGAGGGTGGTGCCGCGCCAGATGGCTTCGATGGTGTGCGTACGCGCATCGCCCAGCACCCGCTTGGCCAGCGGATCGGCGCAGCCGCAGACGATGCGCCCGTCGCAGAGCATGACGAGCATGTCCCAGGGCCAGGTGCACTGGAAGCGCGTGGCCTGATAGTTGAGCGCCATCAGCCCCGATTATCGCTGATCCTCGGAGGCGCGGCACTCGGCTCGCTCGTCGACGGGCGGATGGCTCGACATGAACGACGGCATCGACGAGTCTGCGCCGCCGGTGCTGGCGGCCAGGCGGCACAGCATCTCGTCGAAGCGGGTCACCGCAATCCCCTGCGCCTGAAGCCACTGCCGGGCGAACGCGTCGGCCTCGCGCTCGAGGTCGCGGGCGTGGCGCATCTCGAGCAGGGCGGGGGCTGCGGTGGCCAGGGCAGTGATCTGGCTGAGGTCGCCAAGCAGCACCACGGCGAGGGCCGATACGCCAGAGGCCTGCACCAGGTGGCGCAGCGTATGGCGTCCGCGCACGTGGCCGATTTCGTGCGCCAGCACCGCCAGAATCTCTTCGTCGTGTCGGGCCAGCTTCACCAGGTCGTCGGTCACGATGACAATGCCCCCGGGCAGGGCCATGGCATTGGGGCCGAGTGCGCCGCTCCGGAAGAGCAGGCGATACGCATAGCCATCGTCAAGCGGACCGGTCATGCCCTCGAACGCCCCCGTGAAGCGAGCCCGCGTGTCCTCGTCGAGGGAGGATTCGTCGAGCAGGCCAGTATCGACCCAGTCGAGCACGCGGTCGCCGAGGCCCGCCTCGACGCGCGTCGGCACCAGCGAGGCGATTTGGCGTGACAGTGCGGGTAGCCCGTACTCGAGGAACAGCGCCGAGAGGACCACCAGCACGACGAGTGCCGTCACGGCGGTCGTCCAGCCCCGCTCGAGCCGGTCGACCAGCGAGGCCAGGGCCGCCGAGCGACCGAGCAGGCGATCGATGCCGTCGTTATCAGGCGTCTCGAACTCGGCGCCATTCGGCCATCGCAGGCGGCGGGGCACCTGGCCGAGGCGATCGGTGACCTGCACCTCGGTGGCATGGCCGGTGACCACTTCCTCGTCGACGCTGACAGACCATGTGCCGTCAGACAGGCGGCGCAGCAGTGCCGCGCGCGCGACGGAGCGCCGGGCGTCGAACCAGCAGCCGGTGATCGCCGGGCCGTCAGAATCCGAAGTCGAGGTCGAGGTCAAAGACATCTCCGACCGCTTCCCCGAACGGTCCTGTCGCGGGGCCGGCCTCGGCCGTGAACGCCGCGAGGTCGCCCTGTGCCTGCACGTGAAGGTGGTCGAGTCGATAGCGCAGCGCCCGCACGCGCGCCCACGGATAGAACAGGCCCAGGGTGAGCACCATCAGCAGCAGATTGGTCACGCCGATTGTCAGCAGGGGCAGCGTGCGCAGGGATGACACCAGCCGATGCGGCCCGATCATGATGCCTGACAGGAGGGCATTGGTCAGGTGTGCCTGGATGTGGGTCAGCGCCATCAGCGAGGTCGGGATGCCGACAAGAAGGGCGGCGATGATGCGGTTGGTGTAAGTGTCGACGTAGCTGGCGTCTGCCAGGGACGCCCCGCCTGCCGTGAGGATGACGACCACCAGCCCGACCGACAGCGCCAGAAGGGCCGCGCCCTCAAGCAGTGCGCGGTAGAACGCCCACGCCCCGCCCGTGAACTGGAACGGCTGCGAGCCATAGGCACTGCTGCTCGCCTGGAAGCGTGCCGCTTTCCAGATGCCGTAGGGCAGGAGCACCCCAAGGGTTGCCATGCCGAGGAGCGGCCAGACCAGTTCCGCCACAAACGCCTGGCGATAGGTGGCGCGGAACCCGAAGCGCAGACCGCGCCATGACGTCATGAACATCTGGAACATGCGTGCCCGAATGAGAATCCAGGGCAACGCCACCATCAGGAGCGTGCCCATGACCAGTGCCAGCACGGGCGAGATGTTGCCGCTGACCGTGAAGGCAAGGTAGGCCATGACGGCCAGCACGCGCCCCTTCAGGATGGCCATCGGCTGCCCGTGATAGTCGAAGCGGCTGCCGTCGAGGTCGGTGTTGCCGAGGAAGTAGCGCTGCCGGCGCACCTTGGCCCAGGCCGAGTAGATGCCGAGCGTGAGCACGGTCAGCAGCACATTGACGATCCAGATGCGGAAGTACTCGCTGCCGCTGCCGTGAAACCGGAACCCGATGGTGCGGGCCATGACCGGTGGGGCCTCGTCGAGCGGTTCCGATGCGGGTGACTCGACCTCCGTGGGCGGAGCGGAGGCATCGGGCAGAGGCGGTGGGGCCTCGTCGTCGGGGCCCCCTGCGGCAGGTTCAGACTCGGGTGCGGTCATGGCGTTCCCTTCCTCAGATGGCAACAGCAGGCACCGGCAGCGTAAGCGGTAGCCGACCGAGGGTCAAGCGATCGCGCGCGGATTTTTTTGCGAAGACGCGCGGTCAGTGCCCGCTGAACCGACACCAGTGCACTTGAACAGACACAGGCGACAGCCGACGTGGTGCGACCCGGGCACCGCCTGTAGCGGGTGCTAACGGATCCGCGTCAGCGGCAGCCGGCTGTCGAGGCCCACGACGACAGCGGGCCGAGCCCCTGCAGTCCGCCGGTGCGTCCGTCCAGCATGAGCAGCTGTTGCTGGCTCAGCGCGGTGCCGACGTACATCTGCGTGCGCGGGTAGTAGCGGTAGTAGTAGTCACCCGCGCTCTGCGAGGGCTGGCGGGTCGGACCGAGGAGGGACGGATAGAACAATTCGCCCCAGTCGAGGATGCAGTCGAGCTGCGCGGCGGGCACCCCTGTAGGCCGCAGCTCGACCACCTGCAGTGTGCGCGCGGGAATGGTCAGCGGCACGTCGACGATGCCGGCGACGGGCGTGACGGCCGCGCGCGAAGCCACGGTGACCCGGCCGGGATTTGCGGCCACATCGACTTCCACGACCAGCGCCTGTGCCACCGCCGGTGCCGCCGGCATCAGCATGGCCAGCAGGAGCGCGGCCAACAGGGTCGGCAGGCGTCCGCAGGATGGCCGCGGCATCGGTCGAGTGGCTGGCGGGCAGGAGATGAGCATACAGGGTAATCGGCAGCGGAACAGCGACCTGGAGCCGGTGCCCATGAGCCGGACACCGGCGGGCCGAGGTGTTCCCCCCCGGCTCTCCAGTTTGTCGCGCCGTGTCTCTGCTCGTTTGGTATCGTATATAAGTTCTAAGAGAGCTCCCGCCCCCCTCAGCGGGTGCGGCACAGCGTTTTCAACGCGGGATACAGGAAGGAGCAGCAGCATGACGGGTCGTGCACGGAACACGTGGAAGCGTGTCGCGGGGGCGGCGGTGTTGGTCTGGGTGGCCGCCGCGGGGATGGCGGCACAGAGCGGTTCGCCTGCTGCACCGGCAAGCCAGGGGGCGGCGCCGGCGCCTGACGTCACCTACGCCAAGCACATCGCCCCTATTCTTCAGCGCAGCTGCGAGAACTGCCACCGCGTCAATGGCGTGGCTCCGATGGCGCTCTCGACCTACGAACAGGTGCGCCCCTGGGCCCGTTCAATCAAGCAGCGCACGGGCCTCGGTCCGCGTGCCGGTGTCATGCCCCCGTGGTATGTCGAGCGGGAAATCGGCATCCAGCACTTCAAGAATGATCCGTCGCTGAGCGAGGCGGAGATTGCCCTCATTGCCAAGTGGGCGGACAGCGGCGCGCCGCGCGGCAACATGGCCGACATGCCCACCGCCCGCGTCTGGAACGATGCGACGTCGTGGCAGATCGGCGAGCCCGACCTGGTGGTGCGCACCCAGGAACTCACCGTCAAGGCGGGTTCACCCGACTGGTGGGGCGAGATTCCTCCGGTGCCGACGGGCCTCACCGAAGACCGCTATGTCTCGGCCGTCGAGGTCCGCGAGGTCAACGACGTCGACACCTCAGGCACCGGACGCCACACGGTGGGCGGCCGCTATGTGTTCCACCACATGATCTGGCAGACCCGGCCTCTCGATTCGCAGGACCCGACCGACCCGACCGACCCGTTCGACCTAGCCGCCCTCACCGGCGCCACGCCGGGCACCACCACCTGGCCGGTGCACGAAGTGGGCCGCGAGCCCGACTTCTTCGATCCGAAGTCGGCACGCCTGCTGAAAGCCGGCTCGTCGGTCATCTCTGACTCGGTGCACCTGCACTCGAACGGGCGCGACACGAAGGCCCGCCTCGAGATCGGCTTCAAGTTCATGCCGAAGGGCTACAAGCCCGAGTACCGCCCGTCGCGTGTCGCGCTTGGCAACGGCGTCGACATCGACATCATGGGCAATCAGGCCAACCAGGAACTGCACGCCTACACCGTGCTGACCGAGCACACCAAGATCCTGTCGTTCGAACCCCACCTGCACGCCCCCGGCGCCCGCATGTGCCTCGAGGCCATCTGGGGCTACAGCGCCCAGACGATCAACTGCGTGGGCTACGACCACAACTGGGTGCGCGGCTACGACTACGACGACAGCCATGCACCGCTGCTGCCGCGGGGCACCATCCTGCACATCGTGGGCTACATGGACAACTCGCCCAGGAACAAGAACGTCCCCGACCCGCGCAACTGGCAGGGCTCGGGTAACCGCTCGGTGGCGAACATGTTCATCGACCTCGGCAACCGCGTCTCACTGACCGACGAGCAGTTCACCGCCGAGATGAAGGCACGGCGCGAGTCGCTCAAGCTGAACCGCAGCACGGTCATGATTGGCTGTCCGCTGTGCAACCTCGACATTCCCGCGCCGCCGCCTACGGCTGCGCCCCGCCAGCAGCAGTGAGCATGCCGGCCGCACGACAGATGGCCGCCGTCACCGGACGGCTGCTACTGACCCTCGTCCTTGGTGCCCCGGCTGCGGTACCCGCAGCCGAGGCTCAGGGCCTCACGTATTCGCGCGGGCAGACGGTGTCGCCCGCCTTCGAGGGCTGGGAGGAAGACCCCGATGGCTCGCGCTGGTTCGTGTTTGGCTACATGAACCGCAACTGGGAAGAGGAACTCGACGTGCCGGTCGGGCCCGACAACGGCTTCAATATCGGTGGCGCCGATCAGGGGCAGCCCACCAGGTTCCTTCCACGGCGCAACCGATTCATCTTCCGTGTGGCCGTGCCCAAAGGCTTCACCGAGAAGGACGAACTCATCTGGACGCTGACCACGCGGGGCAAGACCGAACGCGCGTACGCCAGCCTCGCCCTCGACTACAAGATCGACGGCGTTGTCCGTGCCTCTGAAACAGGGGCGCTCGGGGCCGGCAGCAGCAGCCCCGAGGTGCGCGCGAACAAGGCGCCCACCCTCGAAGTCCAGGGGGCCAAGCGCCTCACCGCCCGCGTTGGCGAGCCCGTCACACTGGTGGCCGTCGTGGCTGACGACGGCATCCCGAAGACCCGGGCGCTCGGGGCCGGTGCGGCCGTCAGCAACGCAGGGTCATCGACGAATCTGTCGGCGGCCAACCGGACGCAGCTCGAGGCGCTCCGCGCCCGTCGCATGATGCTGCCTCCGTCGCGCATCACCGTCGGCAAGATCGTGGGCCTGCATGCGAGCTGGTCCGTCTACCGCGGCCCTGGCGCCGTCACCTTCGATCCGCCGCAGATTGCGTCGTGGGAAGACACCCGCACGGGCGGCAACTCGCCCTGGGCCCCTCTGTGGACGCCGCCCGACATGGGCGACGGTCGGGTGGGCGTGCGTGCCACGTTCCACCAGGCCGGCGAATATCAGATCCGCGTGCGCGCCGATGATGGCGCCCTCACCACCGACGGCACGGTCACCGTCGTCGTCGCGCCGAAGTAGGCGCTCCGCCACCACATTTCAGCCCCTCGCCAGAGCCGTCACGGCCCTGGTGAGGGTTGCCCTGCCCGTGCAGGCGACATAGCATGAGGGGCCATGTCGACTCCGACCCTCGCCGTTGATCAGGCGCACCTCATGCATCCGCTGCACCACCCGTCCGCCTATGCGGCTACCCGCATCTGGGTGAAGGGGCAGGGCGCGCACATCGTCGATTCGCACGGGCGCGACTACATCGACGGACTATCTGGCCTCTGGAACGTCAACATCGGCCACGGCCGCTGCGAACTGGGTGAGGTCGCCGCCCGGCAGATGTCGCAGCTGGCCTTCCACTCGGCCTATGCGGGGGGCAGCAACGAGCAGGCCATCCGGCTGGCCGAGCGGCTGTGCCAGCTGACGTATCCCTCCATCAACACGTTCTTCTTCACCAGCGGCGGCGCCGAATCGTCCGAGACCTCGTTCAAGACGGCGCGCTACTTCTGGAAGGC
>CAZXTM010000033.1:0-12893 GCA_964643765.1 uncultured Bifidobacteriaceae bacterium | reverse complement strand
TCGCCCATCACGAAGTAATAGCCCTCGGGAATGACCTGCGGGCCCCAGTCGTCGTGGCTGCGGTATTCCGGCGGAATCTGGTCGTCGGGCAGCGGCACATCGTTGACGAAGACCTGGCCTTCCACCACCCGCACCATGTCGCCTTCCTCCGCGATGACCCGCTTGACGTATGACTTGTCGGGATCGAGGGGGTAATACAGCATCACGATGTCGCCGCGCTGCGGTTCACCCAGGCGATAGGCCAGCTTGTTGACGATCAGCCGGTCGCGATCCTCGAGAGTCGGGGCCATGCTCTGGCCATCGACGCGGGCGACCTGGAAGAGAAACGTCACGATGAGCGTGGCATAGACGGCGGCGGACGTGAAGACGCGCACCCACGCCATGAATTCGTCCCACCATCCGTTCCACCACGGTGTCGTGGCGACGGCCGCTGCCGGCACCGTTCCAGCCGCCTGCGGCGCCTCGCTGGCGGGCCCCGCGGCGGCGGGTCCCTCGGTGACGGGGACCTCGGGGGCGGTGGCATCCGGCCCGAGGGCGTCGGCGACCGCCGGGCCCTCGAGGGCGACGTCTGCCTGACCCTCGAGCGGGGATAGCGGCTCGGAAGGCAGGGTCTCCGGCGCGTCGGTTACCGCGTGGGCTGCCGACGGCGGCACCGGTTCCACGTCGGACGGCACCGGAAGCGGAGGGCCAGCGGGCAGGGGTGAGGCAGCGGCGGCATCGAGGGGGGCGATGCGGTCCGGGGCTTCCTCTGGAAGCGGGGGCAGTGACACGACGCCCTCATTCTAAACCAGAGGATCGGGTGGTATCATTCCTTCATGCTGAAGCCGCTCATCGAAGGGTTCACGCTTACCTTCAAGCACATCTTCCGCCGGCCTATCACGGTGAACTATCCCGACGTGAAGGTGCCGATGTTCCCGAAGTACCGGGGCAAGCAGGTGCTGATGCGCGACGAGAACGGCCTCGAGAAGTGCGTGGCGTGTGGGCTCTGCTCGGTGGCCTGCCCGGCCGACGCCATCTACCTCGAAGCGGCCGAGAACGACGGCACCGTGATGGCCGGCCCGCGGTACGCGGCGGTCTACCAGATTCACAAGACGCGCTGCATCTTCTGCGGATACTGCGAGGAAGCCTGCCCGGTGTCGGCCATCTTCATGGGCAAGGACTACGAGCTGGCCGTCTACAGCAAAGACGACTTCATCTGGGACAAGACCGAGCTGCTGGTGCCGGCGTCCGCCGACCAGAAGGCGCCACTGCAGGGCTGATTGACCTGGCCTCTGCCCCCGGGGCAGAGGTCCGGTGCTGCCGGCATCAATGAGCGCCTTCCTCGACGCACTGGCGTCGCGCGTCCTGCTCTGCGATGGTGCGATGGGCACCATGCTCTACGGCAAGGGCGTCTTCATCAACCGCTGCTTTGAATCGCTGACGCTGTCGGATGCGGCCCTCGTACGCGAGGTCCATGCGGAATACGTGCGCGCCGGCGCGGACGTGCTCGAAACCAACACGTTCGGGGCCAACCGTCTCAAGCTCCGGGCCTTCGGGCTTGGCAACCGCGTCGCCGAGCTCAATGCCGAAGCCGCGCGTCTGGCGCGCGAATCGGTGGCGATGGCTGGTGGAGACGAACGCGTGTTCGTGGCCGGGGCCATCGGGCCCCTGGGCGTGCGGGTCGAACCCTGGGGGAAGTTGGGCATCGACGAGGCCACCGAGCTCTTCCGCGAGCAGGCCTCCGCGCTGGCAGCCGGCGGCGTCGACCTGTTCATGCTCGAGACGTTCCGTGATCCGGCCGAGATTCAGGCGGCCATCGCCGCCGTGCGGTCGGTCTCGGGCCTGCCGATCGTGGCCCAGATGACGACGGACGAGGACGGGCAGACACCGGACGGCGCGCCGGTCGATGCCTGCGCGGCGGCGCTGGTGGCGGCCGGGGCGGACGTGGTGGGACTCAACTGCAGCGTCGGGCCCGCGCCCATGCTCGAAACGCTCGAGCGGATGGCGCAGGCCGCCTCGGTGCCGCTGTCGGCGCAGCCCAATGCAGGACGACCGCGCGACATCGAGGGCCGGAACCTCTACCTGTCGTCACCTGACTATCTCGCGTCGTATGCGAGGCGCTTCGTGGAACTTGGCGTGCGGCTGGTGGGAGGCTGCTGCGGCACCACCCCTGAACACATCCGCCAGATGCAGGGTGCCGTCCGGTCGCTCAGCCCGCGGTTGACTCCCCGTTCCTCCGCGGTTCGGGTCAGTGTCGGCTCGGCAATGGCTCCGGCGCAGCCGCCGGTGCCTGTGGCCAGCAAGTCGGCGCTCGGTGCGCGCCTGGCGGCCGGACACTTTGTGACGAGTGTCGAAGTGCCGCCGCCCGTGGGCATCGACGCCACGCCGGCGACGGCCCTGGCCGCCGCCCTGTCTACCCTGGGCGTCGACGTGGTCACGGTGACCGACAGCACGCGGAGCGGCGCCCACGTCAGCGCCCTGGCGCTTGCCGTGCTGGCACGGCAGGCTGGCATCGAAACGATGCTCCAGTATTCGTGCCGGGACCGCAACCTGCTGGGGATCCAGTCAGACCTGCTGGGGGCGCATGCGCTCGGGCTCCGCAATGTCCTGGGAATCACCGGCGATCCCCGGTATCTGGGCGAGATCCCTGACGCCACGGCCGTGTTCGATGTCGATTCGATTGGCCTGACCAACCTCATCAGCCGGCTGAACCACGGGCTCGACCTGGGGGGGCAGTCGCTCGGGGCCCCTGCACAATTTCTCTGCGGCGTGATGGCCAACCCGTCGCGTGACCTCGACCAGGAATTGCGGCGCCTCGAGTACAAGGTCGAGGCCGGGGCCGAGTTCATCGTCACGCGCCCGGTGTTCGACGCGGCGACGTTCGAGCGCTTTGTACGGCGGGTGGAGGCGTTCCGGCGGCCGGTGCTGGTGGGGCTGTGGCCGTTCGACTCGGCCCTGCAGGCCGAGTTCATGGCCAACGAGGTGCCCGGCGTGACGGTGCCCGAGCCGATTGTGACCCGCATGCGCGAGTGCGCCACCGCCGAGGCGGCGACGGCGGAAGGCCGCCGGATTGCCGCCGAGGTGCTGCGGGATGTGCGCGCCCTGGCACAGGGCGTTCACCTCTTCGCCGCCGGAGGCCGTGCTGCAGACGCCGCCGGCGTCCTCGCCGAGCTCTTCTGATATAGTCCCGCTCGGTTCGTTCCTGTCATGAAGCGTCCGTCCACGACCCCATCTCCCGCGGTCTCCGCCGAGATGTCGCCTATCGACAGCGCTCAGGCGCTGTCGGGGACGGCGGTCGACCATCCGTTTGTCGAGCGGGTCTATCAGAAGCTGGCCGGCGTCTACGACTACACGTTCGGGCCGACCCTGCATCCGGGCCGCCTCGATGCCATCCGCCGCATGGCGATTCGCCCCGGAGACAGCGTGCTCGAGGTCGGTGTCGGCACCGGGATCAATCTGCCGCTGTATCCCCGCACCTGCCAAATCACCGGCATCGACCTGTCGTCGAAGATGCTCGAGAAGGCTCAGGCGCGCATCGTCTCGAAGGGGCTGGTGCACTGCCGGGTGAGCGAAATGAATGCCGAGCAGCTGGCCTTCCCGGACGGCACGTTCGATGTGGTGTATGCGCCGTATGTCATCAGCGTGGTGCCCGACCCGGTGAAGGTGGCGCGCGAGATGTATCGCGTCTGCCGCTCCGGGGGGCGCGTGGTGATCCTCAACCATTTCAGGAGCGCCAACCGCTGGCTGTCCAAGCTCGAGGTGGCCATTTCACCGATGACGGTCCACATCGGCTTCAAGGCGGATCTGGATTTGGACGGCTTCCTGTCGCAGGCCGAACTGACCCCCGTCTCGATCGAGAAGGTCAACGTGCCGCGGATGTGGTCGCTCGTGACCTGCGTCAAGCCCTGACGGTCGCCGACGCGAGGCCTGTCGGTCGGAGGAGGGGCGGGGACTCGCGCTGACTTACGGTCGCAGCCGTTCCAGCAGCCGTTCGGTCACGACGCCTGCCCCGTCCGTGCGCGGGCGCTCAGCAGGTGGGGCCGCCGCGAGCGCCCCGGTGATGGCGGGGCGCCAGGCGCCGGCAAAGAGATCCGCGTGACTGATGAAGGCCGACCGGATGTAGCGGGGCATGGCGTTGACGAGCACGGGATACTCGGGAAAGTCGCCGCGCGAGGTATAGACGAGTGCCGTGTCATTGGCTGCGCACTCGGCGATGATGCCGTAGCCAGGTTTCGAGACCACCACATCCACGGCACGCACCAGGTCCTCGTAGCGGAGGCCGCGGGCCGTCATGGCCGACTCGTCAAGTGCCACCAGCGAGCCGGTCGGGTCGGCGCCCGGAGGCACGGCATCACGGGGCAGGATGATGCGCACGTCGGGCCCCAGCGCGGCCAGGGCCGCGGTGTCGAATCCATGTTGCCCGAAGCCGCCGAAGGAGGCCAGCACCAGCGTCACGTCGGTGGGCCAGCCCATCAGGCGCCGCACCTCATCGGGGGCACGATGCGAGACGCGGGCGACGAGGGGGACGTCGATCACCCCGGGGATGGTGTCGAATCCGGCCCAGAGGGGCAGCCTCAGGCCCAGGGCGGCGCCGGCGTAGACGTCTCCGAGCTGATCGGCCAGCCGTGTGCCTTCCGGCCACTGTCCATAGATCCAGTCCCAGGTGAAGTTGCCGAGCGCCACGGCCGGAATCCCGGCACGGACGGCGGCGGCAATCCCCAGGGGCGGGATGTCTGCCAGGACCAGCGTGGCGCCAACCTCCCCCAGCCAGCGGGCCTCGCGCTCGACGTGCGCGGGCCAGTCGGCCATGAACGCCTCGGCCTGGCGGAGGGTTGCGGTGACGTCGAGGTGCAGGCTGTCCTGCTGCACCGCCCCGGTGTCGCACGGCCCCGGAACGAGGACGATGCCGGGGGCGGCGGTTCGCTGCACCATCCAGGGGGCCACCGACGTTCGAAGGAGGATGTGCACGTCGGGGGCGGCGCCCCGGAGGTGGTTCAGCACGGTGAGGGTGCGGGCGATGTGACCGAATCCGTGCCCGGAGACGTAGGCGACAAGTGTGGCAGGCATGGGTGCGGGACGGCGTCGTGTTACGTATACTTGTAAAGTTTGTGAAGTCTTGTTCCGTGGCGCCTGTCTCTGTGGCGGCGCGCTGATTTTATCGGAGGTGCTATGAAGGTTGGAATTCAGACGGTGGTTCGAGTCTGGATGCTTGTGCTGGGACTGACGACAGCAGCATGGGCCCAGCAGACCGGGTCTCTGTCGGGGACCGTGCGTGACGCCCAGGGTGGGGTGCTGCCCGGCGTGACGGTCACGGCCACGGCAACGACGACGGCCGTCCGCGCGTCGGTGACGAATGACCAGGGCGTGTATTCGCTGTCGGGCCTGGCGCCGGGCAGCTATACGGTCGACTACGATCTGGCGGGGTTCACCCCCCAGAAGCGGCAGGACGTAATGGTGCAGGTGAATCGCACCACGCGCCTCGATGTGGAACTGGGCGTGGGCACGCTCCAGGAGTCAGTGACCGTGAGCGGTGCGGCGCCGGTGGTCGACGTCAGCTCGAACACGACGCAGACCAACATCACCAAGGAGTTGTACGACTCGATTCCGACGGGCCGCAACCCGTGGGTGATGGCGGGCCTGGTGCCCGGCGTGGTGACCGGGCGCCTCGACGTGGGCGGCACCGAGGGCATGCAGCAGTACAACCTCGAGGCGTTCGGCTCGGCCGACAGCCAGAAGTCCTTCAGCATCGACGGGCTCAAGACCAACTGGGGCGGCGGCTCCGGCGGCGCCACGATGCAGTACTACGGGTTCGAGATGTACGACGAGTACAACATGCAGACGGCCTCGGGCACCGCAGAGAGCGATGTCAGCGGCGTCTACATGAACATGGTCACCAAGTCGGGCGGCAACCGCTTCACGAGCGACCACAACTTCTACTTCATGAATGATGCGCTGCAGGGCACCAACGTCGACGACGAGCTTCGGCGGCGGCTGGGCCTTGCGACGGGCAGCCAGACCGGCGCGGCCGGCAACCCCATCGATATGTCGTATGACTGGAGCTCGACGCTGGGGGGGCCGATCAAGCGCGATAAGCTGTGGTTCTTCGGCGCCAGCCGCCGATGGCTGCTCGACCAGTTCCAGATTGGCGCCCTCAACCCTGACGGCAGTCAGGCCATTGACGACAACCTCATCACGAATTACATGGGCAAGCTGACGGCGCAGATCTCGCCCAACAACCGCGCGTCGTTCATGTTCAACCGCAACGACAAGTTCCGCTATCACCGCCGCGACTCGCCGTACCTGTTCGTGCCCGACAAGGCGTCGGTGCTGCAGGACCAGCCCGCGCAGAACTTTGTGGGGCAGATCAACTCGGTGCTGGGCCAGAAGGTCGTGTTCGATGCCCGCGTGGGCCGCATGTGGGGCGTGTTCCCGAGCCGGTATCAGAAGGATGTGACCCCGCAGGACATCGCCCTGCGCGACGTCGTGCGCTTCACGCGCGAGAACGCGGCGGAAATCCAGTCGCTCAACCCCAACTTCCGCACGCAGGGCAATGCGACCGTCAGCTACTTTGTGCCCAGCATGGCTGGTGCGCACGACTTCAAGGCCGGCGTCCAGATCTCGCTCGAAGGCATGGAGTACGAGCGCATCCGCAATGGCGACATCCTGCTCGAGATGCGCGACGGCGTGCCATTCCAGGCGCAGATCGCGAACACGCCGATTCAGTCGGACCACCACCTGTCGACCTGGGGGGCGTTCCTGCAGGACCGCTGGGTGGCGGGCCGCGCGACGTTCAACCTCGGCGTCCGCATGGACGGCGTGCGGGCGAGCCTGCCTGCGCAGTCGAGCCCGGCGGGCAGCTACGTCGCCGCGCGGAGCTTCGGCGAGACCGACGTGTTCCGGTTCAACATGAACATCATGCCGCGCATCGGCGTGTCGTATGACGTGTTCGGCAACGGCAAGACGGCCATCAAGGCCTACTACGGCCGCTTCTACAACCAGTTCGGGTCAGAGATTGCCGAGGCGGTGAACCCCAACGCCCTGGCGACCCAGAACGTGCCGTGGACCGACCTGAATGGGAACCGCCGCCTCGACGCGGGGGAACTCGGTGCAATTCCGCAGTTCAGCCGGGGCCTGTTCCCGACGTTCGATGCCAACGCCCGCCGTCCCTACAACGACGAGATGAACGTCGGCATCGAGCGCCAGCTGGCCGGCAACTTCGCGATTGGCGTCAGCTACCACCGCCGCCACCACCGCGACGGGCTGGGCCTCATCGATCTGCAGCGTCCCGCCTCGGCCTTCACGCCGGAGGCGCGCAGCTACGTCGACCCGGTGAACGGCCAGACGCAGTCGATCACGGTCTACCGGCTGCAGCCGCAGTTCGGGACGCTGCAGCAGCGCCAGATCACCAACGTCGAGCAGCTCCGCAGCACCTACAACGGCGTGCAGTTCGACATCCAGAAGCGCATGTCGAACCGCTGGCAGATGCTGGCCGGCCTGTCGCTGCAGCGGCACCGCGGCTTCGAGCACAGCGGCACCTACACGACCGGTGCGGGTGTGGGTGCCTGCGGCATTCTGAATGATCCGAACTGCCTCATCAACCGCGAGGGCGGCTCGGTGTTCATCGATATCCCGTGGAGCTTCAACCTCTCGGGCAGCTACATCACCCCGCTGTGGGACATCGTGGTGGCGGCCAAGTACAATGCGCGCGCCGGCGATCCGCTGAACCGGACGCAGGTGTTCTCGTTCAGCAGCCCGACGCTGACCCAGCCGAGCGTGACGGTGCGCCTGACGCCGCGCGGCACCGATCGCACCGAGACGGTCAACCAGTTCCTCGACCTGCGGTTCAGCCGCCGGGTGAAGATTGGCCCGGCCAATCTCGAGCCGACGATTGACCTGTTCAACCTGCTCAACGCCAACCACGTGCTCGGCCAGAACGAAGCCATCGGCACGACCTGGGGCCGCCCCAACCGCATCCTGACGCCGCGGATCATCCGCTTCGGCCTCACGGCGCGGTTCTAATCGCTGAAGGGCCCCGGCCCGGTCGCCTGACCGAGCCGGGGCTCCTGCCCTGCCCACGTTCGCTCTTTCTCTCTCCCAGTTCGGGGCCGCCGTCGGCCCTGCCCGTCGTCCGTCCCCTGCCAAAACTTGTTGGCAGCAGCGGGGAATGTCTGTAAAGTCGGCGCAACGAAGGCGTGCGTCCGCACGCCGTTGGGGGGAGCGCCGGCCATCCTGGCCGGCGATCGTGAGGAGTGGAAACATGATTGTTCGACGTATGTTGGCGGCCCTGCTGGCCGCGTTGCTGGCGTCGTCTGCCAGTGCGCAGGTGCAGACGGGGTCAATTGCAGGTGTCGTGGCGGACACCAGCGGTGCGGTGCTGCCGGGGGTTGTCGTGACCATCGCCAGCGACCGCCTGATCGGGGGCAACCAGTCCTACACGACGGATGCCTCAGGTGCCTACCGATTCGATCGCCTGCCTCCGGGCGACTACAGCGTGACGTTTGAACTGCAGGGGTTCAAGACCGTCGCCCAGTCGGGCATCCGCATCAATGCGGCGTTTGTGGCGACCATCAATCCCAGGCTGGAAGTGGGCAGCCTCGAGGAGACGATTACGGCCACCGGCGCCTCGCCGGCCGTCGACGTCCGGTCGAACGTGCAGCAGACGGTCATGAGCCAGGAGATCCTCGAGGGTGTGCCTTCCGGGCGCGACCCGTGGTCGCTGGCCAAGCTGATTCCCGGCGTGCAGGTGGCCACGTATGACGTGGGCGGCACGCAGTCGATGCAGCAGAGCAGCATGTCGGCGCACGGCTCGAACACCAACGACGTCAGCTACAACATCGACGGCGCCACGGTGAACTGGCCGGGCGGCGGCGGCGGCGCCACGATGATGTACTACGACCAGGGCATGTTCGAGGAGGTCAACTACATGACCTCGGCGATTCCGGCCGAAGTGATGGCCGGCGGCGTGTCGATCAACATGGTGACCAAGGCCGGCGGCAACCAGTGGCGCGGCAACGCCCGCTACTCGTTCGCGAACGATGATCTGCAGGCCGAGAACTGGGCCGGCACCCAGAAGGTCAACCCGAACTTCCTCGGCAATCCGACCATCAAGACCTACGACTTCAACCTGTCGGGCGGCGGCCGCCTGGTGAAGGATCGCGTGTGGGTGAACGGCACCTACCGCAAGTGGGTGGTGAACAAACTGGTCAACGCGCGCAATCCCGACGGATCGCAGGCCCTGGACGACAACGATCTCAAGAACTACTCTGGCAAGCTCGTGGCCCAGATCTCGCCGAACAACAAGGTTCAGGTGTCTTATCTCTGGAATGACAAGATTCGCGGGCACCGTCGCGACACGCCGCCGAACATCGTGCCCGACATCGCCTCGCTGGTGCAGACCAACCCGGTGCAGACGACCCAGGCCAAGTACACGGGCATCCTGAAGCGCGCCGTGTTCGAGTCGAACTTCAGCGTCATGGACGGCCAGACCAACTACCTCTACCAGCCCGGCACGCCGGCAGATGCGATCCGCCGCGTTGACAACGCGCGGTCAGAGGCCGACTTTGCCGCGACCCGCGAGGAGCACCAGCCCAACTCGCGCCTGCAGTTCGACAATATCCTGTCGATTGGCAAGACTGGCTGGGGCGGCGAGCACCTGTTCAAGGGCGGCGTGCAGTTCGGGCGCCTCTACTACGAATCCGAGTATCTCGTGCAGGGCGATCACTACGTCGAATTCAACAACGGCGTGCCGACCCAGGTGCGCCAGTTCAACACCCCGAACACCAACAAGAACGAAGCCACCGTCCTCGGCCTGTTCCTGCAGGACTCGTGGTCGGCTGGCCGCCTCACGCTGAACCTCGGTGGTCGCTGGGACCGCTACGTGGGCGTGGTGCCCGAGCAGTCGAACGCGGCGGGCCGCTTCGCGCCGGCGCGCTCGGTGTCGCGCACGGAAGTCATCAAGCAGGACATCGCCGTCTGGCGTCTCGGCGCGTCGTATGACCTGACGGGCAGTGGACGGACGGCCCTGAAGGCCAGCGCCAGCCGGTATGGCCTGCAGACCGGCATCGATCGCGTGACTTCGGTCAACCCGCTGGCCACTGGCAACCGCACGTGCCCGTGGACCGACCCGAACCAGGACGGCCGGTTCCAGGAGTCGGAAGTGAACGTGGCCCAGTGCACGGCGTTCAGCGGGGGCGTGGGCTTCTCGTATGCGCCGGGTGTGGCCTGGCCCTACTCGGACGAGCTGACGGCAGGCGTGGAAACGGAGCTGCCTGGGCAGGTGCGTGCCGGCGCAATGTTCTTCTATCGCACCAACCGGCAGCAATTCGGCAACCGCAACGCCGCCGTGCCGAGCGCGGCCTACACGGCGCACCAGATCACCATTCCGAACGGCCCCGGCGGCACCATTGCCAGCCCCAAGCCGACCACAGTCACGCTGTATAACGTGGCGTCGTCGCTGGTGTCTGCCAACCAGACGGTGCGTGGCAACGAGGACTACCTCGACACCACCTACAAGGGCATCGAGTTCACCGCGACCAAGCGCTTCTCGAAGGTGTGGCAGATGCAGGCGGGGCTGACGATCGGCAACAACATCGGCGGCACCCCGAACGGTACCGACCTGAATGACCCGAACGTGACGCTCTACAAGGACGGACGGGTGGGCAACGACTCGACGGTGGCCTTCCGCCTGTCGGGCAGCTACACGCTGCCGGGGGACATCAACCTCGCCGGATCGCTCATCGCCAACAACGGCTATCCGTATGTGAGCACCTACTCGGTATCGCGTGCGTATGCGGCATCGCAGGGCGTGACCCTGGCGCGTTCGACGCAGACCGTGGTGCTCAGCCGCCGCGGCGACGAGCGTTTTGACAACGTCATCATGGGCGACATCCGTCTGTCGCGCCGGTTCACCCTGCCCGGCGGCCGCAGTGTGACGCCCCAGGTGGACTTCTTCAACGTGAGCAACGCCGACACGGCCGTGGCCCACAACGTGCAGGTGGGCAGCTCCTACCTGTATCCGAGCGAGATTCTGGCTCCCCGTATCATCCGCGTGGGCTTCAGCCTGAACTTCTAGCGCGCCCGGACGGCTTCCGTCCCGGGGGCTCCAGACGACGAACGGCCGCATGCCCGCAGGGACATGCGGCCGTTCGCCTGTACGGGCGCGACCTGCTACCATCGGGGCGTGTCCCTCGACGAGCGCGCCTTCTTCACTGAACGCCCCGAGCAGCGCCCGGGGCAGTTTGCCTGCCCGCGGTGCCGCCGCAGCCACGAATATCCGGTGCGCTGGGTGCGGCGCATCCGGAAGCCGCAGCCGCCCCCGCAGGCCGACGGCGCCGACCGGGCACGCTGGGCCAAGCTTCGCGATCACCTGCTGCGGCTTGACGATGAAGTGACCTGCAAGTCATGCAGCAAGCGCTTCGAGATTCCCTCGCAGCAGTCGCTGGTGTTTCTGGACCAGCTCGAGGGCCTGCCGAACGACGCCGAACTCGATGCCGAGATTGCGGCAGCCGAGTCTGCAGCCGCGCCGCCCCCGCCGCCGAAGGCACCGCTGCCGGCCCGGTTTTCGCGGCCGTCCCGCGGCTGGCGCGGGTGACACGGAATGACAATCAGCCGGGGAGTTCCCCAGCTATACTTCGCCTCATCTGCCTATGACTCGATCAGCACTGTTCACGATGTCGGCCCTGGTGACCGGAATGACTGCGCTCATCGCGGCAGGGCCTCAGCAGAATGCCGCGGCACCATCCGCGCCCATCGCCGCCGCCCCGCAGGCGGCCGCCCCGGCGGCGACGCTGCGCCCGGTGGTCAGCCGTCCGGCCGTGGCCACGACGGCCAGCCAGAACGAGACCATTCGCCAGTACTGCGTCGGTTGTCATAGCGACCGGGCCAAGGCCGGCGGGCTGACCCTGGCCAGCTACGACGCAGCGGCGGCCGCGCAGCACGCCGAGCTGACCGAGAAGATGATTCGCAAGCTGCGGGCGGGCATGATGCCGCCGGCTGGGGCCCGTCGCCCCGAGGCGTCGACCATCACGGCCCTGGCAGAAGCGCTCGAGTCGCGCATCGATGCCTCGGTCCCGACGAACCGGGCCGGTGGCCGTGTATTCCAGCGCCTCAACCGTGCCGAGTATGCGCGCGCCGTCCGCGACCTCCTGCGGGTCGATGTCGACGTCACGGCGCTGCTGCCGGCGGACACCATCAGCGCGGGCTTCGATAACGTCGCCGACTCGCAGATGTTCTCGACGACCCTGATGGAGTCCTACCTTCGGGCCGCGGGCCGCGTGACGGCGCTGGCCCTGGGCGATCCCGAGGCCGAATCGGCCGAGGCACTCTACCGGGTGCCGAAGACCCAGTCGCAGATGGAACAGGTGCCTGGCGCCCCCCTCGGCACCCGGGGCGGCGTGTCCGTGATGCACACCTTCCCGGCGGACGGCGATTACACCGTCCGCGTCGAACTGCACGGCAACGCCGATGGGTTCCTCTTCGGCGGGCCCAACCTCAACGAGCAGATCGAGGTGTCGGTGGACGGCGAGCGCATGGCGCTGCTCGATGTCAATCCCCGGCTGGCGGACGTCACCGGAGGCCTTGCCCTTCGCACCCCGTCCGTGCACATCAGCGCGGGTCCGCACCGGGTCACCGCCGCGTTCCTGCAGCGGTTCGAGGGCCCCGTCAACGATCTGCTGGCGCCCATCGACCACACACTGGCCGATACGCAAATCGGCGTGTCGCAGGGGCTCACCACGCGGCCGCACCTCAAGGACATGGCCATTGTCGGGCCATCGAAGGTGACCGGCGTGTCCGACACGCCGAGCCGGCGGAAGGTATTTACGTGCCGTCCGACGGCGCCACCCGAAGAGACGACGTGCGCCTCCAGGATCGTACGCGACCTGGCCACGCAGGCGTTCCGGCGTCCGGTCACCACT
>CAZXTM010000032.1:0-15034 GCA_964643765.1 uncultured Bifidobacteriaceae bacterium | reverse complement strand
GTGGACCACGTGGTCATCTTCAGCGAGCCGACCGTGACCCCGCTGCTGCTGGCGCTGACGCCAGAGGTGCACTGCAAGGGCACCGACTACACCGTCGACACCGTGCCCGAGCGCGACACGGTCCGCGCCTATGGCGGACGCGTGGCGATTGTCGGCGACCCCAAGGACCATTCCACGTCGGGGCTGGTCGCACGGCTCCGGTAAGCTTAACGGCGTGGCTTCCCGGCTGCTGATCGTGCGCCTCGGCGCACTGGGCGACATCGTGCACGCGGTGCCCGTGCTCGCGGCCCTGCGCCGGCACGACCCGGCTCTGCAGGTCGACTGGCTGGTCGATGCCGCCTGCGCGCCGATGCTCGACTGCGTCCCCGGCATCCACCGTCGCATCATCGTCCGTCGGCGGGGCCACGCGCCGATCGGAGAGACCGAGTTCGAGGCGACGGCGGCAGGATATGTGCGCGCCGTGGCCTACCTGCGGCAGCAGCGGTATCGCGTGGCGATTGACCTGCAGGGGCTGCTGAAGTCGGCCCTGTGGGCCCGGCTGTCGGGCGCCACGCGGGTGATCGGGTTCAGCCGCGACCACCTTCGCGAGCGTCAGGCCTCGTGGTTCTACTCGGAGACGGTGACCCCTCCCACAGGCGTGCATGTGGTGCAGAAGAACCTCGCGATGGCCGAGGCGCTCGGGGCGTCGCCTGACTTGATCGAGGCGCCGCTGCGCGGCGAACTTTCCCGGGCCATCGAGGTCGTGCGGTCGGGGGCACCGTATGCGGTCATCAATCCAGGGGCGGCGTGGCCCAACAAGCGCTGGCCGGCGGCCCGGTTCGGGGCCGTGGCGCGCTATCTGCACGAGCGACATCAGCTGCGGGCCGTGGTGACATACGGTCCGGGCGAGCAGGAACTCGCCGACGCCCTGGTGGCGGCGTCCGGGGGGGCGGCCACGCTGGCACCGCCCACCCGCATCGGTGAACTGGTCGCCCTGATGGAAGGGGCGCGCCTCGTAGTGTCGGGCGACACCGGCCCGCTGCACATGGCGGCGGCAACCGGTGCGCCCATCGTCGGGCTGTTCGGCCCGACCTGGCCGGCGCGCAATGGGCCGTGGAATCCGGCGGACGTCGTGGTGTCGCGCGCGGACGTCTGCCGGTGCCATCACAAGCGGCACTGCCTGGTTGGGGCGCCGTGCATCGAGAGCATTTCCGTGGATGAGGTCACGGCCGCCGTGGACCGGCGCCTGGCGCAGGAGCGTGTGTCGTCATGAGGCAATGGTTGACGCGGTTCCGGGTGGGTCTCGGATTCGCACTGGCGGGAATCGTGCTGCTGCTGGCGCAGCCCACGTGGGACAGCTGGCGCCTCGGGCTGGCCGTGGCGCTTGCAGGCGAGGCCCTGCGACTGTGGGCGGCGGGCCATCTCGAGAAGAGCCGAGAGGTCACCACCTCGGGGCCCTACCGCTACACCCGGCATCCGCTGTATCTGGGCTCGACGCTGATCGGCGTAGGGCTCGCGATCGCCGCCTTCCACTGGGCCGTGGCGGTCATGGTGCTGCTGTATCTCGGGACGACGCTGACGGCGGCGCGGCGCAGCGAAGAGGCGCATCTGCGCGAGAAATTCGGGGACGCGTACGATGCCTATGCCGAACGGCGTGCCGCCCCGATGGCGCGGCGGTTTTCGTGGGCCCGCGCGCGCTACAACCGCGAGCACCACACGATGGCCGGCCTGGCTGCCGGCTTCACCGCGCTGGCGTTCATGATCCGCTAGCGACGTCCATCACACCGTCCCAGCGCGGCACGTCGACGTGGATGTCGAACTGGTCGAGCAGCCGGGCGACGGTGTAGGTGACCTGATCGTCGAGGCTCTTCGGCCTGGCGTAGAAGGCCGGTACGGGCGGCGCGATGACGACGCCCATCCGCGAGAGGCGCAGCATGTTCTCGAGGTGAATCTCGCTGAAGGGCGTTTCACGCACGGCCAGCACGAGGCGGCGGCGCTCCTTCAGGATCACGTCGGCCGCGCGGTGCACCAGCGAGTCGCCGAGGCCGTGGGCAATCGAGGCGAGCGAGCGGGCGCTGCAGGGCGCCACCAGCATGCCCCTCGTGCGGAACGAGCCGCTCGAAATGGCAGCTCCTTCATCGTTGGCGTGGTAGACGGTGTGCGCCAGGGCCTGCACGTCCTTGACGGTGTAGGACGTTTCGTGGACGAGCGTGCGAGCGCCCCACTTGCTCATGACCAGGTGCGCCTCCACACCGGCCTGCCGCAGCAGTTCCAGGGCGCGGATGCCGTAAATGCTTCCCGAGGCGCCGGTGATGGCAACGATGAGCCGGTTCGAATCAGCCATGGCGTTATCTTGACGGTTAGGACGACCGGTGGCTACACTTGGGTTCTTTGCCGGGAGTGAGGGCGGTTAGCTCAGTTGGTAGAGCACCGGCTTTACACGCCGGCTGTCACAGGTTCGAGCCCTGTACCGCCCACCATGCCTCCGGCCGCCAGTGGACCGCCATCGGCACGGCGCGTCGAAGATGCCGGAAGATGAAGATGCCGGAAGATATCGGGGGGTGGGCCGCAGAATCCTCCGGTGATGGTATACTCCTTCTGCTCTGCTGATCGTCAGGCGCCCTGACACCGCGCCGCACCGCGACATCAGCCGGGTTGCGAGGCCGCCTTGGCCTCTGTCCCTCTCGCGAGGGGTGGTAGTTCAGCTGGTTAGAACGCCGGCCTGTCACGCCGGAGGCCGCGGGTTCGAGTCCCGTCCACCCCGCCACCCCCCACGTCGTGGTGGCGCACAGGCGAGGCCCCTCTCCCTCTCAGGTATCATTTCCGCACATGTCCTTCCGCGCGCTGATTGGCCATCGCCAGACGATCGACCGGCTGATGGGTGCCATCGCGCGCGGTTCGCTGCCCCCGACGCTGCTCTTCGCAGGTCCCCAGGGTATCGGCAAGTGGCTCGCGTCCATGGCCACGGCTCAGGCGGTCAACTGCCTCGATGCCGATGCGCGGCAGGCGGGCGATGCGTGCGGCACCTGCCGCAGCTGCGAGCGGATCACCCGCGGGGTGCATGTCGACGTGCTGACGGTCGCACCCGACGACAAGGCCTCGATCAAGATTGACGTGATCCGCGAGGTGCTGGCGCGTACGTCGTACCGCCCCTACGAGGGACGCCGGCGCGCTGTGCTGATTCGCGACGCCGACACGCTCGAGCTGTCGGCGCAGAATGCGCTGCTCAAGTCGCTCGAGGAACCGCCCGACGCGACGATGTTCGTGCTGGTGACCTCGGTGCCCGGGGCGCTGCTGCCCACGGTGCGGTCGCGGACGATGCGCGTGCGCTTCGGTCCCCTGACGACGGATGACGTCGCCCTGGTGCTGCAGCGCGATCAGGGCCTCGATGCCCCGCAGGCGCGAGCGCTGGCCGAACTGAGCGACGGCAGTGTCGGTCAGGCCCTGGGGCTGGCCGATGCCGATGTCGTGGCGCTGCGCGATGCGGCACTGCGCCTGCTCAGTGACGTGGCCGCACGCAGCGACGCTCCGGCACGGGTGCAGGCGGGCGATGCACTGCTCGTGACGGCCGGCGGAGGGAAGAAGGAGCGTTCCCGGGACGAACTGGGCGTCGTGCTGCGCTGCGCGGCGGCGCTGCTGCGCGACCTTGAAGCCATCAACGCCGGCGTCGACCGCCGGGTGCTGGCGCACCCGAGTCTCGAGCCCACGCTCACCTCCCTGGCCTCGCGCTTCGGCGGCGATCGTGCGCGCACGGCGTTCACCAGTGTCGACCGTGCCCTCTACGCCCTCGACCGCAATGCCGGCTCGAAGGCGGTGGTCGAGTGGCTGGCCCTCAACCTGTGAGCGGGGCATGGACCATACTGAAGACATGCGGCGTGTGCGCATCGGAGTGACCGTCGGCGACCCGGCCGGCATCGGCCCGGAGATCGTGCAGAAGGCGTGTGCCGATGCGCGCGTGCTGGCCGTGTGTGAGCCGGTGGTGTACGCCGCCGGCGTCCCCGGCCCCCTCACGCCCGGCGAGGAAAGCGCCGCCAGCGGGCGCGCGGCCTACGACACCATCGTGCAGGCCGTTGGCGCGGCCCGGCGCGGCGAGGTCGAAGCCATCGCGACGGCGCCGGTCAGCAAGCGGGCGTTTGCGATGGCCGGCCTGCCGTGGAAGGGACACACCGACCTCCTGGCCCACCTGTGCGGCGTTGACGAGGTGCGGATGCTGTTCTACGCCGAGGGGCGTGGCGAGGTGGACGAGGCCGGTCGTGCGCAGGCGCCGCGGCGCCCGCTCTGCGTGACGCTCGCCACGGTGCACGTGCCACTGGCGGCGGTGCCGTCACTGCTGACGGTGGGCAGCGTCGCGCGCACGCTGACCATGACAGCCGACTGGCTGCGGGCGCGCGGCGTCGATCATCCACGCGTGGCGCTGGCGGGACTCAATCCGCACGCGGGTGAGGCAGGCCTCATCGGCTGCGAGGACGAGGACATCCTGCGACCGGCGGTCGAGGCTGCGCGCGCTGCAGGCGTGCAGGCCAGCGGGCCGTACCCGGCCGATACGGTGTTCGTGCGCGCCCTGCGGGGCGAGTGCGACGCCGTCGTGGCGTGCTATCACGACCAGGGCCTGATTCCCGTCAAGCTGCTGGCATTCGGTGATGCGGTGAACGTGACCATCGGCCTGCCGATCATCCGGACGTCGGTCGACCATGGCACCGCCTTCGACATTGCCGGGCGCGGCGTGGCGGACCACGGCAGCCTCGTGGCCGCGATCCGGCTGGCCGCCGCCCTCGCCCGGGAGCGCCACTGATGGCCAAGGCACCGAAGGCCGGCGCGGCTGCCGACGAAGACGTGCTCATCGCCGACAACCGGAAGGCATTTCACGATTTTCATATCCTCGAGACGTTCGAGGCCGGCATCGCCCTGCTCGGTACCGAGGTGAAGGGGATTCGCGAGGGGCGCGCCAATCTGCGTGATGCATTCGCCAAGGTGGAACGCGGCGAGGTGTGGCTGTACAACGTCCACATCAACCCGTATTCGCATCGCGGCTACGTCGACCACGATCCCAAGCGCCGGCGTCGCCTCCTGCTGCATCGCCAGGAAATCAGAAAGCTGATCGGCAAGACGGTCGAGAAGGGCCTGACGCTGGTGCCCACGCGCCTGTACTTCAAGCGCGGCCGGGTGAAGGTGGCGCTGGCGCTGGCGCGCGGCAAGCAGGCCCACGACAAGCGTGAAAGCATCAAGCGACGCGAGGCCGACCGGGAGACGCGGGCTGCGATCAAGGAGCGGTCGCGATGAGGCCGATCCCCTTCAACCGCGCAGCGGTCACCGGGCGCGAGGCCGAGTACGTGGGTCGCGCCATCGCCGAGGGGCCCATCCACGGCGACGGTCCCTTCACGCAGGCGTGCCACGCGCAGCTGGCAGCCATGACCGGCGCCCCGAAGGTGCTGCTGACGACATCGTGCACCCACGCCCTCGAGATGAGCGCCCTGCTGCTGGGCATCGGGCCCGGCGACGAGGTGATCATGCCGTCGTTCACCTTCGTTTCGACGGTGAATGCCTTCGTCCTGCGCGGCGCCCGCCCCGTGTTCGTCGATATCCGGCCCGACACGCTCAACCTCGACGAGACGCGCCTCGAGGCGGCCATCACGCCCCGCACCCGGGCAATTGTGGTGGTGCATTACGCCGGCGTCGCCTGCGAGATGGCGGCCATCATGGCCGTGGCGGAGGCGCACGGCCTGCCGGTGGTGGAGGACAACGCGCACGGGCTGTTCGGCACCTACCGCGGCCGGCGCCTCGGCAGCTTCGGCGTGCTGTCGACCCTCAGCTTCCACGACACCAAGAACCTGTCGTGCGGCGAGGGCGGGGCGCTGGTCATCAACGACGCCTCGTACGCCGACCGCGCAGAAATCATCCGCGAGAAGGGGACCAACCGCACGCGCTTCTACCGCGGTCAGGTCGACAAGTACACCTGGTGCGACATCGGGTCGAGCTACCTGCCGTCGGATATTCTGGCGGCGTATCTGCTGGCGCAGCTCGAGGCGCGCGACGAGATCCAGTTCCGGCGCCAGGCGCTGTGGGCGCGCTACCAGTCGGGGCTCTCCGAGTGGGCGTCGCACCATGGCATCGGCCTGCCGACCGTGCCGGCCGACTGCGCGCACCCGGCGCACCTGTTCTACCTCGTGATGCCGTCGCTGGAGGCGCGCACGCGGCTGCTGGCCTTTCTGCGCGAACGGCAGGTGCTGGCGGTCTTCCACTACCTGCCCCTGCACCTGTCCGACATGGGACGGCGGTTCGGCGGGCATGAGGGGCAGTGTCCGGTGACCGAGTCGATCGCGGACCGCCTGGTGCGGCTGCCGCTCTTCTACCAGCTGTCGGATGCCGACCAGCAGCGGGTGATCGACGCAGTCATGGCCGGCACGGAGGCCCTCTGATGCGCGGCCCGCAGCCCGTGGTGGCCGTGGTCGGGGCCGGCGGGCAGCTGGGGCATGCGCTGAGCGAGGCCTGGGCCGACAGGGCCGAGGTGCATCGGTTCACCCACGATCGGCTCGACCTCTGCGACGCGGCAGCGGTCGGGGCCGTGATGCGCGAGCTGCGGCCGGCCGTGCTGGTCAACGCGGCGGCCTTCAACGATGTGGATGGGGCAGAGGAACGGCAGGCCGAGGCCATCGACATCAACGGCGTCGGAGTGGGCGTACTTGCGCGTGCAGCGGACGCCGTCGGCGCCACTTTCGTCCACTACAGCACCGACTTCGTCTTTGCCGGCACGTCGCCCGGCGTGTGGACGGAAGACTCGCATCCTGAGCCCCGGAGCGTCTACGCCCAATCGAAGCTGATGGGCGAGTGGCTGGCCGCCGAATGTACGTCGCACTACGTGCTGCGCGTCGAGAGCCTGTTCGGCGGCGAACGGCGGCGCAGCAGCGTCGATCGCATTGCGGATGCCCTTCGGCGGGGCGACCCCGTGACACTGTTTGCAGACCGCACGGTCACCCCGAGCTTCGTGGATGACGTGGCCGAGGCCACCTGGCGGCTGCTCGAGGCGCAGGGGGCGTCCGGGCTGTATCACTGCGTCAATGCGGGCGTGACCACGTGGTACGGCATTGGTCTGGCGATGGCCCAGGCTTGCGGGGCAGACGAGGGACTGCTGCGTCCCATCGGTGTGCGTCAGGCGGCGCTGAAGGCGCCGCGCCCGCAGTATGCCGCGCTGTCGGCCGCCCGGCTCGAGGCCGTGGCGGGCGCGATGCCCGGCTGGCGCGATGCCCTGCATCGCTATCTGCGCCGCCGGGAAGGCCTGCCCGGTGCGGCTCTCTAACCGGCGGGCGCTGCGGCCGAAGGGGTTGCCGCGGGGGACTCGGGCGGGTTACGGTATGGGATTGCCATGTCAAAGCGTGCACTGATTACCGGCATCACCGGGCAGGATGGGTCGTATCTGGCCGAGCTGCTCCTCGAACAGGGCTACACGGTCTACGGCGTCGCCCGGCGGCTCAGTGCCCCCAACGACTGGCGCATCGCGCACCTGCGCGATCGCATCACCATCATCCAGGGTGACCTGCTTGATCAGCTGTCGCTCATCAAGGCGGTCGAGCAGGCGGATCCCCACGAGTTCTACAACCTGGCGGCGATGTCCTTCGTGCCGACCTCGTGGGACGAGCCGATGCTCACCGGCGAATACAACTCGCAGGGGGTCACGCGCGCCCTCGAGGCCATTCGCCGCGTCAACCCGAAGATTCGCTTCTATCAGGCCTCGTCGAGCGAAATGTACGGCCGGGTGCGCGAGGTTCCGCAGACCGAACTGACGCCGTTCTATCCGCGCAGCCCCTACGGCGTGTCGAAGGTCTACGGCCACTACATCACGGTGAACTACCGCGAGAGCTATGGCCTGTTCGCCTGCTCGGGCATCCTGTTCAATCACGAGTCGCCGCGCCGTGGCCTCGAGTTTGTCACCCGCAAGGTGACCGACGGCGTAGCCCGCATCAAGCTGGGCCTCACCGATCACCTGGGGCTCGGGAACCTCGATGCCTGCCGCGACTGGGGCTTTGCCGGCGACTATGTGCGGGCCATGTGGCTGATGCTGCAGCAGGACCAGCCCGACGACTACGTCGTGTCGATGGGTGTCGCGCACTCGGTGAAGGACCTGGTCGAGGCGGCCTTCGGGCACGCAGGCCTCGACTGGCAGCAGTATGTCCGCACCGACCCGCGTTTCCTGCGGCCGGCCGAGGTCGACCACCTCATCGGCGATCCCGGCAAGGCCCGCCGGCAGCTGGGATGGGAGCCGTCAGTCGACTTCACGCGGCTGGTGCAGATGATGGTCGACGCTGACATCGCGCGCCACTCGCGCGACGCGAAGATCGCCGCGCTGTAACTGGACCAGGGACCGCCCATCACGGGTGGTCCCGTCCGTTCGTGCGCCCTGGCTACGCGGCCTCGGCGACGATGGCGGCTACCCGCGCGGCAATCGCCAGTGATGAGGTCAGGCCGGGGGAGTCGATGCCGGCCACCTGCACCACGTGCGGGTTCACCGCATCGCGCCTGATCATGAAGTCGGCAAATGCCTCGCTCGGCGGGCACAGCTTGGCGCGAATGCCCGAGCTGGCGGGCTGCAGGTCGGCCAGCGTCACCTCGGGTAGCAGGGCCCGTGTCTCATCGACGAACGCCTCGAGCGGCAGCCGGTTCGATTCGTAGTCGTCCTTCCGATCCTGGTAGTGAATCGTCGGTCCGAGCAGGACGCTGCCCCAGGTGGTTTTCGTGAGGTGCACGCCCAGCCCGTGCCCCGGGGTGTGGGGCACCGGATAGACCAGACCGTTCACGTAGCCCCGGCGTGAGGGCGCCAGTTCGGCGTAGTCGCCCCGGCAGGGATAGATGGTGAACGCCTCGCCGCCGACCATGGCGCTGACGGCATCGGCCCACAGGCCTGCGGCATTGACCACGAGGCGCGCCGCGATCGTCTCGTGCGGCGTCCGCAGGGCGATGCCGGACGGGTGCGGGCTGGCGTCGATCAGCGGCGACCCCGGCAGCACGTGCACGCCGGCCGCCGTCGCCAGGCGCTGCAGGGTGCGGACAAAGGCCTCAGGTTCGACGCGGCCCGTGGTGGGCGACCAGAGGGCGGCGACCCCGGCGACGTGCGGTTCGCGTGCCACGATGAACGCGCGTCCGACCATCTCGACCGGGGCGCTGTTGCCCGTGGCACGCTCGGCCAGGCGTTCGAGCGCCGGAATCTCGTCGGCCGTGGCGGCCACGATGAGTTTGCCGCACCGGTCGTGCGGCACGCCGTACTGCGCGGCAAAGGCGTAGAGCCGCTCGCGGCCTTCGACGCACAGGGCGGCCTTGAGCGTCCCGGCGGGATAGTAAATGCCGGCGTGAATCACGCCGCTGTTGCGGGTGCTGGTTTCGTGGCCCATGCGTGCGTGCTGCTCGAGGAGGCACACGGCATGTCCCTGCTCAGCGAGGGCCAGCGCACACGCCAATCCCACGACGCCGCCGCCCACGACGGCAATGTCAATCTCGGTGTCAGCCATTAATTGCGTCCGGGAATGGCTCCAGACTACCATCGAAAGGCTGTGAACGTTCCGCTTCTCGACCTCCAGGCGCAGTATCGTCCGCTGCGCGATCAGTTCATCGATGCGCTCACGCGGGTGGCCGACAGCGGCCGCTTCATCATGGGGCCGGAGGTCGACCAGTTCGAGCAGGAGGTCGCGGCCGCCATTGACGTGAAGCACGCCATCGGTGTGTCGTCGGGCACCGACGCCCTTGTGGCCGCGCTGATGGCCATGTGCATCGGGCCGGGTGACGAAGTGGTGACCAGCACGTTCTCGTTCTTCGCCACCGCGGGGTCGATTGCCCGGGTGGGGGCGCGCCCGGTGCTGGTCGACATCGACCCCGAGACGTTCAACATGGATGTGGTCGCGGCCGCAGGGGCCTGCACCACGCGCACCCGCGCACTGATGCCGGTCCACCTCTTCGGCCAGGCAGCCGACATGAGTGCCGTGCTGGCGCTGGCCGACGAATACAAGCTGCAGGTGATCGAGGATGCGGCGCAGGCCATCGGTGCGGGCGACCACGGCGGCAGGGTCGGCGGCATCGGGAACCTGGGGTGCTTCTCGTTCTTCCCCAGCAAGAACCTCGGGGGCTTCGGTGACGCCGGGCTGGTGACCACCAATGACGATGCCCTCGCGCACAAGGTGCGGCTCATCCGGAACCACGGCATGGAGCCCAAGTACTACCACTCGCTGATTGGCGGCAACTTCCGCATCGACGCCATCCAGGCGGCCGTGCTGCGCGTGAAGCTGCCGCACCTGCCGGCGTGGACGGAGGGGCGGCGGCGCAACGCGGCGCGCTATCGCACGCTCTTCGCCGAGGCAGGGCTCACCGGCACGATCGGGCTGCCGAAGGAATGGCCCGACCGGTACCACATCTACAACCAGTTCGTGATTCGCGCGCCGAAGCGCGATGCGCTCAAGGCGCATCTCGAGGCGGCGGGTATCGGGACCGAGATTTACTACCCGGTGCCTTTCCACCAGCAGGCCTGCTTTGCGTCGCTCGGCTACAAGGCGGGTGACTTCCCGCATGCTGAACGCGCGGCAGCCGAGGTGCTGGCGTTGCCGATCTATCCGGAACTCTCCGCCGATCAGCAATCCTACGTCGTCGAGCAGATCGCGTCGTTCTACGGCGTGACCGCGTGAGTGTCCCCGCCGGACTGGATGCGCACATGCCCATCGACAAGGCGCCGACCCGGGCGGTCTTCTGGGATATCGACGGGACGCTGCTGCTGACGGCGCGTGCCGGGATGATTGCCTGGGAGGACGCCTACGGCGTGTCTGGCGAGGGGCGCGTGTTTCCGCCGGTGCGTCCGGACGGTATGACCGACCACCAGATCGCGGCGTGGCTGCTGCTGGGGCATCCAGGGCCGTTCGACACGGTCAGTGATGAGGTGCAGCGCGAGGCCGACCGCCTGGTTGCCGCCTACGCATCGCGGCTGCCAGCGGTGCTGCCACAGCGACAGGGACGCGTGCTGGCGAATGTGCCCGGGGCCCTTGAGATCGTCGACCGTCACCCAGCCATCACGTCGTGGGTGGTCACCGGCAATGTCGAGGCCGGGGCGGTGGCCAAGTTGCAGCATTACGGACTGGCGCACTACTTCGCGCCTGGAGCGGGCGTTCGACTGCGCGGAGCCTTTTCCGAGCGCGTCGAGCCCCGGTTCGAGATCGTGGGCCGCGCGGCCGCCGAGGCGCGCCGCCTCGATCCGACGCTGACCCTGGCCGAGATGCTGGTCATCGGCGACACCCCCCACGACATCGAGGGCGCGCGGGCGGTGGGCATTCCCACGCTCGCCCTCGCCAGCAACACGCACACGGTCGACGAGCTCGAGGCTCATCGGCCGTGGCTCACGCTGCCGGTGCTGCCCGAGGCCGACGCCTTCGGGGCGCTGCTGGCTCAGCGCTTCCAGCCGACGACCGCGTAGTCCTGCGGGGCGAAGATCAGGTCGTTGAGCAGGTTCACATTACGGTCGATGCTGTCGTAGAGCGCCGCGAGGCCCTGGCCGCTGTCGTCCTGCGGCGTGGTCAGGCGGGTGCGTTCGGGTGTGCGCGCCAGCTGCTGCGCTGCGGCCACCGGGGCCCGCAGCTGCACCTCGGTGTCGGCAAAGCCCGCCGCGTCGACCAGGAAGCGCAGCGTGTCGGGGTGCAGCGGACGCAGGTGCGTGATGTCGCGCAGGTAGCTCGAGAAGAACGCCGACCACGAGGCCACGTTGATCGTCTCGAGCAGCAGCGGCGATCCCGGTGACAGCACGCGGTGGGCCTCGTCAATCAGCTCGAGCAGGTAGTCGGGCGGCAGGTGTTCCACCACCTGCAGCGCAATCAGGCCCCCGAGTTCGCCGTCGCGGCACTGCCGCAGGTATGTGAGAGCATCGGCCTCGGTGACGTCGAGGCCGTCGGCGCGGCACAGTGCCACCATTTCATGGTTCAGATCGATGCCGCGCGACCAGGTGCCGTGGGCCTGCAGCAGCTTGAGGAACTCGCCCCGGCCGCAGCCGATGTCGAGTACGTCCTGGCGTCCGCGGAACAGGTCGACGTAGGACTGCTGGCGCTCGGCGATCAGCTGCGGGTCGCCGCGGAACACGTTCTCGAAGGCTACGTAGGTATGGGCCGCCAGCGGGTCTGATGACAGGTGTACCGAGGCCGTGGTCGCCGGCGACAGCGCCGTCGCCCCGGCGGGCGGTTGCGCCTCTGCCGTCGGCGGCGCCCCGGCCGCGGTCGCCTGCGTCGCGGCGGGTAGCGATCCGCGCTGCTGGAGCTCGCGCCGCAGGGCCTGCACGGCGACCTGCAGCGTACTGACCGACGCCCGCAGGCCTTCGTAGCGTTCCCAGCGTCTGGCCATGTCGTCAGACACATCGCTGAGCGCGGCGGCGAGCCCCTGCACCGAGTCGGCAATCTGCTGCGAGATGGCGTAGAACTCGTAGTCCTTCGAGTCGACGAAGGGGGTGACCTGCTGCAGCAGCAGGATGAGCCGCGACTGCAGCCGCTCGAGGTGCTGGTGCTGCGCCTGCAGCGCCACCAGCGAGGCGCGCGCGGCCTCGACCTGCGCACGGGCCGGCATCACGCTGCGGTTCACGTGGTCGACGAGCGTCGCGTTGAACGCTTCCTGTCGCTCGATGTACGGACGGACCAGGCTCATCACGAAACCCGCCGCGTGCCCGCGCCAGCCACCCTGCGGCAGTGCCGGGGCGTTGGCGGTGATGGCCCATCGCTCGTTGAGCGGGGTGATCTGGGCCTCATCCGGGGGCGAGGGCCACTCGGGCAGTGCCGGGGCCTTGAGGGCCGCGATGGCCTCATCGAGCGCCGTGAGGGCGTCGTTGTAGCGCCGATCGGCCTCTTCCCGCTGGGTCTTGAGCCGCGCCAGATCCTCTGGCATGACCGGGCGTTCGACGATGCTCATCGGCCCACCACGCCGTCGAGGGGACTGCTGGCCGTGGCGTAGCGGCGGCGCGGAATGCGGCCGGCGAGGTGGGCGAGCCGGCCTGCCTCGACAGCCAGCTTCATCGCGCGGGCCATGGCGACCGGGTCGGCAGCGCCGGCGATGGCGGTGTTCATGAGCACGGCGTCGACGCCGAGTTCCATGGCAATGGCTGCGTCCGAGGCGGTACCCACGCCGGCATCGACGATGACGGGCACGCGCGAGAACTCGCGGATGATGGCGATATTGTTGGGATTCTGGATGCCGAGTCCCGAGCCAATCGGCGCACCAAGCGGCATGACCGCGGCGGCGCCGGCATCCTCGAGGCGGCGGCAGACGACCGGGTCATCGTTGGTGTAGGGCAGGACGACGAAGCCTTCCTTCACAAGCACGCGTGTCGCCTCGACGAGCGCAGCCGTGTCGGGGTAAAGGGTGCGTTCATCGCCGATGACTTCGAGCTTGACCCAGTGCGACATGCCGGCTTCTCGCCCGAGCCGTGCCGTGCGGATGGCTTCATCGGCGGTGTAGCAGGCGGCGGTGTTGGGCAGCAGGAATATCTGGCTGGTGTCGATGTAGTCGAGCAGCGATTCGGTCTGCCGGGTGATGTCGACCCGCCGGACGGCGACGGTCGCCATGTCAGCGCCCGAGGCCTCGTGGGCGGCGCGCATGATGGCGTGCGACGGATACTTTCCGGTACCGACAATGAGGCGCGAGCGGAACTCGCGGCCGGCGATGACAAACGGATCGGCCATCCGGGAATTGTATTACCCGCCGCCGACGAAGTTGACGATTTCGACGCGGTCACCCTCGGCCAGCGGCGTGCCCTCGTAGCGCATGCGTTTGACGACGGCTTCATTGAGTTCGACGGCCACGCGACGGGCGTCGATGCCCAGGTGCAGGAGCAGGGAGGCGACGGTCAGGCCGGCCGGCACCTGGTGGGGGTCGCCGTTGATGTGCAGCGTCACGGTGCGTTCCAGCGTAGTGACCGCACCGGCCGGGGGTCAAGCGGCGGGCGCCACGGCCGCGCGAGTGTGGCCTGGCGGGGAGCGGGTGTCTGCCGCCGCGCCCGGCGGCCGCCCGGAGCCGGACGGTATAATCGGAAGGCTATGGCTCCTGCTGTGCGCGCCTCTGATCCGCTGGGCCTCGATGGTTTCACCTTCGCCGACCTGCACGACCCGGGCCGGCTGCGCGACCTGCATCACGCCTTCACCCGCGACGTGGCGGCGGCCGAGCCCGAACTCTGGCAGGCCTGGACGCAGTACGCCGAGGTGCCCGAGATGCTCACCGCCTCGGCGCGCGGGCACCTGCTGGTGCAGATGGCCCCGCACGTCTCGCGATTCATCGCGCGGCTCTTCAGCGTGGGCGACGCGGCCGCGGCCCTGCAGGCCTCGACGGCCGCCTACGACCAGCTGTTCCGCTTCAAGATCGATCTGGTGCGTCGCCGGGCGCTGCCGCTGCTGAAGGCGGGCGCGCACGTCGTGGCGTCGGCCGACGACCACGCGCGCGTCGAGGCGCTGCTGCTGGCCGAGGGCATCAGCGACCTGTGGGCAGACCTGGCCGCGTCGGAACTGGCCCTGGCCCGCGCCGGGTGCGCGCTGCTCGATCGCGAGGCGGCCCTCACCGCCGCAGGCGCCGAGGCGCCGGCTGAGGCGAAGGCGGCCGTGGCGGCGGACATCGACGCGCTGAAGCGCTGGGCGGCGGCCCACGTGCACGAGCCGCGCCTGCGCGAATGGGTGGTGTTCCGGTTTCCCGAGACGATCGACGCCGAGCGGCTGGTGCGGGTGCAGCGGCCGCGCGCCGACGTGCCCGAGCTGATGACCGGGCCCGAGGCCTCGCTGCGCCGGCGGCAGGGCTTTGCCCTGACCGACGGGCGCTACAGTCCGCGCGAGGTGCTGAGCGAGATTCACTACTGCGTGCTGTGCCACGAGCGCGAGAAGGACAGCTGCTCGAAGGGCATCCGCGACAAGGCCGGCACGGTGTCGGTGAATGCGCTCGGCATTCCGCTGGCCGGCTGTCCCCTCGACGAGAAGATTTCCGAAATGCACACGGTGCGCAAGCACGGCGATGCCATCGGGGCGCTGGCGATCGTGGCCATCGACAACCCGATGTGCCCCGGCACCGGACA
>CAZXTM010000031.1:0-15091 GCA_964643765.1 uncultured Bifidobacteriaceae bacterium | reverse complement strand
ACGACGACTGGGGCCCGCAGGTCATTCCCGAGGGCTATTACTTCGTGATGGGCGACCACCGGAACAACAGTTCCGACAGCCGTCACTGGGGCTTTGTGCCGAAGAAGTACATCATCGGCCGCGTCCAGGTGCGGTGGTGGCCCATTCCCACGGCCACCATCTTCTGAGCCGCCAACCACCCGCCCGATGGACCGTCACGCCGCCGTCTCGTCCGTGCTGCGGCGGGTGCTGGTGCTCAACCTCGTGGTCGCCGCCGCCAAGATCGCTCTAGGCCTGGCGACCGGCGCCGTCAGCGTCCTGTCCGATGGCTTCCACTCGCTGACCGACACCGGCTCGAACGTCATCGGCATCATCGGCGTACGCGCCGCCAGCCGTCCGCCGGACGCCAACCATCCCTACGGACACCGCAAGTTCGAGACGCTCGCCTCGGTGGGTATCCTCGTCTTCCTCGTGGTCGTGCTGACTCAGGTGGTCGTCACCGCGATCGCGAGGCTGCGCGACCAGACGCCGCCGCACGTCGACGCGCTGTCGTTCGTCGTGATGGGGGCCACCTTCCTGATCAACCTCACCGTCGTCTGGTATGAACGCCGCGAAGGACGCCGCCTCGGCAGCGAACTGCTGGCCGCCGACGCGCATCACACCACCAGCGATCTGCTCACCTCGGCCACCGTCATCGCCGCCCTCATTGGCGTGCGCCTCGGGTATGCGTGGCTCGACCCGATGGCCGCCTTCGTCGTGGCCGGGTTCATCGCCTGGGCGTGCCTCGAAATCGCGCGCGACACCACCCGCATCCTGGGCGATGCCCTCGTCCTTGACGATGCGCATCTGCGCGAGGTGGTGATGCAGGTGCCCGCGGTGCGCGAATGCCATCGGGTGCGCACCCGCGGGTCACAGGACTTCGTTTTCCTCGACCTGCACATCTGGCTCGACCGCGACCTGCCCCTGCACGAGGCGCACCGCATCTCGCACCTCGTCAAGGACCGGCTGATGGCGCACTTTCCACAGGTGAAAGATGCGGTGATTCACGTCGAGCCCGATCGTCAGTCCGATGCCACGCTCGCGCCACCCGGCTCGCCAGACCACCCCGGAGGCGACGCTGCTCCGAGTCAGTAACCCCGGATCGGCTGCACTTCGTAGCGCAGTGGGCGACCGCTGGTGAATCGCTCGAGGTTGTCCGCGAAAACGTCAATCACGTCGTCCCAGTGCCCCTGCCGGAAGCCCGAGGTGTGCGGCGTGAGAATCACGTTGGGACAGCGCCACAGCGGATGGGTCGGAGGCAGCGGCTCCTCGGGAAACACATCGAGGCTGGCACCGGCCAGGTGTCCGCGCTCGAGGGCCGCCATGAGCGCCGACGTGTCGACAATCCGCGCGCGTCCGACGTTGATGAAGACACTGCCGGGCTTCATGGCGGCGAAGGCCGCGGCATCGAACACGCCGGCGGTGGCCGGGGTCAGGGGCGCGGCCACGACGACGGCGTCGGCCTCCCCCAGCATTTCGTGCAGGGCACCAGGGCCGTAGATGACGCTGACGCCGGGGACGCCCGGGGCCGACGGATCGCGCCGCTGGGCGACCACGCGCATGCCGAGGGCCGCTGCCCGCGAGGCGAGCGCTTCGCCGATGGTGCCGAGTCCCACCAGCGCGAGGGTTCGTCCGCGCAGCAGCCACGGCGACCGCGCGCCAGCGCACTCGGCCTGTGCCCAGCGGGCCTCGCGCTGCCGCTCGAGCAGGAACGGCAGCTGCTTGCCGAACGCCAGCAGCAGCGCCAGGACATGCTCGGCAATGGGGACGGCCTGGACGCCGCGTGTGTTACTGACGCGGATGCCGCGCGCCGCCAGGGCAGACAGGCAGAGGGTCTCGACGGCCACGGCCGAGGTGTGCACCCACTGGAGGCAGGGCGCATCGGCCAGCTCGTCCTCGCCGAGGATCCAGGTGAACGCCACGTCGGCCGTGCGCAGCGCCTCGCGCCGCATGTCGTCCGTGGTGGCGTACGTGAACTGCACGTCGGGCCGCCGCGCCATCAGCGCGCGGGCCGCCGCCTCGGGAATCTGCCACTGGGGGACGCGCTGCTGGATCGAGATCAGGACGTGCATCAGCGTGGCCGCCGGTACATGCCGCCGCGCCCGCCGCGCTTCGACACCAGGTACACCTCGCCGATGACCATTCCCTTGTCGGCCGCCTTCACCATGTCGTAGATGGTGAGGGCGGCGACCGTCGCGGCCGTCAGCGCTTCCATTTCCACCCCGGTCTGGCCGCTGGTGCGTACGCGTGCCTCGATGCGATACCCGGTCCGCGTGGGCGACAGGTCGACCGAGACATGCGTCAGCAGCAGGGGATGGCACAGGGGAATCAGCTCGCTGGTGCGCTTGGCGGCCATGATGCCGGCCAGTCGCGCCGCCTGGAGGGGATCGCCCTTCCGCACGGCTCCGCTTCGAATCAGGCGGCGGGCCTCAGCCGACATGTCGATGCGCGCACGCGCCACCGCCTCGCGGTCGGTCGTGGGCTTGTCCCCGACGTCGACCATGCGGGCCCTGCCATCGGCACCCACATGCGTCAGGCCTGCCGTCACGCGACCCGTAGTCGTCGACTTACGCGCCATCGTCACCTCCATGCGCCAGGAAGAACGACAGCCCTTCCAGCGAGACGGTCAGGTCCACGTGCTTGAGCTTGACGGTCTCTGGCACCCGCAGGCCTCCCGGCGAAAAATTGAGCACCGCCCTGACACCGGCAGCGACGATGAGATCGAGCACGTCCTGGGCGACCTCGCCCGGCACGGCCAGCACGGCGATGTCGATGCCCGTGCGCGTGGCGAAGGCCCGGAGGGTGCGGCTGTGCAGGATGGGAATACCGCTGCGCGAGTGCCGGCCCACCTTCTCCGGGTCGGTATCGAACATCGCCACGACTTCGAAGCCTTCACGCCCGAACCCCGGATAGTCGGCCAGCGCCTGCCCGAGCTTGCCGGCGCCGACGACCGCCACCTTGAGCCGCCGGTCGAGTCCCAGGATCTTCCGCAGCTGCTGGCGCAAATCCTTGACCACGTAGCCGACGCCGCGGACGCCGAACTCGCCGAAGTACGCCAGATCCTTCCTGATCTGCGCGGCATTGAGATGAAACTGTTCGGCCAGTCCCTGCGACGAGACCGTCTCGACGCCCGCCTGCTCGAGCCGGGTGAGACACCGCAGGTAGATTGAGAGCCGGCCGGTGGTCAGCTCTGACACCTGCTCCGTCACGGCCCGTCGCTTGTTCCCACTTTTCACAAGGGAGACAGGATAGCAAAGTCGCTCCGGGACCGACCCTGCTATCATCCCGCCCCATGGCCGACTCCCAGAAGCCCTTCACACCCTACGTCCAGGATTCGCATGCGATGGCCGAGTTCACCGCGAAGGCCGTCATTCTCGGCGTGCTCTTCGGGCTGCTCTTCGGTGCCTCCACCGTCTACCTCGGCCTTCGGGCCGGGCTGACCGTCAGCGCATCCATTCCCATCGCGGTGCTGGCCATCTCGGTGCTCAAACGCCTCGGCGGTTCGACCATTCTCGAAAACAACATCGTGCAGACGATCGGGTCGGCCGGCGAGTCGGTCGCCGGCGGCGTCGTCTTCACCATTCCCGCGCTGATTTTCCTCGCGCCGGAAGGGCCGAAGTACTTCACCTACACCCAGATCACGATGCTCGCCTTCGCCGGCGGCATCCTCGGCGTGCTGATGATGGTGCCGCTGCGGCGCGCGCTCATCGTGAAGGAGCACGGCGTGCTGCCCTATCCGGAAGGCACGGCCTGTGCGGAAGTGCTGGTGGCCGGTGAGCGGGGCGGCCAACTGGCTTCGCTGGTCTTCAGCGGCCTCGGGATCGGCGCGCTGTGGAAGTCGTTCACGGGCATCTTCAACCTGTTCCTCGCCGAGGTCGGATACTCGACGTCGCGCACCAGCCAGTTTCCGAATGCCACCGTGGCGGTCGACATCTCGCCCGAGTACATGGGCGTCGGCTACGTCATCGGTCCCCGCATCGCCGGCACGATGGTGGCCGGCGGCGTGCTGTCGTGGCTGGTGCTGCTGCCCCTGCTCTCGCTGCTCGGCGCCGCCATCCCGACGCCATTTCCCCCGATTGCCCCGGCGCTGGCCAACAATCCCGCCACGGGCATGCCGTATCTGATTTCAGAGATGGGGCCGGGACAAATCTGGAGCGCCTACATCCGCTACATCGGCGCCGGGGCCGTGCTGGCCGCCGGTCTCATCACGCTGGGGCGCACGCTGCCGACCATCGTGTCGTCGGCGCGCGAAGGCCTGAAGGGGCTCGGCACCGCCGGCGACGGACCACCGCGGCGCACCGAACGTGACGTGCCCATCACCGTGGTGCTCGGCGGCTCGCTCGCGCTGGCGGTGTTCCTGGCGGTGATGCCCGGCCTGCCCACACAGGGCAACATTCTCGTGTCGGTGCTGATTGTGCTCTTCGGCTTCTTCTTCGCCACGGTGTCGTCGCGCATCACCGGCCTGATCGGTTCGTCATCCAACCCCATCTCGGGCATGACGATCGCCACGCTCATCATCACGTGTGTCATCTTTGTGGCCCTGGGGTGGACCGGCGACATCTATGCGCCGGTGGCGATTTCGGTCGGCGCGCTGGTCTGCATCGCCGCCGCTAACGCCGGCAATACATCGCAGGACCTCAAAACCGGCTATCTGGTCGGCGCCACGCCGATCGCCCAGCAAATGGGCCTCGCCATCGGCGTGGTCACTTCGGCGTTCATCATCGGGGCCACGGTGCTCTACATGCACCAGGTGTTCGGCATCGGCTCGGCGGCGGTCGCCGCGCCGCAGGCCACACTGATGGCCACCCTGATCAAGGGGCTGCTCTCGCAGAACCTGCCGTGGGGCCTGGTGCTCGTCGGCGTGTTCATTTCAGTGACGCTGGAACTGTGCGGCATCCACTCGCTGTCGTTTGCGGTCGGCGCCTATCTGCCCATTGCCACGACCGCGCCCATCTTCATCGGCGGCCTCGTGCGGTGGTGGGTCGAGCGCAGCACCGGGACGAAGGACGACTCGGACATCAGCGCCGGAACGCTGTTCTCGTCGGGACTGATCGCCGGCGGGTCGCTGGCGGGCATCCTGTTCGCCGTGCTGGTCGGGGCGCAGCAGTCCGGAGTGAATGTGCTTGGCACGCTGCAGTCGGTGGGGAACGCCCTGCCCGTCCTGCGGGAAGAAGGCCTCGTCGGCAACCTGGCGGGTGCCGGTCTGTTCTTCGCCCTGGCCGTCATCCTGGCGCGCTACGCCCGGCGACCGCTCCACTGAGCGCCGGCGCTGCGGCGCCGCAAAGAAGGGCGGTTGCTATGCGGGCCGCCCGGCCTGCGTAGCGGTCAGGGAATGATGCGCAGGCCGTAGGCGGTGACCTCGCTGCCTGCCAGGAACTCGACGACATACTCGCCCTGCGCCAGCGGGGCGAGCGTCACATCGCCGACGGCCCAGCGCACGCCGGTGGCAGGGTCGGTGCGCTCGCTCATGGTGACCACCAGCGGAAGCGGGTCGCCCTCGCGGGTCAGCATGCGACCCGTCACGGCGGCCTCGCCCGCTCCGAGGAGCGGCACCTCGAGACGCAGGCGGTCGGTGCGCCGGTAGCGGGGATCGGCCGTCGGCACGTAGGCCAGGCCCGTCGACGGACTGCGGCGCAGCAGCTGCATGCCGGAGCCGAAGCGGGTCGCCGGCGCCCCCAGTACAACGTCGCCGGAGGCACGCACCGGCACGCTGCCTGAGGCCGTCCGCAGGGGTCGGCCTTCCACACGCACGATGTATCGTCCCGGCCCCAGCGGCTGATCGGCCTCGGGCCCGTCGATGGTCAGCACCCGCTGGCTGGGCAGCATCTCGCCCTGCAGCACGAGGGGTGCCCCACCTTTCTCAGATTCGACCAGCACCTGAACAGCCATGCCGGCCTGCCATTCGGGCAGCCGGACCGCAGTCGCCTCGAGCTCGATGACCGCCCGCAGTGACGAGGTGAAGCCGACGACCTGCACCCGCAGCGGCGACAGGGCCCGGCTGGACGAGGGACCCAGCCGGTCGAGGGCCCGCGTGACGGCGGGCGGCGGCAGCGCCCGCCCCCCTGGGCCCAGCACCTGCGTGGTCACAGCCCCGGTGGCCCGTGCCTCGGCTTCCGTGAGCGACAGATAGCCGAGCCGCGTGCGGACATCAACCCCCTCTGCCGCCACCTCCACGGTCACCCGCCGGAACCGGCCGTCATACTTCGTGCTGGTCGAGTAGTAGCTGATGAGATACGAGGCGCCGGCATCGCTGCGGAGGCGCAACAGCCACGGATCGCGGTCGGCGGGTGCGACGAGGGCCGCCGCGTCGGTCAGCTGGCCGAGCGTGCGCAGTGACTCGATGCGGCGCTCATCCCCGCCCGGCGCCGGCGGTGCGGCCCCCAGCGATTCGGGCCGGATGGGATACACAGACACCGTCGCCCGGTTGGCCCGCTGCGTCGTCATGCGCGTCTCGAACTCGTGGTCGATGTAGGCGAGCCGCGTGCGCTCGCGCTGGCATTCGTCGCTGAGGGAGGCATCCTCGAGGCGGTCGTTGGCCTTGAACATGGTCCAGCCGTCCGACACCAGCATCAGGAACGTGCGCCCCTCGCGCACCTCCTCGAGGTGGGCCAGCGTGGCGTTGAGCGCCCGCAGGGTGTCCTGTTCCCGACGACGCGCGACCAGTTCCTCGGCAATGGCCGTCCCACCCCGGCCGTCGGCAAAGCAGCGACGCTCGAGGTCGAGCCCCGCCGCGTCGCGATCACCGGGTGCCCACGCCATGGCATCGGCAAGTGACTGCCGGAGCCCGGTGCCCCGTCCACTGAAAGCGAGATCGGCCGGCCGTGTGTCGTGAGTCATCACCGCGACTTCGTCGCCGGCGGCCAGCACTGACTCGAGCAGCTGGGCAATGGCCGCCACATCGGGCGTTCCAGCCAGGTGCCAGCGGTCGAGCCACACCACGAACCGCCGCGGCACCGCACCGGCCTCGGTGCGTGGCCCGAGCGGCAGCACTTCCTCTGGAATCTGGTCAGTGTCGTCTTCCCTGACGGTGAACGCCGACGGGGCCAGCCCGGTCACGGGCACGCCGTCGCGGGTGACGTAGGCCTCGACCCTGACCAGCGTGCGGCCGTCCCTGACGGACGGAAAGCGTGTGGCGCGCCCTGTGGCCTGAGCCGGGGCGGGCCCCGCATCCGGGCGGGGCTGCGCGGCGGCCAGCAGCGTCACGAGGCTCAGGCTCACACACAGGAACGCGATCGCACGAGGGCGCATACACCCTTACTGACGCAGCATCGCGGCGATCCGTTCTCGCACCTGCACAATCAGCGCATCGCGATCGTCAAGCGTCAGCCCGGCCGTCGGCACCGGCTCGCCGATGCAGACGCGGACGTGCGCCGGATAGATGAGGGCGCTGCCCTTTCGCATGGCCGCGCGCCCGCCGGAGATCGCCACCGGCACCACAGGCGCCTGCGCCTGGATGGCCATCACGAAGCCGCCCTTCTTGAACGGCAGTAGGTCATCGGTGCGGCTGCGCGTCCCCTCGGGAAACACCAGGAACGAATTGCCCTGGCGAATCGACGCGGATGCCAGATCAATGGCCCGCAGCGCCGCCTCCTTCTGCTCACGCGGGACCGGGATATAGCCGCCCACCTGGAAAACCGTACCGAGAATCGGCAGCCGGTTGAGCTCGGCCTTGTACAACACATGCAGCCGGCGGTGGAGGGCGCTGAAGAGCACGGGCGGGTCGACGTTGCTCTGATGGTTGGCGCAGAACACCACGGCCGTCGACGGGCGGAGATGCTCGCGACCTTCCACCGTCACGCGGATGCCCGAGGTCCGCAGCGTCATCCAGACGCCGATGTGTCCGAGGTCATACAGCAACCCCTTCACCCGGAAGGGCATGGCAATCAGCAGGCCAATCGGGCCGGCCACGAGCGTGAAGCTGACAATGGCCAGGTATGTCAGGGCGGTCCGCGCGGCCGCCATCCCCGTCTCCATCACCGAACCTCAGCGGGGGTCGGTCGGCGGCGTGAAGGCAAACTCGGGCGGCGGCGTGGCACCCATCAGGTGCTGCACGAAGTAGTCCCAGCGCCGGCGCATCATGTAAGGCTCGTTGCCGAAGCCATGGCCGCGGTTCGGCAGCAGCACCAGGTCAAAGTCCTTGTTGGCCTTGATGAGCTCATTGACGACCAGCAGCGTGCCGTACATGGGGACGTTGCTGTCCATCGTGCCGTGCGCCAGCAGGAGCTTGCCCTTCAGTTGCCGGGCCACGAGCTGGTTTGCCTGGTTGTCGTAGTTGGTCGTGCCGTTCGGGTTGGTGACGAGCAGCCCCTGCCACTTCTCCGCCCAGTCGTCCTCGTAGTTGCGGTTGTCGTGGTTGCCGGCCTGCGAGACCCCGACCTTGAAGAAGTCCGGATAGCGGAACATGGCCCCGGCCGTCGCGAAGCCACCGCCGGAATGGCCGTAGATGCCAGCACGGTTGATGTCGATGAACGGATACCGTGCCGCCAGCTCCTTCATGCCGGCCACCTGGTCGGGCAGCGTGTTGTCGCCCATGTCGCCGTAGTACTTCTCGTGGAACGACTTCGACCGCCACGGTGTGCCCATGCCGTCGATCTGCACGACGATGAACCCGAGTTCGGCGAGGGCCTGGGTGTCGCTGCGCGAGGCGGCGAACTGACGCGACCCGACGCTGCCGGTCTGCGGGCCGGGGTAGATGTTGTTGATGATCGGATACGTCCGCGAGGGGTCGAAGCGCGTGGGCTTGTACATGAGCCCGTGGAGCTCGGTCACACCATCGCGGGCCTTCACCGTGAACGGCTGCGGCGGCTGCCAGCCCGCAGCCGTCAGGCGCGAGATATCCGCCGTCTCGAGCGTCAGCACGAGATCCCCCGTCGCCGAGCGGAGGCGCGCCACGGGCGGCGCGTCGGGCGTCGATGCCACCGAGACGAACACGCGCCCGTCGGGCGACAGCGAAATGTCGTGGTCGGCATCTTCGGGCGTCAGCAGCCGGAGGTTCCGCCCATCCATGTCGACGCGATAGAGGTGGCGGTAGTACGGATTCCGTCCGGGTTCCCGCCCCACGCCCTCGAAGAAAATCACCCGCGCTGCCGTGTCGATGTGCAGCACCTGCGTGACATTCCACGCGCCGGTGGTGACCGGGCGCTGGACATCGCCCGTGCGCAGGTCGTGAAGGGACAGGTGTCCCCAGTCGGTGCGCTGCGAAAACCACAGCACCTCAGCAGACCCCGGCAGGTAGCGCCAGTTCACAGCGTCGTTGCCGCTTTCGAAAAACGTCGCCGATTCCGCGGACAGCACCTGACGGACCGCGCCGGACTGCACGTCGGCCACCCGCAGGTCGGCGCGCTTGTGGTCGCGCGAAGTCGAGACAAACGCCAGGCTGCGGCTGTCGGGCGCCCACTGCACGTCGACCCAGTCGCCTCCGCAGATGATGTCGTCGCAGATGCTCGAGCGGTGCTGATCGGGCGGCAGCTGCAGCCGCACCATCGCCCCGGTCGTCACGTCAATCACCACGCGCTCGATCATCGTGACGTCGGCGTCGCCGGGCAGGGGATACTTCCACGCCTGCAGGACGGGACGGCCCACGTTGGTGGTGACCAGATACATGTCGCTCGTCTTGCGCTGGTCCTGTCGGAACGTGGCCACCCGCGTCGAGTCGGGCGACCACTTGACCACCGGGGCATCGCTGTAGCGCCAGCCGGCGTTGTCGGTAGCGTACCCGTAGTCCTTGCCCCCGTCGGTGGTCAGCGCCGATTCGGCCCCCGTCTTGAGGTCGCGCAGCCACAGGTTCCAGTCGCGGATAAAGACGGCGCGCGTGCCATCCGGCGAGACCGACTGCGGACGCATCGCCGGACGCTCGCTCGACGTACAGGCCGCGCCCGCCAGGTCACAGCTGTAGCGGCGGTCACCGAGGGTCACGATGACCTGGCCGGCCGTGGCGAGGTCGATGCTGGTGAACGGCAGGCGCGCCCGTTCGATGGCGCGCCCCGCGGCCTTCGACAGGGCCTCGGCGACGCGCGCATGGTCGAACGCGGGCGCCTTGGTGCGCTGGACCGGATCGACGATGACGAATTCCGGGCCCTCGGGCCGCTGCGTGCGGTACCAGAAGCGGCCATCCGGCAGGAACGTCGGCCGCACCCCGGCATTCATCACCAGGGGCGTGGTGCGGTAGCCTAGGAAGCCCTCGGCGCGACGGTAGTCATCGGCCGTGAGGGCCACGGAGGCCGATGGCTGGGCGGCAGCGGCTGTCGTCAGCAGCGCCAGGCCGACGGCCACGAGAAGCAGGCGGGTGCGGATCATAGGAGTCTGAGCGTACTCGGGACGTGTGGCCTCGTCCAGTCACGGGCGGCTGGGCGGAACGCCCATGGCTCGGCCGCCGTACACGAAAACGCCCCGGCCGGAGCCGGGGCGTCAGTCACGATCGCGAGCCGGTCCCGATGGCTAGCGCCGGGCCGACGAGGGCTTTCTGGCCGGGGCCGCCTTCTTTGCCGGTGCTGCCTTCGCGGACGGCTTGCGGGTGGCGGCAGGAGCCGCACGGCGAGCCGCCGGCTTGGCGGAAGCGGCCTTCTTCGCGGCCGGCCTGGCCGGGGCGGCCTTCTTCGCCGGGGCTTTCGCTGCCGCGACCTTCTTGTTGCTCCTGGCGCCAGCGGCCTTCTTCGCCGCCGGCCTGGTCGGGGCGGACTTCTTCGCCGGGGCTTTCGCTGCCGCGACCTTCTTCTTGCTCCTGGCGCCAGCGGCCTTCTTCGCCGCCGGCCTGGTCGGGGCGGACTTCTTCGCCGGGGCTTTCGCTGCCGCGACCTTCTTCTTGCTCCTGGCGCCAGCGGCCTTGGCCTGATTCGCAGCGGCAGGCTTGACGTGCTTCGCGGCGGCGGACTTGGCGGTCCTGGATGGTGCTGCCGGTTTCGCGGCGGGTGCCTTCGCTGCCGCCTTCTTCGGAGCGGCGGCCCTGACGGCCGTGGCCTTCTTCGGCGCCGCGCCCGCGGCGGCGGGCTTACGGCTGGCCGGAGCGGCAGCCTTCTCGGCCACCCGGGCCTGCAGCGGCGTCACCGGACGCGCAGGGGCGGGAACGGGGGCGGCAGCCATGGGCTTGACGGCAGGCAGCGGCATCGCCGAACGCGGCGGTGCCGGCGGAATGATGCGCGGCGGTGGCAGCGGCTCGCCCGCCGCCACCGCACGGGCCCGTTCCGCAAAGCACTTCTCGAGCTGCTCGTTGACCCGCGCCTCGACGGCCTCGGGCTTGATGCGCATCACTTCCGAGATCTCGGAGACGATGAGCGACTTGGCGCGATCGAGCATCCGCTTTTCGCGGAACGACAGGCTCTTGGACTTGGCCAGAAACGTCAGGCTCTTGAGCACGTCGGCCATGTCGTAGATCGACCCGGTGCGCATCTTGTCCGAGTTGTCCTTGAAGCGGCCCTTCCAGTTCTGGTGATTGTCGATGTGCCCATCGCCGAGCAGGCGATAGAGCCCTTCGACCTCTTCGTCGCTGATGGCACGCCGCAGGCCGACGTTGTCGACATTGGCCACCGGCACCAGCACGGTCGATTCCGTCGAGAGGATGCGCAGGTGGAAGAAGCCCTCGGTGTTGCCGAAGATTGTCTTCTCTTCAATCTTGGCCACAATGCCGAGCCCGTGGTTGGGGTAGATCACCTTGTCGCCGATCTTGAATGACACGTGAGCCTCGTTTCGACGCTGGGGGTCTGGGACCGGCATGCAGCCCAAACGGTGAGCTATTAGTGTATGGCACCAACGACTCCAAATCAACGGATTCAGGCCGATTTTCGCATGTTCTGTCATTTGACCTGAAATCGGCCCGCCCGGGCTGACCAGAGCTGCGCATGACCGCGCTAGAATGCGCCGCGGCATGGACTACGAAAAGCTTGGCGTCTTCTACCTCGGGCGGCAGGTCGACCGCGACACCCGCCAGCGCAGCGACACCCCGCTGCTCTACCCGTCGGCCGACCTGGTGACCCACGGCGTGATTGTCGGCATGACCGGCAGCGGCAAGACCGGCCTCGGCATCGACCTCATCGAGGAAGCCGCCATTGATGGCATCCCCGTGCTCGCCATCGACCCGAAAGGCGACCTGGCCAATCTCTGCCTGACCTTCCCGGCCCTCGCCGGCGAGGATTTTGCCCCCTGGATCAACGAGGACGCCGCCCGGCTGGCCGGTCAGTCGCGTGAGGACTTCGCCGCCGCCCAGGCCGCTCTCTGGCGCCGGGGCCTCGAAGAGTGGGGGCAGGACGGCGCGCGCATCAGCCGCCTCAGGGACGCCGCCGACATCGTCGTCTACACGCCGGGCAGCACGGCCGGGCGCCCCATCTCCGTCATGCAGTCGTTCATGGCACCGTCCCCCGAGATCATGGCCGACCCCGACCTGCTCGGCGACGTGGTGGCCGTGGCGGCCACGAGCGTGCTGGCCCTGGCCGGCATCGAGGCCGAGCCGCTCCGGAGTCGCGAACACATCCTGCTCTCCACCCTGTTCCAGCACGCCTGGTCCGAGGGACGCGACCTCGACCTGGCCGCCCTGATCGTCGCGGTGCAGCAGCCGCCGGTCACGCGCGTCGGCGTGATGGACATTGACGCCTTCTTTCCCCCGAAGGACCGATTCGCCCTGGCCATGCGGCTGAACCAGATTCTGGCCGCCCCGGGATTCGCCGCCTGGCTCCAGGGCGACCCGCTGGACGTCCAGCGGCTGCTCTACTCCGCCGAAGGTAAGCCGAAAGTCGCGGTGCTGTCGATTGCGCATCTCGACGACCACGAGCGCATGTTCTTCGTGTCACTGCTGCTCAACGAGGTGGTGCGGTGGATGCGCGCCCAGCGAGGCACGACCAGCCTGCGGGCCATGGTTTACTTCGACGAGATCTTCGGCTATCTGCCGCCGGTGGCCAATCCGCCGTCGAAGGCCCCACTGCTGAAGCTGCTGAAGCAGGCCCGGGCCTTTGGCATCGGGCTGACGCTCGCCACGCAGAACCCGGTCGACCTCGATTACAAGGCCCTGTCGAACTGCGGCACCTGGATGCTGGGCCGCCTGCAGACCGAACGCGACAAGGCCCGCGTGCTGGACGGGCTCGAGGGGGTCGCAGCCAGCGCCGGCGAGGGCTTCGACCGGGCGGGGCTCGATCAGGTGCTCTCAGGGCTGGGCAAGCGCGTCTTCCTGTTGCACAACGTGAACGCGAAGCGGCCCGTACTCTTTGAAACCCGCTGGACCCTGTCGTATCTGCGCGGGCCCGTGGGCCGCGAGGAGCTGAAGCGGCTGTGCGCCGCACCGGGCGCGGCTGAATCCGGGGCGAACCAGGCGGTGGACGCCATCCTGTCCCGTGACCAGGCGGGTGGTTCCAGCCCTGCGGCCTTCCGGGTGCCGGCCTCGCCTGTTCGGCCTCCGTCACACGGCGACCGTGCGACCCCGGCTGACGGACGATCTCCCGCGCGCCTGTCGGAACCGCCACAGGCCCATTCATCGGCGCCGCCCGTCCTGCCCCCGGGAATTCCACAGTTCTTTCTCGAGGCCCCGCCGGGGACGCGGCTCGAGCCCTCGCTGGTGGCAATCGCACGCATCCTCGTCAGCGACGCCAGGCTCGGCATCGACGAAGCGGGCACGCGGCTGGCCACCGTGCCCGTGGCCGATGGTCCGGTGCCCGTCGACTGGGAACAGGCCCGGCGGCTCGACCTGGCACTGGACGCGTTGCACACTGCGCCCCCTGAATCGGTCACGTTCGCCCCGCTGCCATCCGTGGCCCACACCGCCAGGCGCTACGCCAACTGGGAGAAGGGATTTGCCAGCTGGATGTCCCAGACCCAGGGACTGACGCTGTATCGCAGTGGCCGTACGCGACTGGTGTCTGTCCCCGGGGAAACCGAGGGCGCGTTCCGCATCCGCGTCGGGCAGGCCCTGCGCGAGGGCCGCGATGCGGCCGTCGCGCGGCTGGAAGAGAAGTACGCCGCACGCATCCGCACGGCCGAGGACAAGGTGCGCCGGGCCGAAGCGGCCGTCGATCGCGAATCACTGCAGGCCCGCGATTCGTCGCTGTCGGCCGCCGTCTCGGTCGGCGCCGGCCTGCTGTCGGCCATCTTCGGGGGCAAGGCCCTGTCGGGGGCCAACGTCGGACGGGCCGCCTCAGCCATCCGGGGCGCCGGCCGCGCACAGTCGCAGGCGGCCGATGTGCAGCGGGCCCAGGCCCAGGTCGCGCTGCTTCACCAGCAGGCGGACGACATCCAGGCGGCCCTGCAGCGCGATGTCGCGCAGATTCAGGCGGAATGGAACCCGGACACCGAACCCATCGAGACGGTCAGCATCAGGCCGCGCCGGGGCGGCGTCACGATGCAGGCCTGCGGCATCCTGTGGGCGCCCGAGGGGGCCCGGACGGGCGACTGACATCCCGTATACTGGAAGGGCAGGCCCCGTGCCGGAGTGGCGGAATGGCAGACGCGTTCGACTCAAAATCGAATATCCGAAAGGGTGTGTGGGTTCGAGTCCCTCCTCCGGCACCAATCCCGCCCCCGCCCTCCAGAGGTGTCTGCTGATGCGCTGCACGGCCTCCCCCTCCCGTCTCGTCCTCAGCGTGCTGCTGGTAGTCCTCGCCGCCCCGGCCAGTGCACAGCCGGCCCGCGTCGCTACCTTCGATGACGTGCTGCAGGTCAAGCAGGTGCAGGGGGCCCAGCTGTCGCCCGACGGGCGTGCCGTGGTCTACACCGTGCGCCAGTGGGAAGCCGATGGCGAGCGGATGGAATCACGCACGCGGGTGTGGCGCGTGGCCATCGACGGCCAGTCGCCGGCGCGCCAGATTGCCTACGGCGAACGCGGTGACAGCCAGCCGCAGTGGTCGCCCGACGGCCGGTTCATCAGCTTCCTCTCGGCCCGCGGCGCGGCCGACGCCCGGCCCCAGCTGTATGTGCTGCCCACCGACGGCGGCGAAGCGCAGAAGATCACCGAGTCGAAGGAGGGCGTCACCGCCTATGCCTGGGCCCCGGACAGCGCACGCATCTCCTACGTTGCGACCGACCCGCGCACGGCCGACGAGGACGCCGCGATCAGGCGCCGGGATGACGAACGCGTGTTCGAGGGCGACTTCCGGTA
>CAZXTM010000030.1:0-17433 GCA_964643765.1 uncultured Bifidobacteriaceae bacterium | reverse complement strand
TCGGGGCGCTGGCGATCGTGGCCATCGACAACCCGATGTGCCCCGGCACCGGACACCGCATCTGCAACGACTGCATGAAGGCCTGCATCTACCAGAAGCAGGAGCCGGTGAACATTCCCCAGGTGGAAACCGGGGTGCTCACCGACGTGCTGGCGCTGCCGTTCGGCGTCGAGATCTACGGCCTGCTCACGCGCTGGAATCCGCTGAACATCGCCCGTCCCTACGCGCTGCCCTACAACGGCCGCAACGTGCTCGTGGTCGGCCTCGGGCCGGCCGGGTATACGCTGGCGCACTACCTGCTCAACGAGGGCTTCGGCGTGGTGGCCATCGACGGCCTCAAGGTCGAGCCGCTGCCCGGCGATCTGACGGGCGCCGACGGGCAGCCACCCCGGCCCGTGCGCGACTGGTCCGAACTGTACGCCCCGCTCGACGAGCGCATCCTCGAGGGCTTTGGCGGCGTGTCCGAGTACGGCATCACCGTGCGGTGGGACAAGAACTTCCTCAGCCTCATCCATCTCACGCTGGCCCGTCGCCAGAAGTGCGCGATCCACGGCGGCGTCCGCTTCGGTGGGTCGCTGCCCATCGAGGACGCCTGGGACTGGGGCTTCGATCACGTGGCCATCGCCGCCGGCGCCGGACGGCCGACGATCATCGACATTCGCAACAACCTGCTGCGGGGCATCCGCAAGGCCAGCGATTTCCTGATGGGGCTGCAGCTGTCGGGTGCCTTCAAACCCGAATCGATGTCGAACCTGCAGGTGCGCCTGCCGGCGATTGTGATCGGCGGCGGCCTGACCGGCGTCGACACGTCGACCGAGCTGATGGCGTATTATCCGCTGCAGGTCGAGAAGACGCTCGATCGCTATGAGGCGCTGGCGGCCGTCCTTGGCGCCGATGCCGTGCGCGCGCAGCTCGATGCCGAGGAACGCGACATCCTCGACGAATTCCTCGATCACGGGCGCGCCGTGCGCGCCGAGCGGGCGCGGGCCGCGGCGGCGGGCGAGGCCCCCGATTTTGTGTCCCTGATCCGGACCTGGGGTGGCGTGACGCTCGTCTACCGCAAGCGCCTCAGTGATTCGCCGGCCTACCGCCTCAATCACGAAGAGGTGACCAAGGCCTTCGAGGAAGGCATTGCCTTCGCCGAGCAGCTCAATCCGGTGGAAGCACTGGCCGACCAGCACGGGCACGTCAGGGTCATGCGTTTCACGCGCACCGACGCTCCCGAAGGCGCGCCCGCCGTCGACCTGCCGGCGCGCACGGTGCTCGTCGCCGCCGGCACCGCGCCCAATGTGACCTACGAGAAGGAGTATCCGGGCACGTTCCAGCTCGACGGGCGCCAGCGCTTCTTCCAGGGCTACCGCGCGACGCGCCGCGTCGACGGGCAGGTGGCACTCGAGCCCGATCCGCAGGGCTTCTTCACGTCGCACCTTACCGCCGATGGCCGCTGCGTGTCGTACTACGGCGACAATCACCCGCGCTACAACGGCAACGTCGTCAAGGCGATGGCCTCGGCCAAGCATGGTTATCCGCACGTTGTGGCTCTCTTTGCCGACGAGCTCAAGCGGCTCGACCCCGCCGGACAGCCGGCCCGCGAGGCCGCGTGGCAGCGGCTGGTCCGGCACTGCGCCGACCAGCTCGAGGCGCGCGTCGAGCGCGTCGTGCGGCTGACGCCGACCATCATCGAGGTCATCGTGCGGGCACCCGCCGCGGCGCGGCACTTCAAGCCGGGGCAGTTCTATCGCCTGCAGAACTTCGAGCGCGACAGCCGGCGCGTGCACGTCGACGGGCATGAGGCATCGATGACGCTCGAGGGCATTGCACTCACCGGGGCATGGGTCGATCCCGAGCAGGGCCTGCTGTCGCTCATCACGCTCGAGATGGGCGTCTCGAGCCGCCTCTGCGCCTACCTGCAGCCCGGCGAGCCGGTGGTGGTGATGGGCCCGACCGGGGCACCCACCGAGATTCCCGACCAGTCGGCCGTGCTGCTGGCGGGCGGCGGCCTCGGCAACGCCGTGCTGTTCTCGATCGCCCGCGCGCTCAAGGCGCGCGGCAACCGCGTCGTCTACTTTGCCGGCTACAAGAACGGCGCCGACGTCTTCAAGCGCGAAGACATCGAATCATCCACCGACCAGGTGATCTGGGCCAGCGACGCCGGCCCGGCCATCGAGCCCTCGCGGCCCCAGGACACGCACTTCCGCGGCAACATCGTCCAGGCGATGGTGGCGTATGCCGAGGGACGGCTGGGCACGCCTGTGGTGCCGCTCGGCGAGGTCACGCGGATCATCGCGATCGGATCAGACCGCATGATGAACGCCGTGCGCCTGGCCCGCCACGGCGTGCTGCAGCCGTACCTGCAGCCAGGGCACGTCGGCATCGGCAGCATCAACTCGCCGATGCAGTGCATGCTGAAGGAAGTGTGCGCGCAGTGCCTGCAGCGGCATGTTGATCCGGTGACCGGGCGCGAGGAGTTCGTCTTCTCGTGCTACAACCAGGACCAGGAACTCGACCGCGTCGACTTCGACAATCTCTTCGCGCGGCTGCGGCAGAACAGCGTGCAGGAGAAGCTGTCGAACCTGTGGCTCGACCGCGTGCTGTCGGCCGTGCCCGACCTGACGCATGCCTGAGCTGGGCGCCGCAGCCCCGCTGCCCTTTGCCGACGGGCCGGCACCGCCGCTGGCCGGCGCGCGCGTGGCCATCGCCGGGCGGCTGTGGTCCATCTCCCGGAGGGACGCCGCCACCGCCCTGTCGCGTGCCGGCGCGCGCCTGGTCGACCGCGCAGACGAGGCGACGGTGATCGTGCTGGGAGGCGACTCGGAGCACGAGGCACCCGTGGCGCGCGCCATCGACGAGCGCGCCTTCTGCCGCTGGCTGGGCGTGCCCGACTTCCTCGACGAGCGCGCGCAGATCTTCGGGCTGTCGGCGCTGCGGGCGCGCCACCCTCAGATTCAGGCCGCACACCTCCGCCAGCTGCGTGCGGGCGGATGGCTGCGGGTGGTCTTCGAGAATGATCGCGATGCCTGGGTGCGCTTCGATGGCGCCTCGCTGCTGCGCCGGGTGGGCGAGGCGCTGGCGCAGGGACAGTCGTTCCGCAGTGTCCTCGACGACCTGCGGGCCGTGCGTGCCGGGCAGCTCAGCTTTGATTTCTCCTCCCAGATATCGCAGTCGCGCGTCGTCGAGATGCCGGCGCGGCCTCCCGCGCCCGTGTCACCGGCTGTTGGCAGCATCACGGAGGAAGACGCACTGACGATGGCCGAGCAGTGGTTCCTGCGCGCGTCCCTGCACGAGGACGAAGGGACCGAGGGGCGCGAGGCGGCCCGCACCGCCTATGAGACCGCGCTCGCGTACGACCCGGCCATGGTGCCGGCGCTCATCAACCTGGCCAACCTGCACTACGAGGCAGGCGATGCGGCGCTGGCACAGCCGCTGTACGAACGGGCGGCTGCGCTCGACGCCGAATCGGTCGAGGCCCACTACAACCTCGGCAACCTGCACGCCGATGCGGGCCGCGTGACCGAGGCCGAGCGCTGGTATGCCGCCGCCCTGGCGCTCGATCCTGACCATGCGGACACACACCTCCGGCTGGCCCTGCTGTGGCAGCAGGTGGGGCGCCAGCGTGCAGCACAGGCACACTGGCGAGCGTATCTGGCACTGGAGCCCGACGGCGAATGGGCCGCCCGGGCGCGGGGTTACCTGGCCCAGTCGTCGGGCGACTGACGCTCGGGCTTCCGCACCACGCGACGCGCCTTGTAGAGCGTGCAGTCTCCGCACCAGGCGTCGGGCGAGAACCCCTGCGCCCCGGTGACGGGCAGCACATCGCGGTGGGTGCAGTGGGCCGGCACGCCGTCGGCCGCGGCCTGGTGCCAGCGACAGCTGGCGAAGCGCTCAGACGGGCTCACCGGACGTCGGCTCGACCGTGATGCCCACGGCGCGCTGGATGATCTGCCAGTTGCGCTCTTCGACGGGCGCCACCAGCGTCACGGCATGTCCGGCGGCGCCGGCGCGGCCGGTGCGTCCCACGCGGTGCACGTACGTGTCGGGCGTGTCGGGCACCTCGTAGTTGACGACGTGCGCGATGCCTTCAATGTCGAGCCCGCGGGCCGCGATGTCTGTGGCGACGAGGACCGGGTGCTTGCCCGACCGGAAGCCCTCGACGGCCGCGAGGCGATCCTGCTGCGAGCGGTCGGCGTGCAGCGCCGCCGCACGGATGCCGCGCGCCTGCAGGTGGCGAGCCACGCGATCGGCGCCAACCTTCATGCGCACGAACACGAGGACAGGGCCGGTGCGCTCGCGCCGGATGAACTGCGCCAGCCAGTCGATCTTCTGATCGGTCTCGATGGCCTTCATTTCGTGTCGGATGGTGCGGGCCGCGCCGCGCTGTCCCACCTGCACGAACTTCGGGGCCTTGAGCATCTCGGTGGCCAGCCGCAGGATTTCGCCGGGCAGGGTGGCCGAGAAGAGCAGCGTCTGCCGCTCGGGGGGCAGGGCGACGAGGATGCGCTGGACGTCGGGCCAGAAGCCCATGTCCATCATGCGGTCGGCTTCGTCGAGCACGAGGGTGTGCACCCGCACCAGGTCAATGCCGTCGTGCCGCATGTGGTCCATCAGGCGTCCGGGCGTGGCGACCACGATGTCGACGCCAGCCTTGAGCGCTCGTTCCTGCGGCCCCATATCGACGCCGCCGTACACGGCCGCCGTGGTGACAGGCGCGTGATACGTGAGGCCGACCAGCGTGTCTTCGATCTGCACGGCCAGTTCACGGGTGGGCGCCAGGATGAGGGCCCGCGTGTAGGCCTCGCGCGCCGGGTCGCCGTAGTGCGGCTGCTCGAGCAGCAGCCGCTGCAGCAGCGGCGCGGCAAACGCCAGCGTCTTGCCGGTGCCGGTCTCGGCGCAGGCCACCACGTCATTGCCAGCCAGAGCCAGCGGAATGACGGCGCCCTGCACGGGACGTGTGCCCTCGAAGCCCAGGTCGTTGAGGCCGGCCGACAGGCGCGGATCAAGGTTGAGCGACGCGTAGGGAATCGGTTCCGCGGCCGCATCCACGGCCTGCCAGGGCAGGTTGGGGGGAGGGGCCACGGGCGTGGGAATGGTCATGGGACGGCGGGGCCCACGCGGGCCACGGCCTCCACCACCGCCGGAGCGGCGTCTGGGACGACGAGAAGCGCCTGAAGAGGAGGTCAACGTGCGTACTAGCGGGCGCGGAAGGTGATGATGCCGCGCTGAGGGTCGTAGGGCGAAATGCCGACGGTGACGCGGTCTCCGGGAACGACCTTGATGCGGAAGCGCCGCATGCGTCCACTCAGCTGCGCCAGAACTTCGTGGCCGGCATCGACCTGCACGCGGTAAAGCCCACCGCTGTGCACGGCCATGACAGTGCCCTGCATGTCTATCAGGTCGTCTTTGCTCATGAAATCCTCTCGATTGTGTCACGGGGGGGCAGCGACGCGCAAACCGGGGCCCCGGGCGGATGCCGACCCATCGGGTATCATGGTCGTCTCGTGGATACATCACGGCTGCCACCGGCGAGGGCCGTGGGGGCGCACTACGATGGGTTTCTGCAGAGGGCCCTGCGGCGCTTCTTCGAGCGCGCCGTCTTCGAGTCGGAACCCGTCGCATCGGAGGCCGCCGAAGGCCGGCTGACCATCGAACCCAGCACGGACCCGTCGGTGATGTCGGCGCTCTGGTACGGCCGCCGCTACCGCCTGCGGGTGCCTGAGGGGCGTCCTTTCACCGACAACGAACGGCGCACCGCGCGTGCCATCGGGTCCGTGCTCTCGGCCCGGGTCGAGGCCATCCTCAATCCGGCAGGCATGATCGAGCAGGGTGAGCTCTTCCGGGGGGCCATCGAAGATCGCTACATTGGCGCCTTCTTCGATCCGACCCACTACGAATTGCCCGTGCCAGCCCCCATGGTCGACCGCGTCGTCGAGATCATCGACGTGCTGCGCATGGCGGCGCTGTCGACCTACGAGAATCGGCCGATTTCCACGGGGGTGCTGCTGCTCGGCACCGACTACGATCCGGTGTCGCCACCGGAGGTCGTGGCGACCGGTCCCTACTATTCGCAGGCCCTCACGTCGATCAAGAGCTTCTTCCGGCTCGCCGACGGGCAGCGCACCGTCTTCCTGACCGGACGCGACGGCCGGCTGCTGAGCATCGTCGACATCGACCGGTGGGCCACTCAGGTGGCGCAGGGCATGCCGCTGGCGGTGCCGTGCGGCGCCGACTACCGGGCGCATGCGCGAGCCACGCTGCTTGGTGGTCATGTGGCGGTGGTCCTGAGTCCGCAGCGTGAGATCAAGGTGTTTGCCGGCGGCGAGCAGGTGTTCGCATTCCGCAATGCCACCTGGCACCTGCTGGATCTGTCGGCCAAGTATCAGCTGTGGGAAAATGCGGTGGGCGACCGCGCGCTGGCGCGGCGGCTCTTCCAGACGGCGCTCGACCTGTCGGATGCGCGGGATGGGGCGCTCTTCGTGGTGCTGCGGCGGCCTCTCGAGAGCCTGGGCACGCTGGTGACCCCCAGCGATCGGCTCGACATGGAACCGGTGCCGGCCTCAGGCGATGACAGCGGCCTGGAACGGCGCCACCTATTCCACCTGTTTGCGGGACGGACGGCGACCGAGCTGGATGAAAGCGTCCTGGCGTCGCTGGCCACGCTCGATGGCGCGGTTGTGTGCGATCCGCACGGGCAACTGCTGGCGGTGGGGGCCATCCTGCGGCACCCGGTGCCATCGGCGTCGGATGCGCGCGTCGCCACCGAGGGCGCGCGGACGACGGCGGCGCTGGCGGCCAGCCACGCGGGCCCGGTGCTGAAGGTCAGTGAAGACGGAATGATTACGTTCTTTGATCAGGGCCGCGTCTGGGACATCTAGTCCCGGCGGCGATGTTACAGGCAAGGCGGTTGTGCTGATGGCGTTGCGTGTGTGTGTGACCGGGGGCACCGGATACATCGGATCGTCGGTCGTGGAAACGTTCGTGAAGGCAGGCCACTCGGTGGTGGCCCTCGGTCGGTCGCAGGAGCGACTGCGCATGCTCGAGTCGCTCGGCGCCCAGGCGGTGGCGTGCGACATGGAGCATCCGTCGGCCATCATCGAGGCAGCCGCCGGTGCCGACATCGTCGTGCACACGGCCTTCGAGGGCTCGGCCCGCGGGCCGGCGCTCGAGCGCGCCCTGCTCGACCAGTGGCTGCCGGCGCTGCAGCAGGCCGGGGCGCCCCGTGCGTTCCTCTACACCTCTGGCATCTGGGTGCTGGGCGCTGCTCCCGTGGCCGTCGACGAGTCGGCCCCGCTGGTGCCGGCGGCGATCTCGGCCTGGCGCGCACCGCACGAGGCGCTTGTCCTGGCGGCACACGCCGGGTCGCTGCGCACGGTCGTGATCCGCCCGGGCATCGTGTTCGGCGGAGGACAGGGCATTGTGAGCGACCTGGTGAAGCAGGCGCTGAACGGGCTGATCCGCGTGATCGGTCCCGGCACCAACCACTGGCCCGGGGTGCATCACCGCGATCTGGCCGAGCTGTACCTGCGCATCGCCGAGGCACCCGATGCCGCGGGCGTCTTCCACGGCACCGATGGCGCAGAGGAGACGGTCAACGACATCGCCGAGGCCCTGGCCGACCATCTGGCGCGGCGCCCGGACATCAGGCACATGCCGCTCGAGGAGGCGCGCACCAAGCTCGGCCCGTATGCCGACGCGCTGGCGCTCGACCAGCGCGTGGTGAGCGCGCGCGCGCATGCGCTGGGCTGGCAGCCCACCGCGCGGGGTGCGTCGACGCACGTCGCGCGGCTGTTCCAGGAGAATCGAAACGCACACAGCGGCTGAGACCGCCGGGCCGCAAGGCCCGGCGTGTGCCGGCGCACACCGGCCTGGTATGGCTTGGTATGCTGTCGCACATGCGACATGCCCCTGCCCTGCTGCTGACGCTGACTCTGGCGGCCTGCGCCCCGCCGCCCCCGCCCCCGGCCCCGCCCCCGGGCCCGGCCCTCGAGGCCATGAGCACGGCGTCGCTGACGGCGCACCTGAAGATGCTGGCGTCCGACCTGTTCGAGGGACGCGCGCCGGCGACCCGCGGCGGTCAGCTGGCCGAACAGTACATCGCCACGCAGCTCGAGGCCCTCGGCCTCGCCCCCGCCGGTGACAACGGCACCTACCTGCAGGCCGTGCCCATCGTCGAGTCGATGGTCGATCGGGGCTTCACGCTGAGCATTCCCGGCGCCACCTACCGCTACATGGCCGACGTGCTGGCCTTCTCGGGAAAGGAAGACGCGCGCGTGCAGGTGCAGGGCGACGTGGTGTTCGTCGGCTACGGCATCAATGCGCCAGAGCTCAAGTGGAACGACTACGAGGGCGTCGATGTGAAGGGCAAGTGGGTGCTGATCATGGTCAACGATCCGCCGGCCCCGGCCGATGAGCCCACGCTTTTCGGCGGTAAGGCGCTCACCTACTACGGCCGCTGGACCTACAAGTTCGAGGAAGCCACGCGTCAGGGCGCGGCCGGTGCGCTGCTGATTCACACCTACGAGTCGGCGACCTATCCGTGGCAGGTCGTGCAGTCGTCGTGGAGCGGCACCCAGTACTCGCTGCCGCCAGCCGACGGAGCCCCGGCACTGGGCGTGAAGGCGTGGATTTCAGAGGATGCGGCCATCGATCTGGCGAAGCGCGCGGGCAAGGATCTCGATGCGCTGCGGCGCGCGGCGACGCAGCGGGGCTTCCGCGCCGTGCCGCTCGGCATCAGGGCCGCGGCCACGCTGCAGCAGCGCAGCGCACGGAAGATTGCCCACAACGTCGTGGCAAAGCTGACGGGCGAGAACGACCAGCAGGCCGTCATCTGGACCTCGCACTGGGATCACTTCGGTGTGCGCGAGGCGCTTCCGGGCGAGCCCAGGGATCTGGACCGCATCTACAACGGCGCCTACGACAACGCATCGGGCGTGGCCGGGCTGCTCGAAGTGGCGAAGTCGATGGCGCGGGCGACGACAAAGCCTGGTCGGTCGATGTATTTCGTGTTCACCACGGCCGAGGAATCGGGTCTGCTGGGGTCCGAGCACTTCATCGCACATCCGCCGCTGCCGCCGGCGCAGATGGCAGCCAATCTCAACATCGATGGCCTCAACTATCTCGGGCCGACGGCCGACATGGTGCAGCTCGGATCTGACCGGTCGACGCTCGGCCCGATGGTCGAGGCGCTGCTGAAGGCCGAGGGGCGCGTGCTGGGCACCGACACGCATCCCGAGCGCGGTTATTTCTTCCGCTCCGACCACTTCCCGCTGGCCAAGGCCGGCGTGCCAGCGCTGTCGATCAGCGAGCCGAAGCAGTTCACGGGACCAAACGCCGAGGCCCTGCTGAAGCGGCAGGAGGCCTACAACGGGAAGGAATACCACCAGCCGTCCGACCAGTACGACCCGACGTGGGATTTCTCGGGAGGGCTCAACGACCTGAAGCTACTGGCGCGCCTCGGGTGGCAGATTGCGGCCGCGAGCCAGATGCCCCGCTACAACGACGGTGACCAGTTCGGCACCGTGCGAAAGGGACAGCCATGAGTGCGCCAACCCACATCCCGCTGGTGTCGCTCGACGACATCCGCGCGGCCCGCGAACGCATCCGTCCCGCCGCGCGCGTCACGCCGCTGCTCGAGGTGCCCTATCCGGCCGGTGCCTCGCGCCCGAGCGAGGGGGCACGCCTGTTCCTCAAGTGCGAGAGCCTGCAGCCGATGGGTGCCTTCAAGATTCGCGGGGCCTACAACATGGTCGCGCAGCTCGACGAGGCTTCGCGTGCGCGCGGCGTCATCACGTATTCGTCGGGCAACCATGGCCAGGCCGTCGCCCTGGCGGCGCAGCTGCTGGGGGCCCCGGCGGTCATCGTGATGCCGACGACGGCGCCGCTGGTGAAGGTGGAAGGCGCGCGCAGCTACGGGGCCGAGGTAATCTTTGCCGGCACCACGTCGACCGATCGCAAGGCCGCCGCCGAGGCGCTCGCCGCCGAGCGCGGCCTGACGATCATTCCGCCGTTCGATCATCACGCCATCATCACGGGCCAGGGCACCGTGGGCCTCGAGATTCTCGAACAGTGCCCCGAGGCGGACGTGATCTACGTGTCGATCGGGGGCGGCGGGCAGGCGACGGGACTCGCCACGGCGATCAAGCGGATGCGACCCTCGGTGCGTGTGGTGGGGGTCGAGCCCGAAGGGGCGCCGACCATGAAGACCGCACTGGCGGCTGGCGGGCCGGTGTCGCTGCCGTCGACGGCGTCGATTGCCGACGGCCTGCTCACGATTCGCGCGGGCGACATCACGTTTGCGCATGCACAGGCGTTCCTCGATGAGGTGGTGACCGTGCCCGACACGGCCATTGCCGACGCGGTGGCGTGGCTGTCGCGGCATGCGCGCCTCGTGGCCGAGCCGAGCGGTGCGGCCGCGACGGCGGCGGTGCGGATGGGCCTCGGCCTTCCTTCCGGCGCCCGGCACGTCGTCGCGATTGTCAGCGGGGGCAATGTGGCCCCCGAGGCATTCGCGCGCTACGTGGCCCTAGGCGCCGGCGCTGTCGCCTGACGCTGGCGGTGGTGGCGTGAAGGACGGGTCGCGCAGCCACTGCGCGGCTGCCTCGGCCGCCTCGTCGGTCGTGCGCACGCGGCCATCGAGCTGCCAGTCGTAGACGGTGGCCAGGACGCGGCCCACTGCCGGTCCCGGGGCGATGCCGAGCGCGAGCACGTGCCGCCCCAGCAGCAGCGGCTCGGGGGGCTGGTGCTCGACGCCCAGGGCCCGTGCGCGCGTGATAAACCACTCGGCAAACCGGCAGTCGAACGTGCCGCTGCGGCCGTGACAGTCGGCCACCGAAAAGCGTGTCAGCCACTCCAGATTGACGCGTTGCGCGAGCCGCCGGAAGGCGCCGTCGCGCACGGTATCACGCGCCTTCCAGAAGGCCGATGGCCGCAGGTGCTCGGCCGTGATGGCCAGCACCTCGCGCCGCACGTCGACGCCCTCGAGCGTGTGGATGCCGAAGCGATCGAGCAGGGACGTCGCGAGTGGCACGCCTGCGGCCTCATGTCCGGGCGACTTGATGCGGCCATCCACATGGATGGTCGTCAGCGGCTTGCCGAGGTCGTGGCACACCGCCGACAGCATCAGCACGGCCAGCGGCCCGCGGGTCAGGTCGGCGTTGCGGCGGCGGGCTTCATCGATGACCATCAGCGTGTGCGTCCACACATCGCCTTCGGGATGCCATTCCGGATCCTGCGGGCAGTCGTAGAGCGGCACCATTTCCGGAAAGATCTGGGGAACGACGCCCAGGTCACGCGCCACCTGGAATCCCAGGGAGGGCCGTTCGGCGACAAGCAGCAGCTTCTCGACCTCGCCCCAGAGGCGCTCGGCCGGCAGATCATCGAGGCGCATGCCCCGCATGAGGGTGGCACTGCCGGGGTCGACCGTCAGGGCGAAGCGCGCGGCAAACTGCACGGCGCGCAGCAGGCGCAGCGAGTCATCGGTGAACGTGCGCGCATCGACCACGCGCAGCCGGCGGGCCTCGAGGTCGGCCCGTCCCCCGAATGGGTCGAGATACTCGCCGGTCAGCGGGTCCCAGCCGATGGCGTTGATGGTGAAGTCACGCCGCCGCGCCGCTTCGGCAAACGGCATGTGCGGGTCGCCTTCCACGAGGAATCCGCGATGACCGCGGCCCTGCTTCGACTCGCGGCGGGGCAGGGCCACATCGACCGTGCCGAGCTTGTAGACCGGGAAGGCCTGGCCAACGGGCTCGACGCGACCGAGCGTCTGCAACAGCGCGTGCAACCGGGCCTGCTCGAGCCCGAAGACCTCGATGTCGAGATCCTTGGCGGCGTACCCGCGCAGGCGGTCGCGCACGAAGCCCCCCACGACCAGCGCCCGTCCTCCGGCCGCGGCCACGGCGGTCGCAATGCGCTGCGCCTCGGCTTCGGGCAGGGGGGCACCGGCAGGGGAGGCAGTGGGCATGCCGGCATTCTGGCACGGACGCGCACACGCACGCCCCCAGAGCCCGTAGCGATCTCCCGGGAAGGAGGGCGGGTGTCGTGGACAGGCAACACCCGTCGCGTTCGCGCGCATCCGCGCGTTGTGGCAAGCTGTCGCGCATGGATGCCGCACTGACGCTGCTGAAGGACCTGATTGCCATCGATTCGGTGAATCCCTCGCTGGTGCCCGGGGCCCGGGGCGAAGCCGAGGTGGCGCGTGCCCTGGCGGCGGCGATGGAGGCGGCGGGCCTCGAGGTGCACGTGGAGGAGGTCGCCCCCGGCCGTCCCAACGTGGTGGGTGTGCTCGAGGGGCGCGCGCCCGGGCGCGCGCTGATGTTCTGCGGCCACATCGACACGGTGGGGGTCGAGGGCATGGCGCAGCCGTTCACGCCCGCCGAGGCTGACGGGCGCATCAGCGGCCGGGGCTCACAGGACATGAAGAGTGGCGTGGCCGCCATGGTCGACGCCGCCCGCGTGCTGCAGCAGTCGGGCGGCCTCGCGCACGGACGCCTGGTGATCGCCTGCGTCGTCGATGAAGAGCATGCCAGCATCGGGGCTGATGCCCTCGTGACCCGCTGGCGCACGGATGGAGCAGTCGTGACCGAGCCGACCGACCTGCAGATTGCCGTCGCGCATAAGGGCTTCGAGTGGGTCGAGGTCGAGACGCACGGCGTGGCCGCGCACGGCAGCCGCCCGCGTGACGGACGCGATGCCATCCGCATGATGGGGCATGTGCTGACGGCGCTCGACGCGCTCGATGCACAGCTGCAGGGGGGCGCCACGCATCGCCTGCTGGGCCCGGCGTCGCTGCATGCGTCGCTCATTTCCGGTGGCCGCGAGCTGAGTTCGTATCCCGATCGGTGTCTGCTGCAGCTCGAACGGCGCACGCTGCCCGGTGAACTGCGGGGCTGTGCCGCGCGGGAAGCGGCGCAGATCATCGAGCGGCTGTCGCTGGTGCACCCGCACTTCCGGGCCTCGTCGCGCGAGCTGTTCACACGTGCGCCCTACGAGATTGCCGAAGGGCACGCGCTGGTTGCCGCCATGACACACGCGGCATCCTCGGCCGGCATTCCTGCGGGCCTGACCGGCATGAGCTTCTGGACCGATGCGTCGGTGCTGGGCGATGCGGGCATTCCCTCGCTGCTCTTCGGGCCCACCGGGGCCGGGCTGCATGGCCTCGACGAGTGGGTCGATGCCCGCAGCGTGTGCCAGTGCCGTGATGCGCTGGTGGCGCTGGCGCGGCAGTGGTGCTGACGAACGGGCACGCCGCTGACGTTTCTTGACAATTGCCGCAGGGCCGCGTACAACCGCTCCTCATAGGAGGGTGCATGCGATTGTTCGCGGTAGTCCTGATGGTGGCAGCGCTGGCCACCCCGGCCCTGGGGCAGAGCACAGCGAAGGCAGCGGAACCCTACAAGGTCGGCACATACGAAATCAGTGGCACACAGACGGTGGGCCTGGTGCTGCGCGACCGCTTCGTGGTGGACATTGGCGCAGCCCACAAGGCGGTGCCGAACGGCGGCACGCTCTCGCCGCCCCGCGACATGATCGACCTCATCGAGCGCTACGACAGCGGTGTGCGTGCGCGGCTGGTGGCGATCACCAACTACCTCGTGGCGGGCGACCGTCTGGGCGCGGCGCGGCCGGCCTACGTGCACGACCTGGCGAAGGTGAAGACCCTCGCGCCGATCCTGTATCCGAGCAAAATCCTGAACGCGGCCGTGAACTTCTACAGCCACGTCAACGAAGCGGGCACGGCCGAAGAACAGGCCGCCGCCCGGCGGCTGCGCCGCGAACAGCGCGGTGTGCCGTATCTCTTCCTCAAGCCCGGGCGCGGTGCCGTCATCGGCAGCGGCGAGAACATCGTGATTCCGTACGGCCGCGACCGGACGGACTGGGAAGTGGAACTCGGGGCCGTCATCGGGCGCACGGCGAAGTACGTCGATGCCAACAGCGCTCCGAACTATGTGTTCGGCTACATGGTGACGATCGACGTGTCTGACCGCGGGGGCCGTCCGCCCGGTGGATATGGCTCTGGCTCGGACTGGTTCGTCGGCAAGGGCCACGACACGTTCGCGCCCCAGGGGCCGTGGATCGTGCCGGCCGAGTTCTATGGAGATCCGATGAAGAACCTCCGCCAGACGCTCAGCGTCGGCGGCACCACGCTGCAGGAAGCGCGCGCGGGCGACATGATTCACTCGCTGTGGGAACTCATCGAGTACGGTTCGTCAATCGTCACGCTGTACCCGGGCGATGTCATCAACAACGGCACATCGGGCGGCACGGCCGCCGGCTCGGCGCAGACCCGTTCGGGCAGCCGCTTCCTCAAGCCTGGTGAAGTGCTCGAGGCAAGCATCGACGGCATCGGCACGCTGCGCATGCCGGTGGTGGGCGAGTCGGCGCCGCCGGGCGGCACCGGCGCACGGCTGCCTCCGGTGGCCACCTACCGCAAGCAGTAATCTCTCCACATCTCCCGGCGGCGGCGCGCATCCCCGCGTGCCGCTGCCGGGGTTCTTGACACATCCGACGTTTCCCTTCACAATCCATCCATCGCCGTTGAGCGATCGCATCAAGAGTGGCCGAGGGACCGGACCCGACGACGCCACAGCAACCTGCCAGAGCCATCAGGCAAGGTGCTCACTTCCGCCCGGGCGACCGGGAGAGATACGAGGACACCAGTGACGGCCATCCCAACATAGCCCCGCAGCAGTTCGTGCAGTAGTTCACCTGCTGCATTCGCAGTTGTTCCAGTAGCTCTGTCATGCACACGCGTGTGTGCGTGATCTCATCCAGACGACCCGAGGGACGCAGCCCGTCGACGGTCACCAACCCACGCCAGGTGGGTGGTCCCGCTGCGAACGATGAGGTGATCCGTGTCTGATTCCATCCCGCAGTCCGTACTCGCGCGCCTCGGCGCCTTCGGTTTCGCAACCCAGGAGCCCGTCATCCTGGCCGCCCTGGTCAGCGGTGATCCGCTGCTGCTCATCGGCCGCAGCGGCACCGGCAAGACGTTCCTGCTCAATTCCATCAGCGAGGCGCTGCAGCTCAATCACCGCCACTACAACGCCAGCCTGCTGTCGTTCGATGATCTCGTGGGTTTCCCCTTCCCCGATGAGGCGCGCACGACCGTGCGCTTCCTTGAGACGCCGGCCACGGTGTGGGGCGCCGAGTCGGTGCTGATTGACGAGATCAACCGCTGCAAGCCCGAGCACCAGAACCGGCTGTTCTCGCTCGTGCATGAGCGCCGCCTCCAGGGCGTGGCGCTGCCGTCGCTGCGCTATCGCTGGGCGGCGATGAATCCCTGCGTGCTCGAAGACACGGCCATCGACAGCTACTCGGGTGTCGAGCCCCTCGACCCGGCGCTGGCCGATCGCTTCGCGGTGCTCGTGACGGTGGGTGACTGGCCCGACCTTGGCGATGCCGACCGCCACGCCATCGCCGATCCCTCAGGCGAGGGCCTCGTGGCAGACGATGGGGGTGTCCTGAAAGGGCGGCTCGCCGCCTGGCAGCAGATCTTCGCAGAGGAAGTGGAGCAGTGCCCCGACTCGATCATCGGCTATGCTGCCGAGGCGGCCACGGTGCTGGGCGCGTCGGGTGTGCGCGTGTCGCCGCGGCGCGCGCGGCTGCTGGCGCGCACGCTGCTGGCAGCGTGCATCGTGCGGTTCGGCCGGCAGTTGCGGCCCCTGCCTGAGGACGCCGCCGGACTCGCGCTGCAGGTGCTGGCGTGCAGCCTGCCGCAGCCGGCCTGGGGCGAGCACGTGCCCTTCGAGCGCATCCTCGCGGCGCATCAGGCCGCGTGGGGCTATGCCGTGCTGACGGGCCGCGACCGCTGGCTATACCGCGTGCAGCACGAGCACACCCTCGACGGCAAGGCGCGCCTGCTGCTGCAGGCGCCCGATCCCGATCTGGGCACACTGGCCGTCGAGCAGATCCTCGCAAACGAAACGCCGGCGCGTGCGGCGGCCTTTGCGCTCGCCGCCTTCCCGGCTGCGGTCGAGGGGCGGCTGCCGATTGGTGCCGAGGCCGTGCATGATCTCGGGCGCATCGCGCAGCCCGTGCTGACGGTCGACGGGGTCGTGCGGTGGTCAGAGCAGCCGGGCAGTCCGCAGCGCCCGCATCCGCGGCTGGCCGAGTTTGCCGAAGTGATCGATCGGCTCGAGGGTGCCAGGCGCAAGCGGGCCCAGCAGTGGCTCTTCCACTGCGTCGTGGCATCGCTCGACGTGGCCGAGGCCGAGCGCGCGGAAGCGGAGCTGCACCGCTGCGTCGAGGTGTTCCGCACAGGAGAGGCCCTGTGATCTCCGCCACGCCGTGGCCTGCAGGGGCAGGCATCGCGGGTCTGCCCCCGTGGCTCTACGACTGCAACACCGGTGGCCCGCGCAGCCGCAGCCGGTCGGAAGAGGTGCGCTCGACGGTGCTGGGCGACGAGGGCGGTCCGATCTGGTGTCCACGTGTCGTGCGGGTGTCGGTGGCGTACGGCCGGCGTTCGCCGCTCACATGGGTGCAGGCATGGCTGCGCACCTGCGGCTACGCCGACGAGCAGGAGGCCCGCACACAGGTGCCGCTTCCGCCTCGCCCGTGCATCTGCCAGCCCGATCCGTCGCCGCATCCCGCCGATGCCGAAACGCTCGCCGCGTCGGAGGGGCTCTATCTCGCCCTGATCCTCGGACTCTGCACGTCGACCTACTACGACCCGTCGCGGCCACTGCTCTGGACGCGCACGAGCCTGACGCGATCACTGGTGCTCTACGACGGAGGAGGGTTCTACGCATGACGCGCGACGAGTTCCTCCATATCTATCGCGAGCTCATCATCGACAACCCACTGGCCTGTCGTGCGGTGCTGAAGCTGCTCGACGTCGAGTTCACCGACGCGGTCGAGACGCTGGCCGTGACCTGTGAAGACCGGCCCCGGCTGAAGGTGAACCTCGCCTTCCTCTCAAAGCACTGCCGAGGCGACGTCGAGGTGCAGGCCGTCATCATGCACGAGTTCCTGCACGTGCTGCTGCGCCACACGCAGCAGCGCACGCCGGTGACGCTGCAGGAGAACCTCGCCACCGACGCGGTGATCAACGCCATCATTCACCGGACGATGGGCAAGGCGGCGAGCGGCTTCATGAGCCGGTACTACGCCGAGGTGACGGGGGCCTACCGTCTACTGCGCCGGCCGACCGAGGCAGAAGAGGACGGCACGGTGAACTGGTGGAACCTGCCACCGGCCCGTTCGCGCGAACGCCGCCTGGTGAAGCTGTGGCTCGCATTGTATGAAGGCACCCTCGTGGCCGAAGACATCCTGGCCATCGCCAGCGACCTGACCATGCCCAGAAAGCCCGTGCTGCTGCTGGGGAATCACAGCCCCGGGCCCGAGGGCACGCAACCCGACAGCGAGGGGGCCCTCGCCGAGGCACTGGCGCATGCCCGACGGGCGCTCGCCACCGGCAGCGTGTTCCGCGCACCAGGGAAGGCC
>CAZXTM010000029.1:0-20050 GCA_964643765.1 uncultured Bifidobacteriaceae bacterium | reverse complement strand
GTCAGCAACACCGACGTGCGCATGGCCGAGGCGTTCACGGCGCCGGAAATCGGCGGCGACCACTTCCGCTCGAGCGCGGTGTTTCTGACCCAGTCGCATCCCAAGCAGACGCAGGGCTCGGACATCTGGGCCGGCACGTCGCTCGACCAGCTGTACGCGCAGCGCTTCGGCCAGGACACGCCGATGCCGTCGATGCAGTTCTGCATCGAGAACCTCGACCAGGCCGGCGGCTGCACCTACAACTATTCGTGCGCCTACACCGACTCGATCAGCTGGTCGTCTCCGAACGAACCGCTGCCGATGATTCGCGACCCGCGTGTGGCGTTCGACCTGCTGTTCGGCGCCGGGTCATCGGCCCGCGACCGGGCGATGCGCCGCGAGAACCGCCGCAGCATTCTCGACTGGATTCAGGGCGAGGTGGCCAGCGTGCGGCAGGAACTCGGCTCGAGCGACCGCCAGCGCCTCGACCGCTACCTCGATAACGTCCGTGAAATCGAGCGCCGTATCCAGGCCATCGAGGCCCAGAACAGCAGCGGCGAGGAACGGGCCCTGCCGGATGCGCCGAAGGGCGTGCCCGACTCGTTCTCGGAACACATGCGCCTGCTGTTCGACCTCCAGGTGCTGGCGCTGCAGTCGAACATGACCCGCGTCATCTCGTTCAAGACCGGCCGCGACTCGCAGAACCGCGTGTTCCCCGAGAGCGGCTCGAACCAGCCGTTCCACCCGGCCTCGCACCACGGCAACCGCGAGGATCGGATCATGGAGTTCAACAAGATCTGCAAGTACCGCGTCAGCCAGGTGGGCTACCTGCTCGAGAAGCTCAAGTCGGCCACCGAAGGCGACCAGACGCTGCTCGACAAGACGATGATTGTGTGGGGCTCGCCGATGGCCGACGCCAACGTGCACAACCACCGCCGCTGCCCGCTGGTGCTCTTCGGGAAGGCCAACGGGGCGCTCAAGGGCAACCTGCACCTCAAGGCTGCGGATGGCACGCCCATGGCCAACGCCATGCTGACGATGCTCAACGAGCTGGGCCTCGACGACCTCAAGTCGTTCGGCGACAGCACCGGCAACTTCTCGCTCACCAGCCCGTCGGTGTCGACGGTGGTGGCCTGACGCCGACGGCCGGCAGGGAGCTGACGACCATGATGAAACGGTTTGCCGTCCATCTGACGGTGGCACTGGGCATGTCCGCCATGCTGAGCGCCGCCCCGGGCGGGTCGCCCATCGCCGATGCGGCGATGAAGGGCGACCTGGCCGCCGTGCGCACGCTCATCAAGCAGGGGGCTGACGTCAACGCCGCACGCGGCGACGGCATGTCGGGTCTGCACTGGGCCGCCGAGAAGAACCAGCCCGAGATCGCCAGCCTGCTGGTGTATGCGGGAGCCAACACGGCTGCGGTGACGCGCATCGGGCAGTACACGCCTCTGCACGTCGCCGCCCGCGCGGGCAGCCCGGCGGTGGTCGATGTGCTGATCAAGGCGGGTGCCGCCGTCGATGCCAAGGCCAACCCCAGCGGCGCAACGCCGCTGCACCTGGCCGCCAACGCCGGCAGCGCGCCCATCATCCGGGCGCTCATCGCGGCCGGTGCCGACAAGAACGCGCGGGAAGCCGAGTGGGGGCAGACCCCGCTGATGTTCGCAGCCGCCTGGAACCGCGTCGAGGCCGTCAAGGCCCTCACCGCGGCCGGCGCCGATCCGAACATCACTTCGACGTTCATCGACATCCAGAAGCGCAGCGCCCTCGATCGCGCCGCGTCGCAGCGCCAGACCAAGGTGCTCGAGTCGTATGGCGTCGGGGCCGAGAAGCAGCCGTCGGCCAGTCAGATTCAGGCCGCGGCCCAGGCCGCCCGCGAGCTGTTTGCCTCGGGCAAGGTGCCGCCTCCGGACAAGAACGCGCCGCCCGATCGCTTCGGTGGCTTCAACCCCGATGAAATCAACCCGCCCGTGTCCACCAAGGGAGGCCTGACCGCCCTGCTGCACGCCGCCCGTCAGGGCTATGTCGAGTCGGCGAAGGCCCTCATCGATGGCGGGGCCAACGTGAACACCGTGGGTGCCGGCGACGGTACGAGCCCCCTGCTGATGTCCGTCATCAACGGGCAGTTCGACATGGCCATGTATCTGCTCGATCGCGGCGCCGACCCGAACCTGTCTGCCAATGGCAACGGGGCCTTCCCCCTCTGGGCCGCGGTCAACGTGCAGTGGCAGCCGCGCACGCGCTTCCCGCAGCCGCAGGAAATGGAACGCCAGAAGGCCACCTACCTGGACGTCATGCAGCGTCTGCTCGAGAAGGGTGCCGATCCCAACATGCGCATGAAGTCGCACCCGTGGTACCTGGTGTACACGGGCTGCGGCAACCGCAACTGCGGGCTGGCTGATACGTCAGGGTCCACCGCATTCTGGCGCGCTGCCTACTCGGTCGACCTCGACGCCATGAAGCTGCTCGCCCGCTTCGGCGCCGACGTGAACATCGCCACGATGGCTCCGCGCGAGGCGATCCGCCGGCCCGGTGCGCCGCCGCCGGGTGCCGGTGGTCCCGTGCAGCCGACGCCCCTCGACGGGCAGGAGCGTTACACCGCCCCGCCCATCCCGGCTGGCGGACCTGGTGCCCTCCCGATTCACGCCGCTGCTGGCGTGGAATACGGCGAAGGTTTCGCCGGCAACGCCCATCGTCATGCCCCCGGCGGCTGGCTGCCGGTCATGAAGTACCTCGTCGAGGAACTCGGGGCCGACGTGAATGCCCGAGACAACGACGGCTACACGCCCCTCCACCACGCCGCGGCCCGCGGTGACAACGAGATGATCAGGTATCTCGTTTCCAAGGGGGCCGACGTGCGCGCCGTGTCGCGCAGCGGCCAGACAACGGCTGACATGGCCAACGGCCCTGTGCAGCGCGTGTCGCCCTACCCGGAAACGGTGGCCCTGCTCGAGAAGCTCGGGTCGCGCAACAACTTCAACTGCGCGTCCTGCTAATCTGCAGGCGACCAGCACCTAGAGACACCAAGAGCCGGACCTTCGGGTCCGGCTCTTGTGTTTGTAGGCTGCGACCGAGCGGCCCCCGGCGCCGGGCCGGTCACTCACATCATCGAGCATGGCCCTTGCCTTCCGCCCTCTGCGTGATGGCCCGGGGGCGCCGGCAGGTCGGGATGCTCAGGGCGTTCGCGTGGCACGCCACGCACGTGTGCTGCCGTCTGGTCGCCGCTCGACGCCGGTCATCATGCCCTCAGACCACTCACCCTCGAAGCGCCGATCACCGACGCTGAACCTCACCGCCGTGCCCCGCACGCGGGCCTGGCTGATCGGGGCCGTGTCGCGCCCGGACGACCATTCCCCGTGCAGGATCTGATGCAGCTGGGTGAGCGTGAGTCGTTCGCCGGACCCGAGCGACCACGTACCGGCCACGCGCGCCGGCACGATCCAGAGCAGCGCGTCGCACCAGTCGGTGCAGAGCTCGGCGCGGACCCGCTCCTGGGCGTCGGGGTCCCAGTCGGTGAAGCCGAAGGTATTGGCGACGATGCGCGTACCGGGACGGAGGGCCTGCAGGCGGGGCAGCAGCCGGTCGAGGTTCTCGGGCAGCAGATAGAGGGCGAACACCGTGGCCTCGCTGATGTCGGCCTCGAACATGTCGCCCTGCACAAAGCGCGCGCGGTCGGCCACCCCGGCCTCAGCGGCCGCACGCTGCGACAGCGAGACCAGTTCCGGATTGAACTCGACACCCAGCGCACGCGCGCCGCGCCTGGCGGCCGCAATCACCGCACGCCCGTCGCCGGAGCCAAGGTCGATGACCATGTCGTCGGCCGTGACACCAGCCAGCGAGAGCATCGTGTCGAGCAGCGCAGGCGGCGTGGGCACCCACACCACATCCTTGCCCGCCTGGCCAATGGACGGGCGGTATGGGCGGGGCGGCGATGGTGCCGGAGAGTTCGGCGCCTGCGTCGTTACCGCAGACCGTGCAGGGGGAGTGGCCTGGGCTGAGAGAAGAGGGGTGCCCATTACGGCCGCGAGGGGCAGGGGAAGCATCCATCCGAAGGTACGACGTATCCGCGGAACCATCACGCGGAAGTCTACCCCTGATAACCGACACACCCGGCGGTGATCGTATCCGGCGCCGCCGGTGGTCCTGCTGGATGGACGGCCGCGACGAACTGTTCGCGCCCCGTGTGCGCCCCACGAAGCCCGCGAGCTCAGCGACGACTCACCGACCGACGCAGGGCGTGGTCGGGCCGCGGGCCGACCGCCTCAGGTGTGTGCTCGCGTGGCCGACAGCGCGTTTCGTCGAGAACGCCTCTTCGTGTCCAGAACTCACACCGATGGCGACCTCGCCGTCACGCATCATGTGCGTCGCCCCAGGCAGCCGTTACTCGCGTTGGGGCGTCGTCGCGAGCGTGTCTGCCAGTCCCCGCAGTGCCTCGGCCAGCACCTGCACCGCCGTCCAGTATTCGTCGAGGCTGAGGTGCTCGTGCGGGGTATGGTCGAGCGCCGCATCTCCCGGGCCGTAGGCCAGAATCGGGCACTGCCACACCGGTGCGACGACGTTCATGTCGCTGGTGCCGGTCTTCACCACGAAGCCGGGGTGGCTGCCAGGCGCGACGCTCCGGATGGCGCCGAGAAAGCTGCGCACGAGCGGCGTGGTGCGCTCTGCGCGCCACGCCTGCTCCCAGCCCCTGAAGTGCAGCGACACGGTGGTGCGTGCCCCGGCGAGCGTCACGGTCTGCCGGGCAGGATCACCCGCTCCGGCGGCCAGCGTCACGGCGTCTGTCGCCGGTGCCTCGAGGCGGCGAGCGGCATCGCCGATGAGGGCCTGCGCGAAGGCCTGCGCATCGAACCCGACGGGCAACCGCCACGCAATCTGCGCATCGACGGTGTCGGTCAGCCCGTCCACGTTCCCGGTGATGAAGCGGCGCAGGCTCGGGCTCAGCTGGTCGAAGGGCTTGCCCACGCCCTCGTTGTGCCGATCGGCGTGCGCGCGCACCCAGTTCCAGAGATCGACGACGACCTCCGCCACGCTCGCGTCAGGGCCGGCGGTGTGCGCCATCGACTGCGCGGCGCTGACATCGACAAGCAGGCGGCCCTTGTACCCCAGCGTCACCCGGTGCCAGTGGCTCGGCTCGCCAATGACACAGGCGACCGGCACCGGCTCGCGCACGCCGTCGAACCGGGCGGCGATGTGCCGCGCGCCCTTGCTGGTCGCCGATTCCTCCTCGACCGCGCCGACGACGACCAGGCGCACGCCGGCCGCATGCGCCCAGGCTGATCCGATCTGTGCCCCGGCGGCGACGAATGTGGCGAGGGGCCCTTTCGCATCGACGCTGCCGCGGCCATGCAGAATGCCGTGTTCGATGCGCACGGGAATCTTGCCCGGCACCGTATCGATGTGTCCCAGCAGCACCACCACGGTGGAAGCGGTGGAGGAGCCGAGTTCTCCAACGGCATTGCCCGCTTCGTCGACCCAGGCGCGGTCGTACCCGGCGGCGCGCATCTGTTCCACCAGCCAGGCGCTGGCGGCCTGTTCGTGGCGCGAGCGCGATTCAATGGCCACCAGGCCGTGCACCAGTGCGATGGCCGAGTCGCGGGTCATCATGACTGCAGGCTGGCGACGATGGCGTCGACGCCGCGGACCATCTCGTCCTCGGACAGGATGAGCGGTGGCAGCAGGCGCAGGATGGTGGGCCCGGCCGGCAGGGCGATGACGCGATGCTCGAGCATGAGGCGCTTGAGCGCGGGCGCCACCTTGCCGCGCAGCTCCACGGCGATCATCAGCCCGAGGCCACGGATGTCGCGCACCATGGCCACACCGTCGAGGCGCGAGCGGAGGAGGGCCAGCATCTGCGCGCCCATGTCAGCGCTGCGCGCGATGAGGTGCTCGTCGCGATAGGCCTCGATGGCGGCGAGGCCGGCCGCACAGGCCAGCGGCGACCCGCCGAAGGTCGAGCCGTGGGCGCCCTGCGACAGCGCCGCGCGCACGCGGGCCGAGTAGGCCACGGCGCCCATGGGGAATCCGCCGCCGAGGCCTTTGGCCATGCACAGCAGGTCGGGCTGCACGCCGACGTGTTCGCAGGCAAACCAGCGGCCCGTGCGCCCGAAGCCGGTCTGAATCTCGTCGGCAATCAGCAGCGCGCCACGCTCGCGGCACACGCGCGCGGCGGTCTCGATGAAGGCGGACGTGCTGAGGTTGACGCCACTCTCGCCCTGCACAATTTCGACAATCACCGCGGCGGTGTCGTCGGTGACGGCCGCGTCGAGGGCGGCGGGGTCGTTGAAGGGCACATGCGTCGTGTCGAGCAGCGGCCCGAATCCTTCGCGATACTTGGGCTCCCACGTCACCGACAGGGCCCCGAACGTACGGCCGTGGAATCCCTTCGTCGTCGAGACGAAGCGCTGACGCCCGGTCGTGAGCCGGGCGAACTTGAGCGCGCCATCCACCGCCTCGGCGCCGCTGTTGCAGAGGAAGGCGTGCGGCAGGTGGCCGGGCAGCACGCCGATGAGCGCGTCGGCGAACTGCGCGCGCACGTCGTTGTAGAGATAGTTGGGGCACAGCGCGAGGGTCTGGGCCTGATGCACGATGGCGGCGGTCACGCGCGGGTGGCAGTGGCCGAGCATCGCGACGCCCTGTGCCGAGCTGAGGTCGAGGTAGCGGTGTCCCTCGGTATCGACCATCCAGCAGCCCTCACCGCGCACGAACACGGCCTCGCCGCGGCGGGCCGTGGTGCCGCCGAGCACCTGTTCCTCGTGAGCCCAGAGAGGAGCCGTGGCGTCAGGCACCGTCGTGCTCACTGGATGTGCGTCCCGCCGCCGGCGAGCGCCCGGGTGAGCGGCTGTGCGATGCGGCCATCCGCGAAGATGACCTTGCGGACGCCGCCCTCGATGGCTTCGACCGCGCCCATCACCTTCTTCTTCATGCGCCCCTCGGCGTACTGCATGAACCGTTCAGCCTGGGCCCGGGGGATGTCGGTGATGAGCGTCGACTCATCGGGGAAGGCCTTCAGCAGTCCCGGGGTGTCGGTGAGAATCACCAGGGCGTCGGCCCCGAAGGCTCCGGCGACCATGGCCGCGGCCCGATCGCCATCGACGTTTACGGCTTCGCCGGCGGTCGATGCACCCGGGGGCGTCAGCACGGGGAAGTAGCCGCCATCGATGAGCAGGCGCAGCAGATGGGTGTTGACGCGCTCGACCGTGCCGGTCCAGTCGTCGCGCAGGACGAGCCGGCGGCCATCCACCCGGATGCGCAGCGTGTCTTTCCGTGTGCCCTCGAAGATGCGGCCGTCGAGTCCCGACAGGCCGACGGCATTCACACCGGAGGTCTGCAGCTTTTCAACCCACATCTTGTTGAGCTGGCCGCAGTAGACCATCTCGAAGATCTCGAGCGTGCGCCGGTCGGTGCGCCGGCTGACGTGGCCCGTTTCGCTCGTGACAAACTGCGGCGGATGTCCGAGCGCCTCGGCCACGGCGTTGGTGGTCTTCGCGCCACCGTGCACGAGGAGCAGCTCGGTGCCCGCAGCGCGCACGGCGACCAGGTCGGCCACGATGGCGTCGATGTCGAGGCTGGTGCCTCCGCCCACTTTCACGACAATCATCGCCGCTGACTCCGTTACACCGGGTGCAGGCCGGGAAACTCGAGGCCGAGCGTCTCGTCCCACCCGCACATCAGGTTGGCACACTGCAGGGCGCTGCCGGCGGCACCCTTCATCAGGTTGTCGATGGCGCCCAGGGCGACGACACGCCGGGTGCCGGCATCGAACTCGAAGCCGACATCGGCATAGTTGCTGCCCGACAGAATCTTCGGCTCGGGATAGCGGTACAGGCCGACGCGGTCCTTGACGAGGCGCACGAAGGGCTCGCCCGCGTACGCCTCGCGGTAGGCCTTCCAGAGGTCCTTCTCGGTCACGCCCTCGCGCACGAACACATGCGCGGTGGCCAGCACGCCGCGCACGTTGTCGACAGCCGTGGCCGACAGGTGCACGTCGGTGGTGACGCCGGCCAGCGCCAGGGCCTGCAGCACCTCGGCCGTGTGCCGGTGCCCGGTGGGGGCGAAGCTCCGCATCACGCCGGCGCGTTCGGGGTGGTGGGTCGAGTCGTTGCTGGCGGCACCGCCCTCGCTCGAACCGACCTTGACCTCGCAGATGATGCCGCGTGCGGCATCGATGAGCTGCGCCTTGGCCAGCGGCCAGATGGCCAGCGTGGTGGCCGTCGCATTGCAGCCCACACCGCTGACATGGGTGGCGGTCCTGAGTGCCTCGCGATGCAGCTCGGGCAGGCCATAGACAAAGCGGGCCAGCCACTCGGGCTGCGCGTGCGGATGCCCATACCAGCGGTCATAGTCGCCGGCATGCCGCAGGCGGAAGTCGGCGCTGAGGTCGACGATGCGCGGCGCCAGGGCCGCGAGGGTGTCGATGCGCGCCATGGCGCTGCCGTGGGGCAGGCCGAGAAAGAGCAGGTCGCACGGCGCAAGGCTGGCGGACGTCGAGAACTTGAGTGTGGTGCGTCCGCGCAGGTTCGGATGTGTGAAGTGTACGAACTGGCCGTCGAGCCGTTCGCTGGTCACCTGCTGCACGCGGATGTGCGGATGCTGCAGCAGCAGGCGCAGCAGTTCACCGCCGGTGTAACCCGACGCCCCGACAATCGACGCCGTGAGGGTCTGCGACATGGAGGCGCCCTCAGGCCGACGCGCCGTCGGCGAGGGAAATCGTGGCCAGGTGCGCCGACGTGCCCGGGGGGAATCCGTTGGCGGCATCCCATCCGTCGCGCGCCACGCGCAGGCAGAAGTCGACCATCCGCTCGGGAATGTCGACGCCGGTCGGGGCGATGCTGTTGCGGAACTCCATCGTGTAATTCACTTCATTGACGAGCAGTCCGCGATCGGGGTCTTCGAAGAGGTCGAGCGCGACCATGCCGCCACCGCAGGCCCGCGCGGCGCGGGTGCACAGGTCGGCGATCTCCGGCGTAATCGGGCAATTCTCCGAGCGTCCGCCGCGGGCGGTGTTGGTGATCCAGTTGGGCGAGTTGCGGTAGATGGCGCAGATGGTGTCGTCGCCAATCTGGAAGGCGCGGATATCGCGGCCCGGCTTCTTCACATATTCCTGGATGTAGAAGATGCTGTGGTGGTAGCTGCCGAGGGTCTCCTTGTGCTCGAGGATCGACTCGGCGGCGTCGCGGTCGTTGACCTTGCTGAGCAGGCGGCCCCAGGATCCGACCGTCGGCTTGAGCACCACGGGATAGCCGAGCGACTCGATGGCGGCCAGTGCGCTTTCGGGGGTGTAGGCCACCAGGGCCTTCGGCTGCGGCACGCCCGCGGCAGCCAGCGCGCTCGTGGTCATCAGCTTGTTGCCGCAGATGTCGGCGACCAGCGCCGTGTTGACTGTCTTCACCCCCTGATCGTTGAGGATCTTGAGGCTGTAGAGCGCGCGGCTGTGGTTGATGCACCGCTCGACGATGACGTCGTAGTGCTGGTAGGGATGCTGCCGGACGTCGGTGATGTCGAAGACGAGCGTCGAGTCGTCGAGCAGGTCGAGGGTGACGCCGCGCTTCTCGAAGGCCTCGAACAGCAGCTTTTCCTCGACGCGCACGCGGCTGTAGAGCACGCCGACGCGCGGACTACTCACCCCAGTCCTCTTCTTCCTGCGGTGCCAGCGCCAGGGTCAGCGGGGCCAGGCTGATGACCTCGAGCTCGGCGCCGCAGCCGGGACACTGGGTGATTTCGTGCTGCATCACGTCGGTCAGCGTAATCTCGGCGAAGCATTCGGGGCACGGCGTCGTGCCGCTTGCGGTGGGAAGAGCCATCGGTCAGGAACTCCGGAAACACCCACGGTCCCGTCGGGGGGACGGGACCGGAGGCAGTCAATCAATCGTTGTGGGCCAGTTCGTACTCGCGCTGGGCGCGCGCCATCTCCGAGCCGCGAACCTTGTCGCGTTTGGCGGCGGCTTTCATGGCCAGGGCGTGCGTGCCTGACGAGTGAACGGCCGGGAGCGACAGCAGGCGTTCGAGTTCGACACTCTGGCAGGTCGGGCAGGACGGTGTGTCGCCCGTGCGGACCAGCGTCTCGAACTCGTGCCCGCAACGCGTGCAGGCGTATTCGAACATCGGCATGATTGCGCCACATTATAAATAGGCTATGCTCACGAGCGCAGAGATTTCGAGAGTTCCCACAGGAGGATTCCGATGCGGGTGAACGTGCGGACAGGTGTGGTGGCTGGTGTGTGCGTGGCGGCGGCGATGGCCGGCGTCCGGATGCTGGCGCAGGGCGGGGCCGCGATGCCCCCGGTGAACCAGGCGCCCAATCCCTATCAGACCATTGAGAATCACTTCAAGCTCCCCGAGGGGCGGGCCTGGGGGTCGACGAGTGCCGTCGACATCGACAAGGACGGCAAGACCATCTGGGTCGCCGAGCGCTGCAGCGCCAACTCGTGCTGGGACGCGGCCAGGGGCCAGATGTCGCCGCTCGACACGCTGCTCAAGTTCGACAACACGGGCAAGCTGCTGCTGAGCACCGGCAAGGGGACCATGGTGTTTCCGCATGGCATCCATGTCGACAAGGACGGGAATGTGTGGGTGACCGACGGTCAGGACAACCTGCCCCGCCGCCGGCCCGGCCAGCCCGCTGACGCCCCGCTGCCGCCTGCCCCGGCCACCATCGTCGGCCATCAGGTGCACAAGTTCAGCCCGGACGGCAAGCTGCTGATGTCTCTGGGCAAGCCCGGCGGCAACCAGCCTGGTCAGCCGGCCGACCCGGCCTCGTTCTACCAGCCGAATGACGTCATCACCTACCCGAACGGCGACATCCTCGTGGCAGAGGGCCATGGCAATGCGGCGCCGGCGACCGCCCGCCTCATCCGGTTCGACAAGAACGGCAAGTTCCTGCGTGAGTTCGGCAAGATGGGCACCGGCACCGACGGCGAGTTCATGCAGCCGCACGGTCTGGCGTTCGACTCGAAGGGCCGGCTGTTCGTGGCCGACCGGTCGAACAACCGCATCCAGATTCTCGATGCCGAGACCTACAAGACGCTCGACACGTGGTATCAGTTCAGCCGCCTGAGCGGGATCACCATCGACAAGAACGACATCATCTACGGTGCCGATTCCGAGTCAGGCTCGGTGAATCCCCCGCACGGTGCCTGGATGCGCGGCATCCGCATCGGCAGTGCGCGCGACGGCAAGATCACCGCGTTCATTCCCGACCCGACCAGCGTGGGCGAAACGTTCTCGATGGTCGACGGCAAGCCGGTGATGAAGAAGGCCGATGGCGCGCCCGGGGCCACCGGCACGTGGGCGGCCGAGGGTGTGGCCGTGGATGCGGCCGGCAACATCTACGGGGCGGAAGTCGGTCCCCGTGCCGTGAAGAAGTACACGCGTCGCTGACGCGGTTTTCAGGGTCGCGGGCCGGGCACGGGCTAGGTCGTGCCCGGCCCGCGATCGTTCGGTTCCAGCCCTTCCCACCGGCGCACGACGCCGGACGTCCACCACAGCAGGCCGCCGGTCACCAGCGCCGCGATCGTCCAGCGCATCAGGGACGCCCAGGCCAGCGCATCCATCATCGGCCACGGAAACTCGGCCAGTGCCGTCCAGCGCTCGGTCATCCAGTGCCAGGCGGTGTGGGCCACCACCGCCGACAGCAGGATGATGCCCATCCGCTCCGAGACCACGCGCGTGAAGATCCATCCCAGGGCCGGAATCAGGACCACCAGCACCAGCAGCTGTCCGGCCTCGACGCCGACATTGAACGCCAGCAGCGACGACAGCAGGTGATCGCCTGCGAACTGCAGGCGCTCGCGCAGCAGGAACGAGAAGCCGAACCCGTGCACCAGGCCGAAGGCGAAGGTCATCACCCAGCGGCGCTGCAGTCCGGCCCCGACGATGTTCTCGAGGGCCATATACAGGATGGAGGCGGCAATCACCGTCTCGACGAGCGGGGGGAACCAGAGCGCGTCGGGCGCCAGGTCATATGCGGAGGCGATGAGCGTCACCGAGTGCGCCACCGTGAACGCCGTGACGATGACCAGCAGCGGGCGCAGGCGGCGGAAGGGGATGACCAGACACAGCAGGAAGAGCAGGTGATCGGTCCCATCGAGGATGTGCCAGTAGCCTTCCTTCACGAAGAGCCATGCGGCCTGGTACCAGCGCGGGTCGAGCTCGACGACCCCCACGTCGGCGTGCACGTCGAAGACCCGCTCGGGGGCATCGGGGGCGAGGAAGCGCAGCCCGACGTTGACCTGGAGGCCGAGCCGCGTGAATCCGGGGGCGATGGCGAATTGCGAGCGGTCTGACTGGATCGGGTATTCGAAGAGCACATCGAGCATGCCCTGTTCCCACACCATCTGTGTCGAATCGGGCAGCCGGGGGGCCTGAATGTTGGCCATCGCCGACTCGTAGCTCGAGAAGGCGCGGTTGGATGGCAGCTCGGCCCGCACGGCCCTGACCGTCGGGGCCGGCAGCGGCTGGCCGTTTTCGTAGACCTTCACGAAGTCGGAAATCCAGAGGGTCGCCGCGTCGGTGAGGGCCGGGTCGGCCTGCGACAGCACCACGTAGTCGTCACCGGTGACGGGCACCGAGATGTCGCGCATCGAGGCGAGCGGGGCCCTGACGAGGAAGCGCAGCGTCTGTCCCTCGGGCTTGAGGAAGGCCAGCACGGTGACTTCGTTGGGCACCTCGTGGGCGCGCACTCCGGGCTGAAGGGTCAGCAGGGCCAGGATAGCGAACAAAGACCGAATACGCATGATCTGTCGCCGAGGGTAGCACGGATGTTTTTTCCGGGCGTCGTCAAACCCGTGTATACTCCGACAGCTTTCTCTGAGGGAGGCCGCATGTCTCGAGTGTTGAAGTCACGCAAGATGGTAATGGCCGCACTGGCGGCCCTGGTGCTCGTCCTGGGCGTCGGACAGGCGGTGCTCGACCGCACCTCCGCACAGGCCAAGCAGGCGCCGAGGTTCGAAGTCGATCCGTTCTGGCCCAAGCCGATGCCCAACAACTGGGTGCTGGGGCAGACGATCGGTCTGACGGTGGATGACCGCGACCACGTGTGGATCGTGCACCGGGGGAACGACCCGGGCAATCTCGACCGCACCGAACTGGCGTTCCCCGCGCCGAATTCGCCTCGGGTCAGCGAGTGCTGCCAGGCCGCTCCGCCCGTGCTCGAGTTTGACGCCGAGGGCAACCTCGTCGGCAGCTGGGGCGGCCCGAAGGCGGGCGCGCCCTACTCGTGGCCCGAGTCGAACCACGGCGTCGTGGTCGACCACAAGGGCTTCGTGTGGATCGGCGGCAACGGCGGGCCCGACTCGCACATCCTGAAGTTCCGCCGCGACGGCACGTTCGTCGCCCAGTACGGCACGCCCGGTGCCCTGAAGGATCCGGCCTCGCCTGCGGCCAAGCCGGTGTTCAATGCCAACAGCATGGACATGAAGAACTTCGGCCGCGTCGCCAAGATCTTCATCGACCCCAAGGCCAACGAAGGCTACGTGGCTGACGGCTACCTCAACCACCGCGTCGCGGTCATCGACCTCGACACCGGCAACATCAAGCGCATGTGGGGTGCCTACGGCAAGCCCCCGACGGATCAGGTGCTGGGCCGCTACAACCCGACCGACCCGGTTGCGCAGCAGTTCCGCAACCCGGTGCACTGCGCCGAGCGCGCCAACGACGGCATGGTGTACGTGTGTGACCGTCCGAACGATCGCCTCCAGATCTTCAAGTCGGACGGCACGTTCGTGAAGGAAGTTTTCGTCGAGAAGAACACCCTCGCCGACGGCTCCGTGTGGGATGTGGCCTTCTCGAAGGACCCCGAGCAGAAGTACCTCTACATGGCAGACGGCGCCAACGAGCACGTCTACATCTACGACCGCCAGTCGATGACCGAGATCACCCGGTTCGGCTATGGTGGCCGCCAGCCCGGCATGTTCCTCGGCGTGCACAGCATCGCCGTCGACTCGAAGGGCAACATCTACACGACGGAAACGTACACGGGCAAGCGTCTCCAGAAGTTCGTCAACAAGGGCGTGGGCCCGGTGACCGCTCCTGGCGCAGCGCCGACGCCGTGGCCGACCCGCTCGGGCCGCTAGTCCGGTCCGACGGTCACTGATACCGGCACGGGCGCGGTTCCTCCACGGGGGGAATCGCGCCCGTGTCGCATGTACGGCGTGATACCGTGACACGGTGGACGAGCTTGAGATTTACGACCGCATCGGCGAGGACGGCTTCCGCCGGCTGGTGTCGGCCTTCTACCGCCAGGTGCCCGGTGACGACATCCTGGGCCCCATGTATCCGCCCGAGGACATGGACGGCGCCGAAGAGCGCCTGCGGCTGTTCCTGATTGGCCGCTTCGGCGGGCCCCAGACCTACATCGAGCAGCGGGGGCATCCACGCCTCCGGATGCGCCACGCGCCGTATCACATCGACGCGGCGGCCCGCGACCGCTGGGTACAGTTGATGGGGCGTGCCCTCGACGAGGCGGCCCTGCCCCCCGAGGTCGAGGGGCAGCTGCGTCCCTTCTTCGAGGGCGTGGCCACCTTCATGCGCAACGCCTGAGCCGGGCTGCGATACCCTAGGCCCATGCGTGTGGTGGAACTTCGAGGGGTGGCCGAGGGAGCCCTGGCCACCAGTGCGTCGGCAGGGGTCCACACCCTCCGGCTGGATGAACCGCTCGACCTCGGGGGCACCGATACGGGGGCCACACCCACCGAGGTACTGCTGGCCGCCCTCGGGGGCTGCGAGTCGATTACGCTCCGGATGTATGCCGCCCGCAAGGGCTGGCCACTGACCGACGTGCGCATCCGGCTGCACGCCTCGACCGCCGACGGTGCGTTTGTCATCCGGCGGGAGGTGGCGCTCGACGGGCCCCTCGATGATGACCAGCGGGCGCGCCTGCTGGACATCATCAACCGGTGTCCGGTGCACCGGATCCTGACCGGCGAGGTGCGGGTGATTGACGAGCCCGTGCCCTGACCCTGGGGGGTTGCCTGCCACCTCGAGTGCAGGTATGATCCGGGCAATTGTTCCAGCCGCCCGTCGTGGCGTGGCTGACGTGTCGGCAGCAGCACAGGTGGCTGCCTCTGGAGAGTGGATATGTTCGAGAACGACTTCGGCAAGAGCCTCGACCGTCGCAGCTTCCTCCGTGGCTCCGCCCTGTTTGCAGGCGTCGTCGGACTCTCGGTCGTTCCTGCCGCCGCGCAGCAGGCTCCCGAGAAGAAGAAGGAAGAGCCCAAGGATCCCTTCGCCTCTCCCGACAAGAAGGAAGAGAAGAAGCTGATCGACAAGGACGGCAACGAGTACCGCATCTGCCCGCAGTGCGGCTACAACATGTATAAGCAGGGTCGCATGTGGGTGTGCGACAACTGCGGCTACTCCTACGTCGAGTAGTTGCATCGGTTCGGCATTCCGCGGCGCCCGGTTCAGTCACTGAGCCGGGCGCCGTGTGCTGTACAGCTCCTTTCCCATGACCCTCGCCGGAAAGACCCTGTTCATTACCGGCTCCAGCCGGGGCATCGGCCTCGCCATCGCGCTGCGGGCCGCGCACGACGGCGCACGCGTGGTGATCGCCGCCAAGTCATCGGTGCCGCATCCGAAGCTGCCGGGGACGATTCATACGGCCGCAGAGGCCGTCAGGCAGGCCGGGGGCGAGGCCCTCGCCGTGGCCACCGACGTGCGCGACGAGGCCTCGGTGGCGCGTGCGATGCACCTGGCGGCTGAGACCTTCGGGGGCATCGACATCCTGGTCAACAATGCCTCGGCCATCTACCTGGCGGGCACGGGCCACGTGCCCATGAAGCGCTTCGATCTCATGCAGCAGGTCAACGTGCGTGGCACCTACCTCTGCACCCAGCTGGCGCTGCCCTGGCTGCGGCGCTCGTCCCATCCGCACGTGCTCAACATCGCACCGCCCCTGCACTCGACGCTGCAGCCGCAGTGGTTCGCGCCGCATGTGGCCTACACGCTGGCCAAATACGGGATGTCGCTCTGCACCTTCGGGATGGCCGACGAGTTCCGGGCCGAGGGCATTGCGGTCAATGCGCTGTGGCCGGAAACGACCATCGACACCGACGCGATCAGCTTCATCATGGATGCCGACTCACGCCGCCGCTCGAGGTGGCCGGCCATCATGGCGGATGCCGCGCACTGGATTCTGACGCAGCCGCCGCGCACGCTGACCGGACAGTTCCTGATCGATGCCCAGGTGCTGCGCGCTGCCGGCGTGACCGACCTCAGCCCCTACCGTCACCCCGGGGTGGACGAGGCCGACCTGCTGCCTGACTTCTTCCTGTAAGCCGTGCCTGCGGCCCGAGCGTTGCCTGCAGTTCTTCGGCCGTGACCTCGCGCCACTGGCCGACTGGCAGTGTGCCGAGGGTGATGGCGCCGAACTGCACCCGCCGCAGCCGCGTCACCTCATGGCCCACGCCGGCGCACAGCCGACGCACTTCGCGGTTCCGGCCCTCCGTCAGCGTGAGGCGCAGAAGGCTCTCGCGCCCTGACGCCTTCATGAGGTCGACGCCCTCGGGCTTCAGCCACTCGCCGTCATCGTGCAGGCCGGCCCGCAGCCGATCGAGGGCGGCGGCCTCGACACGGCCGCGCACAGTGGCGAGATACACCCGGGGCACGCCCGTGTCGGGACTGGTCAGCGTGTCGGCGAGGCGGGTGTCGCTGGTCAGCAGCAGCAGGCCGCTGGTCGCCCAGTCGAGCCGCCCCACCGGGATGACGCGCGTGGGCACGTCGCCGAGTGCATCGTAGACGGTCGGGCGTCCTTCGGGATCGCGCCGGGTGGTGACGACGCCGCGCGGCTTGTGGAAGGCGATGGTCAGGGTCGCAGCACGCGCGGCCGGTCGGCCATCGATGTCCACGCGGATGCGCTCGGGGATGACCGGGGTCCCCGGGTCGGTGACCACGGCACCGTCGACCTGCACGCGGGCGTCGGTGATGAGCGTGCGGGCTTCGGTGCGGCTGGCGAGGCCCAGCTTCGACAGGGCGCGCACCAGCGGCACGGTGCCCGGCTGGCGCGGGGCGCGGGCGGCGCGACGCGGGGGCCTAGCGGTAGTTGCCAAACTGCAGCGCGATGCCGAAGTCCTTGCCGCGGAGCGCGCCCATGGCTCCCTGCAGATCGTCCTTCGACGGAGAGGAAATCCGCAGCTGGTCGCCCTGGATGTTGGCCTGCACCTTCTTGAGCTTGAGGTCCTTCAAGTACTTGACGATGTCGCGGGCGGCGTCTGAGGGAATACCCATCTGCAGGGTGATGACCTGACGGACGGTGCCACCGGCGGCCGGCTCGACCTCGCCGCGCTTGAGATTCTTCACCGGCACGTTGCGGCGCACGAGACGCCCGGACAGCACTTCCCACAGCGCCTCGAGCCGGAACGCCGCTTCGGCCGCCAGCGTGATGGTGCTGGCTTTCTGATCGAGCTCGATGGTGGCGGTCGATCCCTTGAAGTCGTACCGCTGTGCGAGTTCCTTGCGGGCCTGGTTGATCGCGTTGTCGACCTCCTGCAGGTCGATGGTGGAGGTGACATCGAACGAAAAGGTCTCGGCCATGCTGCTGATCGTAGCGCACGGTGGCCCCGGGCGCACGACTGCCTGGAGGCCTGCCGTATGCGGGGTGCGGGTGCTTTGCGTTAGCGCCGCCGGTCCTCGCCGGCCTCCGCGCGTGCGGCCCGGGGTGACGGGGCAGCCGGTCCGGACTGAACTCCCGCCGGGTCGGCCGACGCCCGCCGTCCTGCGACGCGCAGGCGCGTGTCTGGCCCGTCGTGGCGAGACGCCTCCGGCGTCGATGTCCGACGACGCGATGGGGACGCGGCCCGCCGCAGCGACCGCGCTACACTCGCGGCATGGAGACACCGGGTATCCGGCGCGTGCATGTCCAGCGGGTGGGTCCTGCTGGCGGTCCCGGCACGGCAGCTCTGGCGGTGGAACTGCCGCTCGAGGTGCGCGTGAACGGCGCGCCGTTTGCCGTCATCATGCGGACGCCGGGCGACGATCAGGCCCTGGTGGCCGGGTTTCTCCTGGCCGAGGACGTGGTGCGGCGGGCCGACGAGATCGTGCGCATCGAACCCTGCCCCGAGGCCGACGAGGAGGCGCGCGACCACGTGATGCAGGCGGTGGTGCAGGGCGAGGCCCAGGCGCGGCTCTTCGATCGGCTCGCGTCACGCCGCCAGGTGCTGATGACCTCAGGCTGCGGGCTGTGCGGCCGGCGCACGATCGCCTCGCTGCAGTCGCGCGTCGACGCGGTCACCGGGGCGTGGACCCTTGCCGCGACGGATGTGTGTGCCCTGCCCCTGCGGCTGCGCGAGGCGCAGGCGGTGTTCGAGGCCACCGGGGGCCTGCACGCGGCGGGACTGTTCGGGCGTGACGGCCGGCTGCTCGACAGCGCCGAGGATGTCGGACGGCACAACGCCGTCGACAAGATTGTCGGGCGTCAGCTGCTGGCCGGCCGGCTGCCGCTGTCGGAGGCCGTCCTGATGGTGTCGGGCCGGACCTCATTTGAACTGGTGCAGAAGGCGCTGCTCGCCGGCATTCCGATCATGGCGGCCGTGTCGGCGCCGTCGAGCCTGGCGGTCGACCTGGCCGAGGCGACGGGCATGACGCTCTGCGGCTTTGTGCGCGGCGAGACGTTCACCATCTACACGCACCCGCACCGCATCGTCACGGGTGCGTGAACGGCACGGCCCCGGGCGTCGGGCGCGCAGCGTGCGGTGTGCGCGCGCACGTGCACGGTGGGTGCGGAGCGGGCGCCGCGCGCCTCGGGGGGCGGCGTCAGGGCGCGGGTGTGTGCGTGCCCGGGGGAGCCGGCTGGCAGGCCGGACACCAGTAGGTGCTGCGGGCGTGCGGCCCGCGATGGGCGACCAGGATCGGCGTGGCGCACTGGCGGCAGGGCAGCCCGGCGCGGCCGTAGACCCAGAGGCGGGCATCGGGATGCCGTGAACCGGTGGTGAGTCGTGTGCCGCGCGGCGTGGGCGCGGTGCGCCTCGGGGGGCGGCGTCAGGGCGCGGGTGTGTGCGTGCCCGGGGGAGCCGGCTGGCAGGCCGGACACCAGTAGGTGCTGCGGGCGTGCGGCCCGCGATGGGCGACCAGGATCGGCGTGGCGCACTGGCGGCAGGGCAGCCCGGCGCGGCCGTAGACCCAGAGGCGGGCATCGGGATGCCGTGAACCGGTGGTGAGTCGTGTGCCGCGCGGCGTCAGCACGGTGGCATCACCCGCGGCGACGGCGTTGGCCTGCAGCAGCGTCACGGCGCGTTCGAGGATCGCGCGCCACTGGTCGCGCGAGGCGTGCGCCGCGGGCTGGTCGGGATGCCAGCCGGCCAGGAAGAGCAGCTCCGACTTGAACACGTTGCCGAGCCCGGCCATGAGGCGCTGGTCGAGCAGCACCTCGTGCACGGGCCGGTCGCCGGCGGCCTCGATGCGGTCGAGGACCCGGTCGAGCGGCACGTCGGGGCTGAGCAGGTCGGGCCCGAGGGCGGACAGCACGGCGTGCCGCGCGAGGGACTGCGGGGTGAGGAACTCGGCCACCGGCAGGTCGAAGCCGAGGGCGATCCAGTCGGCGGTGTGCAGGGCCACGCGCAGGGCATGTGCCGGGCGCCGCCAGCGCTCGCCATGGCGGTATAGGTGCCAGCTGCCGTGCATCCGCAGGTGTGACCGCAGGATGAGGTCGCCCGACAGGTGGATGAGCAGGTGCTTGCCCACGGCCTCGCAGCGGTCGACGAGGCGTCCGGCGATGGGGGTGGCGGCATCGACGCGCGCGAGGGGGTCGAGGCGCGCGTCGAACTGCGTGACGCGCTGCCCGGCCAGCACGCGATGCAGGGCGGCGGCGGTGCGGTGGAGGGTGTCGCCTTCAGGCATCGCGTGGCACCCGCAGCTGCAGCCCGCCGGCGGTGGGGACAAAGCCGGCGGCGGTGAAGCAGTGGGCCTCGGGCGCTGCGGCCGCGTCCGCGCCGTTGATCTCCGCCAGGAGCAGCCCCCGGCGCCCCGGCGGCCCCTCGTGCCCGAGGCGCGCGAGCGCGCGCGCCACGGCCTGCCCGGCGCGTGTCCGCTCGGGCTCGTCGGGCGGCAGGGCCAGCAGCAGGGCCCGGCCGCCGCGGGCGAGCCA
>CAZXTM010000028.1:18996-22527 GCA_964643765.1 uncultured Bifidobacteriaceae bacterium | reverse complement strand
CCGCCGCCCCGAAGAAGGCCGCGCCCGCACGCAAGGCCGCCGCCCCGAAGAAGGCCGGGAATCCTTCCGGCACGGTCCGCGCGGTCATGCCCTCGTCGCTGGCGAAGCCGCCCGCATCGACGGGCATCGACACCGGCCGCGCTGAACTCCGGCAGAAGGTGCGGCAGCACACCTCGACCAGTCCCGCCCTCACCGGCGGTGACGTCGATGCCGACTGGGGCCGGGCTGACACGGTGGGCGACGAAGCGCCGGGCGGCGACAATCCCACGCCCGACCAGGATGTGGTCGACGAGATCGGTCGCGCCCTGGGCGTCGAGTACGACGATGACGAGGAACTTCGGGGCGGGGATGAGATCGCCGACCGCGACCGTCACCGGTGGGAACTCGATCCCGAGTCGTCAGAAGATTTCGACGATCGCTGACAGGCCCTCACAGCCTGACGGTGCCGGGCACTCACGGCCAGAGCGGTTGCTACGAGCGAGCCGGACGCGAGTCCGGCTCGTTCTGCGTACGGCGCACCAGCGCCACCACCTGCGCGAAGACACCGTCGGCATCAAGATCCGTGGTGTCCACGTACACCGCATCGGGTGCCAGCGTCAGCGGTGCCACGGGTCGCGTGGAGTCGCTGCGGTCGCGGGCCGCCATGGCGTCCTGCACGCGCGCCACATCGTCGCCGCCGGAGGCCGAGTGCTCGGCGTCGCTCATGCGCCGGCGGGCCCGCTCTTCCGCGGACGCATCGAGATAGACCTTCACATCCGCGTCCGGGAAGACCACCGTGCCGATGTCGCGGCCCTCCATCACCACCCCGGCAGCCCCGAGCGCCCGCTGCCGTTCCACCAGCACCGCCCGCACACCCGGCAGCCGCGCCACCTGCGCCGCCGCCTGATCGATGGCCGGTGTGCGGATGGCCCGCGTCACCTCGTGACCGTCGATGCGGATGCCCTGCCCGTCCTGCTCGATCCGTGCCCGCACGGCCAGGGCCGACAGCGCCAGGTCATCGTCGAGCGGCAGGCCCTCGAGCTGCGCCTTCCAGGCCACGGCCCGATACATCGCCCCGGTATCGACATGGGGGTAGCCGAGCAGGCTGGCCAGGCGCCGGGCCAGGGTGCCCTTGCCCGCCCCTGAGGGACCGTCGATGGCAATGATGATGGGTCGCACGAGTCGCCCAGTGTACCATTGCCGCGTGAGTCGAACCCTGCGATGGGGGCTGCTGCTGATGACCCTCGGCGTCGTCGGTGCCGCCCTGCTCCGGCCCCTGGTCGATGCGACGGCATTCATCATCCGGGCCGCCGACGTCCCCGGCGCACCCGCGCGGCTGGCCGCCTGGCGTTCGGCCGGCCAGGGTCCACAGCGCTCGCTGAGCATTCCCACGCGGAGGGGTCCGGTGGCCGCGCGCCTCTACCACCCGGCCTCGACCACCGACCGCACGATCGTGCTGGTGCCGGGAGTGCACCGGGACGGCATCGAGGAACAGCGGCTTGTGCGACTCGCCGGGGATCTCGTCGAAACCGGGTTCCGGGTCGTCACGGTGGCAGCTCCCGACCTGCAGCAGTTCCGCATCACGCCTGACGCCACCGACCTCATCGAGGACGCCATCCTGTGGGTGTCGATGCAACCCGAGCTTGCGGCAGACGGACGTGTCGGCGTCATCGGCATCAGTTTCTCGGGTGGCCTGTCGGCCGTGGCCATCGGCCGCGACCGCATCCGCGACCGCGTGGCCTTCCTCGTCTCCTTCGGGGGGCATGGCGACCTGTGGCGGGTGATGCACTACCTGGCGACCGGCGAAGTCCTCGGCGACCTGTCGCGCGCCCGGCAGAGTCGGGTCGTGATCGGTGCCGCCGACGTGCAGGTGCATCCGCCGCATGACTATGGCCTCGCGGTCGTGCTGCTCAACGTGGCCGACCAGATGGTTCCACCAGACCAGGTCGGGCCGCTGCGCGCGGCGATCGACCAGTTTCTGCTCGCCTCATCCCAGGCGATGACCGATCCACCGCTCGCCCAACAGACGTTTGCGGCCGTGCGCGTCCAGTCGGACCAACTGCCCGAGCCTGCCCGCACGCTCATGACCCATGTGCACACGCGCAACGTGGCCGCGCTCGGCGCACAGCTGTCGCCTGTCGTCGACCGCCTGCAGTCGCATCCCGGGATGCCGGCCGTCTCGCTGGAGAGGGCCCCACGTGCACCGGCCGCCCCCGTCTATCTGCTGCATGGGGCCGACGACAATGTCATCCCCTCGGTGGAAACGGTCCTGTTGGGCGAGTATCTCCAGGGCAAGTCGGACGTCCACGGCCTGCTCAGCACGCTCATCACCCACGCGGAAATGAACCGCGCCCCCACGGCGACCGATGTCTGGCGCCTGGCCTCATTCTGGCGGCAGGTCTTCAGCCGCTGATTGCCAAAGGAAACCTGTGCCTCCCCACTCTCCTCACGATGACGGTCCCGACGGTGTCCGCCTGCAGAAACTCCTGTCGACCGCCGGTGTCGCGTCACGCCGTGCCTCGGAACAACTGATTATCGACGGTCGAGTGACCGTGAACGGCGAGGTCGTCCGCACCCTTGGGGCCCGCGCCACCGCCAGCGATGACATCAGGGTCGATGGCCGACGTGTCAGGATGGGTGCCGCCCCGCGCTACATCCTGCTGTTCAAGCCGCGCGGCTACGTGACCACGCGACACGACCCGGAAGGCCGCCCCACAGTGCTCGAGCTACTCGACCGGCGCATCGGCTACGTCTACCCGGTCGGCCGCCTCGACTACGACAGCGAGGGATTGCTGCTGCTCACCAGCGACGGCGACCTGGCCGAGCGACTGATGCATCCCCGCCATGAAGTGCCGAAGGTGTATGAGGCCATCGTGATCGGGACGCCCGATCCGGTGGCCCTCGACAAGCTGCGCGCCGGCGTATTCATCGACGGACAGCGCACCTCACCAGCAGAGGTCGTGGCTGAAGCCACCATCCGCGGCACACGACCCACGACCCGGCTGACCATCACGCTGCGCGAGGGACGCAACCGCCAGGTCAGGAAGATGTGTCAGGTCGTCGGGTTGCCCGTCCGCGATTTGCGCCGCGTCAGGATTGGCAGCCTCGGCATCGGCCAGATGCGTCCGGGAGACTACCGCGAACTGACGCCCGCCGAGATCCGGGTGCTGCAGCGGGATGCCTCAGGGGCGCCCGGCACCGGACCCGACCTCGAAGGCGAGGCGCCTCGCCCCGCACGGCCGCCGCGCCGGCCACCGTTCTCCAAGGGCTCGACGCCCGCGTGGGACAAGTCTCCCGCGCAGCGGCATCGCACCGACGTGCGCACCCAGCCGTCCGGGCGACGCTCGACGCCAGCGATGAAGGACGCCGCCTGGCCGAAGCCTGCGGGACCAAGGAAGTCCGGCTCAAACGCACGCACCAGAGACTCGAGACCGCCGGCCGCTGACCGCCAGACCGCCTGGCCGAAGCCCGCGGGAGCAAGGAAGCCCGGCGCAAACACACGGACCAGAGACTCGCGACCGCCGGCCGCTGACCGCCAGGCCGCCTGGCCGA
>CAZXTM010000028.1:0-18896 GCA_964643765.1 uncultured Bifidobacteriaceae bacterium | reverse complement strand
CTGACCGCCAGGCCGCCTGGCCGAAGCCTGCGGGTGTGGCCTCCCCCCGTGGTGCAGCCCGACGGGGAGGCACGGAGAAGCCAGCTGCCGCGAGACGGCCCCCCTCGACAGGTCGGCCCCCGTCGGCAGACAAACGGCCCTCCGGGGGGCCGCATCGGAAGACGCGCTAAGACTCTTCGTCCTGCCGCTCGTCGACAGGCGGCGCATCGGCGGTCGCGTTCCCCAGCGTTGCCAGGTCGTCATCGTCGAGCGGCAGCATCTCTTCGGGCACCATCCGCTCGGTCAGCATCGGGGGTGCTTCAAACCCGAGCTGCTGCGCCATGTCCTCGACGCGCGGCAGGTCAGTCACGTCCTTGAGGCCGAACCGCAGCAGGAACTCGCGCGTGGTGCCATACAGAAACGGACGGCCCACGACGTTCTTGCGTCCCACGATCTTGACCAGGTGTCGTTCGAGGAGCGTGGACAGCACCCCCGAGGCATTGACGCCGCGGATTTCCGCGATCTCCGCCTGGGTGATCGGCTGCTTGTAGGCCACCACCGACAGCGTTTCAAGGGCGGCCACTGACAGCTTCTGCGACGACCGCTCGTGGAACAGGCGTCGGACCCACTCGTGCAGTTCAGGCCGGGTGGTGATCTGGTAGCCGCCCGCCACCTCGACCACATGCAGCCCGGGGCGGTCCTGATAGGCCTCCCGCACGGCCTCGACGGCTGCCACGACGTCTTCCCTGGGTTCGTCGGCGAGCACGCGGCAGAGTGCCTTGAGGCTCAGCGGCTCTGGCGACGCGAAGACCAGGGCCTCGACGATGGCGCGCAACTGTGCGGGATCGAGCCTGACCCGCATCTCGGCGGCCTCGGCGTCGACCTCGGTCTCCGGCGCGGTGGACGCGCCGTCATCAATCGGTGTCTCGTCGCTCATGACTCGGTCTCACTGGCAATCGATCCGGCCGTGGCGTGGTGCGCCCGGTATTCGTCTTCCGGATCGTGGATGGGGTGCGGCGCATCCTGCGGCCGCGCGCGCAGATACACCCGGATGTCACCCGAGTGCCCGCTCTGAAACACGCGGATGAGCTTGAGACGGATCATCTCCAGCACCGCAAGGAAGGTGACGATGAGGTCGGCCCGGGTGACCGTGTCGTCGAACAGGTCGTCGAAGCCACAGGCCGCCGTCACCGAAAGCCGCTCGAGCAGCTGCTCGATGCGCTGCTCGATTGACTGCTCCTCGGGCGGCAGCGGCACGGGCGGGCGTTCGCGGGACCGCTCGAGCACCCGCTGGAACGCCGAGAGCAGGCCGAACAGGTCGACCTCGAGTTCCGGTTCGTAGTCGTCACCGGCAATCGCCTCGATGCGCGAGTCGGGGCGCATCCACTGGGCGCTGCGCAGCGTCTCGCGGTCGTGCAGCAGTTCGGCGGCGGCCTTGAAGCGCTCATGCTCGAGCAGCCGACGCACCAGCACATCGCGCGGATCCTCGCCGACGGCATCCGCCTCGGTGAGCGCCGGCGGGCGCGGCAGCAGCATCCGGCTCTTGATGTGGATGAGCGTGGCCGCCATGACGAGGAATTCGCTGGCGACGTCGAGGTTGAGCTCCTCCATCAGCGTCAGGTAGTCGAGATACTGACGCGTGATCTTCGCGATCGGAATGTCGTAGACGTCGACCTTGTTCTTCCGGATCAGGTGCACGAGCAGGTCGAGGGGCCCCTCGAAGGACTGCAGGCGAATCCGGATGGCTTCGAGCTGCGAGTCGAAGGCGTCTGGCGCGTCGCTGGTCGGCGGCTGGTCGGTCATCGGTCGGCGGATGTCAGTAGCGGAGCCTGACGGCATCACGAACGCGTTCCATCGTGCGCTGCGCCTCGACGCGCGCCCGCGCCGCCCCTTCGAACAGCACGTCGCGCAGATAGCCCGGGCGGGCCAGGGCCGCGGCCCGGCGCTCGCGCAGCGGCTCGAGCATGGCGTTAATCGCCACGGCGAGCTTGGTCTTCACCTCGACGTCGCCGACGGTTCCGGCACGGTAGCGGGCCTTCAGTTCGTCGACTTCGCCGCGGTTCGGGTTGAAGGCGTCGTGGTAGATGAACACCGGATTGCCCTCGACGGTACCGGGAATGTCGGCCCGGACGCGCTTGGGATCGGTGTACATCTGGCGCACCTTCTGGCGCACCGCGTCGGCAGAGTCGGCCAGGTCGATCGTGTTCTGGTAGCTCTTGCTCATCTTCCGGTTGTCGAGCCCGGGCAGCCGGGGCGTGGGGGTCAGCAGCGCCAGCGGCTCGACCAGCCCGCGCGGGGCCGCATCGGGCGGCACGGGAAAATAAAAGTTGTTGAAGCGCCTGACCACCTCGCGCGTCAGCTCGAGGTGCGGCACCTGGTCTTCGCCGACCGGCACGACGTTGGCGTCGTAAATCACCACGTCGGCCGCCTGCAGCAGCGGATACCCGAGGAACCCGATACTCGACAGGTCGCGTTCGGCGAGCTGTTCCATCTGCTCCTTGTAGGTGGGCACGCGCTCGAGCCACGGAATGGGAGTGATCATCTGCAGCAGCAGGTAGAGCTCGGCATGCTCGGGCACCAGCGACTGCACGAAGAAGGTGCTCCGCTCGGGATCGAGCCCGGCCCCGATCCAGTCGGCCACATTGTCGATGGCATTGGCCACGAGGTCGCCCGTGTCGGCGTAGTGGCTCGTGAGCGCGTGCCAGTCGGCCACGAAGTAGAAGCAGTCGTAGTCGGCCTGCAGGCGCTCCCAGTTCTGAAGTGCCCCGACCAGATGGCCCAGATGCAGTCGACCCGTCGGACGCATGCCCGACACGACCCGTTGACGTCCGTTCACAGTAACCCGCCAAGAATGAGGCGCTGCACCGGCCGCAGCACTGCCGACAGCAGGCCCGACAGCATCAGCGCGTAAATCACCAGAAACCCGTAGGGCCTCACCTGCTCCAGTGCCTCGGCGGCCCGGGCCGGCAGCACCCCCATCAGCACGGTGCCCCCATCGAGCGGCGGCACCGGAATCATGTTGAAGACGGCGAGGAGCACGTTGAGCACCACGAACTGCACGAGGGTCTCGCCCGCCAGTCCCGCCTCGAAGATGGGCTCGAGCCCTCCCAGCGCCAGCACCAGGCCGCTCCCGATGGCTGCCAGCAGCAGGTTGCTGGCGGGACCTGCCGCGGCAATCAGGGCAAAGTCGCGCCGGGGAGACCGCAGATAGTGCAGTTGCACCGGCACGGGCTTCGCCCAGCCGATGAGGGGCAGATTTGTCATGGCCGCCAGCAGCGGAAACGCGATGGTGCCAGCGGGATCAACATGTATGGCCGGATTCAGCGAGAGTCGGCCCAGCGCCCGTGCGGTTGGATCGCCCAGCCGGTCGGCGGCCCAGGCGTGCGCCGCCTCGTGCACCGACAGGGACCCGATCAGCACCACCATGAAGGCGAGGATTTCCGCGAAGTTAATGCCGGCCAAGAGGGGGAAAGTTTATCAGATGGCCCTCAGACCCGGGCGAAGTGCTCGCGGATGGCCGCCGCCGCCTTCGGTCCCACCACGGTCGACAGTTCCTCGAGGCTCGCCCGCCGCACCCCGGACACGCTGCCAAACCGCGTCAGGAGGGTCTTGCGACGCCGCGGGCCGATGCCCGGCACATCATCGAGGTCCGAGCGAAGGTCGCGCTGCGCACGAGCCTGCCGGTGATAGGTCACGGCGAACCGGTGGGCCTCATCGCGGATGCGCTGCAGGAGCCGCAGGGCGGGTCCATGGGGGTCGAGGGCCAGCGGCTGGTCGTGGTCGCGGGTGAACACCAGCTCTTCCTTCTTCGCCAGACCGACGGCCACCAGGTGCGCCAGCCCGAGGGCTTCCAGTGACTCGTAGGCCGCCGCCAGCTGTCCCTTGCCGCCGTCGATGACGACCAGGTGCGGCAGGGGGGCATCGTGTGCCACCCGGCGCGTGAAGTGCCGCCTGACCACCTGCGCCATGGCCGCAAAGTCATCGAGGAACCGCTCGCCCCGGGCCACGCGGAACCGCCGATAATCGCTGCGCTTCATCCGGCCGTCTTCGCAGACCACCATCGAGGCTACCGTCTCGCTGCCCTGGATTGTCGAGATGTCGAAGCACTCGATGCGCCGCGGCAGTTGCGGCAGGCGAAGGGCGGCCTGGAGCGTCTCGAGGGCTTCGTACTGGGCGGTGCCGGGCCCCTGATCGAACCGCGCCCGGTAGGCCAGTTCGGCATTTCGCCGGGCCAGGTCGATGAGCCCGCGCTTGTCGCCCCGCTGCGGCAGCACACAGCGCACCTTGCGTCCGGCCGACGCACTCAGCCATTCCTCGAGCGCCTCATGTTCGTCGGGCCACTCGGGCAGGTGCAGTTCCGGAGGCGGAGCCTGGTCGGCATACACGTGCGTCATGGCGGCGGCCAGGACCTCGGGCACCTGTCCCGCATCGGGACCGGCCTCGGCCACGACCTCGAGGCGTTCGACCACACGGCCATGCCGCACCTGGAACACCTGCACCACCGCCCCGCTTGGCCCGACCTTCACGCCGAACACGTCGCGGTCGCCGAGGGCGACGCTCGACATCTTCTGCTGGCGCGCCTCGAGGGTCTGCACGGTGCGCAGCGCGTCCCTGAGTGCAGCAGCCTCCTCGAACCGCTCGTCGGCCGCGGCCCCGCGCATGCGTACCTCGAGCAGCTGCCCCAGTTCCTCGGTCCGGCCTTCCAGAAACAGCCGCGTATCCTCGACAGCCCGGGCATACTGCGCGGGGCTGCAGAGGTCCGCCACGCAGGGGGCCAGGCAGCGCTTGATGTCGTATTCCAGACAGGGCCGATCGCGCCGCCCGGTGATGACCTCGTTGCACGAACGGATGCCGAACAGGCGGTGGGTCAGGTCCTTGGTCCGGCGCGCCAGCCGCGCCGGCAGGAACGGCCCGGCATACACGTGCCCGTCGCGCTCGACCGAGCGGGCCACCATCACGCGGGGCACCTCTTCCCCGGTCGTCAGCTGCAGGTACGGGTAGTGTTTGTCGTCGCGGAGCCGGATGTTGTACTTGGGTGCCCGCTGCTTGACGAGGCTGTCTTCGAGGGCCAGGGCCTCGACGACCGAATCGGTCAGGATCACGCTGAGGCTCGTCACTTCGTCGAGAAGCGCGTCGGTCTTGGCGTGCTGGCCCCGGGCCCCAAGGTAACTGCGCACGCGGTCGCGCAGGCTCCGCGCCTTGCCGATGTAGATGGTGTCGCCCTGGGCGTTGGCGTACAGGTAGACGCCGGGCTGCTCGGGCAGGCGGGCAATCTGTTCGCGGAGGTCGTGGATGGCCATGGGCGGCAGCGGGAGGCTGACTTCCGATCATCGCACGCCGCCCGGTTGTGTGGCACCGCCCCGGTCGACTACCCTTAGGCGGGCCTCCCTATGACATTTACCGGTGCCATCGGCGCCATCTGCATGTTCCCCCTGCGGGCCATCATCGCCGCATCGATTGCCCTGGGCATCCATCCCAATGTGCTGACGCTCATCGGCGTCCTCATCAACGTACTGGCGGCCGTCTCGCTCGGGCGGGACCGGTTCGTCGAGGCGGGGATCATCATGATCGTCGCCAACATCTTCGACTTCATCGACGGCAAGGTCGCCCACCAGACCGGCAAGCAGTCGGCCTTCGGCGCCTTCTGGGATTCGACGCTCGACCGGTTCTCGGACCTGGCCCTGTTCACCGGGCTCATCTGGATTTACTCGGAACGCGACCGCACCGACTACGTGCTGATCACGACGCTGGCGCTCATCTTCTCGATCATGATCAGCTACGCGCGGGCCCGGGCCGAGTGCCTCATCGAGAAGTGCAAGGTGGGCTTCATGGAACGGCCCGAGCGCATCGTGCTGTTCATGATTGGCGCCTTCACCGATCGGATGGCGGCGGTGCTGTGGGTGATTCTGGTGCTGTCGGTCATCACCGTGGCCAACCGCATTTACTACACGTATCTCGTCCTCGAGAAGCGTCCCATGCCGTCAACGGCCGGCGCCACCGGCCTGCTCTGGCGGTTCTTCTTCTGGCGCGACGAGCGGGCCACCCTGCCCTTCGACCTGTGGGTCATCGCCATCCTGTCCTTCGTGTGGCTGACGCCGCCCGCCTGGCTCGGCGATCCGCTGGCGAGCGGCCCGGGACTCATCGGCTGGCTGCTCGGGCGCTAGCGCCGGGGGCACCGCCCCCTCAGGGCTGCGATGGGGCGTCGTCCGGCGCCGAAGATGTGGCGCCGGTGCCGGTGCCTGCCTGAGCCTGCCGGCGCTGCTCGCGCTCGGCGAGGGCCGGGTCGAAGCAGCGGCGGCACCGGGCCTCGTAGGCCCCAGTGGCGCCGAGCAGCACCCTCGCGCTGCTGCCCACAAGCCGCTGCGTGTGGTTCGCCGGGTTGCCGCAGACCATGCAGATGGCCCGCGTCTTGGTGATGAACTCAGCGACCGCCAGCAGCTGCGGCATCGGCTCGAAGGGCTTGCCCAGGTAGTCCTGATCGAGTCCGGCTACAATCACCCGGACCCCGCGGGCCGCCAGCGTCGCGCACGCGGCTGGCAGGTCGGCGTCGAAGAACTGGCCCTCGTCGATGCCCACCACCTCGGTTTCCACCCTGACCCGGTCGAGCAGTTCAACGGCCGTGGCCGCCGTGTCCGCGGGAATGCGCAGCTCGCTGTGCGAGACTATGTGGTCGTCGCCGAAGCGCGTGTCGACCGACGGCTTGAAGATCTGCACGCGCTGCCGGGCAATCTGGGCACGCCGCAGGCGTCGGATGAGCTCCTCGCTCTTGCCGCTGAACATGCTGCCCACGATGACTTCAATCCAGCCGGTGGCGGGCGTGCGGACGACGTCCATACAGGAACACTCTCTCCCCCGGCACCCGACCCCTCAGGTGCCTGCCGGGGCCGGAATCAGGCGCGCGCCAGATACTCGCCGGTCTCGGTATTCACCCGGATGACGTCGCCTTCGCTGATGAAGGGCGGCACGTTCACCACGACGCCGGTTTCCAGCGTGGCGGGCTTGAGCTGGTTGGTGGCCGTGGCCCCCTTGATGCCCGGCACGGTCTCGACCACCTTCAGATCGACGGTCTGCGGCAGTTCCACGCCGACCGGCTCTTCCCCGTAGAACTCGACGCGGATCAGCATCTCGGGCTTGAGGAAGCCCACGCCCTCGCCCAGGGCATCTTCGGTGAGGTGCACCTGCTCGTAGGTGTCGGTGTCCATGAAGTGGTACCCCTCGCCGTCGGCGTAGAGGTACTGCATTTCCTTTTCCTCCAGCGTCGCGCGCTCGATCACATCTTCCGACCGGGCCTTGTGATCCGCCATGGACCCGGTGCGGAGGTTGCGCATCTTGAGGCGCACAAAGCCGCGGAGGTTGCCGGGCGTGACGTGCTGGCGGTCGTGGATGCGGAACAGATCATTCTCGAACTTGATGATCATGCCCTTGCGGAGCTGGGTCGCGAGGAGGGTGTCGGCCATGCGTGGGTCTCGGAAAGTCAGGAAACCCCGTCATGTTAGCATGGGGATGCTGTGCCCCTCTCGCACTGGGACCCGTTCCGGGACCTTGTGGTCATCCAGCATCGACTCGATCGGCTGCCGCCGACCGGCGCGGCCGGCTGGGCGCCGCCGGTGGACGTCTATGAAACCGACGCGGCGCTTGTACTGACCGCAGAGGTACCCGGGCTGGCGCGCGAGGCCATCACCATCGCCGTGCACGACGGCCGGCTGATTGTGGAGGGCCGCCGCGAAGGCTGCCCGGCTGGTGATACCTATCACCGGCTCGAACGCGGGCACGGGGGATTTACACGCACCTTTGTCCTGCCGCCGACCGCCGATGCCGAGCGCATCTCGGCCGAGCTGTCCGAGGGCGTGCTGACGATTACGGTGCCCCGGCGCGCCGAGGCGACCGCTCGTCGCATCGACGTCCGGTGACTTTGAACAGGAATCAACCATGGTGAAACGTCTCGCCCTGATGACCGGGCTCATTTCCCTCGGCGTGGTGGGCGGGCTCGTCGTCGCCGGCCGGATCCACGTCCAGCAGGACGCCGTCGCGCTGACGGCTGAGCCCGCTGCCGAGCAGGCGGCCGCGCGGGGCGTGCCCGGTGCGGCGCCGGGCCCCGATTTCACGGCCGTCGCCGAGCGCACCATCCGGGCGGTCACCAACATCTCGGCCGTCCAGGTCGTGCGGCAGCCCAACTCGCCGTTTGCCAGCGATCCGTTCTTCCAGTATTTCTTCGGCGGCGGCGACCCCGGGGAGATGTTCGGGTATCGCAACCGCTATGAGTCTTCGCTCGGGTCGGGCGTGGTGATTTCGGCGGACGGCTATGTGGTCACCAATTACCACGTCATTGGCGAGAACACGGCCGAGGTCAGCATCTCGATGGCGGACCGCCGCGAGTTGAAGGCGACCGTCGTGGGCGCAGACTCGTGGACCGATCTGGCCCTGCTCAAGGTCGAGGCGACCAACCTTCCCGTGATTCCGTGGGGCGACTCGTCGAACCTCAAGGTCGCCGAATGGGTCATGGCCATCGGCAATCCCTTCTCGCTGAACCAGACCGTCACGCTCGGGATTGTGTCGGCCCTGGGACGGGCCGGGATGGGCATCTCGACCTACGAAGACTTCATCCAGACCGACGCCGCCATCAATCCCGGGAATTCGGGCGGTGCCCTCATTAACAGCCGCGGCGAGCTCATCGGCATCAACACGGCCATCTACTCGCAGAGCGGCGGCTATCAGGGCATCGGGTTTGCCGTCCCCAGCAACCTGGCCCGCCGCGTGATCGACGATCTCAAGAAGTACGGCGAGGTGCGGCGCGGTTCACTGGGCTACCTCGATGTCGCCCCGCTCACCACGCGGCTGGCCGAGGAACTGCGCGCCCCCGATACCGACGGCATCGTCATCACGCAGATGAGTCGCACGTCATCGGCCTATCGGGCCGGCCTGCGGCCCGGAGACATCATCCGGAAGGTGAACGGCGAGGCCATTACGAACAGTTCCCAGTTCGTCCGGCTGATTGCTGACACGCCGATTGGCTCGACCGTGCGCGTCGAGGTGCTGCGCGGGGGCGAGACCGAGACCGTTCGCGCCCAGATCGACAAGCAGGAACCGCGCGCGATGCGTGGTCGCGCGCAGTAGCCCGGGCATGCCCCCGACGCCGCCCCTGGCACCCGCCCCTGATCAGTCCATCGCCGTCGTGGCGGTGCTGGTCTTCACTGCCGCGCTGGCCGCCGCCGTCGCCCTGATCGCCGGCGGGCTCGTGCGGCGCCTGGTGGCGCACCTCGAAGGACCGTCGGCCAGCCCGGCCTCCTTCGGCAAGGCGCCCGTGCGGCTGGTCCGGGCAGTCACCTTCGTGGTCGCGATGACGGCGTTTGCCTTCCCCGCATTGACCGTGGCCGGCGTCAACCTGCCCGTGGCCCTCGACGGGCGCGCACTCGGGCCCTGGGTGGCACAGACGGCCCTGCGTATCGGCCTCATCCTGCTGGTGGCCCTGACGGCCTCGCGCCTGGTGGCGGTGCTGATCGGGCGGGCCGTCGCCGAGATGTCTCCCGCCGGAGCCGCGTCGTCCTCGGCCGTCGAACGGCATAAGCGCGCCGACACCATCGGACGGACGCTGACGCGCTTCCTCTCGGCAATCGTCTGGAGTGCCGCGCTGCTGATGATGCTGCGGGCCGTCGACGTCGACATCACCCCGGTGCTGACCGGCGCGGGCATCCTGGGCCTGGCAGTCAGCTTCGGCGCCCAGACGCTGGTCAAGGACATCATCTCGGGCTTCTTCCTCATCCTAGAGGATCAGGTGCGCGTGGGCGACGTGGCGGTGGTCAACGGCACCAGCGGCACCGTCGAGCAGATCAATCTCCGCACCCTGGTGTTGCGCGACATCGAAGGCACCGTCCACGTGTTTCCCAACGGCTCGATCAGCACGCTGGCCAACCGCAGCAAGGACTACGCCTTCGCGGTCATCGACATCGGTATCGACTATGACGATGACATCGATGCGGCGATCGCGTCGGTGCAGGCGACCGCCCGGGGGCTGCGCGACGATCCCTCGTTTGCCACGCACATCCTCGACCCGCTGGAGGTCATGGGGGTCGATTCGCTGGGGGCTTCGTCCGTCGGCTTGCGCTTCCGCATCAGGACCGCGCCCCTCAGCCAGTGGCTCGTCGCGCGTGAACTGCGGCGCCGCATCAAGAAGGCCTTCGACGCCGAGGGCATCCGCATTCCCGTGCAGCAGGTGGCCGTCACGTTGCGCAACGCGCAGGTGGCCCCACTGGGCGCCGGCGGGGACGCCGGGGCGCGTCGGACGGGCGACTGACGCTCAGCCCAGTGTCACGGTCTGTAGCACGCGGTCTGACTGCAGCACCTGCCTGAGGTAGCGACCGGTGTGCGACGCCTCGACGTGGGCCACCTGCTCGGGCGTGCCCATCGCGATCACTTCCCCGCCGCCGTCACCGCCCTCGGGGCCAAGGTCGACAATCCAGTCCGCCGTCTTGATGACATCGAGGTTGTGCTCGATCACGGCTAGGGTGTGCCCGGCATCCAGCAGGCGCCGGAAGGCCGTGATGAGCTTGGCAATGTCATCGAAGTGCAGGCCGGTCGTGGGTTCGTCGAGGATGTACAGCAGGCGCTCTCCGCCATGGGACGACAGGTGCGAGGCGATCTTCACGCGCTGCGCCTCACCGCCGGACAGCGTCGTGGCCGGCTGCCCCAGGCGCAGGTAACCCAGCCCGACTTCGTCGAGCACCTGCAGGCGCCGGATGACCTTGGGCGTGCCGGCGAAGAACGCCATCGCTTCGCGCACGGTCATGCCGAGCACGTCCATGATCGACTTGCCCTTGTAGGTGACCTCGAGGACCTGCGGCCGGAAGCGTCGACCGTCACACTGCTCGCACGGCACGCTGACATCGGCCAGAAACTGCATCTCGACGGTGACTTCCCCCTCGCCCTGGCAGGCCTCGCAGCGGCCGCCGGGGACGTTGAAGGAGAAGTGGCTGGCGGTCAGTCCGCGGGCGCGCGACTCCTTGGTAGCGGCAAACAACTCGCGGATCGGATCGAAGGCTTTCAGGTAGGTCACCGGATTCGATCGCGGCGTCCGGCCAATCGGGGTCTGGTCGACGAGCACGACGTCGGTGACGAACTCATGGCCCTCGAGCGAGTCGTGCGCCCCCACCTTGCGGTCCCAGTCGCCCTTGGCCCGCTTGAGCGCGCCGTACAGCACGTCGTGGATCAGCGTGGACTTGCCCGAACCGCTGACGCCGGTCACCACCGTCAGCGTGTTCAGCGGAATCTCGACGGTCGCGCCCTTGAGGTTGTGCTCGCGCGCCCCCGTCAGGCGGATGCGCTGCGGCATGCCGCGCCGGCGTGTGGCCGGCACCGGGATCGACAGTTCCCCCCGCCAGTACTTGGCGGTGAGCGAGCGGGGCTCGTCCTGAAGTCCCTCGATCGAACCCTCGTACACCACGCGGCCCCCATGCTCGCCGGCACCAAGGCCCATGTCGACCAGGTGATCCGCCACGGCAATCATGTCGGCGTCGTGCTCGACCACCAGCACGGTGTTGCCCTGATCGCGCAGCTGTCGCAGGATGCCGATGAGCCGCTGGTTGTCGCGCGTATGCAGCCCGATCGATGGTTCATCGAGCACATAGAGCGTGCCGACGAGCGCCGAGCCGAGGGACGTGGCCAGGCTGATGCGCTGCGACTCTCCCCCCGAGAGCGTCGATGAGAGGCGGTCGAGCGTCAGATAGTCGAGCCCGACATCCCGGAGGAAGCCCAGGCGCCGCTTGATCTCTCCGAGCACCTTGTCGACGATGGCCGCCTGCTGGGGGGTCAGTGCGAGGTGGTCGAAGAAATCGGCGGCCTCGCGAACGTTGAGGGCTGACACTTCGTCGATGCGGAGGCCACCGACCCGCACATCGCGGGCCTCGGCCCGCAGGCGCGCGCCGCCGCAGGACGGGCACGGCTGGTAGCCGCGGTAGCGGCTCAGGAACACCCGGACGTGTACTTTGTACTTCTTGCGCTCGAGCCACTGGAAAAACCCGCGCACGCCTTCGTAGGCCCCATCGCCCTCGATGATGAACTGGCGCTCCTCGTCGGTCAGGTCACGCCAGGGCACGTCCATCCGCACCTTGCGGGCACGGGCGGCGCGCTTCAGTTCGGTCAGGGCAGACTTGTAGTGAGGCTTGGTCCAGGGCTCGATGGCCCCGCCAGCCACCGTCTTCCCCGGGTCGGGAATCACGAGGTCCATGTCGACTTCGACGACATTGCCGAAGCCGTGGCAGCTGGCGCAGGCCCCGAAGGGGTTGTTGAACGAGAACAGCCGGGGCTGCGGGTCCTCGTAGGTGATGTGGCAGGCGCGGCACTCGAACCGTTCGGAATACTCGACGCGGGCATCAGCGCTCGCCTGCCGGTCGGCATCGAGTACCCAGGCGACTCCGCCGCCCTCCCGATACGCCATCTCGACAGAGTCGGTGAGGCGGGTGCGGGCGTCGGCATCGACGCGAATCCGATCGACCACCACGCCCAGTTCCGACCGGCCCTTCAGCTGCGTCGAATCGACATCGTCGAGTCCCAGCACCTGGCCGTCGATGACCACGCGCCCGAAGCCCTTGCGCCGCAGGGCGTCCAGTTCACGCATGCCGGGCGGCAGTGCGGCGGCGTCGGCAGCGCTCTCGGCGGTGGGATCGGCCGCCCCCACTTCGGCCGCATCGTCCCTGGGGGCCCGCCGCAGGTCGACCAGGGGCAGGTCGAACCCGATCATCAGGCGGCTGCCTGCGGGGCGCGCGAGAAGTTCCGTGGCCACCGCCTCGGCGGTCTCGCGCCGCACGGGCTGGCCGCACTGACGGCACAGGGTCGTGCCCACCCGTGAAAACAGCAGCCGCAGGTAATCGTGAATCTCGGTGACCGTCCCGACCGTGGACCGCGGATTGCGGACCGAGTTCTTCTGGCGGATGGCGATGGAGGGACAGATGCCCTCGATGCTGTCGACATCGGGCTTCTCCATCCGCTCGAGGAACTGCCGAGCGTAGGCCGACAGCGATTCCACGTAGCGTCGCTGCCCCTCGGCATAGATGGTGTCGAACGCCAGGGACGACTTGCCCGACCCGCTGACCCCGGTCACCACGATGAGCTTGCCGGCCGGCAGCGACAGGCTGACGTTCCTGAGGTTGTGGGTGCGGGCCCCGCGAACGACGATGGGAGAGCGGGAGGGTGCCATACGGGTGTGATCGACCGGAAATGATCCTGTCGATGGTAGTCCCGCCAGCAGGTGCGGAGCAAGGTCGCGTCGGCCGGGCACCGGCCCGCGTGCGCCTGTGATACGATTTCGGGGTGTCAGTCGTTGCCTCAACGACTTACCTCCCGCCTCGGGCCGGCGTAGCTCAGTTGGTAGAGCAGCTGATTCGTAATCAGCAGGTCACCAGTTCAAGTCTGGTCGCCGGCTCCAGTTCCCTTCATCAGTCGACCGGGTTCGCTCAAGGCGTTCATCCATATGCACCTCGGCCGGGCGAATGTCGCTGACTGCAGTCCTCACGCTGGTCCTCGTGGTGACGGGGGCGCCGGCATTCGCCCAGACAACGCCCGACCCGCGCCTGCAGTTTGTCGAGCGGCGGACGCCGCATTTCGTCATCTACTCGCATCAGGATGAGGAGACGCTTGCCCTGCGCCTGGCCGGCATGGTCGAAGAGGTGCGGCGCGAGGTCGCGACTACACTGCACCTGGATGCGCCCGAGCTGACGCACATTGTCCTGGCCGACCAGTGGGACTATTCGAACGGCTTCGCCACGGTGCTGCCCCGGAACGTCATCTTCATGAACGTGTCGGCGCCTCCCGGACACAGTGTGATCGGGCGCACAGACGACTGGCTGCGGCTGCTGCTGGTACACGAGTACACCCACATCGTGCACCTTGACCAGTCGCGGCGCTGGGCCGGGCTGGTGCGTCGGATGTTCGGCCGCACGCCGCTGGCCTTCCCGAACCTGTTCCTGCCCCGCTGGCAAATCGAGGGACTGGCGACGTATGTCGAAAGCCACCTCACCCCGCAGGGCCGGCTTCGCGCAGGTGAGTTCAGAGCGATCGACCGCGTTGCTGCCGGATCCGGCCGCTTCGATCCCATCGACCGGGTCGACCTGGGGCTGGTCGCCTGGCCCGGCTCCACGGGCGTGTATGCGTATGGGCTGGGATTCCATGCGTATCTGGTGAACCGGTTCGGCCTCGACTCGCTGGGGGCCCTGGCGGAGTCGACCTCGGGAGGGCGCTACGGCAGCGCATTCCGACGGGTCTATGGCGCCCGTCCCGCGCAGCTGTGGAACGCGTATCGCGAGTCGCTGGCCACCGGGCCGCGGCCGGCGCCCGTGACCGCCGAGCGGCATCGCCGGCTGACCCGACGCGGCCAGACCGTCACCGGGCCACGCTTTGTGGCACCGACCTGCGAGGCATGTCCTCCCGAGATCGTCTACTCGATTGTCCATCCCCACGCCTTCCCCGAGCTGCGCTCGGTCGACGTCCACGGCCTGGTGGACCGCTCCCTGACCACCCGGTTTCAGGGCTCGAGCTTCGGGCAGGCGGGCACGAGGCTGATCTTCGACCAGCTCGAATTCCGACGGAACGCCGGGACATATGCGGACCTGTGGATGTATGACCGTTCCACGGGGCACCGCCAGGCGCTGTCGCATGAACTGCGGCTGCTCGACCCAGACGTGTCGCCTGATGGCCGCATCGTGGCCGTGCGCCAGGGCCTGGGCCAGCGCGACCTCGTCTTGGTCGGCCGCGCCGATGCCGGCCGGCTCACCGACGCAGACATCGAGGTGCTCGCGGCCGCACCCGAAACCCAGTACAGCACCCCTCGCTGGTCACCGGACGGGCGCCGCATCGTGGTCGAGCGCCGACGACCGGGGCATCTCTCAGAGGTGGTCGTGTTCACGCCCGGCTCATCGGAACCGGACACTGTGTTCGCGGATGCCGACGCGCGCCTCGTCACCCCCACGTGGACGCCGGATGGGACAGCCGTCATCGCCGCCGCCGATTTCGATGGCCAGCCGTTCGACCTGTATGAACTCGTCCCCGGGCGTGCGGACATCAGGCGACTCACGACGACAGATGGTGCCCTCTGGCCCGACGTCTCTCCGGATGGCCGAACGATCGTCTATGCGGGCTACACCGCGGATGGGCATGATGTGTTCTCGGCGCCCTACTCCGCCTCCGATGGTGAACGGCGGCAGCTCGGAGGTGCGGCCATGCGCGCACCCGACGCGCGCGATACGCCCGACACCGCCGCGGTGAGTGCTCTTCAACCCTATACCCCGTTGCGCACGCTGGCGCCCACGTCGTGGCTGCCGCTGGTCTCCACAGCCAGCGCCCAGCTCAGGGTCGGTGCCGCCGCGTTCGGCAATGACGTCCTCGGCCGGCACTCGCTGTCAGCCGCCGCCACGTGGCTGGCAGCCGTCGGTGCCGATGCCTCAGTGACGACGCGTCCGCCGACCGCACGTCCGGATCTCGATGTGTCCTATGCCTACACGCGATTCCGCCCGTCGCTCGTCCTGAGCGCAGCCGGTACGACGCAGTTCGTGCGGGTTGATGATGCCCCGGGCGACCGCCTGTCGCCGAGGTGGCGGCGCAGCGCCTCGGCTGGCATCTCGCTGCCACTGCGGCAGGTCCTTCGGTCAGCCACGGTGTCGGCGTCAGTGGCCACCATCCGCGACCGGTTCGACCTCGTCGACTCGGTGCGCGAGCAACAGCGCCTCGCCGGGCGCCTCGGGGCCAGTGTCCGCACGGCCCGCTCGTACGGCTATTCGATCAGCCCGGAAGACGGCGTCTGGGCCGGCGCCTGGGTCGAACGGGCTGCCGTCACCGACCAGAGCCGTGGACTCGACGGCGCAGCCACCACCACGGCCGTCGATGTGCGCAGTTACCTGCCTGGCGGCTTCCGGCGTGCCGTGTTTGCCACGCGTGCCGCGGCCGCTCGTTCCGTGGGACTGAAGGGGACGCGGACCGCCCTGCAGCTGGGGGCGGCCCCCTCCGGCATGCCGCCCCCCGGCACGATGGGCGACGGTGCCCTGGGTCTGCTGCACGGCTTTCCAGCCGGGACCTTCGCCGGCACCGGCCTGGTGTCGTTCACGGGTGAGTATCGGGCTCCGCTGTGGCGCATCGAGCGTGGCCTCGGGCAGCAGTGGGTCTTCCTGCGGTGGCTGCATGGCTCGGTCTTCACCGATGCCGCGCGCATCTGGACAGACGATGCCGCTGACACGACATGGAAGCGGTCGTGGGGCGGCGAGCTGTCGATGACGGTGGTGATCAACGAACTAGCGCCGCTGACTGTGTCTGGCGGCGTGGCGTGGGGCCACGACGGGCGTGCGTCGAGGGGGCCCACGGCCTACGCGCGCATTGGCCGCGCGTTCTAGCCATTCGGCCGGCGACACCTGATACCATCCCGGGCACGTCGCCTCCCATGCCTACTCTGCCCCCTGATCGATCCCGCCTGCACTTCGACAGCCTGGCCGTCTACTACCCGCCCGATCCAGCCACGCACGCCATCACCGCACCGATCGGCATGGGCTCGAGCTTCCGGTACGACGCCGACCGCTATCAGCAGGTCGTCGACGGCGAGCGCAAGGCCGTCAACATTTACGGCCGCTGCGGCAATCCGACCGAGTATCAGTTCGAGGCCCAGATGGCCGCTATCGAGGGGGCGGACGCCTGCCTCGCGACCGCGTCGGGCATGGCCGCCGTATCGGTGGCTCTCTTCGGCCTGCTGAAGCAGGGCGACCACATCGTGTGCGACTGGACCACCTACAGCTCGACGCACGAAATGCTCGACCATCGGCTGACTGACTACGGCATCATGACCACGTTTGTCGACACCGCCGACCTCGCCGCCGTCGAGGCGGCGATTCAGCCGTCCACGCGGGTGCTGTACGTCGAGTCGATTGCAAACCCGTCAATGAAGGTCGCTGACCTGTCGGCCCTGACCCGGCTGGCTCATGCTCGCCACCTCGTGGTCGTGTGCGACAACACCTTCGCCAGCCCCTACGTCCTGCGACCCCACACGCACGGCGTCGACCTCGTCATCGAAAGCTGCTCCAAGTTCATCGGCGGGCACAACGACGTCATCGGCGGAGCCATCACGATGAAGTCGGCGCTGCTGCCCTCGTCGTTCCTCGAGGAGATCCGCTGGAACACGATGGTCAAGTGGGGCGCCCCACTCGCCCCGTTCAATGCCTGGCTGCTGCTGCGCGGCATCCAGACGCTGCACGTGCGCGTCGAGCGGCAGTGCCGCACGGCGCTGGCGCTGGCCGAGCACCTGGCGGCGCATCCCGCCGTGTCACGCGTCTGGTATCCGGGCCTCGCCTCGCATCCGCAGCATGCACTCGCGCGGACGCAGATGCCGGCCTTCGGCGCGATGCTGGCCTTCGATGTCGAGACGGCCGATCGCGCGCTGCAGGTGGTCGACCGCCTCCAGCTTGCCTGCTTTGCCGCCAGCCTCGGCGGCACGCGGACCACGACGCAGATTCCCGCGACGATGGCGTTCCTGGACATCCCTGATGCCGAGCGCCGGCAGATGGGCATTTCACCCGGGATGGTGCGTATCTCCGCCGGCCTCGAGCATGCCGGCGATCTGATGGCCGACCTTGATCAGGCGCTGGCGGCCCTGCCGCCGGCCTGAACCCGCTTCGCCCATGCTGACGTTCTGGGATGTCTTCGCCATCGCGCTGGGCCAGATCATCGGCTCGGGCATCATGGTGCTCGTGGGTATTGCCATCGGCTTCACCGGCGATGCGGTGCCCTACGCCTTCGCACTGTCGGCGATTCTCTCGATTGTGAAGCAGCTGCCGGTGGCCTTCATGGGATCGGCCATGCCAGCCACGGGCGGGCTGTATGTCTACTGCCGCACGGTGCTGGGGCCGCGCCTCGGATTCTTCTACCTCGCCCTGCTGCTCGTCACGCACATCCTGATTGCCCTCTTCGCCCTGGGCTTTGCGCAGTATGCGCTCGCGCTGGTGCCGGCGCTGAACGCCAAGGCCACGGCGCTCGGCGTGCTGGTGGTGTTCTACCTGGTGAATCTGGTGGGCCTCAAGGAAGCGGCGCTGGTGCAGAAAGGCATGGTCGTCGTGCTGCTGATCGGACTCGGCGTGCTGGCGGGCTTCGGCGCCGGGCAGGTGGACTATGGCCGCTTCGTGGACCCGGCCGGGCTGCTGCCACAGGGCTGGTATGGCTTCGGCATGGCGTGCGTCGTGCTGTCGTTCGCGACGGGTGGGGCGCAGTTTGTCTCGGAGCTCGGCGGCGAGATGGCCAATCCGAAGCGCGACCTTCCGCTGGCGATGGTCACCGCCACGCTGGTGGCGGCACTCTTCTACACGGCAGTATCGATGGTGGCCGTCGGGGTGCTGCCCGTCGAGGCCACGGCCGGAAAGCCGCTCGCGGAGGTCGCGCAGGCCGTCCTGCCGACACCGCTCTACGTGGCCTTTGTCGTGGGCGCAGGACTCTTTGCGCTCACCACCAGCATCAACTCGACGTTCTCGTGGGCCACCAAGTCGGTGCTGGTCGCCTGCGCGGACGGCTGGCTGCCCGCCTCGCTGGCCGTCGTGAACCGGCGCTTCGGCACGCCACACCGGCTGCTCACACTGCTCCTGCTGCTCGGGGCCGCGCCCATCGTCGCGGACTGGGACCTGCGCTACATCATCATGCTGGGGGGTGGCCTCGTCTTCGTCTATGACCTGCTGCCGCTGGCGGCCGCGTTCCTGCTGCCGTCCCGGTGTCCGGAGGTGTTCCGCGAGGCACGCTGGTCGCTCTCGCCGACGCTGCTCCGGGGACTGTGCATGAGCGGTGTCATCGTGCTGCTCGTGCAGGGCAGCTTGAGCTTCTCTGATGTCGATCGCACCGGATGGATGCTGGTGGCAGGCTATCTGCTGCTGGCCGCCCTGTACGTCATCGTGCGTGTGCCACGACCA
>CAZXTM010000027.1:18409-25632 GCA_964643765.1 uncultured Bifidobacteriaceae bacterium | reverse complement strand
CGCCGATTTCCGGCGCCGTGAACGCCTCGGCCATGCGCACGTCGGTGTTGCTGACGATGGTCATGTATTCGCGATAGGCCTCGAGGGTCGTCAGCGGGTTCTCGGGCACCAGCGAGAAGTCGCTGCCCACCTTCTCCGGCGCGAACAGCCACTTGCTGGCCGCCAGGTTGTTGCAGCCCGCCAGCCCGTGCACTTCCTCGATGCAGATGAGGTTGGTGCGCGGCGCGGCGGCAGCCTTCGCCAGCACGCGGCCGGCCGGTGTCATCGCGTCGAGCATCGGCAGCGCCACGGTGGCCCCGAGGCCACGGAGGAAGGTGCGGCGGGGCAGGTACTTTCCAGTCAGGTACGCCATGGTTACGTTCTCCTCAGACCTGTCGTTAACGCTGCGCGACGGACGTCGCCGTCTCGGTAGGGACGGGCTCGGCCCGCTTCAGTCGGAAGGCGTCGCTCTTCACCACGCCCAGGATAAAGGCTGACATCTTGTAGTCCTGCGTCGCGGCCGACCGGGTGATGGCCCGAATCGTCGGCTGGTCAAAGTGCTCGGCGCGCCGGCCCAGCGCATAGGCCAGCAGGTTTTCCGTGAACGTGCGCACCAGCGGCTCGGGCCGCTTGAGCAGCGCCGTCACCAGCTCGGCGGGCGTCGACACGCCCGACCCGTCGAAGAACTCGCCCTTCGTGTCGAGCGGCATGCCGTTCTCGCGCACGCGCCACTGGGCCGTCACGTCGTAGTTGTCGAGCGCCAGGCCGATGGGGTCCATCATGCGGTGGCAGGCATTGCACGTCGGGTTCGCCCGGTGAATCTCCATGCGCTCGCGCGTGGTCAGCAGGCGACCTTCCTTGGCCCCGTCCGTCTCCTCGAGCGTCGGCACGTTGGGCGGAGGCGCCGGTGGCGGTGCGCCCATCAGCACTTCCATGACCCACTTGCCGCGCAGCACCGGCGAGGTGCGGTTGGCCAGCGAGGTCTGCACCAGAATCGACCCCTGCCCCAGCAGCCCCCGGCGGTTGGCGTCGGTGTAGGTCACCTTGCGGAACTCGCTGCCCGAGATGCCGGGGATGCCGTAGTGCTGGGCCAGCCGCTCGTTGGCGAAGGTGTAGTCGGCCCGATACATGTCGAGCATCGACCGATCCTCGCGCACCAGGTGATTGAAGAACATCACCGTCTCGCGCCGCATCGCGGCCGCGAGGTTCTCGTCGAAGTTCGGGAAGAAATTCGGATCGGGATGCACCTTGTCGACATCCTGCAGCCGCAGCCACTGGGCCGCAAAGCGCGACCCCAGCGCCTCGCTGCGCGGGTCGGCCAGCATCCGTCGCGCCTGCTGATCGAGCACGCGCGGGTCGCTGAGCTTGCCGGCCAACGCCAGATCGAGCAGCGCCTGATCAGGCGGCGTGTTCCACAGGAAGTACGACAGCCGCGACGCGAGGTCGACATCGGCCACGCGCACCGACGACCCCGGACGGCCCTCGCGCTCGCGCTCGATGCGGAAGATAAAGTAGGGGCTGGCCAGAATCGTCTCGAGCATGCTCGTCACGCCGGCCTCGAACCCGTTCTTCGTCGCCACCTTCTCGTAGAACGGCATCAGGCGATCGACCTCGGCCGTCGTCATCGGCCGCCGGTAGGCCTGCGACCCGAGGCGGGTGGCAATCTGCCGCGCACAGGCCCGCTCCTCGCTGGGCGATGTCGGCCGGCACGAGAACACCCGCTGCCGGGACGGCGTGTCCGAGACACCCGTGGCCCGGAACGGCCCGACCACGACGAGGTCGCGGAGATGCGGCAGCGTCGTGATGCCACTGCCACCCGAGCCGCCCCCGGCATACGACCAGCCGTGCGGCTTGATCAGATCTTCATAGGGTCCGTCGGTGCGGCGCACGAACGCCGCCGAGATGGTGTGCTGCCCGGCACGCACGAAGATCGGCTCGGTGCGCATGGGGGCCTGGCCGCGCCCGTCGGCGCCGGCCACCTGCGCCAGCTCGTAGTTGACCAGAGCCACGCGCTCGCCGTCGATCGAGATATCGATGTCCTCGTAGCGCGCGTTCTCGCCCGCATTGAAGGTCATCTGGAACTCGTACTCGGCGTCGGCCGGGAACACGTGCGTGGTCACCATGCCGCCGCGCGTGCCGTAGGGCGCGCCTTCGACGTAGTCCCACGGGTGCTGCGACATGTAGCTCGGGTTCGTGTAGGTGACGTCAATCGTCGGCGCCGTGCGGTCGCCCACCGCCATGCGGCTGATCGCCGTCGCCGCATTCAGGTACGACTCGAGCAGCGTCGGCGACAGGGCCTGCGCATCCGCAATGTTGTCGAAGTTGGCGCTCTTCGTGTCGAGCGGCAGCCAGTCGCCCGCGTTCACCTTGAGGCCCAGCATCTCCTCGACCGCCCGCTCGTATTCGGGCCGGTTGAGGCGCTGGAAGGTGCGGCGTCCCGGGTTGGGCTTGCTCGCCGCATGCTTGTCGAGCGTCGACTCGAGCGCCACGGTCAGCGCCTCGAGCACCGCCGCGTCGGGCCGCGGCGACCGCGCCGGCGGCATCATGCCGGCGCGCAGCTTCACGATCATCTTCTCGGCCTTCTCGGCGTGCGAGACCGCGTCGTTCACGTCGAACTTGGCCAGGCTCAGGTCCGCCGCCGGACGGCGATCGTTGTGGCAGCCCGCGCAGTACTTCGCGATGACCGCATTGTGATCCTGACTCGATGCGCCCGCACGCACCGGCGTGGGCGCTCCCGCCGGCGCCTTCGGCGCGCTGGCCCGCACGGCCGCTGGCGCGGGTGCGGTCTGCTGTGCGGCGGGTTCGGGCGCGCGCGCAGCCAGCAGCACTCCTGCTGACACCACCGCGACCGCCACGCCTGCCCCGATGCTGCTCGTGCTCATTCGCATAGACGCCTGCCCCGACTTTCAGAAAGCACAGAGACGCCGCCCGACAGGCAGAGTCCCGGATTTCGGGATTATATGCCCGGAACAGGCGGCACGGTAGCACGGATTTCCCGGGTAGAGCCGGCGGCCAGACGTCACAAATTGTCTCCACCCGCGGACCCCTGCCGCCGCCCGAGGTACCACCCCGTCCGGGGCCTGCCCGTCACGCCCCAGAGCCCCGGCGGAGCCCCTACTCGACCAGCCGGCGCAGGGTCAGACGAAAGGCCCGGTAGCCCGTGTCGGGGTCATAGACAATGACCGGCATCAGGCGCCCCCGGATCCGGTGCGGGTTGGTGCGCGCATACCCCATCAGCGTCCGCGCCAGCGTCTCGCGCGACCGCTCCGGCCGCTCGCCCGGCCGGGGCAGCGACGTGAAGAGGTCGTTCAGGCCGACCGGCCACGCCTGGTCCCACAGCAGGGCATCGACCATCTGCCCCTTCATGACGTTATGGGAAAAATTGAAGAAGAACGACAGCGGCGAGTACGCCGCCTCCCCGGGCTGGAACGCGGCAAACGCTCCCAGCAGTTCGTCACGGTAGGCCAGGAACTGCTCACGGAACCGCCCCCGCTCGACCTCATGCGCCACCAGCGACCGGGGCCCCTGCCCGACAAAGGCCCGCGGATCGGCCGTGAGCCCGCTCAGCATCGATTCCACCAGTGCATCGCGACCCAGGTGGCCGACCCCGCCCCCGCGGATCACGGTGTACTCGTCCATCAGCGTCGCCAGCGCAAAGCACAGCCACGGATAGTCGGCCACGTTGTCGTCGCGCATCAGCGACGTGTCGCGGCCATACGTCGCCTCGAACCCGAACCGCAGGTGGCACCCCATGGCCACGCCGTGGCCCACCGCAATCGCCGCCCGGTGCCGGGCCGCCAGCGTCCGCGTCCGCCCCAGCAGCAGGTCGTAGCCCCACTCTTCCCGCTCGTAGTGCGCCGTCGCAATCAGCAGCAGCGTCGCCGCATCGTCACAGAACCGGTGGCCGCTGCCCTGCGGGCCCTGCAGCAGGTACAGCAGGGCGTCGACCCGGTCGAGGGCAGCGTCGGCGTCGCCGGTGTCCCAGATGCGCAGCGACAGCAGCGACAGCACATGCATGAAGTAGTAGTCGATCAGCAGCGCCGGCACGATGCGCGTGAACGGATCGGGCCCGCGCTGGTCGATGACATAGGTCAGCACGTCGACCGGAATGGTGTCGGCGTTGACATGGGCCGCCACGCCGTCCCAGTCGTGCAGGGCATGGAAGCCCTCGTCGCGCGTCAGCCGGTCGTAGGCGCGGACGGCCCGGGCCAGCGTGAGCGCCGCGCCGTCGAAGGTCCACACGTCACTGCGCATGGCGTCGCGCAGCCGGCCGAGGGCGGCGCCGATGGTCGGCGCCGACGCCAGGTCGTCGACCACCCGCGCGCGGAACGGCCCGTCCAGGGCCTCGTGCAGCGCCGCGCAGACCTCGTCGAAGGGCACATGACGGGCGTCTCGGACAACGGAATCGCGTGACATCGTGGGACCGGAATTCTACCGTGCGGGCGCAGGGTTCAGCGCGGCTCCTGCACGCTGGCCAGATAGGTCACGAGCGCCTCGATGCGGGCGCGCACCGCGTCGGGCCCGGCCTCGACCGACCGTTCGAACGCATTGCCCCACACGGGCATGTCGCCGGTGCCGTGTCCCCGAACCGTGTCACGGCCGTCGATGCTTCGGGTGACGGCCAGCCTCGGGAACGTGCCACCGCTGCGCCGCGCCAGCTGCGTGAGGTCGGTGGGCACCACGCGCAGCGAGGAGGCCAGCGGGCCCCGTCCGCGGGCATCCGGCCCGTGGCAGACCGCGCAGTAGGTGCGGTAGAGCGTCGCTCCCGAAGGAGCCGTCGGTGTCCCGCCCGCCTGCGCCGTCAGGCGCACCGGCGCCGCACCCTCCGCCACCCCTGACCCGGCATGACCACCCGCGTGCAGCGGTGACCCGACAGCCGCACGCAGGATAAGCCCCGACAGCCCCATGGCCAGGACCAGCACCAGCGGCTTCATCCCCCGTCGCCCCTTCGCGGTCATCATGCGCCGCCCTTCCCGCCCCACATTACCGGTAGTCCGCCGGCTGCATCTTCCGCCACGCCGCGTAGCGCATCTGCAGTGTCTTGACCGGATTGAGGTTCTCGCCTTCACGAATCTGACCCGCCCCCTTGCGCGCCCCGGGCTGCGACACGGTCAGGTACAGCGAATACTGGCCGTCGTTGTGCGACCTGGGCCCCGCAGGATCGGTCGGGTTGGCCATCAGGATGTAGGCCACATGCGACGTCCTCCCGTCGCAGGGAATGGCCGGGGCCGCCGCCCCTGGCTTCACCGGGGGGCATGTGCAGCGGCTGTCGCCGCCGGCGTCATCGGCCGCGACCAGCGCCGCCATCACCCGGTCGGTCAGCGCCCCGGTCGACGCCACGAAGGCCTCGACCGCACGCGGCACGACCTTGTCGGGTCGCAGGATGTTCCCCTGAATCGAGTAGTAAATCTCGGTGCCGGGCACCTGCCCCTGCATGTCCTGCGACACATTGCCGTTCTTGGCGCCCGAATGCCCCGCAGTCCGCCCCTGCAGGTCGACAATGCCGAACTGCCGCACCGGGAAGGCCCGATCCGCGCTGAGCATCTCGATGATGCGCGCAGGGTCGGTGCCCTTCTGCAGTTCCTCGTAGACGAGCGTCTGGTTGCGGTGCGTGATGTCCACGGCCGCCTGACAGGCGGCGACGCCCTTGCCCGGCACGACCACGGCCTGCAGGTTCATCAGGAACTGGTCATCACGATCGACGCAGGTGGCCGACGCAATCACGACGCGCCCCGTGGCCTTGTCCACCGCAATGACCGACCAGGTCGCCTCGGCAGACCGGGGCAGCAGGCCCGCCAGCAGCAGCACCAGCGCGGCCGCCTGCCAGCGGCGGGAACAGAAATGTGAACACACGATTCGGCACATGGGGCACCCTCTCTCGGACACCGGCCGCGACGTTACCAGACCCGCAGCCCGCCACGCAATGCACGGGACGCCTGCAGGTATAGAATCCGCTCCACCATGGCCCGCACGGTCTCCGCCCCCCATGTCCTCAACGTCAGCGACCTCAGGCGCCAGGCGCAGCGTCGCCTCCCACGCGTAGTCTTCGACTACATCGACGGCGGCGCCGAGCGCGAGCGCTCGCTCGCCGAGAACATGCGGGCCTACGACGACTGGCGCTTCCGCCCCCGCTCTGCGGTCGCCACCCGCGCCGTCAGCCTGCAGACGCGCGTGCTCGACACCGACCTCGCGCTGCCCTTTATGCTCGCCCCGGTCGGCAGCAGCCGGCTGTTCTTCCCCCGCGGCGAGGAGCTGGCCGCGCGCGCGGCGGGCCGCGCCGGCACGGGCTACATTCTGTCCACCCTCTCGGGGTGCCGCCTGGAAGACGTCAAGGCCGCCACGACCGGCCCCGCGTGGTATCAGCTCTATCTCGTCGGGGGCCGCGACGTGGCCCTGTCGGCCATCGCCCGGGCGAAGGCCGCCGGCTACCGCGCGCTCGTCGTCACGATTGATACGCCAGTGGCGGGCCTGCGCGAGCGCGACCTGCGCAACGGCATCAAGGAGCTGCTCACCTTCAACCCGCTGGCCTGCTGGCCCTACATCGGTCAGATGATCACGCGTCCCGGCTGGCTGGCCGGGTTCTTCCGCGACGGGGGGCTCATGAAGTTCCCCAACATCGTGCTGCCCTCAGGGCCGATGGATTACGCAGACGTCGGCGCGGCCCTCGAGGCGTCGATGGTGTCGTGGGACGACTTCCCCTGGATTCGCGAGGCCTGGGGCGGCCCGGTCGTCGTCAAGGGCGTACACACGGCCGACGATGCCCGGCGCGCGGTTGACGTGGGGGCGTCGGCCGTCGTGGTCTCGAACCACGGGGCACGCCAGCTCGACGGGGTGGCCGCCACCATCGAGATTCTCCCCGAGGTCGTGGCTGCAGTCGGTCACCAGACCGAGGTGCTGCTCGATGGCGGCCTCCGCACGGGCGGCGATGTCGTCAAGGCGCTGTGCCTCGGCGCTCGTGCGGTGCTGATCGGCCGTGCCTACGCCTACGGCCTGGCGGCCGCGGGTGAGCCAGGCGTCTCGCGGGCCATCGACATCCTGCGCACCGACCTCGTCCGGACGATGAAGCTGCTGGGCTGCGATGATGTCCGCGCACTGGACGCGTCGTATGTCAGCGCGCGCCGCTAGCGTTCGCCGGGGCGCACGAATCGAATCAGATACGACGACCGTCCGCCAACAAAGAGACGCGCCGTCTCGCCGGCGCGCGTGTCGGTGCCTTCGCCAGGCTCGAGTCCGATGACTTGCGG
>CAZXTM010000027.1:12561-18309 GCA_964643765.1 uncultured Bifidobacteriaceae bacterium | reverse complement strand
GGATCGTCGCGGTGCGCCCACGGCAGCCGGGCCACAGAGACCCCCTGCCCGGAGGGAGTGGGCGAATACTGGCTGAAGAAGATGTAGAGGTCGGTGCGGTCCTCGTTGAGCACGGCCGAGATGTCGCCGATGCCGCCAACGAAGTAGGCGTTGCCCGTCCCGCAGGCCACGCGCTCGGGGCGCGCCCTGAGAATGATGCCGAGATTGGTCCACGTGGCCCCCTGATCCTCTGACCGCATGAGGCCCACCTGCGGCTGGTTGCGATCGAGGCGCCCGCACCGCTCGGAGGGAATCTCGTTGTGGTAGATGGCGTACCACACATCCTGCTCATCGGCCACGACGGTCTCGAGCCAGACGCCGTGTGCCGGGGGATTGATGATGGTGACCGGCTCGGCCGGTCCCATCCGTCGGAGGCGGATGCCTTCGGAGATGCTCGGCACCCCTGCCGTCGAGGTGAACACCTTCAGCCGGAGACGGCCATCAGCCAGCGCCCACACCGCCGGGCTATTCGAGTCGACCTCGCCGGGCAGTGCCAACGGACTGGCGAACAGCAGCTCGACCCGCGGCCGCAGCGGCTCGGCCGGCGGCTCCTGCGCGCGCACCGCTGCCGGCAGCAGCGCCATCTGCAGCACCAGCGTGCCCGCCGTCAGCCATGGCGCGCGCGCCGTCATCCGTGTCCTCGTCTCCATGGATTTTCCGCCCGTCACACGCCGCTCGCCGCCCAGCGCCACTTGAGGCACAATCGCGGGAATGCGCGCTGTGCCGCTCGCGGCGGTGGCGATCGTCTGTCTGGCACTGGCCGGAGTCATGACCTGGCCACTGACCCTGCATCTGGTCTCAGGTCTCCCCTACGATCTGGGCGACCCGCTGCTGAATGTCTACATCCTCGCATGGGATGCCGACCGGCTGCGTCACGGATTGTCAGGGCTGTGGGATGCCACCCTGTTCTACCCGTATCCGCGCACCCTCGCGTGGTCGGAGCACCTGCTCGGCACCGCCCTCTTCACGGCGCCGGTGCAATGGCTCACCGGTAATCCCGTGCTCGTGCATAACGTCGCCATGCTCGGCTCGTATACGCTGGCAGGCGTCGGCATGTTCGGGCTCGTGCGGCAGCTGACCGGCCGCACCGACGCGGCACTGATGGCCGCTGTGGCGTTCGCCTGCGCCCCCCACCGTGTATTGCTGGGGTCGCGTGTGCAGATGCTGATGTCGGGCTGGATGCCACTGGCCCTCTGGGCACTGCACGCCTATTTCGCGACCGGACAACGGCGCGCACTGGCCGGCCTCGTGGCGGCATTCGCCCTCCTGGGACTCAGCAACGGCTACTTTCTGTATTTCTTCGCGGTGACGGTCCTCGTCGTGGCAGGCGGCGAACTGGTGCGACTGCTGCTGGCGGTCCGCACCGGCCCTGCCACGGGACCACTGCATCCCGGTCGTGCGATCGCCGATCTGTCGGTGGCGGCCGCGGCGATCGCCGCGGTCATGCTGCCGGTGGCGCTCGTCTATCTTGACGTCCAGCAGACCATGGGCTTCTCGAGGAGTCGCGATGAGATCCTCATGTTCAGCGCGACGCTGGACGACTACCGCCGCGCGCTCCCGCACATGGTGACATGGCCCGGTGTCCTCGCCGGTGGCCGTGCCGAGCGGACACTGTTTCCCGGCGGCGTCGTCCTGCTCATGGCCCTCGTGGGCAGCATCGGCGCGGCATGGCCCGCGGGTGAACGGCCCGGGCACACCGCGGGGCGGGGCCTGCGCCTCACGTACCTGGCACTGGCTCTGGTCGCCCTCTGGCTGTCGATGGGCCTGCATCACGCGCCATACGAGTGGCTGCTGGCACATGTCCCCGGACTCTCGGGCCTGCGCGTGCCTGCACGGATGGTCGTGGTGGTGTCGCTGGCGCTGTGCGTGCTGGCCGGCTTCGGATGCGCCTCGCTGCTGCAACGCCTCGGGGCGCCGGCCCTGCGTGCGGGCCTCTGCCTGCTGCTGACGCTGGGGTTGCTGCGCGACGGGTACGGCGGGCCCGTCACCATTCACGTCGTCGATCCCCCATCCCGCGAACGGACGATGCTCACGCGCTGGATGGCGATGCAGCCGGCGGGTGCCGTGCTCGAGTGGCCCCTGTTCGCCAGCCGCGATGGCTGGACCCGCAACCTGCCCGCGCAGATGGCCTCACTCGACCACGCGCGCCGCACCGTGAATGGCTACAGCGGCTACGGCTCGGCCCTGCAGGATTTCATCGGCGGGCCTGGAAGCCCGGCCCTGTCGCCCCGAGAGTGGCCGGCCCTGTTCGCGGGCCTGTCGCGCATCGGCGTGCGCATTGTGGTGGTGCATCGGGACGCGCCGCTGATGCCCGACATGCGCCCCGACCCGTCACAGGTCGCCGACACCTGGGAAAGCGACCAGTTCGTCGCCTTCGGGCTGAAGGCACCCGAGGCACCGGTGCCCGCGGCACCTTCGTCGAGCGTTCCCCTGGTGGCCGGGGCTGACTTTACGGTCACCGCCTCACACCGGCCAGACCGCATCGCGGACATGCTCGACGGGAATCCGATGACGCGCTGGCTCAGCGGAGGGGCCCAGCGTGGTGACGAGCGGGTCACCGTCACGCTCTCGCAGCCGCAGGCGCTCGAGGCCCTGCTGATGGACGTGCCGATCGAGACAGCCAACTATCCCCGTCACCTGGCCATCGATGTCGTGACCACGGAGGGCGTGACCGAGACGGTGTTCGACGGCTCGGTCGTGCCGCAGATTCTTGAGGCCATGGCGTCGGTGCCCCGGCGGCCCGTCATGCGCTTTGCGCTGCCACCGCACCCCGTCCGCGAGGTGCGCCTGCGGCAGACCACATCGATGCGCACGTGGAACTGGCACATCCCGGAACTGCAGATCATCGCCCGGGCGACGCCCGGCCGCTAGACACGCCCCCCGAGACCGTCCGCGCCTCCGCGCACCTCAGCGCGTGGCCTCGATGGCTTCTCGACTAACGGCTGCCGGCGACACGCACCAGCACGTCGGCTGACGGCGACCCGAGCACGCCTGCCGCGCTGCGCGCGCGCACCCTGACGAAGTAGTCACCCGGCGGCACCTCGCCGGCGGTGAACGTGGCCGGCTGTGCCGCAACGACAAGCCCCGGCACCAGGTTGCTCGCCCCGCTCGACGAGCCCACTTCCAGGATGTAGGCCGCGACCGAGGCTCCGCCCGTGGGCGCTGACCAGCGGAGGGTCACCATGCGCCCGGTGACGGTCGGCGCAAGGCCGGTCGGCACACCCGGAGGCGCCAGGTCGGGAACCACATCGGCGACCACATCGGAGGTGGCCGCGCCAGAGGTGGCCCCGGCCACGGCACGCACCCTGAGAAAGTAGCGACCCGTGGGCACGTTTGCGGCCTCAAAGGTCGTGGACGACCACGGAATGGGCTCGATGTCAACGCGGCCGGCCTCCAGGCCCGCCTCGATGAGATAGCCCGTCGGTGTGCTGCCCGACGCCGGCGCCTCCCAGCCGAACCGCACGGTCGTTCCGGTGACGGTGACGGCCGGGTTCCGCGGTGTGCCTGGCGGCGTGGCGGCAACGAGCACGGGAATGGCAGCCGACGGTTCGCCGAAGCCGGCCTCGTTGCCTGCGCGGATGCGGGCAACGTACGAGCCGAACGGCACGCCGGGAACGGGATGGGTCGTGATGGCACCCACGTTGAGCTCCGTCGGAAAGCTATCGGCACTGGCACCGGCTTCGATTCGGTAGCGCGTCGGCGCGGCGCCGGCCGCGGGGGCACCCCAGGTGAACGTCACCTGCTGGCCCGACACGGTGGCCTGGAAGTTCCCCGGTGTGGAGGGGACTGCGGCGGTGCCCGTACTCGGCTGCGTCACGGTCAGCGGACGGTTGGCGATGAGGATGGTCGCGGTTCGGGAGGCGCCGGTCGTGTTGGCCGCCGCGATGATGGTGACCGTGCCCGCGCCGGTGGCACCGGTGATGGACGAGGTCAGCCACGATGGCCGCTGGGTCACGGTCCAGGCGTGGCCCGTGTCCGAGGCGGCGACGGCGATCGACTTCTGGTTGCCCGCCGCGGGTGCCTCCCAGGTGGAGGGCTGCAGCCGGTGGCTGCGATAGACACTGGTGGACGCGGCGGCGAGCGTGGCGGTGCCGGCGGCATATCCCTGCCGCTGCAGCAGGTGGGCAACGATGGCGGCGGCCTGGGCGTCGGTGAGGCTGCCCGGATCGGAGGGCGGCATCGTTGTCTGGATGCGGGAGATCAGGGCCGACACGGGTTGGCCTTCCCACGTCGCCCCGAATCCACCGAGCGTGAGCGCTGGGCCGGAGCCTCCGCTCAGGTCGCTGCGATGGCAGCTGCTGCAGCGGCTGCTGTAGAGCGAGGCGCCGCTGCTGGCCTGTGCGCTGGTGAAGATGCCGCCCCAGGTGGTCTGACTGTCGGGTTCACCGGTCGATTGCGCCAGCGCCGGGCTGGCGGCCGCCAGGCACAGCAGGCTGAGCAGTAGTCCCCGCACGCGGGGGGACCGGGTCGACGGGTGCATCGTGCGACGGTACCGGTCGCCGAGGGCCGGCGTCAAGCAGAGGAAACGGGCGGCACCCCTGTATGTCAGGAGCACCGCCCGTTGGGGAAGGCACGCGCTTGGGGGTGGAGGGCGTCAGCCGCGTGCCTTAGAGAAGTTGCGATCCACCATCTCTGCCCGCTTCGCCACGGCCTCGGCCTTGGCACGGAGCAGGCCCCGGTTCTTGCGGGCCTGGGCCTCATCGGCCAGCAGGGTCGACTTGTTGGCCAGAATCACCTGCATGGCGTCGACGGCCAGCTTCGACTGCTGCACGGCCGCGCGCTGGGCGGGCGTCAGCGAGGTGCCGTCGGCCTCGAGGGCCGCCAGGGTGGCACCGAGCGCCTTGCCCTGGGCATCGAGCCCGTCGAGCCGCTGGCGAATCACCGAAAAGTCGGGCTGCTTCATCTGCAGCAGGGCCTTGATGGCGCGGGCCTCGGCGCGCACCTCACGCGCCTGGCTGGTGACCTGGTCAACCGAGGATGCCGCCGCAGTGGCGACAGACGAGAAGCCGAGGGTCAGGACAACGAAGGCACTGGCAAGAACGCGATGAACATTGCTCATGTCAAACCTCCTGCCCTTGACAGTATCGACAGGGGTAATCGCGTTCCAATAGATTGTTTGCTAACTATCGTTCGCTTTCATGGAACTATTGTCCGGCCGGATCCAGCAGGCGCACGCCGCGCTTCCCTGGCGCGCAGGCCATGCGGCACCCGCGTCGCGCGCATCAGGAGCGGCACCACCGGGGGCAGCCACGCGCCGGCACGCAGCAGCCCCTCGAGCACACGCGGCTGCGCGAAAAGCCGCTGCAGCCACACCGCCACGCGTAGCTGTCGCCGGAACGCCTGCGCCATGCACTCGTGGGACTGCCGGGAGGCCTCCGCCAGGCGCATCGCCCGCCCCGGGTCGGCCTCCCAGTGACCGCCAGCGGCGCCAGCGTCCCGGCGTGCTGACGCCCAGCCCTTCCCCCACCCGCTCGCCAGCAGCCGCCCCGCCTCACGCCCGCTCGCCAGGGCGATCGTCATGCCGTCGCCCGTGAGCGAGGGAATCACCGCCAGCTGATCGCCGACACAGAAGATACCCGGCCCAGGCGCCTCGGGCCGTATGTAGCCATACGGCACGGGCGCGACCGCCGTCATCCGTGTCTCGGGCCAGTCGATGCCTGCCAGCACGCGGGCCGCGGCGGTGTGCCGCCGCATCAGCGCCGGCATCAG
>CAZXTM010000027.1:3984-12461 GCA_964643765.1 uncultured Bifidobacteriaceae bacterium | reverse complement strand
TCACGCTTGCCCGTGGCCACCACGACCGCCTCGGCGTCCCAGTCGCCGTCACTCGTCTGGACGAGCGCGCCACTGCCCGGGCGCGGCATGATGCGCTGCACCGTGACGCCGCGGTGGATGCTGGCTCCCAGTTCGCCAGCCCGCTGCCGCAGGGCTTCATCGAGCCAGAGCCTCGAGACACCGACATTGCCACCGGGAAGCCGCGACACCAGCGTGCGGTGCGGCCCATGCACGGCCACCGTGGCGATCGCCGGCGCGGCGGCAGGCAGGTCGATGCCGATGTCACGCAGCAGGGCAGCGCCTTCGAAGCTGAGGAACTCACCACACACGCGCGGCTGCGGCCGCACCGACTGTTCGCACACCACCACAGGCACGCCTGCCCGCGCCAGGTGCGCAGCGGCCATGGCCCCGGCCAGGCCCCCACCCACCACCACCACGCCCGCGCGTCGCGCCGCCACAGGCATCAGGGGACGGCGTACTCCGCGGCAGCCACCCGCATGTCGAGAAACACGCCATGGCGGAAGGCCCAGTGCCAGCGAATCGTCGCCGTGCCCTCCGGCACACCCGCCTCGGCCAGCAGCCGCACCCAGTCGGCGCGCGTGAATGACCGCGCCACCGACACCGGCGCATCGTGGCAAATCAGCCGGTTGCCGCTGAAGACCGGCGTGACCAGGCGGATGAAGTGATAGGCCAGCGGATGGCGATGCAGGTCGTTGATGAAGGCCGCCACGCGCGCGTGCTGCCGCATCCACCGGATGACCTTCACGATGTCGGCATCGGCCAGGTGGTGCATGAAGAGCGCCGACAGCACCACGTCGTGCTGCACATCTCCGAGGGCGAAGACATCGGCGACCTGCCAGGTGATGGCATCGCGCGCCTCCGTCGCCTCGTGCGCGAGCCGGCAGCACAGGGGATTGAGGTCGACGCCCGTCAGGGCGACGCGCACGCCGCGCCGGCGTGCCCAGGCGGCAATGGCTCGCAGCGTGTCGCCGTAGCCGCAGCCAATGTCGAGTACCGACAGGGGCCGATTCGCCGGCAGGCCGCCGCCCTGCACCACCCTGTCGAGGGCGGCCAGCGTCGGCTGGTAGCCCCGCGTGAGGACATTGATGCGCGCCAGGTGCTGCAGCGTCTGCGCAAACTCGTCTGGCGAGTAGTCGTCGCCATCCATCAGCTCGGGCGCCGCCGAGCGCTGCGCCATCAGCATGCGCCGTTCACCATGCGCGAGAACTGCAGGCTCTCGACCGTCAGGCCTGGCCCGAAGGCCATCGCCACCCCCGGCCCATCCTCGACCGGCGCCTCGAGCAGGGCGCGCAGCACAAACAGGATAGTGGCTGACGACATGTTGCCGTACTGGCGCAGCACGCCCCGCGACAGCGCCAGGGCCTCGGACCCGAGGCCCAGCGCATCTTCCACCGCATCGAGCACGCTGCGGCCGCCGGGATGCACCATCCAGTGCCGCACCCGCGCCCGCGCCTCGTCGCCGATGAGGTGCGGCATCACTGCGGGCAGTGCGCGACCCAGCGCCTGCGGCACGTCGGGCGACAGCTCCATGTCGAAGCCGTGGTCGCCCATCGTCCAGCAGATGAGGGCGCGCGCCTCGGGCACGACCCTGCACCGGAAGGCATCGAGCCTGAGTCCGCGCGGCTGCGCCGTGACGAGCGCCGCCCCGCAGCCGTCGGCAAACTGGAGGAAGCCGAGCACCTTGTCGGGGGCCGGGTCGTCGCGCAGGTGCAGCGTGCACAGCTCGACGCACACCACCACCACGCGCGCCGACGCATTCGCCCCGACGATGGCCGAGGCGAGCTTGAGGGCGTTGAAGGCGGCATAGCAACCCATGAAGCCGACGAGGGTGCGCTCGAGATCGGGCCGAAGCCCGAGCCGCGCCTGCAGCTCGAGGTCGACGCCGGGGGCCGAGAATCCCGTGCACGACGCCACGATCAGGTGCGTAATCGACTGGCGGTCTTCCCCATCGAGAAGCTGTGCGACGGCCCGCTCGGCCAGGTCGGGGGCGGCCACGGCATAGCGCGCCATGCGCCGCGCCGTCGAGGCGAAGTCGCCTTTCACATAGAAGCCGTCGGCATCGAGGGCAGGCCCCTCGGTCGCCGGCGCGAGCACCGAGTAGCGGTGGTCAATCTGCGCGCGCGAGGCCAGGCGCTGCACCAGCTTCAGGTGACGCGGGTCGGGGATGAGCTGCGGCAGATATCCGAGGAACAGCGCATGGCCGTCATTGGGGGGCACGGCCGTGGCCACGCGGGTGATGAAGGCCGGGGTGGGAACTTGCACGGACGAATCCTGCGCCATCGTATCCCGGATGCACCGATGCCGGGCGAGTATCCCGCGAGCCCCTCGCGGCAGCCCTTCCCGGCACGCAGGCCTCCGGCCCCGGCTACAATGGCCACCACATGGCCGTGACGGTCTTTCCCGGAGGTGTGGCGATGCGACAGGTGCTGCTGATGGTGCTGGGGATGCTGCTGGCAGGGGTGCCGCTGACGATGGTGCAGGCGCAGACGCCGGGGAGACCGGGCACGCTGGCGCAGGGCAGCGTCACGTGGCTCTATTACAGGGACGTTCCCGCGGCAATGCGCTTCTACGAGGACACGCTGGGCCTGACACTGACGGTCGACCAGGGCTGGGCCAAGGTGTACCAGACCTCGCCCACGTCGTTCATCGGGCTGGTCGACGAAAGCCGCGGCATGCATCGCGCCAGCGAGACCAAGCCGGTGGCCGTCGCCTTCGTCACACAGGATGTGGACGCGTGGTACGCGTGGCTCACGAGCCGGGGCGTGCGCATGCGGAGCCCGCTGGCCGACAGCAAGTCGCTGCCGATCCGCGGCTTTACCGCCTACGATCCCGAAGGCTATACGCTCGAGTTCGAAACGTTCCGCGACGACCCGCAGAACAGCCGCATCAGGGCGCTGCTCAAGGCGCCGCGCTGACCCCGGTTCCTCCCCCAGCGGTCAACGACACCATGCGCTATGACCTGCTCCTGACCGGTGGCACGGTGGTCTTGCCCGACGGCTGCCATGCCGCCGATGTGGCCGTGCGCGACGGTCGCCTTGCGGCACTGCTGCCCTCACGCAGCGACGCCAGTGCTGCCGAAGTGCGTGACATCGGCGGCCTGCACGTGCTGCCCGGGGTCATCGATACCCACGTGCACACGCGCTATCCCGGCATCGATGCGCGCGAAGACTTTGCGTCGGGCACGGCGGCGGCCGCACTGGGCGGCATCACCACACTCTTTGAGATGCCGATTTCGCGGCTGCCGGCCAACTCGGGCGAGTCACTGGCGCGCCGGGCGACGCTGATGGCCCCGCAGGCCTACATCGATTACGCGCTGTACGGTGGGGCCGGCCATCAGAACCTGGGCGACATCGCCTCGCAGGCCGAGGCGGGCGCCATTGCCTTCAAGACGTTCCTGCAGCCTCCGCCCCCGGCGCGCCTCGATGAGTTCTTCGGGCTGTGGTGCACCGACGAAGCGCTCCTGGTCGACGTGATGCGCGCCGTCGGTCGCACGGGCCTGCGCCATGCCTTTCACTGCGAGCATGCGGGGATGGCCGCTGCCTTTACGCACCAGGTCGAAGGCGCCGGGCACACCACCGGCCGCGCCCACGCCCTCAGCCGCCCCTCCATCGTCGAGGAAGTGTCGGCGGCGATGGTGCTGGCCATGGCCGGTGCCCTCGGCACGAAGGTGCAGGTGGTGCACGTGTCGAGTCCGCGCACGCTGCAGCTGGTGGCCGCCGCGCGCGCGCATGGCGTCGACGCGACGGCCGAGACCTGCCCGCCGTATCTCTTCTTCACAGACGAGGCACTCGACCGGCTGGGAGCGTTTGCCAAGTGCAACCCGCCGCTGCGTTCCGAGGCCGATCGACTCGGCATGTGGCAGGGCGTGGCCGCGGGCCTGGTCGCCTGTATCGGCACCGACCACTCGCCCTTCCTCGACGAGGAAAAGGAGCGCGGACACGACCCGATCTCCTCAGCGCCGCCCGGCCTGTGCGGACTCGAGATGCTGGTGCCGCTGATGCTCACTGGCGTCCACGAACGGCGCATCACGCTGCCGCAGGCGGCGCACCTGTTGTCGACCGGGGCCGCCGACCTCTTCCACCTGCCGCAGAAAGGACGCCTCGTGCCCGGTGCCGATGCCGATTTCACGATTGTCGACACCGGGGCGCCGTGGATTTATGACCACCGGCAGGCGGCCACCCGATCGGCCGGCAACATGCGCATCTACGATGGCCTCCGGCTGCGCGGGCGCGTCATCCACACGGTCGTCCGCGGGGCGATGGTCGTGTGCAACGGTCGGCTCACCGGCCGCGCCGGCCACGGACACTTCGTCCGCCCCACCTCACCGGTCATGCCCTGACGGGCCGACCATTTCCGGGAATCCACGGCATGTCTGCATCGCTCACTGGTGTCTTCAACATCACGCCCACTCCGTTCCACGAGGACGGCCGCATCGACGCCGACAGCATCCGCCGCCTGACGGATTTCACGCGTGCCGCCGGCGTCAATGGCATGACGATTCTCGGCGTCCTGGGCGAGGCCGACAAGCTGACCGAACGCGAGCGCGACGAGGTGATGGCGCTCACGATCGAGGCCGCGGGCCCCGACTTTCCCATCTGCGTCGGCACGACGCATGCGGGCACGGACGGGTGCATCGCGCTCAGCCGGCGCGCGCAGGAGATGGGCGCGGCCGCCGTGATGGTGGCGGCGCCGAAGCTGGCGCGCCCCAACGACAGCGCGCTCATGCGGCACTATCTCGCGGTGGCCGAGGCCATCGACATTCCGGTGGTGGTGCAGGACTTTCCACCGGCCGTCGGCGGCATCACGATGAGCGTCGAGCTCATTGCAGGCCTGGGCGCGGCGACACCCAGGCTGGCGTATCTCAAGCTCGAAGACGAGCCCTCGCCGATGAAAGTGAGTCAGGTGCGCGCGGCCAATCCCGACATCACGATCTTCGGCGGCCTGGGCGGCATGATGTTCCTCGAGGAGCTGCGCCACGGCGCCGCCGGGACCATGACGGGGTTTGCCTTCCCCGAGATTCTGGTAGCGATCTATCGGGCCTGGCTGTCAGGCGATCGCGACGGGGCAGCAACGATCTTCTACCGCTATTGCCCGCTCATTCGTTTCGAGAACCAGCCCCGCATCAACCTCGCCCTTCGCAAGCACATCTACCACCGGCGGGGCGTGATCGCCACGCCGCGCGCCCGCGCGCCGTTTGCGGCCGTCGATGATGGCACGCTGGCCGACCTCGACGATCTGCTGACGCGCCTCGACCTGCAGCCCGGGTCAGACGCCTGACAGGGACGCGGCCGCACGGGGACACGGCCGTGAGTGAGGGGGCCCGCTCCCCGAGCCCCCTGGTCTTCGGGGGCCCGGGGGCAGAGGCCGCTCAGAAGCGGATGCCGACCGAGAAGTTGAACTCGCGCGGCGACTGGTAGTCGCCGACGCCGGTGGGCTGGCCGTACAGCGGCCCATACTCCCAGTGCACCCCCTGCTGCGGCACCGTGGTGAACGGATTGAACAGCTGGTAGCGCGCATCGTTGGTGCGGGTCAGGATCGTCTCGTTGGCCGACACCTGGGCCGACTGGTTGAACACATTCGTGACGATGCCGCGGAAGAAGATCTGGGCGCGGCCCACCCGCTCGAGCGGAAGGGTCCACAGCAGCGACAGGTCCGTGCGCGACACATCGTCATAGCGCTGATCGCCGCGCGGGCCGAAGAAATAGGTCACCGTCGACGGCGTCGTCACATAGCCCGGATTGGTGACGAACGTGCGCGGATCGACCGACCCGTCGGCGCTTGAGGCATCAGACGAATCGAACCGCTGCAGCGCGCCGAGGTCGAAGAGGCCCAGGCGCTCGGAGAGCGGCAGCCGGTAGTTGCCCCAGACGCGGACCTTGTGGCGCTGATCGCCGGGGTTGTACCCCGTCGGGAAGTTCCATGACTGCTGGATGTACTCGGGCTGATCGTTGCCCCCGAAGCGCAGCGGACCGCTGCCCTCATTCTCGCCGGTGAAATTGCCGCGCTGCCACGACAGCGTGTAATTCGCCCCGACCGACCAGGTGTCGCCGCCGCGCAGGCTGGCCTGTGTCACCAGGCCGGTGTAGGAACGATTCGCCAGATCGGTGTTGCGGACAATCGTCAGGTCGTAGACGCGGCCGGTGGGGTCGGTCACCTTGCCGGTGGACGGATCGCGGAAGTCGCCGTAGAAATCGGCATAGCGCTTGTGGACGACGTCGGCGCGAACCGTGGCGCGGGTGCCAATCTGCCGTGCGAGGCCCAGCATGAACTCGTTGCTGTTCGGTGCGCGGAGGCCGTCGCCGACGCGGGTGGTCACGCCGGGGATGCTCGGAGCACTGCGGGGCGCGCGGCTCGTGCCGCCGTTGGCAAAGAACCAGTCGAAGAGGATGGGCAGCGCCTGATCGGCGGTCAGCAGGGGACGCGTCGAGTCGGTGTTCACCGCCGGTCCCTGGTAGAAGAAGCTGAACGTCGACGTGCGTCCGCCGGCCGAGCCGGCATCGACCATGGCCGTGCTGATGGCGGCCACATAGCGTGCAAACCCGGCATTGGCCGTCCACCGGCCATCGCCCGCGAGATCCCACGTGAGGCCAAGGCGCGGGCTGAAGGCCCTGTCGCGCACAACCTGTGCGCCGCCCTGGTCAATCGAACGGTTGGCATCAAAGCGCAGCCCCAGGTTGATGGTGACGCGGCCGTTCAGGCGCCACGTGTCGTTGACAAACGCCGACGTCGTGCGGATGCGGTTGCCGAGACTCGGTGCGACGAGCGGCAGGTATTCCACATAGGTCGTGTTGTCGGGCACGAACACCGGAAAGATGCGCTGCCCGTCGATGACGGTGCGCGTGGCCTGGATGCGGTACGAGCTGCCTGACTGGAAGTTGTCGTTCTGGCGCGTCTCCTCGTAGAGATCGGCGCCGGCCACCACGGTGTGCGACCCGGCGCGCTCGGTCGAGAGGAAGTAGCTGGCCTTGGCGAGGGCGTTCCAGTTGTTGCGGATTTCGAGGCCGTTGCCACACACCTTGCAGAACGTGGGTGCATTGAAACGTGCCTGCCCCCGTGAGCGGTCCCAGATGGGCGTGCCGCGCACGAGGTCGGTGAAGCTGCCCCCGGTGCCGACGAACGACAGCTCGCGCTTCGAGTACTGCCCCTCGAGAAACCAGTTCCCCGGCAGCGTCGCCGTGTAGTTGGCCGAATAGAGCTTCTCGTCGTTGGCACTGTCATAGAGCGAGGCGGCGTCCATGATGGTGCCGAAGTTGTTGTTGGTGATGTCGTTGCGCCGGCGCGAGTACGAGCCCTTGGCCGTCTGGCCTGGCGTGAGCGCCCAGGTCAGCTTGCCCTCGTAGCGGCGCTCGTCGTCGGTGCGGCTGTAGTTGAAGGCGGTGAAATCGGTGGTGCGGTTGTCGGTGTTCTTCTCGTAGCGGCCCGCCCCGAAATACCACAGGCGGTCGCGGAGAATGGGACCGCCCTGCGTGACCTCGTAGGTGGGAACGACCTGATCGAGGTTCTGGTCGCCCGGGAACGGCGTGAGGGCCGACCAGGCATCGTTGACGAAGGACACGCGCAGGGAACCGCTGTAGCGGTTGCTGCCCGACTTGGTCACCATGTTCACGACGCCGCCCTGGAAGCGGCCATATTCGGCCGAAATGCTCCCGGTCGAGATTTTCGTCTCCTGGATGGCATCTTCGATGAACACCAGGCGCGCCTGGCCGCGCAGGTTCTCGTTCATCACCACGCCGTTCATGAGAAACAGATTCTCGAACGACATCGCGCCGGCAATCATGATGTTGCCGCCGGGCCCGTTATCGGTGACGTTCGGCGCCAGCAGCACGGCCGAGTTGAGTGTGCGGCCGACGGGCAGGCGCTCTATGTCTACGGCCTTGTAGGTGCTGGCGACGGTCAGATTGGGGGCGATTTCCGACGGGGCACTGCCGGTCACCTGCACCGTCTCTGTGACGCCGGCCAGGGCCAGGGCGACATCGACCCGCAGCGTCTCGGCGATCACCACGCTCAGCGGCTCGCGAACGGCCGACTGGAACCCTGTCAGATCATAGCGGGCCGAGTAGACGCCCGGCGGCAGGAACGGCAGGAGATAGTCGCCGTTGCCGGACGACACCACCGACCGCACTCCCTGAAGGGCCGGCGAACTCACGGTGACGGTCACGCCCGGCAGGGCCAGGCCGGCGCCGTCGGTCACCTTTCCCTGAAGGCCTCCCGTGGGGTTACCCTGGGCCGCCGCACACACCGGCCCCATCATGGCCAGCACGCACAGTGCCAGCGCCTTGCGGAACTCGCGCATCATCCTCGCTCCTCGATTGCGGGTGGAACGTTTCTAGGACGCGCAGGGCTGCGCTGTGGTTCCCGCCACCCGACGTGTGCGCGGCCGCCTGTGTGGACCGTCTAGAAGTGCAGGCGCACAGCCAACTGCACCACCCGCGGGTCGCCCGCCGTCGTGATGCTGC
>CAZXTM010000027.1:0-3884 GCA_964643765.1 uncultured Bifidobacteriaceae bacterium | reverse complement strand
TGCAGGCGCACAGCCAACTGCACCACCCGCGGGTCGCCCGCCGTCGTGATGCTGCCGAACGCCGCGCTGCCGAAGACGCCGTTCGGCGCGCCATACGCGGGGGCGTTCAGCGCATTGAAGACCTCGCCCCTGAGATCGAGCCGCCCCCGGTTCCCGAGTGCCACTTCGCGCACCACGGCTAGGTCGAGCAGACGCACGCCCGGCCCACGCACCGGATGCCGCGAGGCCGAGCCCAGCGTGAAGGCAGGGGCCAGCGCGAAGGCCTCGGTGCGGAACCACCGCGCCGCCGTCCGCTGCCCGGCCGGCAGTGCAGGATCGCCCACCAGGTGCGGGCGCTGCACGCTGAACCCGGCAAACGCGTTCAGATTGGTGGCCTGCGTCACCGCAACCGGCAGCCCCGATTGCAGCGTCAGCACACCCGACACCGTCCAGTCGTGCCCGATCCAGCCGCGCCATCCGGGCCACCGATGCCGGCGTCCCCTGCCCATTGGTACGGCCCACACGCCGGAGGCCACCAGCACATGCGGCATGTCACCCGCCGACACGTCGCGATCGAGGCGGCGGTTGTTTTTTAATGATACGGCGGCCACCGAGAGCGGTCCGGTCAGGATCGAGGCATCAAACACCGACGAGGCATCGTCTGTCAGGCGCGACCAGGTGTAGCTCAGCGTGGCCGACAGCCCGTCGCGCCAGCGCCGATCGAGACTGGCGGTCAGGCCATGGTAGGTCGAGCGGCCGATGTTCTGCCGATAGAGACTGACGGTCGTGTACATCGGAAACGGCTTGAGCAACTGCGCCAGCGGAATCGTGGGATCGCCGAGGGACGAGCTGCGGGGAATCTGGCCGAAGAACGGATTCGGCACGCGCTGCTGCAGCGACGGACCGAGCGCCAGCTGTTCGGTCGTGAGCTGGTTGAGGTTCGCATCGGGCACACCGAGGCGCGTGATGGTCGACCCGACATACGCCAGCCTCGCCGTGAGGGCATGCGGCAGGTCGCGTTCGGCACCGGCATGCCATTGCTGCGCATACCCCGACCCCTGATCGCGATCAACGGCAAACACACCCTGCCCGAGGCCGGCGGAGGGCGTGAGGGGGAGGGGGGCGACCGACGGCCCCGTGGCGAGCACGAAGGCAGGCGTGACGCCGTCGAGGCTGCGCTGACCCACCGACTGCAGGAACGGAAATGCGGGGGTGGTGAACGGCGTGGTGACGCCGGTCATGTCGATCCAGATGAGCGCATACCCGCCACGCACGCGCGTCTGCGCACCGAGGCGCTGCGTCAGGTTCACGCGCGGCCCGAGGTTGTGCGCATGCAGGCGCCGCACACTGCGGGGCTGACCGTCGCGGCCGGCAAACTCGATCTGCTGCGTCGACAGGTTGAAGGCCGCCGCCTGGTTGCGCACTTCCGTCGAGGGGTAATTGAGCGTGTAGCGCAGGCCCGCATGCAGCGTCGTGCTCTCGCGGAGGCGCCACTCGTCCTGCGCAAAATATTCCTGCACATGCGCCCGGTTGCGGATGGTGTCGGCCTGCAGGTCGATGGCATAGCGCTCGACCTGGCCGAGCAGGAAGCTCGCCAGCGGATGCCCCGATCCGCCCACGCCTGGCTGGTCGGTAAAGAGCGCACTGAAGGTGAACTGCCCCGCCGGCAAGGGGGGCTGGAGGATGTCGAGGCGGGACCATCGCAGGTCGGCCCCGGCCTTGACGAGGTGCGTGCCCCAGAGGCGCGTCACGCTGCCGGTGATCTGCGTGACGCCGGTCGCCAGGTCGGTCGCGGTGCTGGCCGGCGACCCCAGTTGCTGGTAGCCAGCGATGACCACCGCCGGCAGTGTCGTGCGCGCCAGCGGCGACGCGAGCACGGCCGGCGGCAGCAGCGACAGACCATCGGCCGCGGCCGCCTGGCGATCGACGGCGCGGCGCGTGTCACCGACGCGCACCTCGGCCAGCAGACCCGATGACCACGCGCGGTGGGCACCGAGGGCGAGGGCACTGACCCGTGTCTGCTGGGGACCGGGGGTGCCGCCCGTCGCTCCACTGCCGTCTGCCAGAGGCAGCACCGGCCGCACGCGCTCGCGCACCATCGTCAGCCGCCCGAAGAGCCGCTGTGCGCCCTGATGCCCCATGAGGTCGAGCCGCAGTCCGCCCTGATCCTGGTCGGCCTGCTCGATTCCCGACCGCTGAAAGTTGTTGGCGGTGCCGTCTCCGGTGGGCAGCGGATACCGCTGCAGCAGTGCCGCAGCCACAGGATCGATGCGGTCGCGCGGAATGATGCCGCCCGCGAACGGCAGGCGTCCTGTGCCGCTGCCGGGCAGCGGCCCCGTCGTGGCCGGATCGAAGATCGCCGGCACGCGTCCGGCCATGGGCTCGGTGAAGATACCCTCACGCTGCAACCGCGTCGGCACTGTGGAGATGACCGTGCGCCCGATCGACTGCCGCTGGGCCTGATAGTCAGCGAACGCGAAGAGGCGATCGCGTCGCAGGGGACCGCCGACAACGCCGCCCCGCTGCTGGCGCCGGTGCTGCGGCCGGGCATCACCCGGCGTCGTGAACACCGGCCGTGCCGCGAGCGCCTCGTGCCTCATGAAATTGAAGAGCGTGCCCTCGGCCCGGTTGGTGCCGCTGCGCGTCACGATCGACACGACCCCGCCATTGAACCGGCCGAACTCGGCCGCCGGACTGTTGGTCTCGACCCGCATCTCGTGCACCGTCTCGATGCCCGGCACGATCGCCACCTGGCCGGGTTCGGGCTGCAGCACCGACACGCCGTCCACCAGATACTCGTTGGCGCGCGGTCGCCCGCCGTTGATGCGGGGAAACGCCGATCCCGGGGGCAGGGCCACGCCAGGGGCCAGGCCGATGAGCGGGACGAATCCCCGGCCGACCAGCGGGAGGGCCACCGCGACGGGTTGTTCCACGATGCGGCCGAGGCCGGCCGGCTGACGTCCGGGCGACGAGGGGGCCGCGCGGACGACCACCTGCGCGGTGATCGGCGGCGTCGCCGCTTCGCTGGCGGACGCCACGGCGTCGTCCTGCGGTGGCGCGGGAGTCGGCTGCGGGATCGGTACCTCCCGGGGCGGCTGGGCGCGGACGAGTGCCGGACACACCATCGATGCCACCAGTGCCGCGCTGACGATGGCGCTGCGGTGCAGGCGAAGAGGCCACGACATGACTCGACACTCTAAAAACAGACCGAACCGTTCGTCAAACCGACTTGAACTGATCTATTCTGTTTTATGTTAATCGCCCCATTCCGGCGAAATCAGGAGCCCATGCCATGCCCGTGATCTCGAGCCGCCAGGCGGCCGCCGCCCTCGGCGTGTCGTATTCCACCTTCAAGCGATGGATTCACGCGGGTGAGGTGCGCACCACGCGTACACGGGGCGGCCATCATCGCGTGGCGGAAGAAGAGGTGGCGCGACTGCTCGCTGTGCGTGACCCGGCGCCTGCCCGGCGGGCGGCACCGGTGCCTGACGAGATGGTGGTCGGGCTCAGCGCGCGCAACCGGCTGCGGGGCCATGTCGATGAGGTCCGCATCGACGGGCTGCTGGCGCAGGTGCGCCTGCGCATCGGCGACCAGTGGATGACGGCCATTGTCACGGCCGATGCCGTCCGCGCGCTCAAGCTGGCGCGCGGCCACGAGGCTGTGGCCATCGTGAAGTCGACCGAGGTGATGATTGGCGTGCCGACGAAGCGGCCGGCCCTGCGACGCGCAGCGGCAGCACGGCACCGCAGCAGACGGTGACGCGGGTTGGACCGGTCCGGCGATGCGCACGAACAGGAGCGACCCTTGCCGGGTTGCGACGTGGCTGAGTGCTCGTGGAGGCAGGGAAACTGGCTCCTCGGGCTGGATTCGAACCAGCAACCCTCCGGTTAACAGCCGGATGCTC
>CAZXTM010000026.1:0-26407 GCA_964643765.1 uncultured Bifidobacteriaceae bacterium | reverse complement strand
GGGCCCGCGCAGGGCCCCGGGTCTGCGGCGGAGCCTGCGCCCGCGTCTGCGCGCGGAGGTGCAGACGCGCGCGCGGGGCGCGTGTCCGCCGTGGCACCCGCAGCCGCACCCGGGCCCGCGCCCGCACCTGCGTCGTCACCGGCGGCGCCCCGCACGTGGCCGGGGCGGATCGCCCGCGCTGACGGGCGCCCGCGCCTGCTCGCGCGCGTGGGCCGCGTCGACCCGTGGTCGCTGCAGAGCTACCGCGACCACGGGGGGGGCGCGGCGCTGGCGCGCGCCGTCGCGCTCGGCCCCGATGGTGTCATCGACGCGCTGCACCGCGCGCGCCTGGTCGGCCGCGGGGGCGCGGCATTTCCCACGGCGCGCAAGTGGGAGGCTGCGCGGCGTCAGGCCGCGGTGCAGCGCTACGTCGTGGCGAATGCCGACGAAAGTGAGCCCGGGACGTTCAAGGACCGCGTGCTGATGGAAGGCGACCCGTTCGCCCTCATCGAGGCCATGGCCATCGCCGGGCTGACGGTGGGCGCCACCCGCGGATTCATCTATCTGCGGGGCGAGTATCCGGAGGCCGAGGCGAGGCTCGCGCATGCGATTCGTGAGGCCGTGTCTGCCCGATGGCTCGGCGACAGCGTGACCGGGACGGAATACGCCTTCCACCTCGCCCTTCGGCGCGGAGGCGGGGCCTACATCTGCGGCGAGGAAACCGCCCTCGCGGCCTCGATCGAAGGTTTTCGCGGCGAGCCCCGATCGAAGCCCCCGTTTCCCACGACGCGCGGACTGTTCGGCGCACCCTCGGTGACCAACAACGTCGAGACCCTGGTCAACGTCCTCGACATCCTCACGGAGGCGCCCGAGTCGTGGGCCGCCGCCGGCACGCCGGACAGCACCGGGCCGCGCCTGTTCTCGGTGTCAGGACACGTCCTGCTGCCGGGCGTGTACGAAGTGCCCTCGGGCACGACGCTCCGTCGCCTCATCGACCTGGCGGGTGGGCTCCACCAGGGACGCGCGCTGCAGTCGGTGCTGCTCGGCGGCGCCGCAGGGGCGTTCGTGGGGCCGCAGCACCTTGATCTGCCGCTATCGAACGAGGCTGCACGCACCGCCGGGGTCACCCTGGGCTCGGGCGTGGCGCTGGTGCTCGACGACACGGCGCAGGTGACTGACCTGGTGCGTCGCATCGCGCGCTTCTTCCGCGACGAGTCGTGCGGCCAGTGTGTACCGTGCCGCGTGGGCACCGTGCGCCAGCTCGAGTGGCTCGACCGCCGTGACTCGGCTCCGCTCGACTTCTATCCCGACCTGACGTCGGCCATGAAAGATGCCTCCATCTGCGGTCTTGGCCAGACCGCCACGACCGCCATCGAATCGGCACTGGCCCTGGGCCTGCTGTCTGAGAGGGACCACCCATGACCACGGACGATCCCATCTGGTTCCGCCTGCCGCCGGCGCCATCACAGGTGCCGGCACGCCCGCCCGAACCGCCCGCCGCGGCGGTCGATCTCGTCATCGACGGGCGACCCGTGGCGGTGCCCGAGGGGCAGACGATTCTCGACGCCTGCCGGGGGCTGGGCATCCATGTGCCGACGCTGTGCCAGCTCGACACGCTGACGCCCGTGAACGCCTGCCGCATCTGTGTGGTCGAGATGGAGGGGGCACGCACGCTGGTGCCAGCCTGCTCACGCCGGGTCGAGGCGGGCATGCAGATCCGCTCGCGCTCGACGCGCGTCGACCGCGCACGCCGGATGGTGCTCGAGCTGCTCGCCTCGTCGGTCGACCTGTCGACCGCGCCAGGCCTCGACGCGATGATGGCCACCTACGGCGCCACGCCTGAGCGCCACGGCCCGCGGGCCGCCACCGTGGCACAGCCGCCGCTCATCGACAACGCGCTCTACATGCGCGATTCCTCGAAGTGCATCCTCTGCTACAAGTGCGTCGAGGCGTGCGGCACCGATGCGCAGCACACCTTCGCCATCGCGGTGGCTGGCCGCGGCTTCGACGCGCATGTCGCGACCGAGTGGCAGGTGGCGCTGCCCGAGTCGGCGTGCGTCTACTGCGGCAACTGCATCGGCGTGTGTCCGACCGGGGCCCTCATGCCGCAGCACGAGTACGACATGCGACAGGCGGGGACGTGGGCGCCCGAGCGCCAGGAGGCCACCGACACGACGTGCCCGTACTGTGGTGTCGGGTGCACGCTGACGGTCCACACACAGGACGACCGCATCGTGAAGGTGACCTCACCCATCGAGAGCGAGGTCACCCACGGCAGCCTGTGCGTGAAGGGGCGGTTCGGGTTCGAATATGCGAACGGCGGGCGGCCGTCGACAGACGACCAGCCCGCCGCTGCGGAGCCGTAACGCGCACCTCTCGGGCGCGCGGACGAGGCGGTTACTTGCCGGCCGCCCCGCCGTCCGGGGCGCGCCGATCCACGCCACCCTCCAGCATGTTGTCCTTCGGGTTCAGCACGATCACTTCGGCCACGCCCTGACCACCGGCTTCGCTGACGGTGTGCCCCATGGCGCGCAGCGCCGCGAGGCTGTCGGCCGAGAAGCCGAAGCGCTCGACCGACAGGCGGTCGGGCAGCCACTGGTGGTGCATGCGGCCGGCGTCGACCGCCTCCTGCGCGTTCATGCCGAAGTCGATCACGTTGAGGATGGTCATCAGCACCGTGTTGATGATGGTGCGGCCGCCGGGTGATCCGGTCACCATCAGCAGCTGGCCGTCCTTCGTGATGATCGTCGGCGACATGCTCGACAGCATGCGCTTGCCGACCTGCGCCTGGTTGGGGGGCGTGCCGATGAGGCCCTGCTCGTTGGTGAGGCCGGGGCCGGCATTGAAGTCGCCCATCTCGTTGTTGAGCAGGAAGCCGGCGCCGGGCACGACGATTCGCGAGCCGTAGCCGTACTCGAGGGTGTAGGTCAGCGACACCGCATTGCGCTGGGCATCGACCACCGAGAAGTGGGTGGTTTCCTGCGACTCGGTGGGCCAGGTGAAGGTCGTCGGCGATGACTTCGAGGCCTTCGTCGGGCTGATGGTCTTCCGCAGCGTCTCGCCGTATTCCTTCGAAATCAGGCGGTCGACCGGGATATTCGTCACAAAGTCAGGGTCGCCGATGTACTGGGCGCGATCCGCGAAGGCGCGGCGCATCGACTCGGTGATGAGGTGCATGTTCTTCGCCGATCCATAACCGTTGGCTTTCAGGTCATAGCCTTCGAGGATGTTCAGCATCGAGATGACGCCGATGCCCCCCGAACTGGGCGGGGCCATGCCGATGATCTCGTGCCCCCGGTAGGTGCCGCGCACCACATCGCGCTTGCGCGCCTGATAGGCCTTCAGGTCGGCGCGCGTGATGAGGCCGCCGTTGGCCTTCATTTCCTTTTCGAGCAGCTCGGCAGTCTCGCCTTCGTAGAACCCGGCCGGCCCCTGGTCGGCGATGCGCTGCAGGGTGCGGGCGAGGTCGGGCTGCTTGAGCGTGTCGCCGGCCTGGTAGGGCTGTCCGTTCTTCGAGAACTGCGCCAGCGAGGCGGGATACCGCTTGAACTCGTCGAGCATGCCGCCCAGCGAACGCGCCAGGCCATGGCTGACCTCGAAGCCGTCACGGGCAAGAGCCACCGAGGGCATCACGAGGTCCTTCCACGGCTTCGAGCCTTTTTCCTTCCAGGCCATGTGCAGCCCTGCCACCGTGCCGGGGACGCCCACGGACCGATGACTGTTGTGGTGCAGGTCGAAGTTGTACTTGCCGTCCTTGAGCCACATCTCGGGGTTCGCGCCGGCGGGCGCCTTCTCGCGGAAGTCGTAGGAGCTGGCCGCGCCGTTGCTCTCGCGGTAGACCAGGAAGCCCCCGCCGCCGATGTTGCCGGCCGTGGGGTGCGTGACCGCAAGGGCAAACGCCGTGGCGACGGCGGCATCGATGGCGTTGCCGCCCGATTTGATCACCTGCCAGCCGACCTCGGAGGCGATGTCGCTCTGCGACACCACCATGCCGGTCTTGGCCCGGATTGGGGCCGATCCGGCCTGCAGGGTGAGCGATGAAAGCAGGAGCGCGGCGACAACAGGAAGGAACGCGCGGCGAGTCATGTGAGAGTCCTCCGGACGGGGTTAACGGGGCCTATCTTACTTGGGTCGGGTGGCAATCGGGGTGTCGTCGCGGTTGCCCCACTCTTCCCATGCGCCGTAATAGTTGCGCAGCTTCGACAGGTCGTGCCCGATAAGGGCGAGCGTGAAGAGGTCGTGCGAGGCACGCATGCCGACCTGACAGTAGACGATGATCTGGTCGCCGGTGGCGATGCCCTTCTCGCGATACAGCCGGGCAATCTCGGCCGCCGGCTTGAACGTGAGCGTCGGTTTTACCAGCGTGTCTTCCCAGTAGACCGGAATGGACGACTCGATGAAGCCGCCGCGTTTGATGTTCCGCAGGTCGGTGCCGTCGATTTCCGCCTGCGTGCGTGCATCGATGATGCGGATGCCGGGCCGGTGCATCGCGGCCACGACATCGGCGGCACGCGCGTGCCCGATACGGGCCGTGCGCACCCGGAACGGAGGTGCCGTTGGTGTTGGGACGTCCGTGTTCGTGGGCCGCTGCTCGGCTGTCCAGGCGGTCCAGCCGCCATTCAGCAGGGCCACGTTGCCGTGGCCATAGTGGTTCAGGATCCACCACAGGCGCGCGGCATAGATGCCGCCGCGCTCGTCGTAGGCAATGACCCGCGTGTCTGGGCCGATGCCGAGCCGGCCCATCAGGGCCTCGAACTCGGCGGGTGTCGGCAGGAAGTCGGGTGGAGCCTTGGGATTCCGAATCCAGTTGTTGTCGAGCCACACGGCATGCGGAATGTGTCCCTCGGCGTAGCCGCGGGGACGCAGGTCGACGATGCGCACCTGGGCGTCGGCGGCGTGGGCCGCCACCCAGGCGGTGTCAACGAGCAGTTCAGGACGGGCATAGCCCCCCGAGGCGACCTGGGCGACAAGCAGCAGCGAAGCGAGCAGGGACATGCGCCCGATTGTATGCGGGGCCATCCGGCGCGGCGCAACTAGAGAATCGGCCGAAGGTAGCTGTCGAGGGTGCGGCCGCTGGTCCACTGGTGCGGATAGCCAAGCGAGACCTCCTCGAAGCGCACGCCGTCGATGGTCCGCGACTGCCGCAGGTGGAGGTGCCCGTAGATCACCGTCTCCACCGGAAACCGCCGGTGCCAGTCGTCGGTCAGCCGCGTCCCGCACCAGATGCTGAAGCGGGGGATGCGCGGCAGCACGGCGAGGTCCTGGCGAAGCGGGAAGTGGTTCACGAGGAGGAGGCGGTGCGAGGGCGGCAGCGTCTCGAGCCGGGCCCGCGTCGACGCCACCCGGTGCTGGCACCAGGCGGCCCGGCTGGCGAACGGGGCGGGCGACAGCAGGTCTTCATCGGCCGACCTGAGCCCGGCTGACTCGGCCCAGGCCACGGCCGCCTGCGCGTCGAGCCCGGGCGGGCCGAAGCTGTAGTCGTACAGCAGGAACATCGGGACGATGAGCCGCGGCGGACCATCGCCGGGCCAGAGGGGGAACGGATCTTCGGGCGTGAGCACGCCCAGGCGCCGGCACAGCGTGATGAGCCGCTTGTAGTGCGCCTGTCCCCGCTGCGCGTCGGGCAACTGGCGAGGGGTCCACAACTCGTGATTGCCCGGCACCCAGATGACCCGGGCAAACCGCGCGGTGAGCGCGGTCAGGGCGGTGTGCAGCTGGGCCGGGGTGTCGCCGGCATCTCCGGCCACAATCAGCCAGTCGTCGGGGTAGTGGCCCAGGCCGTCGAGCAGGGCGCGGTTGCGTGCATGGCCGATGTGCAGGTCGGCGATGGCCCACAGTTTCATGGCGGCGGCACCCCGAACCAGGTCACGCGCACCGCCCGGGCGTCGGTCCCCGCGCGCCTGACGGCCAGGGCGAGACGGTGCCGGCCGGTCGGTGAGGCCAGATGGAACTGCCAGCGGTCGGCCGTGTCCAGCTGCCTGGGGTCGAGCGACAGCGTCGGGGCGGCCGGAGGTGCAAGATGGAACGAGAACTGGTCGAGCGGGATGGCCAGGCCGAGGCCCCGCGCCTTGATGTAGGCCTCCTTCAGCGTCCAGTAATCGAAGAAGGCCGAGCGCTGCGCCGCGGGCGCGTGTGCATGCAGCTCGCGCAGCTCTGCGGGTGAGAAAAAGCGGCTGGGAATGTCGTACGTGATCGCCCGGGCGGTGTCTTCCACGTCGATGCCGACGTCGCGCGTCGAGGCCAGCGCCACGGCCACCAGCCCCGGGGTGTGCGACACGTTGAAGCCCACGTCAGTGGCACCCGGCGCATCGGGCACCGGACGCCCGTGCGGTTCCGTGGCGAGGGGCACCTCCGCGGGCGGCAGGCCGAGGACCTGACCGAGGAGCAGCCTCGAGAGGCCTCGTCCCACCACGAAGCGGTCGCGGTCGCCGGTCATGCGGTAGCGCTGCTCGCGTGCGAGGTCCTCGGCAGGAAGCAGCGCCCGCAGTGCGGGCAGCATCGCCTGCACATCAGGCTGGTCATGCGCGGCAAGCACGATCTCCACGGTCGCCGAACCTCGCGTCACGATGGGGAGGGCCGCGATCATGCGGAGGCTCCATTGTTCGGAGAGGGCCGCCGGCGCATCAGGTGCCACAGCGCCATGCCGACCGGAACACTCAGCAGCACGGCCACGCCGATGGCGGTGGCATGCGCCTGCAGCGCGTCCCATGCCCGTTCGCCGTAGCGGACAGCGAGCCACCCGGTGATGAAGAACCGCAGGCCCCGCCCGATGCCGACGCTGAGCGCCAGGCGTGAGGCCGTCATGCCCGAGAGGCCGGCCATGACGATGCAGAGCTTGAACGGCGTGGGCGGTGGCAGCATCGCCGGCACGATGACGCCCACCATGCCGTAGCGCATGGTCAGGTCGCGTACGCGGGTCAGGGTGGCGTCGCTGAAGCCCCGCTGGAGCACCGCCGCGCCCCCGCGGGCCGAGATCAGGTGCAGCAGCAGGCAGCCGATCACCGAGCCGAGGGTGCTGGCCAGGGCATACCAGGCCATGCGGTCGGGCTGGCGCGTGCTGAGCACCACCATGAGCACGTCGTTCAGCTGGGGAAACGAGAGAAACGACGAGTCGAGCAGCGCGATCAGGGCCAGGCCGGGACCCCCGAGGCGTTCGGCCCAGGCCGCAAGGGCCTCAAGCATCGGGCCCCCCATGCGTGCGGCGCGAGGTGCTCCGACGGGCCAGGGCGGGGACGTGAGCTGCGGAATGAGCGTCGATCACAAGTGACGGTCAAATCTTATGCGAAGCGCCCTGCGTCTCTCTGCCCTGTCCCTGGTCGTGGTGGTCGGCCTGCAGGCCGCGCTGCTGGCCCAGCGGAAGCACCCGGTCAGCGGCCGTGTCATCGCGCCGGTCATGGGTGTGGCCGGTGCCGGGTGGCTCGAGCGCCCGGAACGCGAGGACGAAGAGCAGACCTCGCGCGCCGTCGCCGCCCTCCAGCTGCGTCCAGGAATGGTGGCGGCGGACATCGGCGCAGGGTCTGGCTACTACACGGTGCGGATGGCGCGGGCCGTCGGCGCAGAGGGGCGCGTGTATGCCACCGACATTCAGCAGGGCATGCTCGACATCATCACCCGGCGCCTGACGCGCGATCGGCTGCCCCAGATCATCCCGGTGCTGTCCGGCGAGGATGACCCGAAGCTGCCTCCAGCCGTGCTCGACCTGGCCCTGATGGTCGACGTTTACCACGAGCTGGCCGAACCTCAGGCCTTCATCCGCAGGCTCAAGGCGTCGCTCAAGCCGGACGGTCGCCTGGTGCTGGTCGAGTTCCGCAAGGAAGACCCTTCGGTGCCCATCCGGCCCGAGCACAAGATGAGTGTGGCGCAGGTCCGGCAGGAGCTGGGCGCCGATGGGTTCGACGTTGCCGAGGTCATCGACGTGCTGCCGTGGCAGCACATCATCGTGCTGAAGGCCCGATAGGCCTCGCACGACGGCGCCTCCGCTACATCTTCGGCGGCGGCACGCGCTTCTTCGTCGCCTGCTCGAAGGCGTAGGCGAGTCCGATGATCTTCGGGTCCTCGCAGTGGCCGCCGACCAGGCTAATGCCGAAGGGGCGTGTGTTCTCCTGCGAACCCTGCGCGCCCTCGTTGTAGTTGATCACCATGCCGAAGGGGACGACGATGATCGGGTACCCGGCCTTTGAGGCATAGGTGGCGCCCGACGAGCCCGGGAACAGCACGGCGTCGAGCCGGTGGGTGGTCATCACCGCGTCCAGGCCGTGATCTCGCGTCAGCGTCAGGTCAGCCTGCCGATCACGTTCGTAGCGAGCCTTGTCCTTCTCGAGGTCGATGCTGTCGGCGAAGTCCAGGCGGCCCTGTCCATACCGCATCGACCCTCGCGACTGGTTGGCCATGTTCCAGGCGCGCAGCGCGCTGAAAGAATTGACCGGCGCAGACGGCCCGAGCGACGAGAGCCACAGGTTGAAGTCGCGCTTCATGGTGTAGCGGAGCACCTGCGAGCAGAGGTCGTCGCTCGCCTTGCCCGTGAACGGCGCCTCGCAGATGGGGTGCGAGGTGAGGTTATCGACCGCGTCGGGTGCCGTCATGCTCGGCAGGTCGGCCGGGTCGACGACCTCGGCTCCCGCAGCCTTGAGTGCCGCAATGGCCGCCTCCATCGAGGCGAGCTCGTCAGGCTTCAGGCCCGGGAAGGGCCGTGCGCGGCCGGGAAACTCGCGCGCGGTGTAGAGGCCGGCCCGCGGGACGCCGATGCGCGCGCCCTTGAGCGCGTCAGCCTTCAGGAACGACGTGTAGTCATTCCCGGCGGGCGCGGTGCATTCAGTGGTCCGCGGGTCGCGGCTGTCGGGAGCGCCCTCCAGAACGCCCAGCATGATGGCGGCGTCGGTCACCGACTTGGCCATCGGTCCGGCGGTGTCCTGGTCGAGTGACAGCGGCACGATCCCGTGCCGGCTCACGCGTCCGGTGGACGGACGGATGCCCACGAGCATGCTGGCATTCGACGGCCCTTCAATTGAGCCGCCCGTGCTGGTGCCCACGTTGGCCGCCCACATGTTGGCAGCCACGCCGCCGCCCGAGCTTGATCCGCTCACATCGAGCACCGGCGTTCCATCGTCATTGGCGCGCGGGTCATACGGGTTGTAACTCTGGCCCGACGCGGCGTTGTAGCCACCCGGGCGCACGGCATCACCGAACCAGCCCGCCAGTTCACTCATCGTCGACTTGGCGATGATGATCGCGCCGGCCTTCTTCAGGTTGGTGGCCAGCGTGGCCTCGTAGGGGGCGCGGAAGTGACGGAACGCGAGCATGCCGCCGGTCGTCGGCATCTCGTCGGTCGTCATGATGTTGTCCTTGAGCGCCACCGGAATGCCGTGCAGCGGCCCGCGCAGCGTTCCCGCAGCCCGTTCCCGGTCGAGCGCATCCGCCTCGTCGAGTGCGCGCGGATTGACCGAGATGGCGACATTCAGAGCGTCTTCGTAGAGGCCGATGCGGGTCAAATACTGCGTGACCAGCGCGCGCGACGTAGTGCGGCCGTCGCGCATGGCCGCCTGCATGTCCGGGATCGACGCCTCGATCACGCTGAAGGGCGCCGCCGCAGGCGGCGGGGCCGACGGGCCGGCGCACGAGGCGGACACCATCGCGGTGAGGACGAGGGCAACAGGACGCAGGGAACGGAACACGCGCATCGGGCCTCCAGGAAGCCTGCATGATAGCGCGGCGGCGCGGACTCGCCGGGCGCGGGCCCGTGCGCGGGGGGTGACGAGCCGACCTGCTGGTGTGTCTCCTCGAGGAAGCGGATGCGCGCCACGGCAGGGCGTTGGGGCAGAGTCGGTAGACCTGGTGGAAGGACGTCGAGGCGGTGAACGGCTGATGCGCGGGGGATGTCGCCGCGGTGATCAATAATCCTCCGCCATGCACAAAGATACTCTGGCCGAGTTCTTCGGCACGCTCGTGCTCATCGCCTTCGGCCTCGGGGTGGTCGCGCAGACCGTCCTCAGCCGTGACGCCAATGGGTCATTCCTCGCCATCAACCTCTGCTGGGGACTGGCCGTCATGCTGGGGGTGTATGTGTCGGGGGGCCTGTCTGGCGGGCACCTCAATCCGGCCGTGACCATCGCCCTGGCCGTCAGGCGCGGATTCCCGTGGGCAAAGGTGCCCCTGTTCGTGCTGGCGCAGGTGGCCGGGGCGTTCGCAGGCGCGGCGCTCGTCTTTCTCGTCTACCGCGAAGCGCTGACGGCGTTCGACGGCGGCATCCGGCAAGTGGAAGGGGCGACGGCCACAGCCGGCATCTTTTCCACCGGTCCCCAGCCCTTTGTGTCGCTGGTCGGGGGACTGATCGACCAGATCGTCGGAACGGCGCTGCTGATGATTGGCGTCCTCGCCATTGGTGACCGCCGGAACTCGGGGCCTCCGGCGTGGATGGCGCCGCCGCTCGTCGGCGGGCTTGTGGTCGCCATCGGCATGGCGTTCGGCTACAACGCCGGCTATGCCATCAACCCTGCGCGCGACTTCGGGCCGCGGCTGTTCACGGCCGTGGCCGGCTGGGGGCCCGCGGTGTTCAGCACCGGGAACGGCTGGTGGTGGGTGCCGATCGTTGGGCCGATCGCGGGCGCGATCATCGGCGCCGTGGCCTATGACGTGTGCATCGGCGCCAGCCTCGAGGGCCGGGGAGAGCAGGCATGAGCCGCTATGTGATGGCCCTCGACCAGGGCACCACGTCGAGCCGCACCATCCTGTTCGATCATGCCGGCCGCATCGCGTCGATGTCCCAGCAGGAGTTTCCCCAGCTCTTCCCGGGGCCGGGCCACGTCGAGCACGACCCCGAGGCGATCTGGTCCACCCAGATTCGCACGGCGCGCGATGCGATGGCACGCATCCACGCGACGCCGGCCGACATCGCCGCGATCGGCGTGACCAATCAGCGCGAAACCACCGTGCTGTGGGAGAAAGCCACCGGTCGCCCCATCGCCAACGCCATCGTCTGGCAGAGCCGCGTCACCGCTCCCATCTGTGAGCGGCTGAAGGCCGCCGGGCACGAGCCGATGGTGCGGCAGAAGACCGGGCTGGTGGTCGACGCGTACTTTTCGGGCACCAAGATCAAGCACCTGCTCGATTCGCACGACGGCCTGCGCGCCCGTGCGGCACGCGGCGAGATTCTCTTCGGCACCATCGACACATTCCTTGTGTGGCGCCTGACGGGTGGCGCCGTGCATGTCACCGACGTCAGCAACGCCAGCCGCACGCTGCTGTTCAACATCCACACCCAGGAGTGGGACGAGGAACTGCTGGCCCTGCTCGATGTGCCCCGGGCCATGCTGCCCGAGGTGCGCGATTCGAGCGAGGTCTACGGGACGACGGCGCCCAACATCTTCGGCACTCCCATTCCGGTGTCCGGCATCGCCGGCGATCAGCAAGCGGCACTCTTCGGCCAGGCCTGCTTCGAACCGGGCAGTGCGAAGAACACGTATGGCACCGGCTGCTTCATGTTGCTCAATACGGGGGCCACGCCCGTGCCGTCCGAGCACGGGCTTCTCACGACCATCGGCTGGCGCATCGGGGGGCAGACCACCTATGCCCTCGAAGGCTCGGTCTTTGTGGCTGGTGCCACCGTGCAGTGGCTGCGCGACGGGCTGCACGCCATCGAAACCTCGGCCGGCGTCGAGTCGCTCATGGCTCAGGTGACCGACACCGACGGGGTGTACCTCGTGCCGGCGTTTGTCGGCCTGGGGGCGCCGTACTGGGATCCGCACGCCCGCGGCACCATTGTCGGGCTCACCCGGAACACGCGGATGGCCCACATCGCCCGCGCGGCCGTGGAAGCCATGGCCTACCAGACGAGGGACGTGCTGCAGGTGATGCAGCAGGAGTCACACCTGCCGCTGCTGACCCTCAAGGTCGACGGCGGGGCCGCGGCCAATGCGATGCTGCTGCAGTTCCAGGCCGACCTGCTCAATGTGCCGGTGCGCCGGCCGGTTGTGGCAGAGACGACGGCCCTGGGCGCCGCGTACCTCGCCGGTCTGGCGGTTGGGTATTGGAACGGGCTCGACGACGTGGCACGCAACTGGGCACTCGACCGCGAGTTCCAGCCGGCCATGCCGGCCAAGGAACGCGAGAAGCTCTATGCCGGCTGGTGCCGGGCCGTGGAGCGGTCGCGAGACTGGGCGCGCGACTGACGCCGCCCCGCTGCTACTGGGGAAACAGCTGCTCGCGGACCCACTCGTTGCGGCCGGCGAGGTGGTAGATGAGCGTCCGCGCCAGCTCGGGCATGTAGACAGCCGAGGGAATGAAGGCGCTGAACACGAACTGCTGCGCATCGTCGATGCCCCAGGCCCCCAGCTGGTGGGCATCGGGCGCGGCCGCTTCGCTGGCGTTGAGCCGCTGGGCCAGCGCCGGGTCAGATTCGATGGGCAATACCAGCCGCATCTGCAGGCCGCTGCCGAGATCGGGATGCTGTGCCGAGGCATCGAGTTCGAGGCGGGAGGGCTGGCCCTTGGCGAACTCGAGATCGGCCGAGAGCTGGTGACGGTCGCTTGAGGCCCGCAGCCAGGGGCGCGGCTCGAGGTGCACGAGCTGCGCGATCTGCTCGGGCGTGAACGGGCTCGGCCCTTGCCCGCGCTCGCGGTAGACCGCATCGACATTCACCAGTTCGTCGTGCTTGCGGCGGCTGCCCGCCGTGGGGTGCGCCGTGAGGGCCTGGTGGCCGCCGAAGATGCGTGCCAGTTCCGCCGCTTCCGCGTGCGCGTCCGCCACCTGCAGCGCGCAGGCGTGAATGGCCAGCATGCGCGCCATGGGCCAGTTGTCGGCCGTCAGCGTCACCGAGGCGTGCAGGCGGATGGTTCCGGCGCCCTGGTCGGCCACGTAGGCGCTGAGGGTCGAGAGCGTGTTCATCGATGCCAGCCGTTCCCAGGTGGTGGCCCCCATCGGCACGCCGCGCAGCAGATCGGTCTCGACGTGGAGCGTCGTGGCGGGCACACCGTCGAGCAGGCGGTGGCGGTCGAGCCGCACCCGCTGGGCGAGCGGGCCAGCCCACCAGTCAAAGCCGCGCGGGTGGCCCTCGAACCACGGAAACTCGAGCTGCAGGCCGTCGATGAGAAAGTTGATGGTTTCGACTTCAATCCGGGGTGTCACGATGTGGGGTCCACCCAGCATGATACAGAGCGATCGAGACAGCTGTCGCCACATTCAGCGAATCCACGCGTCCGGTCATGGGAATTGACACGCGGCGACTCGCCAGTGCCTGCGCCTCGGGTGTCAGTCCGTGGCCTTCGGCGCCGGCGAGCAGCGCAATCGGTTGTCGAGGACGCGTCCAGTCGGGCAGCATGACATCGGCCGGGGGCGTCGTGAGTGCGGCCACGAAGAATCCCTGCGTCTGCAGGTGCGACAGTGCGCCGGGCCACGCAGCCGTGGTGGCGTACGGCACCTCGAGCGCCGCCCCCATCGACGTGCGAATCGCCTTCCGATAGAGCGGATCGCCGCACGACGGCCCCAGCACCACCAGGTCGGCACCCAGTGCCGCCGCACTGCGGAAGATGCCGCCGATGTTGTCAGGGTTGCTGACGCCCTCGAGCACGACGATGCACTGAAGGCCGCCCAGCGCCAGCGTCTCGAGCGTGGGGACGTCCGGGCGATGGGCCAGCGCCAGGCAGCCGCGGTGCAGGTTGAAGCCCGTGAGCGATGTCCAGTATTCGGCGGCGAGGCGATACACCGTGAGGCGGTCGTGACTGGCCAGGGCCGGGGCCAGTTGATCGAGAGCCGCAGGGGTGACCAGCACCGACTGGATCCGTCCCCGCCAGCGCGCCGACTTCCGAGCCAGGTCGAGCAGGCGGGGCACCACCAGCCGCCCCTCGATGAGGCACTCGCCCTGGCGGGCCAGCGCTGCCGGGTCGGCCACGCCGCGGTAGCCGGCCAGGCGCGGGTCGTCCCACGAGGGGACGTCGACTATCGATGCCATTCGGGGCGCTGCACGACGGGCAGTTGCAGCGCCCGTTCGCGATCGAGGTCGAGCGAACCGACATGCAGCGCGAGCGGCGCCCTGACCCACTTGTGCACTGACTGCGAGAAGAGCGCCACGAATCGTCGGGCATCGGCGGCGCAGGTGTCGGCCGAGCGGTCCGGAAAGATATGGCTCAGGACGGTCGCCAGCTCGGTGACGCCCATCTTTTCGCTGGCGTGCAGATAGAGGCAGGCATCGAGCACTGGGAAGGGCATCAGTTCGCGTTCCGCTTCCTGATGGTCGGCCAGTTCGGGACCGGGGGCCGTGGCGAGCGTGGCTGCGATGCCGGCGAAGCCGAACCGCGCCCCGAGGCGCGCGAGCAGGGCGACGACGACCGTCTTCGGAAGGTTCGCGATGACCGACAGCGCGCCCTCGAGATCGCCCGCCAGCGTGGTGTAGCCGACGGCTTTCTCACTCATATCGCCGGTCTGCAGGAACAGGGCCCCGGACGTGTTGGCCCAGTTCCACATCCGCTGCCCCCGGATACGGGCCTGCACGTTCTGTCGGGTCAATTCGGTCGGGGCCTGCCCGCCCAGCATGTGAGTGACGGCGGCCAGCTCACGCGCGGTCGCATCGTCGATGGACAGCTCGGTGAGCGAGGCGCCCAGCTCGTGCGCCAGCTGCTCGGCCGCCTGCCGCGTGGTGGGCTGCGAGTGACGGCTCGGCATGTAAAACGTATGCACGGGTACGCCGTCCATCAGCTGCGAGGCGCGCCACGCCACCAGCAGGGTCAGCATCGAGTCGCGGCCCCCCGAGAGGGCCAGCCCGAGGCACCGGAAGACCCCGGTCTTCTCGTAGTAGCTCCGCACCCCGAGCGCGAGCGCCTCGAAGAGATGATCGAGTGCCGAATCGCGGGCCGAGTCGCCGGGGGGCGTGGCCGCCGGAAGAAAAAAGCTGCCTCCCGCTGGGGCGGGATAGCGCAGATCGCCGCGGTACGCCCCGGCGGCCGGACTCACGATGCGCGGGACTGGCGCATGCACCCGCAGGTGGTCGTCGCAGTCGTTCCGCCAGGTCGTGTGCTCGCCCCGCAGCCGGCGCGTGCGGTCGAGGTCAAGCACGGCCGACCACTGGCCGGCCGTGAACCGCGGCGCCTCGAACAGGCACCGACCGTTCTGCAGCACGTAGCCGCCTCCGTCGTACACCAGGCCGTCCTGGCCACCAACCGCGTTCACATACACCAGCGCGCACTGGGCATCAGCCGATCGGGTCGAGAGCATTTCTCTCCGGGTGGCCTCGATGCCCATACGGTAGGGAGACGCCGAGAGATTGACGACCACTTCCGCGCCCGAAAACGTGCGCCGGCGCATCGGGCCATCGGGAGACCAGCTGTCTTCACACACTTCGACGGCCACCGTCCCGAAGTCAAACTCGAACAGCAGGTCCCCGAGAGGAACACCTCGGGTCGCCAGTGACAGCCCCTCGCGTCCCCGGGAAAAGGTGCGGCCTTCATAAAACACGTTGTAGGTGGGCAGCTTTTCCTTCGGGACCAGACCGAGGATCTGTCCCCGATGCACGACGGCCGCGCAGTTGTAGACGTGGCTGTCGACCGCGGCAGCTACGCCGACGACGGCCACGGTGTCGAGGTCGGCGGTGTCCCGGGCAAACTGTTCGAGGGCGTCCCACTGCGCGTCGACAAACGCCGGCCACTGGACGAGGTCTTCCGGCGGGTAACCGCCGATGGCCTGTTCCGGACCGACCACGAGCGTGGCTCCCGCCTGTGCCGCCTGGCGGGTGAGTGTTACCAGGGCGCGGGCGTTGCTGTCGACCGCGCCGACCGTCGGGCTCGAGCAGAGCAGGGCCAGTTGCACAAGACGCATTGGGCCAAGGGTACATCACCGTCCCGTCGCCCACGAACCGCTCGGGTGCGGGCCGGCGTCTTACGCCGCATGGATCTCCTCAAGCAGTGGGCCGTCGGCATGGCGGCGTTCCTGACGGTCGACCTCCTGTGGATCGGCGTGGTGGCCAACGGGTTCTACCGCCGGGAGCTCGGCAGCCTGCTCCGCACCGATGGCGACAGGCTGGCGCCCCTCTGGGGGCCGGCCATCCTGCTCTACGTCTCGGTGGTCATCGGGCTGATGGTGTTCGCGCTGCCCCGGGCGCGGACGGGCACCCTCGCCGAAACCATGTTCTACTCGGCGCTCTTTGGCGTCATCGGCTACGGCGTCTACGACCTCACCAATTACTCGACGATGCAGGGCTTCCCGCTGAAGGTCTGCATCGTCGACATGGTGTGGGGCGGCGTCGTCTGCAGCCTCACTGGGGCGGCGCTGTGGTGGGCGCGGCCGGCCTAGGCGACGAGGCGCGTTCGCCGAGCAGGGCGCTCGGGGTCGGGACGCGCCGTGTGAGCTTGAAGCGCTGCACCGCATTGCGCTCGAGATACGCCATGGCTTCGGTGACCGAGTCGGTCACCAGCATCAGGTCCATGTCCTTCGGCGACGTCGTGCCCACGGCCTCCATCTTCCGGAACATCTCCAGCATCGGAGCCCAGTATTCGGAGCCCATCAGGACCACGGGGAACTGTTCGATCTTGCCCGTCTGGATCAAGGTCAGCGCCTCTCCCAGCTCATCCAGCGTCCCGAACCCGCCCGGCAGCACGACGAAGGCGTAGGAATACTTGAGCAGCAGGACCTTCCTCACAAAAAAATAGTGGCAGAGCACCATCTCGTCCAGATAAGGATTGGGCTTCTGCTCGAAGGGCAGCACGATGTTGCAGCCCACGGACCGTCCGCCGGCTTCACGGGCGCCGCGGTTGGCGCCCTCCATCACACCCCCGCCTCCGCCCGTGAGGGTGGTGAAGCCCAGCCGGCTCAATCCGGCGCCGACCTCTCGTGCGAGGTCGTAGTACGGATGGCTCTCGGCAAACCGGGCCGAGCCGAACACCGTCACGCAGGGCCCGACGAAGTGCAGCGTGCGGAAGCCGCGGAGGAAGTCGCGCGCGGTCCGCAGCAGCATCATCAGTTCCCGCAGGCGCGACTGTGGGCCTTCGAGGAAGACGGTTTCCGTGCGGTTGTCTGCGGGCGGCAGGTGCGGAGGGCGTGTGGGTTCCATGAGGGGGCGTCGGGCGTTGGAGCTTAAGGTAGAGTGTAGCCGTATGGCTCTACGCGCACTATGGGTGGCAGTGTTTCTGGGATGGGCGACCGTGACGGCAGTCTTCGCGCAGGCGCCGCCGCCGGGCCTCAAGGGAACCGTGGTGGACGTCTCGGGGCTGGCCGTGCCCGGAGTGGAAGTGACGGGGCGCACGGCCCAGGGCCACACGGTCGTCGTCACCAGTGATGCCGAAGGACGGTTCTCGTTCGACGTGGCCATCGTCTCGGTGACGGCCGTGTCCGAGGGGTTTGCTCCGACGGTCATCGATAGCCCGGGTGACGGGGCGCGTGTGGTCCTGAGGCCGGCGGGCATTGCCGACATGGTCGTGGTGACCGCCACCCGCGGCGCCGAGCGCCTGCCGAGCGCGGCGAGCGCAACCGTGGTGACCGCGGCCGAACTGGCGAACGTCGCGGCCGGGGCGCTCGACGACGTCCTCCGGTCGACCCCGGGTTTCAGTCTCTTCCGCCGCAGCTCGTCGCGCGTGGCCAATCCCACGACGCAGGGAGTGACGCTGCGCGGCGTGTCGGGGTCAGGGGCCAGCCGCACGCTCGTGCTGGCCGACGGCGTGCCGCTCAACGATCCGTTCGGCAGCTGGGTCTACTGGAACCGGGTACCGCAGGCCTCGGTCGACCGCGTCGAAGTGGTGCGCGGGGCGGCCGGCGACCTGTACGGCGCCGACGCGCTGGCCGGCGTGATTCAGGTGCTGACCTTCGAGCCGACGCGCACGCGGGCACGGGCCACGCTCGAGGGGGGCAGTCTCAATACCGTGCGTGGGTCGTTCTTCGGCAGCCTCGAACGGGAAGGCTGGGCGGCCTCGACGGCGTATGAAGCCAACCGCACGGACGGTGCCTACGTGGTGGGTTCTGAAGCTCGTGGGCCCATCGACACCCGGGCGGACAGCGACTACCAGAGTGGCGTGGTCACGGCAGGACGGCAGGGTAACGGCTGGAATCTGTGGCTGAAGGGGGCGCTCTACAGCGAAGACCGCGGCAACGGCACGCCGGCGCAGGTCAACAGCACCGACTGGCAGCAGGTGTCGCTGACCTCGACGGGCAACCTCGCCGGCGGCGCGTGGCAGGCGCAGGCCGCCAGCAGCCGCCAGGACTACTACCAGACATTCACGGCGGTCACGGCGACCCGCACATCGGAGCGGCTGACCACCGAGCAGACCACCGATACCGATTTCCGCGGAGCCGGCGTGCAGTGGACGAGGGGCGTGGGCCGCACCACCCTGGTGGCCGGTGCCGACGCGCAGCGCACCGCCTCGACGGTTGAGGAGTTCCGCTATTCCACCACGAATGTTCGGTCTGGTCCCTTTTACGCCGGCGGGGTCGAGAAGAGCGTCGGAGGCTACCTGCGGACGAGTACGCCGCTGACCGACGCCCTGACGCTCGACATCGGGGCGCGCCTCGACTGGTGGGCCTCGACGCCGAACGATGCCGCGCTGCCTGACAAGTCCGTGGTCTTCGCCAGCCCCCGCGCGGCGGTCGCCTACAAGATCGGCCGCTATGCGCTCCAGGGGGCCGCGTACCGGGCCAATCGTCCTCCCACGCTCAATGAACTGCATCGTGGCTTCCGCGTGGGCAATGCGGTCACCAATCCCAATCCCCTCCTCGACCCCGAGACACTGACCGGCGTGGAAGGGGGCGCCCTGGGCACGTGGCGCTGGGGGTCGGCGCGGGTCACCGGCTTTGCCAATCTCCTCGACGGAGCCGTGGCCAACATCACGCTGTCCTCGACCAGCACGCAGATCACCCGCGAGCGGCGCAATTCCGATGCGATTCGCGCCCTCGGCGTCGAAATGGAAGCCGATGCCCGCCTGACCAATGTGCTGACGCTCAACGGGCAGCTGGTGCTCACCTCCAGCCACTTCCGTGGCTCGGTCGCCACGCCGGCCATCGAGGGCAACCGCGTGCCGCAGGTGCCGGTGGTGCAGGGCGGGCTGGGTCTGACATGGGCCGATCCGCGCCTGGCGACGCTGGCGGTGCAGGCGCGGTTCAGCGGTCGGCAGTATGACGATGACCTCAACGCCTTCGAGCTGAAGGCCTTCGGCGTGGTCGATGCGCAGGTGAGCCGGTCGGTGCTGCACGGGGTGGTCGGGTTCGTCTCGGTCGAGAACGTGTTCAATGCCGACTACGACGCCGGCCGCACCCCCATTCGCCTGATTGGCTGGCCGCGCACGGTGCGGGTCGGGCTCCGACTCGCCGTGCGATGACGCCCCGGACCGCGCGCGCGTGTACGGCGTGAACGGGCATCACCGCACGCAGCCCCACGCCGTGGTTCGTGTCGGCGAGGGCGGGAGGTCGGCGATCGATGTGCTGGCCGCCTGGCTGACCAGCGAGCACCCGGACGCAGGCGTGTCGAGGGCTGCCCTCAGGCGCCTCGTGATGGCCGGACAGGTGCGCCTCAACGGACGGGGCCTGCGCGCACCGGGAGCTCTGCTGATGCCGGGAGATCGGCTCGAGTGGATGTGCGATCCGCGGACCGCCGCCCGGTCCCGCGCCGAAGCGCCGTCGGCCATTCCAGTGCTGTTCGAGGACGCGCACGTCATCGCGGTCGACAAACCCTCCGGGATCGTCATGCACGCCACGGCGGACCCGCATCGGCCGACGCTGGTCGGGCTCGTGGCCAGGCAGCGAGGCTGCGCCGAGCGGGACTTGGGGGTGCACCAGAGGCTCGATGTCGGCACGTCAGGAGTGGTGCTGTTCGGGCTCACGCCGGATGCGAACCGTGGATTGTCTCAGCAGTTCAGCCAGCGGGTCGTCGAGAAGACCTATCTGGCCGTCGTGGATGCGCGCCGCCGGCCGGACTGCCGGGTGGGGAAGGCGTGGGTCGACACGCGCCCCCTGCGGAAGCGCGGAACTGGGCGCGCGGCCCGCGTCGAGGTCGACCTGGCGGACGGTGAGCCAGCCGAGACGCACCTGGTGGTGCGTGAGCGGCAGGCTGACCGGGCACTGATCGAGGCCCGCCCGGTCACCGGGCGGACGCATCAGATTCGTGCGCACCTGGCGGCCGAGCAGTTGCCGATCGTGGGCGACATCGCCTACGGCTGGCGCGGAGCGCCGGGCCGGCTGCGGCTGCACGCAGCGCGCCTGTCGCTGCAGCACCCGGTGACCCACGCATCTCTCGTCGTCGAGGCGCCGGTCCCGCCCGAGTTCCACCTGGGCACCGGGGGCCGCACCGGGGACCGGCAGCGGCCGTTGCGCGTCCCAACAGGCGGGCGGCGTCAGCGCGCTGACCGGGAACGCATACGATGACACCTGAACACCACGGCATTGTGCTCTTCGACGGCACCTGCGGCTTCTGCGAGGGGGCCGTCCGCTTCATCGCGACGCGCGATCGGGCGGGATACTTCCGCTTCGCGCCGTCGCAGTGGCCCCAGGCGGCCGACGCCCTGGCGCGGCATGGCCTCACGCGCGAGTCGACCAAGAGCCTGGTGCTGATTGAGGGGGACCAGGTCTGGTTGCGGTCGACCGCGTCCCTGCGGATTGCCTCCCGGCTGGGCTGGCCGTGGAAGGCGGCGGCTGTCCTGCTGATCATCCCTGCGCCACTGCGGGATGTCGCCTACCGCGTGGTGGCGGCGCTGCGGCACCGGCTGGCCGGACGGTCGGACGCGTGCACGCTGCCGCCTCCCGAGCTCAGGGACCGCCTGCTGGCCTGAGGGTGTCAGCGTCGACCCGGCGGCCTGGTCAGCAGGTGCCCGTAGCCCGCTTCCAGGGCGTCGACCTTGGGCTGCGAGACAAACAGGATGTACGGATTGGCCGGATTCCGCGAGGCGTAGTTCTGGTGATAGGCCTCGGCCGGATAGAAGGCATCCAGCGGCTCGAGGGTCGTGGCGATCGGGGCGCTGAAGACCCCGGCCTCATTCAGTTGCGCGATGTAGCGTGCCGTCACGTCCCGCTGGGCCTCGGAACTGTAGAACACCGACGATCGATACTGCCGGCCCCAGTCGTTGCCCTGCCGGTTGACCTGCGTGGGGTCGTGGGCGGCGCCGAGGAACACCTGCAGCAGCGTGCCCAGCGAGACGACAGACGGGTCGTAGGTAATCTCCACGACCTCGGCATGCGAGGTGATACCGGCGCAGACCGCCTGATAGTTGGCCGTGGCGGCCGTGCCGCCGGCGTAGCCCGCGCGTACGCCGGTGACCCCCGCCAGCCTGAGAAACACCGCCTCGACGCACCAGAAGCAGCCGCCCCCGACGACGAGGCGCGCGGGAGAGGACGCGTCGGCGGGCGGTGGGTCGAACACCGGAGGAGGCAGGGTGGTCATGCCTTTCATTAGAAACCAGATTCCGACTGCCGTATCATGTCGGGCGAACGAGGTGCCGATGATGCGACAGGTGATGGGGCTGGGAATGGTGCTGGTGATGGCGACGGCGGCCGGCGCGCAGGCTGTCTCGAAGGACGCGCAGGTGGCGCAGGCGGTGCTGGCCGCACCCGAGGATCGCCGGGCGGGCGCGACCGTGCTCGGGTTCGAGAATGGAACGCTGGTCACGCTGCGTCAGGGCAGCAACGATCTGGTGTGCCTGGCGGACAACCCGGCCACCCCGGGCGTCAGCGTTGCGTGTTATCACCGTGACCTCGAGCCGTTCATGGCGCGCGGGCGCGAACTGGCCGCCCAGGGCGTCACCGACGACAAGGTGCGCGACCAGACGCGGTATGACGAGATCAAGGCCGGCAAGCTGCCGATGTCGCGCGAGCCGCGCATGCTGTATGTGATGACCGGAAAGGGGATCGATGCGTCCGGCGCCGTCGAAGCCGCCTACACCCGGTGGGTGGTCTACGTGCCGTTTGCCACCGGAGAAATGCTGGGGCTGGCGACCCGGCCCGCCGGGCCCGGGGTACCGTGGCTGATGGACCCGGGCACGGGCGGGGCGCACATCATGATCAGCCCGCCGCGGCCCTGAAGGGCGGGACGGGCGAGACAGCGCGTGACACGCGGAGGCAACAAAATTCCCGCGGATGACGCTGGAACGGTTCCATAATGACACTACGGTGAAGTGTCGGGGCGGGGCTCACGCAGAGGCCCGCCGCTTCACCCCCTCACGGGAGCGTGGCATGAAGAACGTGTTTGCCGCAGCAGGAGCGCTGGTGCTGGGAGGCGCGGTGCTGGTTGCGCAGACCGGTGCACCGAAGTCAGCGGCACCGAAACCACAGACAACGACATCGTCGCGGCCTGCCGCTGCGGCGCCCGCGGCCCCCAGGGCGGCGTCGGGCCCTGCGCCCGCCGCGGCGCATCGGGTGGCGGCGCCGTCGATGGCCCCGGCCGAGCAGACAAAAATGGTGGCGCAGTACTGCGCCACCTGCCACAGCGAGCGCGGGAAGGCCGGGGGCATTTCGCTGGCGGGGTATGACGCCGCCAGGGCCGCCGAGCATCCCGAGGTCACCGAGAAGATCATCCGGAAGCTGCGCGCGGGCATGATGCCTCCCCAGGGGGCCCGGCGTCCCGAGGCCAGCCAGCTGGCACTGCTGGCCACCTCCCTTGAGGACCGCGTCGATCAGGCTGCCGCCGTCCGGCCGAATCCGGGCCGGCGTCCGTTCCAGCGGCTCAACCGGGCCGAATACGCCGCTGCCGTGCGCGACCTGCTCGATATCGATGTCGACGTCACGGCCTACCTGCCGCCAGACACCATCAGCGCCGGTTTCGACAACGTGGCCGACGCCCAGACGTTCTCTCCGACGCTGATGGACGGGTATCTGCGTGCCGCCAGCCAGATCAGCCGTCTCGCCGTGGGCGACAAGACGGCCAGCGCCACGTCGGTCACCTACAAGATTGGCCGCACGGCCTCCCAGATGCGCCAGGTCGAAGGCGCGCCGATTGGCACGCGCGGCGGCATCTCGGTTGTGCACACCTTCCCGGCCGACGGCGACTACGTCTTCAAGATGAACCTGCACAACGAGCCACTGGGCGGCCTGGCAGGACGCACCTCGATGACCGTGCTCAACGTCAAGGAGGTCGTCGAAGTCTCGATCAACGGCGAGCGGGTCGCGCTGCTGCCGCTGAACACGCGGATGAGCGAGACCGATCCGTCCAACAGCCTCGACATCCAGACCCCCCCGATTCACGTGCAGGCCGGCCCGCAGCGCGTGTCGGCGGCGTTCGTCCAGAACATCGAAGGGCCGATCGACGATCTGCTTACGCCGCTTGAGAACACGCTGGCCGACGTCAGCATCACCTTCGGCGTGACCATGCTGCCGCACCTGCGCGACTTCAGCGTGATGGGCCCCTCGAATGTCACCGGCGTTTCGGAGACGACCAGCCGTCAGCGCATCTTCATCTGCCGCCCGACCTCGCCGGCCGAGGAGGAGACCTGCGCACTGAAGATTGTGAAGAATCTCGCCGGCAAGGCCTACCGCGGCGCACCGTCGGCAGCCGACCTGCAGGACGCCATGAAGTTCTACGAGCAGGGGCGCGAGCGCGGCGGCTTCGAGGGCGGCGTGCGCATGGCGCTCCAGTCGGTGCTGATGAGCCCGCGCTTCCTGTTCCGCCTCGAGCCGATGCCCACGGCCTCGCCACTCAGGGCCTATCGCATCTCAGACACCGAGCTGGCCTCGCGCCTGTCGTTCTTCATCTGGGGCACGTCGCCCGACGAGGAACTGCTGGCGTCGGCCTCGGCCGGCACGCTCCGCACCACGACCGGCTTCACCCGCCAGATCAAGCGCCTCCTGGCTGACCGCCGGGCACGCGCCCTGTCCGATCGGTTCGCGGCGCAGTGGCTCCGACTGCAGGACCTCGACAAGATCATTCCCGACTACCTCACGTTCCCCCAGTACGACGCCACCCTGGGCGCCGCCATGGGCGAGGAAACCCGCCTGCTGTTCGACAGCATCGTCCGCGAGGACCGGAGCGTGCTCGACCTGCTGACGGCCGACTACACGTTCGTCAACGAGCGACTGGCCAAGCACTACAACATTCCCAACGTCTCGGGTGCCGACTTCCATCGGGTGACGGTGCCCGAGTACCGCCGCGGCCTGCTCGGCCAGGGCAGCATTCTGACGCTCACCTCTGTGGCCGACCGCACGTCGCCCGTGCAGCGCGGCAAGTGGGTGATGGAAGTGCTGCTGGGGTCGCCACCGCCGGCGCCGCCCCCGAATGTGCCGTCGCTCGACGACTCGGTGAAGGCCACGGCGGGTGGCAAGATGCTGTCGACGCGCGAGCGCATGGAGGAGCATCGCAAGAACCCGTCGTGCACCTCGTGCCACCGTGTCATCGACCCGCTCGGCCTGGCGCTCGACAACTTCGATGCGACCGGCGCCTGGCGCATCAAGGACAACGAAGTGGCCGTCGACGCCGAGGGCGAGCTCTATGACGGCAGCCGCGTCAGCGGGCCGGCCGGCCTGCGCGAGGCGCTGCTGCGGCACCAGGACGTGTTCCTGCTGAGCTTCACCGAGAAAATGATGACCTACGCCCTCGGTCGCCGCATCGAGGCGGCCGACATGCCGATGGTGCGCGCCGTGGTCCGCGACGCCAAGAAGCTGAATTTCCGGATGTCGGCATTTGTGCAGGCGATCGCCGGCAGCCCGGCGTTCCGCATGGCGGCGCCCGACGCGCCCGCCCCCACGCGGCCCGCCACCACCGATGCCGAGAAAGCCGTTCGCTAGGACGCCAGTAGAGGAGACGCGATGATTATCACGAAGAAGCACATCTCACGCCGCACGATGCTTCGGGGCATGGGTGTCACCATGTCCCTGCCGTTCCTCGATGCGATGGTCCCGGCCGGGACGGCCTACGCCCAGGCGATGCCCCAGCGCGTGCGCCTGGCGGCCATCGAAATCGTCCACGGCGCAGCGGGCAGCACGGCCTACGGCGCGAAGAAGTTCATGTGGGCCCCCGAGAAGGTGGGCCGCGGCTTCGACCTGTCGCCGAGCAGCCTGGCACCGATGGAGCCCTTCCGGGACTATCTGACCATCGTCAGCAATACGGATGTGCGGAATGCCGAGGCCTTCACCGCCCCTGAGATTGGCGGCGACCACTTCCGGTCGAGCGCGGTGTTCCTCACCCAGTGCCATCCGAAGCAGACCCAGGGGTCGGACGTCTATGTCGGCACGTCGCTCGACCAGATGTATGCCCAGAAGTTCGGCCAGGAGACGGCGATTCCGTCGATGCAGCTCTGCATTGAGAACGTCGACCAGGCCGGGGGCTGTTCCTACGGCTACTCGTGCGTCTACACCGACAGCATCAGCTGGGCGTCGCCGACCGAGCCGCTGCCGATGATTCGCGACCCGCGCGTCGTGTTCGACACGCTGTTCGGTGTGGGCGCCACGCCGGGCGAGCGCCGCGAACGCCGCGCCGAGGATCGGAGCATCCTCGACTGGCTGGGGGATGCGGTCGCCCGCCTCAACAAGGACCTGGGTGCCGAGGACCGCGCCCGCCTCGCCGACTACCTCGACGATGTGCGCGAGATCGAGCGGCGTATCGAGCGGGTCGAAGCGCAGAACCGAACCGGCGAGGAGCGCGAGCTGCCCGGAGCGCCCATCGGTGTGCCGGACGACTTCGCCGAACATGTCAAGCTCATGTTCGACCTGCAGGCCATCGCGTTCGCGTCCGACACGACGCGCGTCTTCGCCTTCAAGCTCGGCCGCGACGCCTCGAACCGTGTGTATCCCGAGAGCGGCTACAAGGCGGCCTTCCACTCGGCCTCGCACCACCAGGACCGAGACGACCGCATCACCGACTACGCGAAGATCAACAAGTACCACGTCAGCCTGCTGCCGTACTTCCTCGAGAAGCTCAAGAACACGAAGGAAGGCGACTCGAACCTGCTCGAGAACACGCTGGTCATCTACGGCTCGCCGATGGGCAACTCGAACGTCCACAACCACAAGCGCTGCCCGCTGATCTTCGCCGGCCATGCCGGTGGCGCGCTGAAGGGCGGCGTGCATGTGAAGGGCGCCGATGGCACGCCGATGGCCAATGCGCTGCTCACCGCCGCGCACGCCGTGGGGCTGTCCGACCTCAAGACGCTGGGCGACAGCACGGCCACCCTTGATCTCAACTCGGCGCCGGAGTCGACCGTCCAGGCGGCGGAGTAGGCCGATGCGCACACGAGTCTTCGGAGGAACGCTGGCCGGTGTGGCCGGAGCCCTGCTGCTCGGCACGCTGCTGAGTGCCAGCGGCATCCAGGCGGGCAAGGGCGCGATTGCCGAGGCCGCCCAGCGGGGTGACCGCGAAGCGGTCAAGGCGCTGCTCAAGGACGCCGCCGACGTCAACGGCGCCCAGGGCGACGGGATGACCGGTCTGCACTGGGCCGCCATGAAGGGCGACGCCGCCCTCGCACTGCTCGACGCCGGTGCCGACGTCAATGGATCGGCGGAGCGCCGTGTAGGGAAAGAGAGGCTTCGCCTGTGTAGATCTCGG
>CAZXTM010000025.1:22814-26594 GCA_964643765.1 uncultured Bifidobacteriaceae bacterium | reverse complement strand
TGGCTCCTCGGGCTGGATTCGAACCAGCAACCCTCCGGTTAACAGCCGGATGCTCTGCCGTTGAGCTACCGAGGAACGTCGGGCAGGCCGCCATGGTAAACCGAAGGCGCCCCGTGCCGCAAGATGCACGATGCGTCTGCCTCCCGACAAACGCCCCCCTACGCCCTTCAGCACCGCTCCCCGCGTCCCCGCGCGCGGATGCGGGCTCGCGGTCGGGCGCACGCTCGAAACCGTCCCCAGGCACGCACCGCCCACCCCGCGCCGGTCGTCATAACGGCAGCATGTCGCTGCTTGTCGCCAGTCAGCTCACCAAGACCTACACCGGAGGCACCTCGGAAGTGCAGGCCCTCGCCGGTGTCTCGTTCACCCTCGATGCCGGGGAGTTTGTCGCCCTCATGGGGCCGTCCGGTTGCGGCAAGTCGTCGCTGCTGCACCTCTGCGGCGCGATGGACCGCCCCACGTCAGGCACGCTGTCGCTCGAGGGCCGCGCCCTCGCCTCGCTCGGCGACGACGCCCTGACGACGATGAGGCGGACGCGCATCGGGTTCGTGTTCCAGTTCTTCAACTTGTTGCCCACGCTGACGCTGGGCGACAACATCGCCCTGCCCGCGCTGCTGGCGGGCGCCCCGTCCGGCGAGGCCGAGCAGCAGGCGGCCGCGCTCGCCGCGCGCGTCGGCATCGGGCACCGCCTCCGTCACTTCCCCCAGGAAGTCTCCGGTGGCGAGATGCAGCGCGCCGCCATCGCCCGCGCGCTGGTACACCGGCCGGCGCTGCTTGTGGCCGATGAACCGACGGGCAACCTCGACTCGGACAATGGCACGCGCGTGCTCGACCTGCTGGCCGAGCTCAACCGCGACCTGGGCATCACCATCCTGATGGCCACGCACGCCCACGACGTGGCCGCGCGCGCCACCCGCGTGCTGCGCATGAAGGACGGCCGCTTCACGGATACCGGCGATGCGGCTGTTTAGGCAGTTCATCCTGCGGCGCATGCTGCAGGAAAAGGCCCGCACTGTCACCACCATCGTCGGCGTCGCCCTCGGCATTGCCGTCGTCATCGCCATCCAGCTGACCAACGGCAGCTCGGTCCGCGGCTTCGAGACCGCGCTGACCACCGTTGCCGGCCGCACATCGATTGAAGTCGTGGGCACCGGCGGCGTGCCCGAGTCGGTGCTGGCCGACCTCGGGTTCCTGCGCGACATCGGGCAGATGTCGCCCGTCATCGAGGGTGAGATGGCGCTGGTGACCAGCGACCTGCCGCGCGGTGACTCGGGCGTCGTGGCCCCGGTGCGGCGCAGCGAGGCCGTCCGCGTGCTGGGTGTCGACATCCTGCGCGACCTCACGCTGCGCGACTATGCCATGGCCGAGCGCCAGCAGGCCGGCAGCAGTCCGGCCGAGGCCCTCAGCCGGCAGGAGTTCCTCGACCTGCTGACCAGCCCGCGCACCATCGTCATCACCGAGAAGCTGGCGAGGCGTCGCGGCGTTCGCCTGGGCGATGAGCTTCCGCTCATGACCGGTGATCGCATCGAACGCTTTGTCGTGCGGGGCCTGCTCAAGGACGAGGGCCCGGCGAAGGTGATGGACGGCAGCTTCGTGCTGATGGACATCGCCGCTGCGCAGTGGGCGTTCAACCGCCTGGGCCGCGTCGACCGCATCGACGTGCAGCTCTCCGGCAGCCCCGACTCGGCGGCCATCGACGCCGCGCTGTCGAGCGTCCGCAGCCAGCTGCCGGCCGGCCTCACGGCGCAGCGCCCCGCCCGTCGCGGCGAGCAGGTCGAGCGCATGCTCGCCGCCTTCCACATGAACCTCACCGCCCTGTCGTGGGTGTCGCTCATCGTGGGGCTGTTTCTCGTCTACAACACCGTCACGATCTCGGTCATCGCGCGGCGCGACGAAATCGGCATGCTGCGCGCCCTGGGCGTGACGCGCCGGCAGGTGCTATGGCTGTTTCTCGGCGAGGCCGCCGCGCTGGGCCTGACGGGCGTGGGCCTCGGCATCGGCCTCGGCCGCGTGCTGGCCGACGCCGCCGTGGGCCTGACGTCGCAGACCGTCAGCACGCTCTACATCGCCACAGCCGCCGTGCCGCCCGACCTGGCACCGTGGCACATCGGGCTGGCCTTCGTTCTCGGCGTGCCGCTGTCGCTGCTGGCGGCCACGATGCCGGCCCTCGAAGCCAGCCGCGTGTCGCCCACCGCGGCCATGCGCGGGCACGACCGCCTCGAATCGCGCGTGCGCCTGCAGCCGCGCCTGCTGGCCCTGGCCGTCGTGATTCTGGGAGGGGCCTTTGCGCTCGCGCAGCTGGGCCCGGTCGGCGGGCGGCCGATCTTCGGCTATGTCTCGTCGTTTGCCACGATCATCGGCGCGTCGCTGCTGGTGCCGGCCACCATCTTCGGACTGACCCGGCTGCTGTATCGGCCGCTGCGCCGCCTGCTGGGCGTGGAAGGGCTGCTGGCCCACGCCAATCTCTCGGCGTCGATTCCGCGCGTGTCGATCTCGGTGGCCGCGCTGGCCGTCAGCCTGTCGATGATGGTGGCGATTGCCGTCATGATCGGCAGCTTCCGTGACACGGTGGCCTACTGGATCGGCCAGACGCTGCAGGCCGACCTCTTCATCGGCCCCGGCATGCAGCCGACCACTGGCTCCGAGCAGACGCTGTCGCCCGAGGTGCAGGCCGCCGTCGCGGCGCATCCCGACGTGGCCGCGTACGACTCGTTCCGCAACGTCGACCTCATCTACAAGGACAACTTCGTCGTGCTTGGCGCCGGCAACTATCAGGTCGTCATCGACTACGGGGCGCTGCTCTTCAAGGAACCGGCCGACGGGCGCGCCGCGCTCAAGGCGGCCATCGGCACCGAGGCCGTGGTGGTCTCGGAGGCCTTCTCGAACCGCTACGGCGTGCATGCCGGCGACACCATCACGCTCGATCTTCCCGGCGGATCGCATCCCTTCCGGATCGCGGCCGTCTCTTACGACTATGCCGTCGACCGCGGCATGGTCGTGATGGATCGGCCGGTGTTCGCGAAGTATTTCGGCACCCTGGCGCCCACGGGCATGGCCGCCTTCCTCAAACCGGGAGCCGAGCCCGAGCGCGTGCGCCGGGAGATCATCGAGTCGCTGGACGAGGGCCACCGCGCCTTCATCTACACCAACCGCGACCTGCGCACCGAGGTGCTGCGCATCTTCGACAGCACCTTCGCCATCACGTATGCGCTTGAGGTCATCGCGATTGTCGTCGCCATGCTGGGCGTGGCGGCCACGCTCCTGACGCTGGTGCTCGAGCGCCGGCGCGAACTATCGATGCTGCGTCTCATCGGCGCGACCCGCCGGCAGGTGCAGCGGATGGTGGTGGTGGAAGCCGCGCTGCTCGGCATGCTGAGCCAGACGGTAGGGCTCGTCGTGGGCCTGGCCCTCTCGGTGCTGCTGGTGTTTGTCATCAATGTGCAGAGCTTCGGCTGGACTATTCAGTTCCGGGTGCCCACGCTGTTCCTGGCCCAGGTATCGGTGGTGGTGATTGTGGCCACCGCCCTGGCCGGCCTGTATCCCGCGCGCCGCGCCGCGCGCCTGGTGGTCGACCATGATGAATAACCTCCGCCGCCATACCGGGATCACGCGCCGGGTTGCCGCTCCCGCGGCACTCGCCAGCCTGCTGATGGCGTTCGCCGCGCAGGGCTCCACGGCCGCGCAGGGCCCGGCGTCCGACCCCCGGCCCTCAGCCGCACAGCGCACCCCGGCCACGCCGGGCATGGCGACCGCGCAGGGCTCCGCGACGTTGCCGGGCTC
>CAZXTM010000025.1:4465-22714 GCA_964643765.1 uncultured Bifidobacteriaceae bacterium | reverse complement strand
CCCCGGCCACGCCGGGCATGGCGACCGCGCAGGGCTCCGCGACGTTGCCGGGCTCAGGCCCGGCATCGCCGCAGGCGTCGACATGGAAGGAAGCGACCGCCGGCTATCGCTATCAGTTTCCCCAGGACCACGCCAGCCATCCCGACTTCAAGATCGAGTGGTGGTACTACACCGGCAACGTGCAGGCCCGCGACGGCCGCCGCTTCGGTTTTCAGGTGACGTTCTTCCGCGTGGGCGTCGACCGCGCACCGGTCAACCCGTCGGTGTGGGCCGTGCGCGATCTCTACATGGCGCACCTGGCCGTGAGCGATCCGCAGGGCCAGCGCTATCGCTTTGCCGAGAAGCTGACGCGCAGCGGACCCGGGCTCTCGGGGGCGGCCACCGATCGCTACCGGGTCTGGAACGAGGAATGGTCGGCCACGCAGGACGCGCAGGGGCGCCACGTGCTGCGCGCCCCCGGACGCGAGGTGGGCGTCGAGCTGGTGCTCGACGAAGGCAAGGCCCCGGTCATCAACGGCATCAACGGCATTTCGCAGAAGGGTGCGATGCCGGGCAACGCGTCGCACTACTACTCGCTCACGCGCATGCCCACGCGCGGCACGCTCATCCTCGATGGCGAACGCATCGACGTGACTGGCGAGAGCTGGATGGATCGCGAGTTCGGGTCGAGCTTCCTCGAGACCGGGCAGCAGGGCTGGGACTGGCTCTCGCTGCAGCTGAGCGACGGGCGCGAGCTGATGCTCTATCAGCTGCGGCTGGCGGACGGCACACGCGACCCGCGCAGCAGCGGCACGCTCGTCGAGACCGATGGCCGCACCACCCACCTCACCGAGCGCGACTTCACGCAGCGCGCGATCGGCGCGCCCGAGGCGATGCCCTCTGGCGCACGCTATCCCCTGGCGTGGCAGGTCGACATTCCCGGGCAGGGCCTGTCGCTGCGCGTCACCACTCCGCTGCGCAACCAGGAGCTGACCACAGCCGGCGCGGGCATTTCCTACTGGGAAGGCATGGTCGAGGTGCAGGGCACGGCCAGAGGCACGGCCCTCTCGGGTCGGGGCTATCTGGAAATGACCGGCTATCGCGGCAGCATCGGCCGCGTGCTGACACAATAGCGCCATGACCAGCGCTTCCCCACGGGTCCTCATCGTTGGAGCGGGCATGGCGGGCCTGACGGCCGCGCGCGCCCTGCACGACGCCGGTATCACCGTGCACGTCGTCGACAAGGGTCGCTCTCCCGGCGGGCGCCTCAGCACGCGCCGCATCATGAACGGCGAGGCCCTTACGGCCGGCGAGGCCGAGTGGTCGTTCGACCACGGGGCCCAGTACTTCACCGTGCGCGACCTTGCGTTCCAGCCCGCCGTCGACGAGTGGCATGCCGCGGGCATCATCGCGCCGTGGCGCGGGCGGCTGGCGTCGTTCGATTCGGAAGGGCGCGAGGCCGTGGACGACAGCGTCGCGCGCTGGGTCGGCGTGCCCGGCATGAACCGCATCGGCCGGCATCTGGCCGCAGGACTCGATGTCGCCTGCAGCGTGACTGTCACCGGCCTGCGTTTCGATGCCGCCACGCACCAGTGGACGGCGCGGCTCAGGTCACTCGCCAGCCCTGACGCGCCCGAGTCAGAGAGCTCCGGCTGGGATGCCGTGATCGTGACCGCCCCGCCACCGCAGGCCCTGCAGCTGCTGCCTGATGATGTACACGTGCGCTCGGCCTTGTCTGCCGTGCGCATGGAGCCATGCTGGGCCGTGCTGGCCGCCTTCGGCGAACGTGTGGCGGCACCGTTCGATGGCGCCTATGTGTCGTCAAGCCCGCTGGCCTGGATCGCCCGCAACAGCTCGAAGCCCGGGCGTACGGGTGGAGATACCTGGGTGCTGCACGCCTCGCCCGAGTGGAGCGCGGCGCACGTCGAGGACCACGCCGACGCCGTGGGGCCCTTCCTGCTGAACGCCTTCGGCGACCTGCTGCGGGCCCCGATGCCCCTGCCCTCGCACGTGTCGGCGCACCGCTGGCGCTACGCGCGCGCGGCCGAGCCGCTGCACGTGCGCACGCTCACTGACGAGGCGCACCGCGTGGCGGTCGCCGGCGACTGGTGCGCCGGCAACCGTGTGGAAGGTGCGTGGCTGAGCGGCCAGGCAGCCGCCGCATCCATCAGAGCCCTGCTGTAAGAATCTCGTCGAACGTCGTCAGGGCGTGGTCGCAGTGGTCGCGATCGATGACGAGGGCCGGCGACAGTCGAATCGTGCTGGCCCCGCACCCGATGACCAGCAGGCCGCGCCGATAGCACTCCTGCTCGAACTGATCGCGCTCACGCGTCGCGGGTTCGCGCGTCACTCGGTCGCGCACGAACTCGAAGCCGATCATGAGCCCCTTCCCGCGCACATCGCCGATCAGCGGATGCCGCTCTGCGAGGGCGCGCAGGCCCTCCATCAGATAGTCGCCCATGCGCGTGGCATTCGCCATCAGCGAGCCTTCCAGCAGCCGGATGGTCGCCATCGCTGCCGCCACGGCCACGGGATTCCCCCCGAAGGTTGAGGCATGGGCGCCCGGCGTCCAGTTCATCAGGTCGGCGCGCGCGACGGTGGCGCCGATCGGCAATCCCGACGCGAGCCCCTTGGCCGTGGCCACCACATCGGGCACGAAGCCAAAATGCTCGGAGGCGTACATCTTCCCGGTGCGCCCCATGCCACTCTGCACTTCGTCGGCAATCACCACGACGCCGTGGCGCTTCCCGATGTCCTGCAGCGTCTGCAGGAACGAGGCGGGCGGCACGACATAGCCGCCCTCACCCTGGATCGGCTCGACGACGATGGCCGCGCATTCGTCGGGGGGGACGGTGGTCTTCATCACCACCTCCTCGATGACGCGGGCGCAGTGCGGCCCCTTCGACTCGAGAGCCCCGCAGGTCTCGGGTGTCTTGCCGTAGGGACACCGGAAGCAGTTGGCGTAGGGCACATGGGTGACGTCGAGCGCCTGTCGCCCGAAGCCGCGCCGCTGTGCGGCCTTGCTCGACGTCACGGAGAGGGCCCCGAGCGTCCGTCCGTGGAATGACCCGGTGAAGCCAATGAGCTTCTGCCGGCGCGTGGCGTGGAAGGCCACCTTGATGGCACCTTCGACCGCCTCGGCTCCCGAGTTGGCGAAGTGCACGCGCTTGTCGGGCGTGCCCGGCGTCAGCGTCGCAAGTTTTTCCGCCAGGGCCGGCAGGTGCGGATAGTAGAAGTCGGCCGCGCAGATGTGGAGGAACTGTTCCGCCTGCTCCCTGATGGCCTGCACCACTTCGGGATGCGCATGGCCGGTGGCACACACGGCGACGCCGGCGGCCATGTCGAGGAAGATGTTGCCGTCGGGGTCCTGTGCCATGACGCCCGACCCGCGCTGCATCACGAAGGGATACGACCGTGTGTAGGAAGGCGACACGAACTGATGGTCGCGGTCGATGATGGCCTGCCCCAGCGGGCCCGGCAGCGGGGTGCGTAGCTCGGGGCGGCGGGCAGTGGCGACATCGGGCAGCGTCGTCGGTTCCATGGCGGGGCCTCCTGACGGGCAACGTATTGGGGTGTGTGTGCGTGGCGTCACCTGTACGACGCCGACAGGCCGCCGGGGGTCCCACGCAACGCGGGAACCAGTCGCGCTTCGCCGAGGGCCGCGCTACTTCTTCTTCCGGGCCGTCACACGACCGGCGTCGCCGGCGGTGAAACGCATCTGGATGAGTGTGCCGGCCGCGCCGAGCGCGAGGAAGGCCCAGAGCACCCACGCTTCGCCCGGGGCGGGATTCATGGGATAGGCCACCCACACGTCCCCGTTGGCAGCGGCCTTCATGGCCTCGGGCGCACCGCGCAGCGCCGCTGCGCCGACGACCGTTGTCCACGCGCCGCCGAACGCCGTGCCGATGATGATGACGTAGCGCTGCAGCCAGGTGGCCAGCAGCGCACCGCCGACCGCCGACAGCACGACGAGGAACGGATGCGGATCGCCGGGCAACTGCGTGTAGACCAAGTGCACGGCCCCGGCCCCGAGACCGGCGCCAACGAGCGCGACCCCGACGAAATAGGCCGCCAGCATGATGAGCCCGCCCACCAGCGCCCCGCCGATGGCGGCGCCGACCATGAGGGCCGGCGTGCTCTCGCCCACGAGCGACGAGGCTGCCAGCCCGCCGAGGATGGCGCCGAAGACGGCCAGCACCACCTTGAACAGCCGATAGCCGGCGACGCACGCCAGCACGCCCCCCATCAGCAGGATGGCCGCAGCGATGGTCTGGTAGGAAGCAGGCAGCATCACAGGTGCGTGCGCGGGCGAGCGGGCCGCAGGTGCGGCTAGAGCTCGCGGCGCCCCTCCAGCGCGCGCGTCATCGTGAGATCGTCGGCGTACTCGAGGTCGCTTCCCACCGGAATGCCCATCGCGATGCGCGTCACCTTCACGCCCAGCGGCTTGAGCAGCCGCGCCAGGTAGATGGCCGTGGCCTCGCCCTCGACGGTGGGGTTGGTCGCGAGGATGACTTCCTCGACCCCACCCTCATCAATGCGAGACAGCAGGCCCTTGATCTTGAGGTCGTCCGGGCCCACGCCCGACAGGGGAGAGATGGCCCCCATCAGCACGTGATAGAGCCCGCGGTGCCAGCCGGTCTTTTCGATCACCTGCACGTTGGGCGGTTCTTCCACCACGCAGATGCGCCGGCGATCGCGCGAGTGATCGGCACAGATGCCGCACGGGTCGGTGTCGGTGAAGTTGTGGCACACCGTGCAGTAGGTGACCCGGTCCTTCACCTGACGAATGGCCTCGCAGAGCCGCTCGGCGTCCTCGCGCGGCGAACGCAGCACATGAAAGGCGAGGCGCTGCGCGCTCTTGCCACCGATGCCGGGCAGGCGTCGGAACTGCTCAATCAACTGCTGAAGCGTGTCGGGCAGCATCGCGGCGTCGCCTAGGTCCCTGCATCAATCCGTGTCTTTTCCACGGGAAACATTTCGAGGATCGACTTGACCGTGTCGTGTTCGAGCGGCGAGACGCCGGACGCGCCTGGCGCGGCAGCGGCCTCAGCGGTGCCGGCACCGCTGCCCATCGCCGGCGAAGCGGCAGGCATCGGCGATGCCACCGCGACCGCATCGGCCACCACGACGGTCACCGGCAGGCGCCGGCCCGTGAGCCGTTCGACCAGGTCCTGCACCCAACCGCGGTTGTCGTCGGCCTGCTGCCGGGGCACCTTCTGGTTGGGCTGGAACGTGAACGTCACCCCCTCGGCCGTGGCATCGATGCGGAAGGCCTGTGCGACGACCAGGTTGTAGAAGATGGGCTTGGCCGCCTTGATCTCGGCCAGCAGTGCGTCGCGGTACTGGTCGGTCCCGACGGCCCCGCCGGCTCCGGATGACGCCGGCGCCGCAGGCGCAGCCCCGGGCGCGGTGGCCTGCACCGGACGCGAGGGCGTGGCCGCGGCGCGCGGAGGCGCGGGTCTCGAGGCCGGGCCCGCCGTCCCCATGGACGATGCCGCCATCGGGGCGGCGGCCCTCGACGGTGCAGCGGGCAGGCGCCCGCCGGCGAGCAGTTCGGTCAGGGGCACCAGCTTGCGCAGGTGCATCAGGCGCAGCAGCGCCATTTCCATGCTGAACCGCGGCTGTTCCGACTGCCTGATCTCCTGCTCGGCGCGGGTCAGCAGATCGAATCCGCGCAGCAGGTCTTCCCGCGACCACTGCCCGACGAGCGCCACCAGGCGGTCTCGGTCGGCTTCCCCGGCGATGTCCGGGTCAGACGCCCGCGACGGGTCGACCGACAGAATCAGCAGGTCGCGCATGGCCCGCGAGAGTTCGCGGCACAGCAGCCGCAGGTCGTAGCCGCGCCTGATGGCCGCCTCGGTCAGCGTGAACGCCGCCGGGGCATCCTCGACCGCCACGGCCTCGAGCATCTCGAGCACCAGGTCGCGCGCAATCAGCCCCAGCACCGCCGCCACGTCCTCGGTTGTGACCGTGTCGCCCGCAAAGGCCAGCACCTGGTCGAAGGCGCTCAGCGAATCGCGCATGCTGCCCTCGCCCGCCCGCGCCAGCATCATCAGCGCATCGTCGCTGACGGTGAGGCCCTCGGCCGTGGCGATGTGGCGCAGCCGGTCGGCCACCGTGCGGGCCGGGATCGTGCGGAACTCGTACACCTGCGACCGCGACAGCACCGTGTCGGGAATCTTGTGCAGCTCGGTGGTCGCCATCATGAAGACGACATGCGGTGGCGGCTCTTCGATCGACTTGAGCAGGGCATTGAACGAGGAGGCCGACAGCATGTGCACCTCGTCGATGAGGAACACCTTGTAGCGGTTGCGGACCGGGGCGATCGAGAGCCCCTCGATGATGCCCTCGCGGACATTGTCGACGCCCGTGTGGGTGGCGGCGTCGATCTCGAGCATGTCCATGTCGCGCCCGGCGGCGATTTCGATGCAGGGCGCGCACTGACCGCAGGGCTGGGTGGTCGGGGCCGTCAGCGGCTCGTCACCGGTGCCGACGCAGTTGAGGGCGCGGGCCAGGATGCGCGCGCTGGTGGTCTTGCCGCAGCCGCGGGGTCCGGCGAACACGAACGACTGGGCCAGGCGCTTGCGGTAGTTCCGCAGCGCGTTGAGCAGCGTGCGCGTCACGGCCTGCTGGCCCAGCACATCCTCGAAGGTCTGGGGCCGGTACTTTCGGGCGAGAACGCGGTGCTGGCTCTGGTCGGCCATGAGATCGTCGGAGTGGAGGGGTGCACGGGCCCCACCGCGACCTGGGATGACTGCACACATCGCAGAGACGTCTGAGCGCTGCTGCCTTCCGGCCCTGACGCGGTTCGTCGTCCCGGTGATTGCACAGGTCCCAGGCCGCGGTGCGGCCCGCCCCCGCCCGGTGTGGCCGGGCGGGGATGACACAAGGACCTAGTGTAGCAGGTGCGCGCCGGTCCGCGGCCTCAATCAGCCGAGCAGCCCTTCGGCCTTCAGGAGTTCGGCATTCAGAATCGCCGCCCCCGCGGCCCCGCGCACCGTGTTGTGGCCCAGCACCACGAATCGCGCGTTCAGGACGCTGCACGGGCGGACCCGCCCCACGCAGACGGTCATTCCCGCGCCCCGGTCGACATCCAGGCGAGGCTGGGGCCGGTTGGGTTCGTCCATCACCAGCAACGCCGGCTGCGGAGCCGTCGGCAGGGCCAGCTGCTGAGGCCGTCCCACAAAGGCGCGCATGGCCTCGGCGATCTCGGCAGGGGACGGGCGGGCCTCGAGGGCCACCGACACCGTCAGCGTATGTCCGTCGACCACGGGCACGCGGTTACAGTGGGCACTGACGGTCAGGTCGTGCGGCACCCGCCCGCCATCGGCCCCGAAAATCTTTCGGGTCTCGGTTTCCATCTTCTCTTCCTCGCCGCCGATGAACGGGACGAGGTTGCCTAGAATGTCGAGCGAGGGTACGCCCGGATAGCCCGCACCGCTCACGGCCTGCATGGTCGAGACGATCACCGACCGGATCCCGAAAGGGCGGAGCGGCGCCAGCGCCATCGCCAGCATCACGGTCGAGCAGTTCGGGTTGGTGACAATCGCCCCGGTCCAGCCTCGTGCCGCCCGCTGTTCGGCGACGATCGCGAGATGGTCGGGGTTCACCTCGGGAATCAGCAGCGGTACCAGCGGGTCCATCCGGAAGTTGCGTGCATTGCTGACCACGATGTGGCCGGCGGCGGCGAAGGCGCCTTCGATCTCGCCGGCCACCGAGGCGTCGAGTCCTGAGAACACGAGGCGCGGTCCCCGTCCGGGGACGCACGCCTCGACCACCCGCGACGCCGCCTCGGGCGGCATCGGGGTCGAGAGTCGCCACGGGGCGACCTCGGCATAGCGGCGCCCCTCGGAGCGCTCGCTCGCCGCCAGCCAGGTCAGGCAAAACCAGGGGTGCGCCGCAAGGCGGGCCACAAACTGCTGGCCGACCATGCCCGTGGCCCCCAGGACGCCAACGTCGATCTTCTGCACCTCTCCAGGGTAGCCCATCGTCAGGGCGGACCCCCCTCTCAGGGCTCTTCCGCCGCCAGCAGCCGCACCCGACGCAGAACCCCGGCAGGTGTGTACAGGTACACATGCACTTCCGGGGCACTCCGCGCCCCACCGCTGACCACCAGCTCGGGACGTCCGATGCCCGGCACCTCGAAGTCGCCCATCATCGTCCTGACGGCCCCGCCAAAGCCTCCGCCGCCCGATCCCATCTCTCCGAGCACCCGCCCGTCACCAAGCGAGTAGGCCCGGAGCAGCAGAGGCGATGCCCGGGTCGGGGCCAGCATCAGGTCGACGGTCTGGTCTCCGTCGAGGTCGCCAACGGCGAGGTGTCCGCCCGCCACATCGTCGCCAAACACCGCGGGCACGCTGGCGACCAGATCCGCGATGCCCCCTCCGAGCCGCCATCCCCGCAGGTCGGCGGGCATGCCCGGGCCCGGCAGCGTCACAACACTGAGCGGGCCCACAAAGCCATTGCCCGGATGGGCCGCGGCCGCGACCTGTACGCCCCCCGTGAAGCCCGGATATGCCTCCCACTGCGCCACGCGGGCGACTCGGCCGCTCGACACCTGGAACACCCGGACCTCTGCCGCACCGGTCCTGCCCCCACCACCAGTTCGCTGCGCTGGTCGCCGTCCGTATCGGCACACGACACGGTGACACCACCGCCGAACCCCTCTTCGAAGGGCAGGAAGCTCGCCACCTCGCCGACCCGCGTCTCGGACACATGGAACACGCGCACGCGCGACCCACCCGGCCCCTGTGCGGCGACGACCTCGTCAAGGCCATCGCGATCAAGGTCGCAGGCGACCACGCGCACGCCGCCGGTGAAGGCCGGATCGAACGCGAGAAACCGCACGCCCGTGTCGGCCCCGTCGCCGGTGAAGATGCGCACCTGGGGCCGATCCCCCTCGCCGGTTCCCGTGACAATCTCGACGCCTGCCCCGGATCGCACCCGACCGGCGGCCGCCCATCGACCCGCGCCGGGACTGTCGCGGTAGCCATCGAGGACGACGCTGGCCTGGTCGTTGTCCGGCACCGGATCGCCCAGCGTGCCGCCCACGCGCTCCGCCGTCAGCCGTGTCGACGTGGCACCAGTCATGCGCACCAGCAGCCGCAGATACACCGTCTCCCCCGGAGCCACCACACCCGTGTACCACCGTCCGCGGCCCTCGCCGGGCCCCCGCTCGACGCTGCCGCGGGACGGCGACACCTGTTCCACCGCCACTACGGACCGATCCCACAGCGACATGTCGTAGTGGGTGGCCACAGGACGGCTGCCCTTGTTGGCCGCCGCCAGCCATACGGTCGCCAGCCGGCCTTCCTCAATGGCTGCCACTGGGGCAAACCCGTCGGCCGTTTCAACGGCGGCCCTGATCTCCATGTCGACAGCCGTCGCCGACTCGGCGACCTGCACGCTGCGCGCCACACTCTCGGTGCCGGCGCCGCACGCCAGCGCCACGCTGGTCGACTGCGCCCGGGCCGGCAGCAGCGTCCCGAGGGGGAGGTCTGTGCCCACCTGAAACACGGCGTCGATCGTGCGAGCGCCGCCGCGCCCGACCAGCGTCGAGCCTGGCCACACGCAGGTCACCGACACGGCGGTCGTGCTGCACGCGCCACCGGCGCTGGGAGTCAGCCTCTGCAGCGAGGTGCCCCGCGGAATGACTAGGTGGGTCTCGATGTCGGTCGCGTATCCGGGGCCGACATTCACCGTCGTCGTTCGGAGTGACCACACACTGCCCGCCACCACGAACGACGGCGTGGTGACGGCGAGTGACACATCCGCACACGCCTGCCCGGTGGCATCTGGCACCGCGATCGACGCGCGCGCCGCATTGTCACCGGCGAACAGATCGGGCTGCCTCACACTCCTGAGACGGGCATCGACGCCGGCGGCCCCTGCCGCGGTCACAAGGCCCTCAAGGGCGAGGGTGGCCGACTCGTGCGGACGCAGAAAGGGAATCGTCCAGGTGCCGATGGCCACGGCACTCTCGTCCGCCCCCGGCCGACGACCCGCCGCTGCCCGGTCGCCGGCGGGCCTCGCACCTGCGGTGTCGGTCAGCACCAGGACACCCGACGATGCCACTCCGCGGTCGACCCTGATGGCCTGTGCCGTCAGGTCCACCACCAGTTGGGTCGCCTCTGCGGGGCCTTCGTTACGCACCAGGACCAGCACCGGCGCCGGTTCGAACGGGACTGACGTTGGACGCAGCGCCATGGCGCTCACGGCCACCATCACCCCGCCCCCCCCGTTCACGGCCAGGGCATCGCGGTCGTTGACACTGTTCAGGTCTGCCGCCCCTGCGCCGACGACTGCAGCCTCGCTAACCGTGGGGGTGGCGGATGCCATCACGGCATCACGCGTCATCGTGGCCGACGCGCCGGGTTCGAGGCGCCCCGCCGTCCACACGCCCGTGCCCGCGTTGAACTGTCCCTGTGACACCGTCACGGTCGAGGCACCAAGCGCCGCGGCCGCAGCCTGACGCACCACGACCTGTGGAGCCGAGGCGGTGCCGTTGTTGCTCACCACGGTGGTGAACCGCACGCTGTCGCCCACACGGGGCGTCTCGTAGTCGACCAGGTGACTCACGGACAGGTCGACAAAGCCGTCACCGTTGAGCGAGACCAGGCTGATGTCGTTGAAGTGCTGCAGATCGTGCTCGTCGTGTCTGAGGATCACGGCGACACTCGCCAGTTCGCCCGGAGCCGTCACCTCGGCACGCAGCGTGGCCACAGCCGACGCCCCGGCCCTGAGCGTTCCGATGGCCCATCGCCCTGTGGCGGCGTCATAGGCCCCCTGTGACAGGGCGACGCCGCGGAGGAGCAGTCCCGTCGGCAGCACGAGACCCACGTCGAGCGCGGTGGCTGAATCGGGCCCGCTGTTCGACGCAGTGACCTGCAGAGTGACCACCTGTCCGATGGTCGCCGCGCTTGGCGTGATCGACTGTGTGATGCCCACATCGGCGCCCGAGGCCACCACCTGCATGCCGTTGGACACTGTCCCGGAGAGCCCGGGCGATGAAAAACTCAGCGTGACGATTCCCCGCCCCGTCACCGACAGGTCCGTGAACGTCGCCGTGCCGCTGGCGTCGGTGCTCACCGTGAGCGTGCCCTCGATCGTGCCACTGCCCGAGGCGAGTGCCACGGTGACGGGCACCTCCGATCGGGTGACGACATTCCCGGACGCGTCCAGGAGGCGCACGGCGGGCTGAGGCACCAGGCGGATGCCGCTGCCGGCGGTCAGCGGCGGCTGGGTGACGGTCGACAGCTGCGTGGCCGTGCCGACGGTGACCGTGAGGAAGTCGGACACCGCCTCGACCAGTGGCGCACTCGAAAACCTGAGGGCGTAACTACCCGCGCCGCCCGTGATGACGAGGTTGTCAAACCGCGCGCTGCCGTTGGCCGACGCGACCGCCGTCGTGCCTGACAGCGTGCCGGCACCGTGCGCCAGGGAGGCCACAATCACGCGAGTGTCAGACGCCGGTGTGCCGGACGACTCGTACTGCTGCACAACGGGCGCGGGCGAGATGACCATGCCGCTTCGCGCCACGGCCGGCGGCGCCGTGGTCAGTGCAAGGTAGGCACAGGCACTGCATGTCAGGTCGAACGGCGCTGACGTCACCGACGAGTACCCGGGGGCCGTGAAGCGCAGGGTGCGCGGGCCGGCAGCACCGCTGACTGTCAGGCCGGCGAACCGTGCCGTGCCTCCCGCGTCGGTGGTGGCAGCCGGCGCTCCGCCCCCGCTCATGGTGAGCGTGCCGACCCCTGCCCCGATGGCAGCCGACACGACGACCCCCGCCTGGAGGATGGGCACCCCGGCGCTGTCGACCAGTTGCACTACCGGCTGGGTGCCCATCACCTGCGACGGCTGCGCTCCTGACGGCTGGGTGGTCACGGCCAGCCGGCTGGGCGCGGTACTGCCCACCGTGATGGGCGCTGACACCACACCCGACAGTCCCGCCGCCGTGAACTGCAGCGTGCGGTCACCGTCGCTTCCAGAGAGCGTCAGCGTCGAGAAGCTCGCCACACCGGCGCTGTCTGTCGTGGCCGTCAGTCCGCCGGACAGCGCGCCCCCCCCGCTCACCAGTGCCGCCGACACAGACACGCCCGCCCCGGCCACCGCATTCCCCGAGGGATCGACGACCTGCACCGCCGGCTGCTCAAAGAGCACCACGCCGCTCTGTGCCAGTGACGAGGGCTGCCGAGCCAGCGCCAGCGCCGATGCCCCGGCTGCACCGAGACGGATGGCGTTTGAGATGACAGCCGTCAGATCGGGTGAGGACAACTGCAGACGGTGCGTGCCGGCCGTTCCGGTCAGCACGAGCGTGCTGAACGCGGCCACGCCGGCGGCGTCTGTGGTCACTGTGACCGTGCCGCCCAGTGTGCCGCCGCCCAGTGCCACTGCGGCTGTCACGGGCACCCCGGCCCAGCGGGCAGGAGCGCCGCGGCTGTCCTGCAGCTGCACCTCGGGCTGGATGGACAGCGCCACGCCAGACACCGCCGACGGCGTTGGCTGTCGCGCCAGACCAAGCCGCGACGGTGCCCCGCCGGAGACCCGCACGACCGAGGAATCAACCGACCCCAGGCCGGTTGAGGAAAAACGCAGGGTATGGTCGCCAGCGCCGCCATCAATGCGCAGTCCCGAGAAGGCGGCGCGTCCCGTGTTGTCTGTCGTCACGTTGAGGCTGCCGGCCAGCGTGCCGTTGCCTGTCGCCAGGGCCGCGGTCACCAGCACGCCGGCCTGCGGCACCGAACTCCCCGAGGCATCGCGCAACTGCACGACGGGCTGCACGGCGAAGGCCTGCCCTGAAATCGCCGAGGACGAGGGCTGCGTGAGCAGCGCGAGCTGGGACACCGTCCCGGACCCGAGGCGGATGACGTCGGACGTCACGCTGGGCAGCGACGGCGCGGAAAACCGCAGCGTGTATTCTCCCGGCGGCCCCGTAATCACCAGGTCTGGAAACGCCGCGGCACCGGCCGTGGTCACCCTCGCCAGCGTCCCGGTGAGCACGCCAGTGCCCGATGACAGGTCGACCGTGATGGTGCGCTCCGTCGTCAGGGGATTGCCGAGGCCGTCCAACTGCTGGACCACTGGCCCCACCGCGAGTGGCACGCCGCTCTCTGCACTAGGAGACGGTTGCCGGGTGAGCCCCAGGTAGGCACAGCTGTCACAGGTGAGGGTGATGGCCGCCGACGTGGTCGCATCGAATCCCGTCGCCGTGAACGACAGGGTGCGCACGCCGAGCAGGCCCGTGATGCTGAGCCCGCTGAAGACAGCCCGGCCAGCGGCATCCGTGGCGACCACCGTGGACCCACCCAGGACACCGCCGCCTGCCGCAATCGCGGCGGATACAGCGACGCCTGCCTGCGCGAGGGCGACGCCTGCGGCGTCGCGCAACTGCACCACGGGCTGCTGGGCAAGCACCTGCCCGCTGCGCGCCGTCGCCGAGGGCTGCACCGTCAGCGAGAGCGACGGTGGGGCAGTGTCAGTGACGAAGATCGGGGTGGAGCTCACGGCCGAGAGCCCCGATGCGCTGAAACTGAGGGTGTGGCTGCCCACCGCGCCACTGATGGACACGTCGGTGAACGTGGCCACCCCGTCGGCCGCCGTCACCTGCACCCGTGTGCCCTCCAGCGTCCCGGTGCCGCTCCCGAGCGAGACCGTGACGGCCACGCCCGACTGGGACACCGGATTGCCGCTGGCATCCACCAGGCGTACGAGGGGCTGCTGACCAAACGGCACACCCACCTGCGTCAGCGATGACGGCTGGCGCGTGATGACCAGCCCCGACACCGCACCGGCGCTCACCGACACCACATTCGACACGGCGGCCGTGAGTCCGGTGGCCGAGAAGCGCAGCGTGCGGCTGCCGATGGGACCGGTGATGGTGAGTCCGTCGAACACAGCGCGGCCTCCGGCATCGGTCGGCCGCGACAGCGCACCACCCAGCCCGGGATCCCCGGATTCCAGGGACACGGTCACCGACACACCCGCCTGCGCCACGGCGTTGCCCGATGCATCGCGCAGTTGCACCGCCGGCGACACCCCGAGGGCGACGCCACTCGCCGCGCTGCTCGGGGGCTGTGTCGCAATCGACACCTGGGCAGCCGCGCCCGGCGCGACAGACACGGTGCCACTGGTGGCCGAGGCCACTCCGGCGCTCGAGAAGACCAGCGTGCGGTCGCCAATGAGGCCGGTGATCCTCAGGTTGGTGAAGGTGGCCAGTCCGGCGCCGCTGGTCGACGCCGTGACCGTCCCGCCAAGAGTCCCGCCGCCGCTGGCGATCGCGGCGGTGATCGCAATGCCTCCCTCGCTGACGGCGTTGCCCGCCCCATCCCTGAGTTGCACCGTCGGCTGCACGGGAAAGGCCACGCCACTGGTCACGGCAGACGAGGGCGGCGTGGCCAGCGTCACCCGCGTCGCCACACCCGCCGTCAGCGAGAGGGTGCCTGACAGGGCGGCCGTCAACGGCGTGCTGGTGAACCGCAGGGCATAGCTGCCTGCGGTGCCGGTGATCGAGAGATTGGTGAACGTCGCCAGGCCTGCGACCGTCGCGACTGTCGTGGTGCCCCCGATCGTGCCGGTGCCCGAGGCCAGTACCACCGAGATGTCCCGGACCGATGCCGTCTGGTTGCCGGAGACGTCGTACACCCGCACCTGCGGCTGCACGGCCAGCATCTGCCCGCTGCGTGCCGTCGCCGAGGGGGCCACCGTGATGCCCAGCGAGGCGTCGGCACCAGGGGTCAGCGCGATGGCAGGGGAGAGGGCCGCGGCGTAGCCAGCGGCAGTGAACGACAGCGTACGGTCCCCAACCAGGCCCGTCACCGCCAGGTTGGCAAACGTCGCCGCCCCCGACGCATTCGTCGACACCGACAGCGTGCCCCCGAGCGAGCCGCCGCCAGAGGCGAGCGCGGCGGAGACCGTCACTCCGGCCTGCGCCACAGCGTTGCCAGACGCGTCGCGCAACTGCACGACGGGTGCCTGGGTGAACACCGCGGCATTCACCGCTGTGGCTGGCGTCGACGTCGTCAGCGCGAGGACCGCCGGCGGCCCCGAGGAAATCGCGATGGTCGCCGAGGTCACCGGCGTCAGTCCCGCCGATGAGAAGGCCAGCGTGTGATCGCCCACGAGATCCGCGATCGCCAGGTTGGTGAACACCGCCTCGCCCGAGGCTCCGGTCGAGGCGGTCGTCACGCCGTTCAGCACCCCGCCGCCTGAGGCGATCGCCGCGGAGACGCTGACACCGGCCTGTGCGACCGCGTTGCCTGAGAGATCCGCCAGTTGCACGCGTGGCTGCACGGAAAACGCGACGCCGGCCTGTGCGGCCGCGGACGGCTGCACGGAGAGGCTCAGGGCGACGGCACTGCCCGCCGTGACCGCGATGCCCGACGACACCGTCCCGGTCAGCCCCGCCGAGGTGAATCCGAGTGTGCGGGTTCCGACCACCCCGGTGATGGCCAGGTCGGTGAAGCTTACCTGTCCCGCCGCGTCGCTGGCACGGCTGGCGGTCCCCCCGAGCGTGCCGCCGCCGCTGGCGATCACCGCCGACACGGCAATGCCGGCCTGTACGACGGCATTGCCCGCCGAATCGCGCACCTGCAGCACGGGCTGCTGCGACAGCACGGCCCCGTTGGCGACCGATCCAGACGGCTGCACCGTCATGGTCAGCTGCGCTGGCGCCCCGGCGGTCACGGTCACGCCGGCCGACGCCGTGCCGCCGAGCGACGGGGCCGTGAAGCCCAGTGTGTACGTCTCGCTGACACTGCCCACCAGAATCACGCCGGCAAACGAGGCCGTCCCCGACGACGCCGTGGCAGTCAGCGTGCCCTGCACCTGCCCGCCAGCACCAGAGGCCAGGGCCACGGTCACCACCGTCGTGCTGTCGCCCTCAATCCGATTGCCGTACGGATCGGACACATCCACCGCCGGCTGCGTGGCCAGCACCGCGCCACTGGCACCGCCGACCGGCTGCGTCACGACCTGCAGCTGGCTGGCCGCTGCCGCCGCGACAGACACCGGGAGGCGTGTGCCTCCCTGTGTGACCACCGCCCCGTCGGTGACGGTAATCACCGCGTTCTCGACGAGATACAGCGTCATCCGTCCGTTGGCGCCGCCCGACACCGTCGAGACTCCGGCCAGGAAGGTGATGGCTGTGGACGACCCGAAGGCCACGGCCGTCCCTGTGGAATTGGTCACGGTGGGCGCGGTCACCGGGAAGGTGGAACTGTTGGCGCCGCCGAACACCAGGTTCTGGGATCCGACGTAGCCGGTGGCCACGAGTCCCTGGGGGGTGTAAGCCGTGATGGTCAGTGGCTGCGCCGTGCCCGCGGTCTGGCTGGTCGAACCGGCAATGGTGAAGGTCGACGCCGTTCCGGTGGTGATGGTGGCGGAGCTGGGGCTGGTGGCGCCTCCGAGCACCGCCCGCACCCGATAGTAGTACGTGTTGCACGGGTTGAGACAGGTCACGGGCCACGACGCCGAATCACCGACGTGGAGATTGTTGTAGCCGGTCACGATGTCCGTGAAGCCCACATTTGTGGCCACATCGAGGCGATAGCTGGTCGCGTGGGTGACCGTCGACCAGTTGGCGGTCAGTGAGGTGCGGCCCATGAGGGTGGCCGGCTGTGCCGTCGGTGCCGGCAGCGCATAGCGCAGCACCACGATGCCGGATCCACCGCTGCCCCCCGAGGGCGTAGCCCCGAAGGCGCCGGCACCACCGCCGCCGGTATTGGCCACACCGCTTCCGCCGGTGGCCCCGTTGGCGCTGCCGCCGCCACCCAGTCCGCCCGTGGCCGTGCCGCCGGTACCATCGCGGGCACCGGCGCCGCCGCCGCCGTAATGGACGCTCGTGCCCGTGATGGCACTGGCAAGCCCGTCGCCACCATTACCGGCCAACGTGTTGCTGGCGTTGCCGCCGACGGCACCTGCACCGCCTCCTCCCCCGGCGTGGCGACTTCTGGAATCGCCGCCGTTGTTCCCCTGCCCGACGGTTCCGAGCCCCCCGGTCACGGCGGTGTTGCGCATGGCACTGCCGCCCCCCGACCCGCCGGTCCCGCCGGTCTCCTCCCCGGCCACATCGGACGACCCGCCCCCGCCTCCGCCTACCGTCGAGACCGACACCCCCGTCCCCGTCAGGGATGAGGCCCCGCCATTGCCGCCCCGGCCGTTGGCGCCACCGGTGCCTCCGCTGCCTCCCGTGCCGACCGTGATGGTGTAGCTGGCGGCAGAGACTGAGGCCGCGCCGGTGAGCATGCCGCCGGCCCCGCCCCCGCCCCCGCCGTTATTGGTGTTGCCGGCCCCGCCGCCGCCTCCGGCCACGACCAGATAGTCGACCGACGTGACTCCCGAGGGTGGGGTCCAGGTGCACGAGCCTGTGGCGGTGAACTGCAGCACCACGTAGCCGGTGCCGCTGACCGAGGCGCCGCTGATGCCCGGCGCACAGGCGGCCTGGAGGAGCGTGGCGGCTGCATCACCGGCGACCGGCCCGGCGGCGTCCGCCTCGCGGAGGCCTTCCTCCCGCTCGGGCCGTCGGGGAGTCTCGGCCGAGGCCCCCCCCCCGACGTCATCGTGCGGCGCCCCGCGCAGCAGGGCCGCCGGGGCCAGGCACAGCGACAGCAGCACCGCGCGAATCATGCGGAGTCGGCAGTTCATCTCCCGGCTCCCGGGCCGGGGCGGCACACTTCATCGGCGGGACATCCCGGCACGGGGCGGCGACTGCCTCTCACAATGAAAAACCGCACTGGGGCGGGCCGACGTGGCGACCACACCCCAGAGCGGCAATGCTACACTGACCGTCCACGCACTTGCGCGGAGAGATGGCCGAGTGGTTTAAGGCGCACGCTTGGAAAGCGTGTGTACGGGAAACCGTACCGTGGGTTCGAATCCCACTCTCTCCGCCACCTCTGCGGCTTACTTCTTCCGGCGCAGGTACTTCACGTACGACACACCGGTCATCTTGCCGGCCTTGTCCACCCGCACATAGTAGTTGTCGATGGTGTTGTTGTCCTCGGAGAGGGTGTTGATCACCACCTGGTAGACGACGCCGTCGCGCTTGTTGTAAATGCGGATGCTCTTGTCGTTGATGATTTCCACGGCCGTTTCCGAGCCGGGCTGGCCTGCCACCGGGCGGAAGACGCCGTCGAACAGCGTCACATAGCTCCACTCGTCACCCGGCTTGCTCGGGTTGCTGACCGTCAGCTTGCTGCCGTCCTTCTCGTGCGCCGCGTAGGTCATCACGTTGTTCGGGTTGGTGGCGTTGTCCCACACCCCGAAGCGCGCCGT
>CAZXTM010000025.1:0-4455 GCA_964643765.1 uncultured Bifidobacteriaceae bacterium | reverse complement strand
CAACGGCCGACAACACAACAAAGGGTCTGAATCGCATGGGTCGTAGTCCTCACAGTGGGCAGAAAGCGCCCGATTACCGTGGCAGAGCATATCCGATGCCCCGCCACGGTGTCAGGTCCGTTCCGTCTCAGGCCTGGTCGAACCGGTCGAGGTGCATCACCTTCGACCAGGCGGCCGCGAATTCCTGCGCGAAGGTGGCGGCGCCGTCCGACGAGGCATAGACTTCGGCCAGCGCCCGCAGCTGCGAGTTTGATCCGAACGCCAGGTCGACGCGCGTGCCGGTCCACACCACCTGCCCGGTGGCACGGCTGCGCCCTTCGTAGACGCCGGGCTCAGCCGATGGCGCCCACTGCTGATGCATGTCGAGCAGGTGCACGAAGAAGTCGGTCGACAGCACGCCTGGGCGCGTCGTGAACACGCCGTGACGGCTGCCACCGGCGTTGGCCCCGAGCACCCGCAGCCCGCCGATCAGCACGGTGAGTTCGGGCGCGGTGAGCCGCAGCAGCTGGGCCTTGTCAACCAGCAGTGCTTCGGCCGGCGTGGTGATGCCGGGCGCCACATAGTTGCGGAAGCCGTCGGCCTTCGGCTCGAGCACCGCAAACGACTCGACGTCCGTCTGGACCTGCGTGGCATCGGTACGGCCCGGCGTGAACGCCACCGACACCGGGTGGCCGCCGAGGCGCGCCGCCTCCTCGACCGCCGCGCATCCGCCGAGGACGATGAGGTCGGCCAGCGAGATCTGCGTGCCATCGGTCTGGGCGGCATTGAACGCCGCACGCACACGCTCGAGTACCCCGAGCACGGTTGCCAGGTCGGCCGGTTCGTTCACCGCCCAGTCCTTCTGCGGCGCCAGCCGGATGCGGGCCCCGTTGGCCCCTCCGCGCTTGTCCGATCCCCGGAAGGTGGCCGCCGAGGCCCAGGCCGTGCGCACCAGCTGGGCGATGGTCAGCCCCGACCCGAGCAGTTGCGCCTTGAGCGCCTCGATGCGGGGCGCGTCGACGAGCGGATGCGAGACGGGCGGCACCGGGTCCTGCCAGATGAGCGTTTCCGTCGGCACCAGCGGCCCGAGATAGCGCGACACCGGTCCCATGTCGCGGTGCGTCAGCTTGAACCAGGCCCGCGCGAACGCATCGGCGAACGCCTCCGGATTCGCCAGGAAGTGCCGCGAGATCTTCTCGTAGGCCGGGTCCATGCGGAGCGCGAGATCGGCCGTCGACATCATCGGCGCATGCCGCTTCGAAGCATCGTGCGCGTCGACCACCGTGTCGGCTCCCGCGCCGCCCGCCGGACGCCACTGGTGCGCCCCTGCGGGGCTCTTCGTCAGCTCCCACTCATACTTGAACAGCGTTTCGAAGTAGCCGTTGTCCCACTGCGTCGGGTTCGGCTTCCAGGCGCCTTCAAGGCCGCTCGTGATGGTGTCGCCTCCGCGGCCGCTGCCGTGGGTGCTGAGCCAGCCGAGGCCCTGCGCCTCGAGCGGCGCGCCCTCGGGCTCGGGGCCGACATGCGACGGCGAGCCGGCGCCGTGCGCCTTGCCGAAGGTGTGGCCGCCGGCCACCAGGGCCACCGTCTCTTCGTCGTTCATCGCCATGCGGCCGAACGTCTCGCGGATGTCGCGCGCCGACGCCAGCGGATCGGGATTGCCGTTCGGGCCCTCGGGATTCACGTAGATGAGCCCCATCTGCACCGCCGCCAGCGGATTCTGCAGATCGCGGTCGCCCGTGTAGCGCTGGTCGCCCAGCCAGGTGCCCTCGGGGCCCCAGTAGATGTCCTCCTCGGGTTCCCAGATGTCGGGGCGGCCGCCGCCAAAGCCGAACGTCTTGAAGCCCATCGATTCGAGCGCCACGTTGCCGGCGAGAATCAGGAGGTCGGCCCACGAGAGGCTGCGGCCGTACTTGGCCTTGATGGGCCACAGCAGGCGGCGGGCCTTGTCGAGGTTGCCGTTGTCGGGCCAGCTGTTGAGCGGGGCGAAGCGCTGCGCACCGGTGCCCCCGCCGCCGCGGCCGTCGGAGATGCGGTAGGTGCCCGCCGCATGCCACGTCATGCGGATGAACAGCGGCCCATAGTGCCCGTAGTCCGCCGGCCACCACGACTGCGAGTCGGTCATGAGCGCGTGCAGGTCGCGGACCACGGCGTGCAGGTCGAGCGCCTTGAACGCCTCGGCATAGTCGAAGTCCGGTTCCATCGGGTTCGACTTGTCGGAGTGCTGGTGCAGCATCGAGAGCTTGAGCTGGTTCGGCCACCAGTCGGCGTTGGTCTGGCCGCCAGCCATCGTGGCAGCCACAGCCGCCCCGTGCATCGGACATTTCGCGTGAGTAGACATGCAGTGCGTTCCTCGAAAAAGAAACAGAGGGGATTTCAGCGATTGTATATCGCCCGTTTTCGCCGCGGGTCAACGCCGATGGCGCTGCCGCACGACGGCGAGCAGCGCCTCCACGGCCGGCGGCGTCTCCGCGGCCCGCCAGACCGCCGAAATGGCGATGCCCGCGCGAGGAATGGCCTTGTAGACCACGTCAGGCCATGACATCCGCTGCACCCCCGCCGGCACGATGGTGACACCCACGCCCGCTCCTACCAGGCCGATGGTGGTCGACACCTCGCGGCTCTCCTGCACCACATGCGGGGCGAACCCGGCCTCGCCACACAGCTGCAGCACCTGCGCATGCAGCTGCGGCGCAATGGCCCGCGGAAACAGCACCCAGGGGTCGCCAGCCAGCGCACGGAGGGGCACCCGCGCCCGTCGGGCCAGGGCGTGGTCGCGGGGCAGCGCGATGCGCAGCGGCTCGCGCACCACAGGTTCGATCCGCAGGCGGGGATCGGGCTCGACCCCGCGCACAAAGCCGATGTCGAGATCGTCGCGCAGCAACGCCGCTACCTGGTCGGCCGTCACCAGTTCGCGCAGGTCGACGCGCACCCCCGGCGCACGCGTCCGGAACGCCCGCACCACCGGCGCCAGCGTCGACAGCATCATCGTCGGGCCGAAGCCGACCCGGAGCGTGCCGCCCTGCCCGCTGGCGACGGCCCGCACGTGGTCGACCATGAGGGCCGCGTCGCGCAGCAGCCGCCGGGCCGCCTCCTGCAGCGCACGACCGGCGACCGTCAGGGCCACGCGACGGCTGTGGCGGTCGAAGAGCGGCATGCCCACCAGCCGTTCGAGCTGGCGGATCTGCACGCTGAGGGCCGGCTGCGACACGGCCAGTCGCTCGGCAGCACGGCCGAAATGCAGTTCGTCGGCCACCATCACGAAGGCACGCAGGTGGCGGAGTTCCGGCTGGTCCGGATCATTCATTGCGTGAGTTTATCAATCAGCCCTGCTCTTTTTATTGGACGAATCAATGGGCCGGCCCTACGCTGGGAGGCATGGACGCGCAGGCCACCACGCCGGCCCCGCAGGCGATCATGGACGGGGGCATCGACTATGCCGGGCTGTTTCCCCCGGCCGCCCTGGCGCTGGCGGCTGCGGTCGACGAGTACATCGCCGCACGCGGTGGCCCCGATGCACGCCTGCTCGGCCGCTTCGTCGTGCCGGCCACGCAGCTGGGTGCCCTCGGTGATGTACTCGCCGACCGTGACCCGGGCCCGGGTGTCATGCCCCTCAGCGTGATCGTGCGCGACCGATCCGAGGATGATCGCCGGGCCGTCGAGGCGTTCAGCGCCGGGCCCCTGTCGGCGCAGGCACCGATCGAATCGATTGAAGCCCGGCCGGCCGACCTCAGCGGCCTCGCCTGGCTCGCCCACGCCTTTCCCCCCGGGCGCGACGTTTACGCCGAAGTTGACCTGTCGACCGACGTACCGCAGTGGCTCGACGCCATCGCCGCACACGGCCTGCGCGCCAAGGTGCGCACGGGAGGGCTGACCGCCGATGCGTTTCCGGCCCCCCAGGCGCTGCTGGCGTTCCTCGACGGAACGATTGCGCGCGGCCTGCGGTTCAAGGCCACCGCCGGGCTGCACCATGCCGTGCGGGGCTCGTATCCGCTGACCTACGCGCCCGACGCCGAGCAGGCCCCGATGTACGGCTATCTCAACGTGCTGCTGGCCACCGCCGCCCTGCGCGACGGGCAGCCGCGCGATGCCGCGCTCGCCCTCCTGCTGCAGCCCGAGGGCGTCACCCTCACCGCCGACGGGGTGTCGTGCGCCGGGGTGCCGCTGTCACCCGCGGCCCTCGCCGCCACGCGCCGCGACCATTTCACCAGCTTCGGCTCGTGCTCGTTCCGCGAGCCGGCCACCGAGTTTCACGCGCATCTCGCGCACTGACGCACCGCACCAGGGAGGCAGACCATGGGTCCATTTCCGCACGACGCCCCGCCACCGGCCATCAGCGACCAGAACCCGATGGGCACCGACGGCTTCGAGTTCGTCGAGTTCTGCCATCCGCAGCCCGCGGAGCTCGACGCCCTCTTCCGCCGCAACGGGTTCGCGCCCGTCGGAGCCGATCGCCGCAGGCAGGTGACGCTCTAC
>CAZXTM010000024.1:9186-27355 GCA_964643765.1 uncultured Bifidobacteriaceae bacterium | reverse complement strand
GACAAGTCGACCAGGCAGCTGCACGCGCCGAGCCTCGGCGTGACGCAGAAGCTGATCGACGGCATGCTCGACCGCGGCCTCTACTCGCGTGCCGTGCTCGACTGCGTCTGTATCGCGCCGCCGCTCATCACCTCAGACGCCGACATCGACCGCATCGTCAGCATCGTGGGTGAGACGGTGGAAGCGGTGGCGGCGGCGGTGGCCTGAGCCCGTGGTGCCGTGCCACCAGCCGTGCCCGGTGTGAATCCGGGCCTGGCGTCGGAGCGGTGTGTCTGCCCGTGGCCCTCAGCGTGCGGGGCGGGTGTCATGGCGCGAGCGGGTGGTGACCACCCGTCAGGGCACCGGTGACGGTCAGGGTTTGGGTCTGGCGGCAAAGGGACCGGCCGTCGGGCGGCCCTGAGTGTTGGCGAGCGGCCCGAGCTCGGCGGCCACACCCCTGGCGATGGCGGCCGTTTCACTTCCAGCCTGGAAGCAGGTGAAGTCGGGCCGGTCGCGCCATGCGAGCGGCCCGCACAGCCGCACGCCGGCCGCGATCGCCGCGTCATGGACGATGTTGATGGCGCGCTCGTAGTCGGGCTGTCCCTGGCGGTAGCCGGTGAAGTTGGCGAGATCACCACTCGCGGCGAAGATGGCGGTGACGCCAGGTACGCGTGCAATGGCCTCGGCATTCTTCAGGCCCTCGAGCGTCTCGATCATGAGGATGAGGACGATGTTGTCGTTCGCGGTGGCGCGGTAGCCGCCGGGTACCGCGCCATACATGGCTGCGTCAAACGCCTGCCCGCCGCCGTTGCTGCGACGACCGAGGGGCGGAAAGTACGTCCAGTCGACGACGGCGCGTGCTTCTTCCACGGTGTCGACGGTGGGGACGACCAGCACCAGGGCCCCGGCGTCGAGCGCATGCTGAATTTCACGTTCGTCGGTGTAGGCGACGCGCACGCCCGGCACGGCGGGCGCGTGGGGGCAGGTGCGCCACATGCGCGCGGTGGCCTGCCAGTCGCGCTGGTCATGCTGCATTTCGGTCCAGATGAAGTCGTAGCCGGCCTGGGCCATCGCGCAGTAGATGCTGGGATCGGTGGCGCCGAAGAGTGTGCCGCCGGTGACCTTGCCGCCCGCCATCATCTTGAGCTTGACCGGATTCCAGATGGGCGTGCCGGGTGGCGGGTTGAAGGCCGGCCCGAATCTCCAGCTGGCCGGATCGAAGGGGCCGCTGTTGACCGCTCCGGCGGGTGCCGTCTCGCGGGCGCGGCTGTCGGTGCCTGCCGGGGCCGCGAGCGGGAAGGTCGAGGTGCCCGGGGCGGCGTTGGTGGCGTAGGGATCCGCCGACGGGGCCGGGGGACGCTGCGGGGCCTGCCCCCGCAGCACCGCGACGGTTGCGGCAATCAGGACACAGGTGGCAGCAACAGATAGACGAGGGGACATGGCAGCCTCCGCAGGTGGTGCGGATGCTACCACGCCCCGATGTCGCTGCCGATTAGAAGCGCGAGAAGCGCACCCAGTGATCGGCGCGCGCCCAGCTTTTTTCGAAGTCGGCGTCGACGGCAGCGTCCTTCTTGCCCTGGCCAGCCAGGGCCTGCTTGAGGCCGAGCAGCGACCATCCGTTGTGCGGATGCTGGTCGAGCTCGTCGCGGTAGACCTTCTCGGCGTCGGCGAAGCGCTTCAGCTCGATGAGGGCGGCACCAAGCCAGTGCCGCGCCGGGAAGGGGATGGGCTCAGGTTCGTCGTACTCGAGCTCATCGTCGAGCTGGACGGCCTTCTCGAAGAACGGGATGGCCGCCTCGGTCTGCTTGCTGGCCACCAGCATTTCGCCCTCGAGGATGTTGGCCAGCACGCCAAGCAGGCGCTTGGCCGGGTTCGACCGGAAGTCCTGCGAGGTCGTCGCTTCGAGCTTCTTGACGCGGTCGAGATGGAGCCGGGCATAGTCGGGCTCACCCAGCTTCAGGCGGGCGTAGCCCTGGGCAAACTCCCAGGCGCCCTGGGGGAAGTGGCGCTCGGGCTTCTTCGTGACCTCTAGCACCTCGTCGAAGCGGCCGAAGCGGATGAGGGTGAGCACGTGATACACCGTGTCGCCCGTGCGCTTCGCGTAATCGCGACCGGCCTGCACGGCGATGGCGCCCTGGCCGTCCATGGCCGCGGCGTAGAGCAGCATGTGGAGGTTGTGCTCGGGATAGATGGCAAAGCCTTCGCCGTAGTCGGCCTTGAGGTCCGAGTGCCAGGCCTCGAGGTTGGACCGGACCGAATCAGACCAGCGGCCCACTTCGTTCCAGGTGTGGGAGGGCATGTGCTGGATGTGGCTGGCGCCGGGGATGCTGTCCCCGAGGAACTCGGCACAGGCCTCGGCCAGGCTCGGCCGCTGCGTCGACTCGGTGGCGTGCACATAGAGGTGGCAGGCACCGGTGTGCTTGTTGTCCTTGGCCAGCACCGATTCGAGCACGCCGTGCAGCCGCTTGATGTTGGGCGCGTTCACGTCACGGCGGCCGCGGCGCGGCTCGAGCAGGAACAGGGCGTCTCCGTAGAGCGTGACGGCGTCGAGGTCGTTCGGGTGCTTCTCGGCCAGCTTGCGCATCGACTCGGCATAGGCCTCGTCCTGCACGCGGCGCGTCTTGACGTCAAAGTTCTGGACATAGCGCGGCGTGAGGGCGTCGATGAAGTCGCGCTCGATCGGTGAGGCCTGCGCCTTGAGGCTGATGGCCTTCTGCAGGGCGTAGTAGGCGAAGGGCGACTGTTCCGCGGGCATCGGGCCGTTCAGGTACGACCCCCAGGCCCAGGCTTCGCCCCAGTAGCAGATGGCGCACGACGGGTCGCGCTTCCAGGCCTCGCGGAACGACCGGACGGCATCGAGCCGCGCGAAGGCGTACATCATCTGGAACCCCTGATCGAAGAAGTGCTGGGCTTCCGGCACCTTCGACGAGATGGGGCGGTGGAACGGCCCGAGGGCCGCAGTCATGAGCGAAATGGGCTCGGCTACATACTTCGGAACCGGGCCGGGGTCGGGGGCATTGACGGCAGGGGGCTGGGCGACGGCGAGCGTGGCCCAACAGGACATCAGAATGGCTGCGAGGCCGACATGGGTGCGGTTCATGGCATCTCCCTGGGCGATACGCCCATCAGGAAAAAGCATACTTGAAATGTCCGAATCGTGAGGGTGTCTAGAACTGAAACAGCCTGTTGACCTTCACGACAAAGGCGCGATTGCGGAGGCCGGGATAGCCACGCACGGTGGTGTCGCGCTCGTCGGTGTAGACGATGAAAACCTCGCTGCCGGGTCGGTATTCCCAGCGGAAGCGGACATTGCTCGAGAAGGTGCGGTCATTCGAGCTGTACTGGACGAGGGCGCTCAGGAAGCGGAGCGGCGTGAAGGCGTAGTCGACGCGCGCCCGGAGCAGGGCGGTGGTGAAGTCGCCGGCGGTCAAGGTGCCCCGGTTCAGGGTGACCGAGGGCTCGACGGAGAACTGCTTGGTGAGGGCGACGCGCGCGCCGCTCACGGTGAGGCTGCTGAGCAGGCCGTCATAGAACTGCCCCAGGCGCAGGGCCACGGTCCCCGAAGCGCGGCGCTGCTGTCCGAAGGCGTAGCTGGCCGTCATCGAACTGAAGCGGTAGTCGCCGGGCTGGATGCTGACGCCGCGCGCCACTGTGAACGGTCGCACCAGCAACTCCTGGTCGTTGGAGACATCGAGGATGATCTGGTCGCTGCTGTTGTATTCGGTCAGGAAGCGGGCGCTGTTGCTGCTCGACTCGATCTGATGGCTGCGGTTGACAACATACTCGCCCGCAGCTTCGAACAGGTAGCGGCGCACGCGCCGTCCGCGCGGCATGCGCGGGCTGAAGCGCCCGGACAGGAAGCCGCGGCTGAAGCCCCGGCGCTGCACGAAGCCCACTTCGGGATAAAAGTTGGTGCCCACATCGAGATAGTCGGCGCGGAACCCGTACCGGTCGGCGCCGTATTCAAAGCGGCCCTGATAGCTGTCCTCGTCACCCGTGCGGTTGGGCGACTCGCTGCGGGCGTAATAGGCGTTGGCGGTGATGTTCTGGAAGAACGAGAAGGCGCCGTCAATGCCGTAGGACTGGTTGGCCCCGGCGATGGTCGGTGAGGTGGTCCGATTGGTGAAGAGCACGCCGATGTTGCTGCGGCGCAGGATGTCGCGGCGCAGGCGCACCACGGAATAGTTCGTCCGGGGGGTGCACGTGCTGTAGGGAGGCCGGCAGGCGGCCGAGTCGACGCCGGCCGTGGTTTCATAGCCGGTCTCCATGTTCATCAGGCCGATCGCCGTGCGACCCACCGTCCCGGTCACGCGGCCACCCGCCATGATCGGAATCTGCCGCCCGTTGTTGAGCCCGATGCGCCGGGTGAAGAACAGCTGCGGCGCATTATTGTTGACGGTGGTCTGGCCCGTGAACCCACCCTGGGTGGTCGGACGCGCGAACTCGAATGTGCCACGGCCTTCCAGGAAGAAGTCGCGCTTCTCCGGAAAGACGATGGGGAAGCGCGTGAGGTTGACCTGCTGCTCGTCGACTTCCACCTGTGCGAAGTCGGTGTTCACGGTGAGGTCGGCCGTCAGGTTGGCGCTGATGCCGTATTTGGCGTCGAACCCTCCGGTGCCGATCAGGCTGTTGTTGACCGCCGGTGTCTTGGTGAGGTCCGACGTGACGCGCGAGATCGCATACGGCTTGAGGTCGATATTCCGTGCCGCTGGCGGCAGGTCGAGGCCGACCAGCGTGGCGGCTGCCGACACACGGAAGATGCTGCTGACGCCGCCGGTGGCCGCGGGAATGAACGTGATGTGGGTCCATTCGTTCTTGCGGCGGATCGACCGGCGGATCTGAATGCCCCACTCCTGATTCGGTCCTGAGATGTAACGGATGGACCGGAAGGGAATGGCAATCTCCGACGTCCAGCCCCCCTCGAAGCGTCCGGTGCGCACGAACCAGACCGGATTCCAGTCACTGTTCGGATTCCCCTCGTTGTTTACGACCTGATCGGCCCGGGCGCCGAGCGGATTGGCGTAGAAATGAAACCCGTTCCGGCGGTCGTGGAACGTGTCGAGCAATGCCCCGAAGACGTCGTTCTGGCGCAGCTGCGGGGTGTCGCGCCGGTACTCGTTCGCTGTCCATTGCTCGGGCGGTGCCGACTCCCAGCAGCGGCACGTCACGTAGAAGAACTTGTCGTCATAGCTGACCCAGGCCTCGGTCTTCTCGGTCGACTCGGCGCCTTCCCGGGGCACGGTCTGGATGAAGCCGGTGATGGGCGGGGTGTCGCGGTAGAACGCCTCGTCAAGCTTGCCGTCGATGCTGAGGGGCTGCGTGAGCTTGGTGGCGCGAATGACCACGCGCCCGTTCTCGCCGCGGACGATGACCTCGGGCGCCGTCGGGGCGGGGGGATCTGGGGCGCCGGGCAGGTTGAACGAGCGCAGTGCATTGCGGTCGGGGCCGTCCGCCGCCGGTGCGGTGCGGGCCGCCCCCTGAGCCCCCGCCGGGGCGGGCGCAGCCAGCGCGAGTGCCGCGAGGAAGCTCACTGTCGTGAAGACGGCGCTGCGCCGACATGCCCGCTTCGTTTGAGTCCCGTATCCGACCATACCGTTGACTGATGCCCTCTCACCTGCAGCGGCAGGCCCTGCTGCGGCAATGTTCCCCTGCGCCAGCGGCCCTGCGCCGAACCCCTCACGGCGGGCCGACGCACGCCGCAGGACAAACGCGGGCGATTCTAGCAGGTCGCCCGCCGATTCTCCGGTGATTTCCTGATGGCGGCTCCGGGACTTCTGGTAGCCTTCCCCCTGTCCGCGATTCCTGGAGGTCCCGATGACGCTGACTGCTGCCCGTGCGCGCATGCTCGCCCTGACCCTGCTGTCGATGACCGTCCCGGCATGGGCGCAGGCCCCTGCCGGAGGCGAGACCCGCGTGCCGGTGCACGAGGAGCCCCGGCACCACCTCATGATCGACACCCCGACCCTGCGGATTCTCGACATCCAGATTCCGCCCGGTGACCAGACGCTGTTCCACACGCACGACACGGCGATCCTGTATGTGCCGATCGCCCGCAGCCAGACGCGTGGCCAGGATTGGGGGGGCTCATGGAGTGGCGGCGGTGCGGCGGCCGCCCCGGCTGCCGGCGCAGCGCCTGCGACCCCGGCGCCCGCTCCTGCGCGGCCGCAGCGCGTCAACAGCGTCACGACCTACGTCGAGACGCCCTACACGCACCGCGTCAACAACATCGGCACGTCGCTCTTCCGATTGATTGGCATCGCCAATCGGACGGCGGGTGACACGACGCCCCCGGCGGCAGGGGGGGGTGCCCCCGAACTCGAGAACCGCTACTACCGTGCGGAACGTCTCGTCGTCGGGCCCGGGGCCTCGCTGCCAGTGTCGACCCACAACGGTCCCGTCGTGCTGGTCATGCAAACGCCGGGGACCGCCGCGGTGGCTGGGGCAACGTGGCATCCCCTGAACGGGCCCGGTGACTTTGCGCGCATTGACGGTGCGACCGCGCACCGGCTGCACAACCGTGGAGCGTCAGAGATTGAAGTGGTGGCCGTGGCTGTGAAGGGCGCACGCTGAGCCCGCGCCCGGCGACCGGTTCGGGATCGACGGCACCGGGTCAGTGCTGCCTGGTCAGCACGTCACGCCGCTGGCGCAGGACGCGCTGCAGGGCCGGCGGCGGCTGCAGGGCCAGTGCGCGGTCAATCGCGTCGAGTGCCCGGGCCGTATCCCCCGACACGGCGTAGGCGGCCGACAGCGAGTTGAGCGCCTCGGCGTTGCCGGGCGACAGTGCCACAGCCCGCTCGAGCCGCGTGATGGCCTGCGCCACGCGTCCCTGCTGCAGCAGCACGCTGCCGAGGTTGGCATACGCCACCCCGTAGCCCGGGTCGAGGGCCACCGCCCGTTCGAGCTCACGTGCCGCCTCGTCGAGCTGCCCCGCCATGCTCAGCGCCGTGCCGAGGTTGTAGCGCGCCGGCGCCGCCGTGGGCCGCCGATCGGCGGACGCGCGGAAGTGCCGCACGGCATCGAGCGGCTTTCCCATCCCGAGGTAGAGCACCGCCACGTCGTCATGCAGCTCCACATCGTCGGGCGTGACGGTCAGCATGGTCTCGTAGCCGACGATGTCTTCGGCCACCATCTTGCCGGCGATTTCGCCGTTGAGGCGCGTGCGGTCGGCGTCCGAGTGCGCGAGCAGCTGAAACCACAGGTCGCCCATCTCGTCCCGGGACCGCTGGCCCCAGAGGACCCGCGTCGGCGTCAGATCCGGATTCCTCGGATTGCCTGTGGAATTGTTGTACGTGAACGCCATCGACAGCTGCGTGCCGCGCGGCAGCGACAGCGGCTCGATCAGGCGGTACACATGCTGCCAGCGGAAGTCCCAGTCGGTGATGTGCATGACGCGGCGCGTGCGGCCGTCGGGGAAGGTCGCCTCGCCGATGATTTCCGTGGCGCGATAGTGGGCGTGCGGCTGGATGGCCAGGATGTCGGCATCGACGGGCAGCGTGTAGCTGTCGCGAATGGTATAGGCCGTCTCTCCCGGCTTGATGTCGATACCCTGCGATCCCAATCGAAGGATGGTGGGTGTGCGCGTCGGGGGCGTATCGCTGAAGTAGAGGCCGATCGACGGGCGCACCTCTTCCACGGCCCCCGATGGCTGCATGTGCAGCTGCACCACCAGGTCGCTGCCCGGTTCGAGCGTCCATGCCAGATCCGGGGCCACGAGGGGGGCCACCTGCCCCGGGGTCCAGCCGAGGAAGTGACCGTCGGGATACTCCGCCGTGCGCGGCATGAGGCCGTCATAGCCGGGCAGTGGATCCGCGGCGTCGAGCCGCCTCGACGTGGGGGTGCGATCGACCCGGATGTTGGCGTGGTGCACGACGCGGGCGTTGCCCGGATGGAACTCGATGCCCCGTACGTAGCGGCGTTCCTGGATCGGCACGGGCAGCGCAAAGATCCGGAACGAATCCGTGGGGGCAGCCCCCAGCACGAAGGGCTGGGGCAGGGTGATGACGAGGTCGGGTGTGCCGAGCAGCCAGCCGTCAGCGAACGCCGGCGTCCGGGGGGCTGCCTCCGGATTGCCCTCGGGCGTCCCCGCGGCGGTCCACGCTTCCAGGCGATCGAGTTCCTCGGGGGTGACCGGTCGCTGGTCGGCAAAGTGACCGATGGCCGGGTCGACCTTCCAGGGGGGCATGAACCGCGAGCGGGTCACCTGCACGACTTGCCGCGCCCGCTGGCGCACCTCCCGATACGAAGCCAGGCTGAAGGGGCCGGGTCCTCCGGCGCGATGGCAGGGCGTACAGGCCTCGAAGATGATCGGGGCGACCTCTGGCCAGGAAGGAGGCGCTGTGATGCCTCTGGGGGCTTCCTGAGGGGCAGGCGCGGCGGTTTCCGGGGCCGAGGAGGCCTGCGGCAGGACGGGACTGGAGTCTGAGCCGGGTTGACCGGGCTGATGGGCCGCCCGCGCCGGGGCCCCGATGAGGCTGAGGCCGAGCCACAGCAGCAGCGTTCCCCTGAGGGGCTGGCGGCTCACGGTGTCAGCAGGTCGGGCAGAAAACATCCGACGGCCCTGGTGGAAGCGGGTGAGACAGGCTGCCCCCGCAGCAGCTGCGTCAACGCCGTGTCGAGGTCGCGGGTGCGCGGCTGGGGACGGTCGACGCCGAAGTCGGTGTAGCGGTCGTCGACGCGGCCACGGTAGACCATCTGGCCCGAGCCGCTGACGACGGCCACCTCGGGTGTCACCGTCACGCCGGTGCGCTTCACGAGAGCGCCGCGGGTATCACGTGCCACCGGCAGCGGCAGCCCGAAGCGGCCCACATGCGCGCGGATGGCGTCAGGCGTATCCGACGCCACGGGATACACCATCCAGAACTGCACACCCTGCGCCTTGTAGAGGGCAGCCAGACGGGAGATCTCAGGGGCGTAGCGGTTCGAGATGGGGCAGTCGGTGGTGGTGAAGACCAGCACGTGGGCACGGACGCCCCTGGGCACGGCGAAGGGGTCGACGGCGGTTCCGTCGAGCGTGACGATGCCGTCGGAGGCGCGGACAGGCGACAGGGCGACTGTCAGCAGCAGGGCGAGACTGGCGAGTAGGGGGCGGGGGAGCACACCCATGGTGGGGCCCATGGGGTCAAGTATAGGCCGGGCGCCCCCTCTCGCAGAGGGGGCGTCCGGCCCGAGGTGTTTACCAGGTCATGTCGATGCCGACACGAACGATGCGGCCCTGCAGGACGACGGAGGGCTGCAGGTAGTTGGCGGCGCCGAACTGCATCGACGCGACAGACGAGTAGTCGTCCGAGTTGAGCGCGTTGAAGAAGTCGAGGCGCGGGTTGGCGGTGATGCCCTTGAACGTCACGCGCTTGTTGAACGAGACGTCCAGCTGGCGCAGGCGCGGGGTGTATTCCGTCTCAGGCGCACGCAGCGGCACGTTGAGCGACGCCACACCGGCGTCGCGCATGGCCTGGGCCAGCGCCGGGGTGTCGGCGTTGGTCGGGGTCAGCAGACGGAAGGTGCCCTGGCCGCGCGGCAGGTCGAAGCCGGTGCCGGCCGTGAAGCCGCCGTAGGCCTGGGCTGCCGAGCCGTTCAGGTAGCCGTTCAGGTCCTGGTAGGCGACGCTGAGTGACACGCCGTAGGGCAGCGGATAGACCACGGTGCTCTTGAACTGCTTGAGCCAGGGCAGGCCGCTCTGGCTCTGGTCGCAGTAGAGACCCAGATTCGGGTTGTAGCTGGCCGCGGCGCAGGTGTTGTTGAGCGACCGTTCGATGTTGAAGCCACCGAAGGCACGGATGCCCTTGATGCGCGCCTGATAGTTCAGGTCAACGCCGTTGTAGGTGCGCTTCATGTCCTTGCTGGTGCTGTCGATGTTGGCCACCTGGCCGCGGAACTCGGGCTTGAGCACCCACACGGGCACGGTCCCGCCGAGCGGGTTGGCCGTGTCGAAGCGCGTCCAGCTGTTCTCGTTGGTCAGCGTATTCACGCGCAGCGTGAGGTCGCGGAACGAGATGCGGTAGTACTCGGCCGCCAGCGAGAACCCGCGGAAGAGTTCGTGGCTGAGGCCGACGTTGATCGGTAGCGAGTAGGGGCGCTGGATGTCGGGGCTGAACTGCGCCAGCGACCGACGACCGAAGTTCGAGGGCAGGTTGGCGAAGTTGATTTCGCAGCCGGCCGTCAGATAGACGCAGCCACGCTCGCCCTGGGCGATGTCGTCGCCGTTGACGTCGGTCCACGGCAGGTTGGCGCTCGTCAGGGCCGTCGGGTTATACAGCTGCGCGAACCCGGTCGTCTGGGCCGTCATGAACCGGTTGACGCCGAAGCGCACAGCGGTGCGGCCATCCCCCGACAGGTCATAGACAATCGAGAAGCGCGGTGAAAAGTCCTTCCAGGTCGGGAAGGCGATGTCGCCGTAGGCCGGGACGTCGGCGAAGCGGCCGACCTGTCGGCTCTGGCCGACGATGGTCTGTTTGTTGAGGTCCCAGCGCACACCATAGTTGACGGTGAGGCGGTTCAGCGTCCACGAATCCTGCGCGTAGATGCCGAGATTGGCGTCGAGGTCTTCACGCACTTCCAGCGGCGTGTTGAGCACAGTGACCTGGAACGGCACACCGCGGTTGTACGACTGGTAGAGGTCGGCGTTGGCGTTGTTCCAGCGACGATACTCGCCCCACTGGAACTGGTAGCCCACCTTGATGTTGTGGGTGCCTGAGACCGACGAGATCGAGCCCTGCACATTGTAGCGGTCGGGATAGTTGCCGAGCTGCGCCGACGAGGCGTTCCAGAGCAGGCCGGTGGTCACGTCATTCTTGCGCACGTTGCGATACCAATCGGGGGTGCCGCGCTCTGCGAACACGCCGGGCTGGTAGAGGTTGTCGTAGCGTTCCATGTTGAACGAGGCGCCCTGCTCGAGCAGCAGGCGCGACGACAGCGTCGAGGTCCACTTGACCGACCCGGTGCCGAAGATGGGCGTGTTCCAGATGACCGAGGCCGTGCGCGCGTCGGTCAGCGAGCCCATCGCGTGGCCACGCAGACGCAGCGCACGGTCGGCATAGATGGCCAGCTTGTTTTTCTCGGTGATCTGCCAGGTGAAGCGCACGACCGGGTTATCCATCTTCTCGTCGGATACACCCTGTTCGCAGTTCGAGCCACCGGCGAGGCAGGCGGCAAACGCCTGCGGCGTATTCACGCCGGACGGGATCGTGAAGGTGTTGGCAATCGGGCGGTCGTAGCGGGCCTTGCGGTAGGCGCCGAAGAACCACAGTTTGTTCTTCACCAGCGGCCCTCCGAGTTCGAGGTTGGCTTCGTAGAAGTTCGAGATCTGGTCGACGCGCGCCACGCCCAGGTTCTTCAGGTCGTCGGTGAGGTTGTTGCCCTGCCACGCGTTGGGTGACTTGAAGGCACGCAGCCCGCCGCGGAAGGTGTTGCCACCGTCCTTCGGGATGAGGTTCATGTTGACGCCGCCGGTCAGCGTTTCGGCGTTGCCGCCGGCCGTCTGATACACGGCTTCCTGCGTCATGGCCTCGTTGTGGTACGCCTGCACGGCGCCGTCGCCCATCAGGCCGTTGGTCATCAGGCCGTCGACGAGCACCACGGTCTGGGCGCCGCCCTGGCCGCGCACGGCGAAGTAGGTCTGCTGCATGGCGCGCGATCCGCCCACGTCGGGCACGTTGAGCGTGACGCCGACAACGAGCTGGCCGAGGCCCTGAATGGTGCCGGCGGTGGGCACGAGCGTCATGACCTCGCGCGACAGCTGCACCTGCTTGACGTTGGTCTGCACGTCGACGATGGGCGCAGCGCCCGACACCGTGACGCTCTCCTGCAGGGCGCCGACCGTGAGCTCGATGTTGATGGTGGCCACGAAGTTGGCCCCGAGTTCCACGCCGTCACGCACCTGGGTATTGAAGCCCGGCAGCGAGTAGGTCAGGGTGTAGGTGCCCGGGCGAAGGTCGACGATGCGGTAGGCGCCGTTTTCGTCTGTGATGGCCGAGCGAACTTTCTCGATGAGGACCGGGCTGGCGGCTTCCACGGTGACCCCGGGCATCACGGCCCCGGATGTGTCTCGCACCACACCTGCAAACGCACTCTGTGCCCAGGCTGCGGCAGGTAGCCCGGTGATCAGCACCAGCGCGACCAGGGCAGCCTTCATGCTCTGTCTGAACGACATTCGTCCCCTCCTGAAGTACACGACATGCAAACGCGCCGGGCTCGGCAGACCAACGACCTGCGTCACTTCGCGGCAGCGAAACCGCTTCAGACTACGCAGGTTATGGGTGTGAGTCAAATAACAAATTGCATCGGATGACACCGGCCGACGTGGGCTGACGGCCAGATGGCTGGCTGGGATTGCTGCGACGGGACGGGAAGCCTCGGGAGAGGCGACTGACCGTGGGGCGGACTGACCGGCAGCGCCGGCCGTGGGAGGGGCAGGATCCCTGCGGCGCCCCCGTCGGGAGCCGCCGCAGGGGCCCAGAGACTGCACTTACTTGACGGTCACCTTCACGTGGACGTTGGTCCAGCAGCACTGGAACCCGCCGCCGCCTTCGCCGGTGGCATCGTTCGACTGGGCGCGGAGGATATACTCCCCCGGCGTGCTGAACGTGGCCGTCGTCGAGGCCTTGCCGCTGGCGGCAAAGTCGATCTTCGGGCGCTCCTGGGCAAACTTCACGCTGCCGGGACCGCGGTGCAGGTGCCAGACCAGCGTGGCGGGTGCGGCCGGACGGCGGAGCGAGCCCGGCTCCTCGTGCGCATCGTCAGAGACGAAGATGTCGAGGCCCACCGGGCTGCCGACGGTGCCGCTCAGTTCCCTGCTGATGCCCATCGGAGGACCGGTGAAGGTCTTGCCACCCTGGTCGAAGGCCAGCACGGGCGGCTTGTTGCCCATCGCGGCATCCTTGTACGGCTCAACCACGTAGTCGGCTCCCATGTTCATTGGAATCGACTCGGTCTTGCCGTTCGACACGATGGTCCAGGTGTAAGTGCCCTTCATGTCCTGGGGGACGATGACCGAGAACACGCCCCATCCCCGACGCTGATTGAAGTGGGTGGGCTGCCCCATGTCGGGACCGCCGGGCTCGACCCGATTGTTCGGACCGACCGGGATGTCGAAGGTCTGTTTGGTGTTGCGATTGAAATATCCCATCAGGGCCGCACGGCGGCCGTCGGGCAGGTAGTACCAGCCCTCGTAGGCCGGGGTCAGACTTTCCCCCGACTCTCTGATGACCTGCAGGGGCAACTGAGCCGACACGGTATGCACTGCCGTCAGCACCGCCCCGGTGAGGACCAGTGCCTGACAGACGCGCGTCGCCATGGTTCGATACGCCATCCGGAATACTCCCGACATAAAAACACGCATGAAGAACAAAGGGGTGCCCCGGGCGGGACACCCCTTTGGAGACTGCCCCGCCGGTTACTGCTGGCGGTCGCTGGTCGTGCCGGCCAGCTTGGCCTTGCGCTTGTCGACCTCGGCCTTGAAATCGGCGTCGTCCATGTAGGTGACGTTCACCCAGGCATGAGCCATTTCGTCGACCGTGCGGTCGCCCCAGCCCACCCACTGGTTCGGGTCAGGGTTGTTGGGGTTGTTCTTGGTGTTGTCGTGCCACGACGTGATGCGCAGCACCGTGCCCTTGGGCAGCAGCGGGGCGTAGTCGTCGGCATAGACGTAGTTGGTGTGCCAGTTGAAGTTGTAGTTGCTCACCATGCTCAGCATCTGCGTCTGGCCGTTCGGGAGGATGGCCTCCATCGACATGGCCTTGCCGCGCAGGTGCATGTGGGGCTGGAAGTTCTCCACGCGGCCCGCCTTTCGCATCACGTGGAAGTTCTGCGTGACCGACATCGAGTTGGGGGCGATGTCGAGGTTGCGGTTACCGCCGGCGATGCCGCTGTAGAGCGACAGGGTCTGGCGGAACTTGGGCTCCTGGCCCTTCGGATAGAAGTAGATGGCCATCTCGACGTCGTCGGTGATTTCCTCACCCACGGCGTGGTAGTGGATGTCCCACACGATCGAGGAACCGGGCAGCATCAGCTTGCCGCTGTTCTCGCGGGCCACTTCGCCCTGCTTGCCGACGGCCCATTCCATGAAGAGGCCGGGCCCCGGGTCGTCACCGTTGTTCGGTGTGGCGGCGGTCGACGACTCTTCGGTCTGCTGGAGACGGGCCAGCGCGTGGTGGGTGATCTTGCGGCCACGCACCGAGCCAGGACGCATCTCGATGGCGCGCACGTAGCGGGGCTCGGTGATGCCGGTCGGCACCACGGGCTTGTACCAGGCGTCCTGCGCCTGCGCGGGCATCGTGTATTTGGGGGACTTGATGACCAGATCGGGCTTGCCGTAGGTCTTGGCGAAGTTCCAGTCCTGGTCGCTCGGCCACTGCACCGGGGCCGGCATGTCCTTCATGTCACCCTTCGGCGCGCCGGCATCCACCCACTTGACGATGGTACTGATTTCGGTGTCGGTCAGCGAGCGGTCGTTGGCGAAGTGCTGAATGCCCACGTTCTTGTCGATGTGCCAGGGCGGCATCTGCCGGGCGGCCACACGCGACTTGATGGAACGCGCCCAGGGACGCGACTCCTCGTAGGTCACCAGCGACATCGGGCCAATCGAGTCTTTCCGGTGGCACGACTCACACGCCTTCTGGAAAATCGGAGCGACGTCCTTGGTGAACGTCACCTGTGCGGGCTGGCTCTGGGCCGCAGCAGGAGCGGCGACGAACGCCAATCCCAGAGCGCCGAGCCACATGCCCCAGCGGAAACGAGCATCTGCCATAAGCTCTACTCCCTCGATAGTGACTGACCGAAATCTGACCGGAACACACACCTTCCGAATTGAGCCTGGAGTGTAGTCCGGGTCGTCTGTGATTGTCACGCGGAAATGATGCAGCCGGAGACACCGGGCCAGCCGGCCGGGCAGCTGCGGTATTCTCTGGCCATGCGCACTCACCGGACCCTGTTCCCGGCGCTCTGGCTGACGGTGTCCCTGCTGTGGGTCGGCTCGCTGGTGGGGGCGGCCCAGGCCCCCGGCCCCCGGCCGCCGATGCCCCCGGCCGCGACGGCATCGACCACAGGAACGACCCCGGCGCAGGACACGCGGTATGTCTGTCCGATGCATCCGGACGTCATCGAGGCCGCGCCGGGTGCCTGCCCGCGCTGCGGGATGACGCTGGTGCCGGGCAACCCGCTCGGCACGGCCAATTACCACCTGCACGTCGAGACCGTCCCGGGGGTCGTCAAGGCCGGCCAGCCCACCACGTTCCGCTTCCATGTGGAAGACCCTGTCTCGCACACGCCGGTGACCGACTACGCCGTGGTGCACGACATGCCCTACCACGTGTTCGTGCTGAGCCGGGACACCTCGGTCTTCATGCACGAGCATCCCGTGCGCCAGCCGGACGGGGTCTTCGCCCTGACCGTGACGCTGCCCAAGCCCGGGCACTACGTCATGATTTCCGATTTCTTCCCGGTTGGTGGCAGTGGCCAGGTACTGCTGACCCCGATTGTCACCGCCGGATTCGATGGCGACGTGCAGTCACAGGTGCCCACCCTGGCGCTCGACACGTCGTGGACCAAGCGTGAGGGCGGCGTCATTGCCGAGCTGCGGACGTCTCCGACGGCGCTCGTCGCGTCGGAAGACCTCGACCTGCCCCTCCACTTCGTCGACGAGGCCACCGGGCAGCCCGTGCGCGATCTGCAGCGCTATCTCGGCGCCTTCGGTCACGCGCTCATCGTGAACGAGGAGCTGACCGAGTACATCCACGCGCATCCGGAAGAAACGCTCGAGGGCACGGACATCCAGGACGGGGGAGGACCGAACGTGACCTTCCACACGCTGTTTCCGAAGGCCGGGCGCTACAAGGCGTGGGTGCAGTTCAAGCGCGGCGGCAAGCTGTCGACCGTGTCCTTCACCTTCCGCGTGCTGCGGCAGGGCGAGACCATTACCGGGGGGCAGTAGCGGCCTGAGCCGGGAGCCGACCCACGGGCTGGTGCCGGCCCGGGGCTGGAGGGCCGGCCTCGTACGTGGGGGGCGTCGGCGGACGAGCAGGCGGCCCCCGCGGGTCGCCCCACAGGGGCGGCACGCGGCAACCGTCCGCCACGAGGCGACCGGCCCGAGGCTGGAGGGCCGACGTGCTGGTGCCGCGCCGAAAGTCGATCAGAACGTGCTGGCCGTGGTGGGCACCCGCAGCAGATGCACCTCGGGTGCCACCGTGCGCGGTGTCGTCCCGTCGCTGGCAATGTAGGCCGTCACCCGCAGCCGCGCACCTTTCGGCAGCGGCACCGGGTCGTCGTAGACATACGGGGACGGCCACCTGGCGGACGGCTCGCGCAGCCACAGCAGGGGCCGCACCGACCCATCGGGGAGATAGGCCGACACTTCCACCGAAGTGACGCCTTCGGCCGGATCAATCCACAAGGACTGCAGGGCCGAGGTCTCAGGCCAGGTCCAGTCGCCGCGCGTCCGGGCCGGCGCCGACCCGGGAGCGACCGTCACCGCTGGTGCGGCAAACGAGTCGGGGGTCACCACGCTGGTGCCCTCCCCGGTTCCCGTGTAGAACCCCACCTGGCTTTCGTCCGTCACGGCCGACTCGGTGCCGCTGTAGCCGACTTCCACCACCAGCGCGGCGCGGGCCGGCAGCACCAGTGCCGTGGATTCGGGGAAGTGCAGGGCCGTCGACCACGGGGTCCATGTGAAGAGCCACCGGTTCGTCCGCGCATCGCGGACCGTGGCGTAGCGCACCACGCCGCGGTTGCCGGGGCGGAAGGCGAGGCCGTGCACGCGCGTCGGCGCGGTGAAGGGCGCGGTGACCTGCGTGCGATGCACCACCGGGGACGCTCCCGCGTCGATCGGATGCGCGGCAAGCGTGGCCGTGGCCGATGGGGGGCCGGCGTCCCACATGGCCTCGGCGGCCACGGGGCCGAAGGGCAGCTGGTCTTCCTCCAGCGTCTGGCCACTCGGTGCGCCGCCGTCAGCCCAGGCGACGATGAGATCGAGTTCGTTCTGCGTCAGGCTCGGATCGTTGGCAAAGCGCCCATACCCTGGCGCGGCGGCCCAGATCGGCATGTGCCGCTCGAGGGCCTCCTCGCGGATGGCGGCGGCCCAGGGCCGCGCGTCGGCGTACGACGCCAGCGAGAAGGCAATGTTGAACGGCGTATGGCAGGTGAAGCACTTGCGCTGCAGGATGGGCGCAATGTCCTTGTTCCACACGAGCGTGGTGGAAATGCGCGGATGGGTTTCCACCGTGCGCGTCGTCAGCGCCAGCATCCCCAGCAGCCACGCGGCGCTGAGGCCCAGCAGGCCGACCGCGCGCGCACGCGTCGAGCGGGGCGTCATCGGGCTCTCCAGGGGGCGCTGATGAGCAGCGCCGGATCGGCCCCTGGCCGGGGCACAAACTTCTGCGTGCGGCCGTACTGGTTGTCGCCGCCATACAGGTTCCCGGCCGAATCGACCGAGAAGGTATGCACTTCCAGATAACCGTCGGGCATGTCCGATGGCACGTGCCAGGTATAGAGGTGTCGGCCCTCGAAGTCCATTTTCACGAAGCGCAGTGGCTTGAGGTCGGTCATCCAGAAGGCGTTATCGTTCACGATGAGATCGAGCGGCAGGCTGAAGCCGGGATAGCTGGCCACCACGTCCATCTTCGCCGGATCGGCGGTCGTGCGGAAGACGTTGACGCGCCCGCCGGACCGATCGAGGGCGAAGATGCGGCCCTGCGGCCCGATCCCCAGGGCGTGGACGCCGTTGAACTGGCCCGGGGCCTTGCCGAAGCCCCCGAACTCCCCGAGGTAGCGGGCGTCCTTGTCGAGAATGAGGACGCGGTGGTTGTCGAGCCCGTCGGCCACCAGGATGCGCCCGTCCGGTAGGAACGCTACGTCCTGGGGCTTGGCAAAGTGCGTGGCGTCGGCGCCGGGCACATTGCGCTCGCCGAGGGTCAGCAGCAGGCGCGCGCCGTCGTTCGAGAACACGTAGATTTGGTGCGTCGACTCGTTGATGACCCACACGCGCCGTTCGGGATCATAGGGGCTGATGCGGATGCGGTGCGGCCCCGGGCCCGATGCGCCCTGGCACAGGTGGTCCCACTGGGTCCACCGCTCGCGCACCTTGCCCTGCGCATCGAGGGTGTAGAGGCAGTTGCGCCACACGCGCCGGTCGACGGCATTCAGGACGTTGATGCCGATGGAACCCGCGAAGCCGGCGAAGCCCGGCGGCAGCGGATCGGGCAGC
>CAZXTM010000024.1:0-9086 GCA_964643765.1 uncultured Bifidobacteriaceae bacterium | reverse complement strand
CGGTCGGGATTGGAGGGGAACCCGGCGGGACGCGCGCCCGAGCGGCGCCACTGGCGGAACGCGGCACGGCTCGGCAGTGCAACGGCCCTGATCACGCGGGCCGCCTCGCGGAACGGCATCCACCTGCCCGGACGGGTCACGAGGTCAGCCACGCTCCGCACCAGGCGGCCCCGATGCCGAGGACGATGTGGGCCGCGATATGCAGCAGGGCGAGGGTGGGCGTACCGGCCTGGGCGAGGGCGACCGTCTCCATGGCGAAGGCCGAGTAGGTGGTGAAGCCGCCCAGTATGCCGGTCACCACGAAGTGGCGCACGTCAGGGCTGGCGGCGGGCATCCGGGCCAGCCAGCCGCTGACTGCGCCGATGGCGAGTGAGCCGGCGATGTTGACCGCCAGGGTGGACAGCGGCAGCCGGGCCGTGGCACCGGCCTGCGACAGTGCGAGGCCGAGAGAAAAGCGCAGCACGGAACCCGCTGCGCCCCCGAGGGCGACGACCCAGAGTGCCCGTCCCATGCGCGCAGTATAGCGAAGGCGCCTTTGCGCCGGTACCCACCAGTGACGCACAATGCAGGGATGCAGTCCCTGGTGTCCGAGCCGGCACTCGAGGCGGCGCTCGCCGAGTCGCAGCGCCGGCCCGTGCTGCTCTTCAAGCACAGCGCCACCTGCGGCATCAGCGCGCAGGCGCACGAGTCGCTCGAGCAGTGGCTGGCCGGGCAGGCCGACCCGCCGCCGGTCTACGTCATCGAGGTGCGCACCCATCGGCCCCTGTCGACGGCCGTGGCCGAGCGCTTCGCCATCCGCCACGAATCACCACAGGTGCTGCTGGTCGATCACGGCAGGGTGGCGTGGCACGCCTCGCACTTCCATGTGAACGGGCGGGAAGTGGCAGCGGCACTGGCCGCGCTGGCACCCGCCGCGTCCTGAGGACGCGCATGCAGGCGTCCATGCACGGCAGTAGCGGCGGAGACGCGTTCGGGTGGCGACGCCACCTGCCGTCTGGCGTGCGTCCCTACGTCGAGCCGGCGCCGCTGGCGGCCGCGGCGCTCGGCATCTCGTCCGGGTTTGCGTTCGCGATGATCGGCGCCACGCTTACGACGCGCCTGGCGCAGCACGGCATCCGGAAGGGCGCCGTCACCGCGTTCGCCCTGACCTTCCTGGCCTACAACATCAAGTTTCTCTGGGCCCCGCTGGTTGACGCCGTCGCCATTCCCGGCCTGGCGCGGTTCGGACAGCGGCGCTCGTGGCTGTGGAGCACGGGCCTGGCCGTCATGGTGGCGGTGGCCTATCTCGGGAGCCTCGATCCGGCGACGGCCCTCCCGCAACTGGCGACCGCTGCGCTGCTGGTCGGTGTGGCTGGTGCCACGTTCGACATTGTGATCGATGCGTATCGCATCGAACTGCTGGCGCCGCATCAACTGGGTGTCGGCTCAGGGATGTCGCAGTATGGCTGGCGCATCGGGGCGGCGGCGGCCGGCGCCGTGGCGCTCGTGGTGGCGGCGCGGGCGGGCTGGTCGGCGGCCTATGCGGTGTGCACCCTGTTTGCCCTGCCGGCGATGCTGACCGGGGTAGTGATGGGCGAACCGCTGCGCCGGTCGGCGGTGGCCCCGGCCACCGGCATTGCGGCGGCACTGCGCGGGTTCGTGAGTCCGCTGGCCGAGTTCCTGACGCGCCGCGGGGCCCTGGTGGTGCTGGCCTTCGTGCTGATTCACAAGGTGGGCGACACGCTGGCCAACCTCACGCTGCGGCTGCTGTTTGCCGACCTCGGCTTCACCAACGACGAGGTGGCCTTCTACGACGTGGGCATCGGCTTCGTGGCCCTGCTGGCCGGCGTGTTCAGTGGCGGGGTGGTCTACGCAGCGCTGGGCATGACGCGCGCCGTGTTCATCAGCCTCGTGCTCATGGCCGGGTCGAACCTGAGCTTTGCCGCACTGGCCGGGGCGGGGCATTCGACTCTCGGCATGGCGGCGGCCATCGGCTTCGAGAACTTCTCGAGCGGGCTGGGCGGGGTGGCCGTCGTGGCCTACCTGTCGGCGCTGTGCCACCTGCGGTTCACCGCGACGCAGTACGCGTTGCTGTCGGCACTGGCGAGCATCGCAGGCCGCGTCCTCACCGGCACCACGGCGGGCGGGCTGATTGAGGCGATGGGCTACGTGCAGTTCTACGTGTTCACCACGGCCGTGGCGCTGCCCGGCGTGGCGCTGTATGCCTGGATGGTGCATACGGGCCTGGCGACCGAGACGGCAGGTGCCATGCCGGGTGAGGACGAGGCGTCCGGCGCGGGCGCCTAGGCGTGGCCGCTTGCGGCCGCGACAATCGCTATGAAGGCGTCGAGGTCGAGGCTGGCGCCGCCCACTAGCGCCCCGTCGATGTCTGGCTGTGCCAGCAGGGCCTGCGCATTGTCGGGCTTGACGCTGCCGCCGTAGAGCAGGCGGCAGGCCGCCGAGGCGTCGGCACCGAACCACTGCGTCAGCCGCTGCCGAATGTGGGCATGGGCCTGCTGCGCCTGTGCGGGCGTGGCCGTACGTCCCGTACCGATGGCCCACACCGGTTCATAGGCAATCACGAGGCCAGCCAGCTCACTCCCAGTCACGTCGTCGAGGCCCCGGCGCACCTGTCGGTCGAGCACGGCGAGCGTGTCGCCGGCGTCCCGTTCGGCGAGGGTCTCGCCGATGCAGACGATGGGCGTGAGGCGGGCGGTGAGGGCGGCGCGCACCTTGCGCGCCACCGACTCGTCGGTTTCACCGAACAGCTGCCGACGTTCCGAGTGGCCGATGATGACCCAGCTGGCGCCGGTGTCGCGAATCATGGCCGCGCTGATTTCGCCGGTGAAGGCGCCCTCGCGTTGCCAGTGCATGTTCTGGGCCGCGACGCCAATGCAGTGCCCGTCGGTGGCTGCGGACACGGCCGCCAGCGCGGGAGCCGTCGGGGCCAGGACAATGTCGACGCCTGTCACGGCGCCGGCACGGGCGACCACCGCCGCCGCCAGGGCTGCCGACTCGCGCAGCGTCTTGTGCATCTTCCAGTTGCCGGCGATGAGAGGGGTGCGCATCGGCGGGCCCATGTGCTCAGGGACGATCGGGCAGGATGGCCACGCCCGGCAGCGTGTGGCCACCAAGGAACTCGAGGGCGGCCCCGCCGCCGGTCGAGATGTGCGTGATCCGATCGGAGACGCCGGCGGCCTTCACGGCGGCCACCGAGTCGCCGCCGCCGACGATGGTCGTGCCGTGGACCCGGGCACACGCGCGGGCGACGGCCATCGTGCCTGCGGCGAAGGGGGCCATCTCGAAGACGCCCATGGGCCCGTTCCAGAGCACCGTCTGCGCGTCGGCCAGCAGGTCGGAGAACACGTGGGCCGAGGCGGGCCCGATGTCGAGGCCCATGCGGTCACCGATGCCCGGGTCGGCGACGGTGAGGACGGCGGTGGCCGCATCGGCCCGGATGTCGTCGGCCACCACGTGATCGACCGGCAGCTGCAGCTGCACGCCCCGGGCCTGCGCGAGGCTCATGATGCGCTGCGCCTCGTCGAGCTTGTCATCCTCGACGAGCGAGTGGCCGACCGGCATACCCAGCGCCTTGAAGAACGTGTAGGCCATGGCCCCGCCAATGATGAGGCGGTCGACGCGGCTCAGCATGCTCTCGATGATGTCGATCTTGTCCGACACCTTGGCTCCGCCGATGATGGCCACAAAGGGCTGGGCCGGGGTATCCATGACGAGGCCGAGGTAGGTGAGTTCCTTCTCCATCAGCAGGCCGGCGCCCGCCGCCGACACGTGCGAGACGATGCCGGTGACCGAGGCGTGCGCGCGGTGCGCCGTGCCGAACGCGTCGTTGACATAGACGTCAGCCAGCGCGCCGAGCGCCGTGGCAAAGGCCGGGTCGTTCTCTTCCTCCGCGCCGTGAAACCGCAGGTTCTCGAGCAGCACCAGGCGCGACCCGCCAGGGGCGTGCGCAGCGGCCACGGCCTCGAGGGCCGGCGTCCCGATGCAGTCAGTGGCGAAGCTGACCGGCCGCCCCAGCAGGGCAGCCAGGTGCGCCGCGACCGGAGCCAGGCTGTACTTGGCGACGATGGCCCCCTTGGGGCGCCCCAGGTGCGAGGCGAGCACGACCGTGGCTCCGGCGTCGAGGGCATAGCGGATCGTCGGCAGCGCGGCGGTGATGCGCGTGTCGTCGGTGATGACGCCGTCCTTGATGGGGACGTTGAAGTCGACCCGGAGGAAGACCCGGGCGCCGTGCAGCGGCAGGTCGCGAATCGAGTACTTGGCCATGGCCCGGGTGCCTCAGAACAGCCGGCCGAGCAGGTCGACGCAGCGGTTCGAGTAGCCCCACTCGTTGTCGTACCAGGCCATCACCTTGACGAAGTTGCCGCCCATCACCTTGGTGTAGGCCGCATCGACAATGGATGAATGCGGATTACCGCGGAAGTCGATGGAGACCAGCGGGGCGCTGCAGAACTCGAGGATGCCGCGCATCGGGCCCTCGGCCGCCGCCCGCAGGGCCGCGTTGACCTCCTCGGCCGTGACGTCACGCTCGACCAGCGCGTTGAGGTCGACCACCGACACGTTGGGCGTCGGCACGCGCATGGCGATGCCGTCGAGCTTGCCCTTGAGCCGCGGCAGCACCTCACCGACCGCCTTGGCGGCCCCGGTGGTGGTCGGGATGATCGACATCGCCGCCGCGCGCGCGCGGCGCAGGTCCTTGTGCGGCAGGTCGAGCAGGTTCTGGTCGTTGGTGTAGGCGTGCACGGTGGTCATCCATCCGTGGCGCAGCCCGAAGTGATCGTCGATGATCTTGGCGACCGGCGCCAGGCAGTTGGTGGTGCACGAGGCGTTGCTGATGACGTGGTGGTCGGCCGCGCGATAGTCGGCGCCGTTGACGCCCAGCACGATGGTGACATCGGGGGCCGTTGCCGGGGCCGTGATCACCACCTTGCGGGCGCCCGCCGCGAGGTGGCGGGCCGCATCGTCCCGCTTGGTGAAGCGGCCGGTCGACTCGAACACGACGTCGACGCCGAGGTCCTTCCAGGGCAGCTGCGCCGGTTCCTTCACCGACAGCACGCGGAAGGGGCGGCCGTTGACCCGGATGCTGTCTCCCTCGGCCTCGACCGTGGCCGACAGGTTGCCGAGCACCGAGTCGTACTTGAGCAGGTGCGCCAGGGTAGCCGCGTCAGTGAGGTCGTTCACCGCCGCAAACTCGATGTCGTGTCGCGACAGCGCCGCCCGCATGATGTTGCGGCCAATGCGTCCGAATCCGTTGATGCCTACGCGCAGAGCCATGTCAGAAGTCCTCCGGGCAAACGGCTCATTCTACCAGCTTGCGCGGTTGCGCGGTGCCGGGGTGCGGGATATACTCGGACCGACGTAAGTCCTTTAATGTATACCGTTTACAGCATTCTCGCGGTGGTCGCCGTGCTGCTGGCGTCGCCGTGGCTGCTTTATCAGGCCCTGCGCTACCGGAAATATGTGGCCAGCCTGCCGCAGCGGCTGGGCCTGCTGCCGGTGTCCCTGAACATCGACGGCGAACGCACGATCTGGGTGCATGCCGTCTCGGTGGGCGAAGTGCTCAGCACCCGGCCCCTCCTCGCCGCACTGCGCGCGCGCTATCCCGAGTTGCGTCTCGTGCTGTCGACCACGACCATGGCCGGTCAGCAGCTGGCGCGCCGAACGGTCCGTGAGGCCGACGAAGTGTTCTTCTTCCCGTTCGACCTCGGGCCCATCGTGCGCCGCACGCTCGACGTCGTGAAGCCGCGGCTGTTCGTCACGGTCGAGACGGAACTGTGGCCCGTGCTGCTGCGCGAATGCCGCCGCCGTGGCGTGAAGACGATGGTCGTCAACGGCCGGCTGTCGTCGCGGTCGTTTCCACGCTATCGCCTCGTGCGCCCGTTCATGCGACGGGTGCTGCAGGATGTCGATCGCCTCTGCGTGCAGAGCGAGGAGTCGGCGCGGCGCTTCGTGGAAATCGGCGCCGACCCGGCGCGCATCACCGTGACCGGGTCGCTGAAGTTCGACGCGGTCGATGCGGGCGCCGGTGCGCGCGGGCGCGACCGCGTGCTGCGCTACTTCCGGTTTCCGGGGACGCGCCCCGTATTCGTGGCGGGCAGCACGATGCGGGGAGAGGAGGCGGCGGTGCTGCGGGCGTTTCGGCGCGTGCGCGCCAGCGTGCCGGCGACCCTGCTGCTGATTGCACCCCGCCACCCGGAGCGGTTTGATGAAGTCGAGCAGCTGTGCCGCGAGGAAGGCTGGAAGACCCAGCGGCGCACGGCGCTGGCGATTGATGCCGAGCCGGCGGCCAATGTGGTGGTGCTCGACACCATCGGCGAACTCGCCACGCTCTATCAGGTGGCCACGGTGGTATTCGTGGGCGGGAGCCTCGTACCGACCGGGGGGCATAACGTGCTCGAGCCGGCCGTCTTCGGCAAGCCGATTGTGTTCGGCCCCTACATGGACAACTTCCGCGAGATCGCCGATGCGTGCGTCGCCGCCGAAGCGGCCATCCGGCTCGATGATGAGGGACAGCTGGAACGCGAAGTGGTGCAGCTGCTGACCGATCCGGTCAAGCGGGCGCGCCTCGGGGCTGCCGCCCGTGCGCTGGTCGACGCCAACCGGGGTGCGAAGGACAGGACCATGTCGGTCATAGAGGCCCTGGTGCCTCCCGCGGGCACATCCAAGGTGGTGCCCTTCCGTCCCATTGCCTGACCGTCTCTACGCCCTGGCCACGCGCTGGCGACACCGGCGGCTCACCGCCCCCGGCGTGCGGCGGCGCCTGCAGCGCCCCGTCATCAGCATCGGGAACCTGTCAGTCGGAGGGACGGGCAAGACGCCCGTCGTTGCCGCGCTCGCCCGCTGGCTGGTTGCGGAGGGGCATCGGCCGGCCATTCTCAGCCGCGGCTATGCGCGCCGCGTGGCGCCCCCCGGGGTCGTGGTTGTGGCAGACGCTGACGGCGTGCGAGCCGGGATCGACGAGGCCGGTGACGAGCCGCTGATGCTGGCGCGCGCCGTGCCTGGTGCCTGTGTCTGCGTCTCGGGCGATCGCTATCTGGCTGGCGTGCTGGCCGAACGCGTGCTCGGTGCCACGGTGCACCTGCTCGATGATGGGTTTCAGCACACGCAAGTGTGGCGAGACCTCGATGTGCTGGTGACGCGCGCTGGTGAGATCCCGGGCGGACGGGTGCTGCCGCGGGGGCGGCTGCGCGAACCCCTCGACGCGGCGGCCCGTGCGCACCTGGCCGTGGTGATGGAGGCGACCGCCGGGGAGGCGAGGGCCGAGGCGTGGGCCCTGGGCATCAGCGAGTCGTGCGGCGTGCGGCGCCGGCTTGGGTATCCTGAGCGGGTGACTTCAGTGGACGCCGTGAGTGCTCCCCTCCGGACGGGGATGCCGGTGCTGGCCGTGGCCGGTATCGCGCATCCCGATCGGTTCGGCCGAGATCTGACGGCCGCTGGCTACGAGGTGGCCGAGCACCACTGGTTTGGTGATCACCATCGATTCACGCCTGCCGAAGTGGCCGCCCTGGCTGCGCGGGCCGGGGCGGGCGGAGGGCGTGCCGTGGTGACCACCGACAAGGATGCCGTGCGCCTCGAACGCCTGTGGCCCGACAACGTGCCGCTCTACCGCGTGCCGGTGACGCTCGAGTGGGACACGCCGAATCGCCTGTTCGATCGCGTGCACGCCCTGCTGGCCGGCACGGCGGAACGGGGGCAGGCATGCGCGTCGTAAGGCACCTGATCGAATACTCGGCCGTCATGGCCGTGCGGGCCCTGGTGGCCGTGCTGCCTGCCGGATGGGTGCGGGCCATGGGCACGGGCCTCGGGTGGCTGTTCTATACGTGCGACGCCCGGCACCGTCGGGTGGCCCTGGCCAACGTGGCCATGTGCTTTCCCTCACGCACGGCCGCCGAGCGCGAGGCCCTCGTGCGGGCGACGTTCCGGCACTTCGGGCACCTGCTGTTCGAGCTGCTGCGCTTTTCGCAGCTGACACCGCAGGCGCGGGCGGCGCTGGTGGATCTCGAGGGCGCCGAGCATGTGCGCGCCGCCTACGCGCGCGGGCGCGGCGTGCTGCTGTTCACCGGGCATGTGGGCTTCTGGGAACTGCAGGCCATCCATCACGGCGAGTACTTCCAGCCCATGGGGGTGCTGGCCCGTCCCCTCGACAACCCGTGGCTGCACCGCCTGCTCGAGCGGACGCGCGGGGCCACGGGCAACCACAGCATCTACCGGCAGGGGGCGGTGCGCCGCGTGCTGAAGACCCTGGCCGAGGGCCGCGGCGTCGCGATGCTGATCGACCAGCATATGCACAGCCCCGATGCCATCTGGGTGCAGTACTTCGAACGGCCGGCTGCCACGACGTCGACGCTGGCGGCGCTGGCGCTCCGGACGGGCGCACCGGTGATTCCGGCCTTTGCGCTTCCAGCCCCAGGCGGGCGCTACCGGTTTGTATACGAGGCCCCGGTCACGCCGCCCGAGGGCGACGGTCCCGAGGCCATCCACGAGTTCACGCAGCGCTGCACGGACGTACTCGAGATGTATGTGCGGCGCCATCCCGACCTGTGGCTCTGGATGCATCGCCGCTGGCGGGATGCGCCCGTGCCGGCGCCGTCAGGTGACCCGGGCATGTTTCCGGCGGCACAACCGTGACCGTGCTGGTGCTCTCTCCCAACTGGCTGGGTGATGCGGTCATGGCCCTGCCGGCCGTGGCCGACCTGCGGCGGCACTTTGCCGGCGATCGTCTGGTCGTGGCCGCTCGGCGCTCAGTGGCGGCGCTGTTCTCGATGGTGCCGGGCATCGATGGGGTGGTGGCGCTGCCGGGGAAGGGCGGCCTGGCGGCCCTCGGCACGTGGCGCGACGATGTCGAGGCCCTGCGTGCTGCGGCGGCAGACGTCGCCGTGCTGTTTCCTAACTCGCTGGCCTCGGCGGTGGTGGCCCGGCGTGCGGGCATCGCCGAACGCTGGGGCCTCGCCACGGATGGTCGCCGTCGCCTGCTGACGCGCGCGGTGGCGCGTCCGCGTGGCCCTCGGCACCAGGCCGACTACTATCAGGCGCTGACCATGGCGCTGGGCGTGCCCGCGGGGCCACGGGTGGCGGTGGTGCAGGCGCCG
>CAZXTM010000023.1:26006-27440 GCA_964643765.1 uncultured Bifidobacteriaceae bacterium | reverse complement strand
CCTACACGGGCGACTACGACTTCATGGAGCGCGAGCAGAAGGTGCGCGCCGCCCAGCTCGAGGCGCAGTTCGAACGGCAGCAGGCGATGATCGCCAAGATGCAGCGCTTCATCGACCGCTTCGGCACGCACGTCGCCAAGGCGGCGCAGGCGCAGAGCAAGGCGAAGAAGATCGAGAAGATCGACAAGATCGAGCTGCCCAAGAAGCGGCAGGTGGTGAAGTTCGAGTTCCGCACGCCGCCCCGGTCCGGCGACCAGGTGGCGGTGATCGAGGACCCCCACAAGCGGTTCGGGCAGCGTGTCATCTACGACGGACTCAGCCTGACCATCCGCCGCGGCGAGCGCTGGGCGGTGATGGGGCGCAACGGCGCGGGCAAGACGACGCTGCTGAAGATGCTGGCGGGCGTGCTGACGCCCGACACCGGCGAGGTGCGGCTCGAGGCCAGCCTGCGCATGGGCTACTTTGCGCAACAGTCGCTCGACGTGCTCGATGCCGACCTGACCATCATCGAGCAGCTGCAGCAGGATTTCCCGCAGGACGGGCTCGGCGCCCTGCGGACCCTGGCCGGCGCCTTCCAGTTCTCGGGCGATGACATCGACAAGCGCATCCGGGCGCTCTCGGGCGGCGAAAAGTCGCGGCTGGCCATGGCGCGGATGCTCTACAACCCGCCCAACTTCCTCGTGCTGGACGAGCCGACCAACCACCTCGACCTGGCCACCAAGGAAATGCTCGTCGAGGCCCTCAAGGACTTTGACGGCACGATGATCTTCGTCTCGCACGACCGCATGTTCCTGCGCGGCCTGGGGTCGCGGGTGCTCGAGCTCGGCGGCGACGGGGGCGACAGCCGCGATCCGCTGGTCTATCCGGGCAGTTACGTCGAGTACGTGGTGAAGACCGGCCACGAGGCGCCGGGCACACACTCCTGACGCCGGGGGCCGAGGACCCCGGGCAGTGCCGCAGGCACCCGGGTCGTGAGGGCACGGGCGGGCACCGCGCACGCCTGGTGGACACCGCGACGCGTGCCGTTCGCGGCCGTCTCGGTTCACGGCGACGGGCCGTCAGGACGGGCCAGACGGCTCGGGCGTGATGAGCGATCCTCTGCCCCGGACCACGGGCCCACAGGGTTCCGTGATTTTTTCCTTGCCTCCGGACCCGAAAGCGGGGAACCTACCCAGTCGGAATCGGGTCTTCGGAGAAAACCGCGTCGGCCCCGCCTGCGTAGAGGGGCCCGCCTGAGGAGGCGCCCATGAATCGGCCGCTCGTCGTGCTTGCTGCAGCGCTCATCGCCACTGTCGCCGGGGTCACCTCGGCCCGCGCCCAGGGCGCGCCGGCAGCCGCCCCCACGTATTCGAAGGATGTCGCCCCCATCCTCAACAAGCACTGCGTCAGCTGCCATCGCCCCGGCGAGATCGGGCCCATGCCATTCGAGAGCTA
>CAZXTM010000023.1:19127-25996 GCA_964643765.1 uncultured Bifidobacteriaceae bacterium | reverse complement strand
GATCGGCAACGACCTTCCCCTCTCCTCGCACGAGCTCGACACCATCGTCGCGTGGGTGAATGCCGGAGCCCCCGAGGGTAACCCGGCCGACCTGCCGGCGCGGCCCAGCTTCCCCTCGGGCTGGCAGCTGGGGCAGCCCGACTTCGTCTTCGAGCAGCCGATCGCCTGGACCGTCAAGCCCGATGCGCAGGAGCCCTACCTCTCTTTCTACGAGAAGATTCCGTTCACGGAAGACCGCTCGGCCAGCGGCGTCGAGATTCGCCCCAGCAACTTCAGCGTGGTGCACCACTCGCGTGTCTACATCATCGACATTCCCGATGGCTACACCGTGAAGGACGGCTACCTCTATGACCCGGCCGGCAAGCAGGTGCCCCCCAGCGTGCCCATGGGCAAGCGCGCCACGCTGGCCGATGGCAGCCAGCTGGCCGGTGCCGACAAGATCATCAGCTATGTGCCGGGACGCGGCTACGAGAAGCACCCCGATGGCTACGCCAAGCGCATTCCCGCCGGGAAGTATGTGCGCTGGGTGATGCACTACAACCCGACCGGCCAGCCCGAAACCGATCGCAGCAAGCTCGGCCTGTGGTGGGCCAAGGGGCCGGTGCGCCGCGAGGTGCTCAACCTGCAGGCCGGTGACCCGATTCCGGGCAGCGGCAACCGCGGCCTGTACTTTGCGAACGGCAAGGAAGTGCTCTACGAGTCGGACGACACCACGGGACGCCGTGGCAAGACGCCGACCATTCCGCCGTACGCCGGCGACTTCAAGATGATGGGCATCACGCCGGTCAACGAGGACATCACCCTCTACGCGCTGACGCCCCACATGCACCTGCGCGGCAAGAGCATGAAGTGGTGGGTCACGTATCCGGACGGCCGCGAGGAAGTCATCCTCAACGTCCCGAACTTCGACTTCAACTGGCAGATCCAGTACGAACTGGCCACGCCGCTCAAGGTGCCGGCCGGCAGCAAGATCACCAACGTTGCCATCTACGACAACTCGGTGAAGAACAAGTGGAATCCGGCGCCCGAGAAGGAAGTCTACTGGTCGGAACAGAGCTGGGACGAGATGTACCAGCCCACCACCCAGTTCTCGGTCGACAGCCAGGACCTCACGCGCCCGGCCCCGCGGGGGACGCGCGAGCAGCAGCGTCAGCAGCAGAAGTAAGCCGATGCCGACGCCCGTGATGCTGATCCGCCGCTGCGCGCGACCGTGCGCGGCGGCCCTTGCGGCGGTGCTGCTTGGCGCCGCCCTCGTGACGGGCCTCTCCGAGCCTGTCCTCGCGCAGCAGGAGCGGCCGACCAGCCAGGTGCCGACGCTCGGGCGGCCCACGCGGCCCGACGACCCGGCGCCGCTGCTCGACTTCGGGCGCTACTTCAACGGTACCTGGAACGTGAGCTGGGAATATCCCGAAAGTCCGCTCGGGCCCGCCGACGTGGCCGACGGCACCACCACCTACAGGCAGACCGGGCCCGACACGTTCGAGGCCACCAGCGCCCTCACCAACTCGGCTGGTGCCTTCACGGTGACAGAGACATTCACCTACCAGCGCGAGCGCCAGACCCTCACGCGCACGGTGGTCGACAGCCGTGGCTTCACCTATACCCAGTCGGGCACCGTCACCGGCGACCTCGGTGGACAGTTCACCATTCGCCTCGACGGACAGCCCTTCACCCGCCAGGGGCAGACCGTCCGCGTCAACTCGGTGATGCGCCTGCTGTCGCCCTTCAACTTCCGGGTGCAGTTCACCCTGTCCACCGGGAATGGCCCCTTCACCAACTTCGGCAATCCCTGGTGGCGGAAGGAGACTGCACCGCGATGAAACCGCTCTGCCTCACCCTGCTCTACGCCCTGGCCGCCGGCACCGCCGCCGCCCAGCAGACGCCCGCCACCACCCGCGTGCCCGTCGTTGCCGTCGCGGGCTGTGTGGTGCAGGACGGCGCGACCTACACCCTGCGCTCGGCCACCGAGCCCACACCCAGCATTGCCAACGGCCTGCCAACCGGCGAGGCCTATAAGGGACCGACCACGGGCCCAAACACCTTCCAGCTCATCGGCACCTCCGAGTTCGACATGCCGGGCCATGTGGGCCACACCGTGCTCATCAAGGGGCTGCTGATCAAGGCGTCGCCGACCAGCCGCCTCAACGTCACGTCGGTGAGCCGCCTGTCGACCTCGTGTGCGCCGGCACCGAAGTGAGCTGACGGCACTGAGTCTGGCGCTCGCCCTGGTCCTGCTCCGGCCGGCAGGGCCTCGTGCGCACGACTTTGAGCGCACCACCGTCCACCTCGATATCGCCACGGACGGGCGCTTCTCCCTGAGGCTGGCGCACGATCCACAGTGGCTGCTGCTGCGGATGGAATCGTTTGCCCAGACACCCGGCGGCCCGATCACCCCAAACGCCGGCCGCGATGCCCGCCTCGCAGCCCTCGCCCCCGACGCCATTGATCGTGTGGTGCTCTTCATCGATGGCCGCGAGGTGCGTCCCACGTCGAGTGAATACACACCGCCGCCCGACACGGTGCCGGCGGGTGAGTTCGCCCTGGCCTCCTACACGCTGCGCGGACAGATGCCCGTGTCCAGTGCCGCGATGCGCTGGTATTACGGGCTGGTCGCCGACCCGTATCCGCTGACCGTCACCCGCGCCGATGGCACGTCGACGACCGAATGGATACAGGGCGATGCGTGGAGCCAGTCCATCACCCTCCGCACGGCCACGCCGGTCACGCGTGCCGGCCACCTACGCCGCTACGTGTGGCTCGGCATCACCCACATCGTGCCCGAGGGCATCGACCACATGCTCTTCATCGCCGGACTCTTCCTGCTGACGGCCGCCTGGCGCCCGTTGTTGTGGCAGGTCTCAGCCTTCACGGTCGCACACACGCTCACGCTGGGCCTCGCCATCGGCGGCCTCATGTCGGTGCCCGCCACCATCGTCGAGCCCCTGATTGCGCTGTCGATCAGTTACGTCGGCGTCGAGAACGTGCGGCAGCGTGCGCTGACGCGTGCGCGCCTGGTCCTCGTCTTCGCCTTCGGGCTGCTGCACGGCCTGGGCTTCGCCGGCGTGATGACGGGACTGCAACTGCCACGCACACAACTCGTGCCCGGCCTGCTGGGCTTCAACCTCGGCGTTGAGCTGGGACAGCTGGCTGTACTGTCAGGCCTGGCCCTGGTCACCTGGCCGCTCAGACATCGTCCGTGGTTCCGCGCACGCGTGGCGACGCCGGCATCGCTGGGCATCGCGCTCGTCGGATTGTACTGGGCGGTGACGCGGATGCTCGGCGCGTGACTCCCGTCATCGTGCGATGACGGGGGCGTGCGAGCAAGACGCCGCAGACGCGGCGTGGCGAGACTAGCGAGCGCTGCCGGAGGCCGGCACAAACTTCTGGATGCGCTGCCCGTAGGTGTCGGCCGCGTAGACCGCCCCCTTCGAGTCGACGACGATACCGTGCACCCAGTCGAACTGCCCGGGCCCGAGTCCCTGCGATCCCCAGGTGGCCAGCAGGGTGCCATCAGTCAGCGAGAATTTGTGCACCCGCTCGCGGAGATGGTCGGCCATGACGCCGTAGCCGTCCGTGCCCTTCCGCGAGATGTGCACATCCCAGGGATTCCAGTCGTTCTTGAGTTCGCGCTTATAGGTGAGGTTGCGGTCGAAGATCTGGAGCCGCTTGTTCTCGCGGTCGATGATATAGAGGTTTTCGTCCGCGTCCACCGCCAGCTTGTGCGGCAGGTGCCACTCGCCGGGACCGGTACCCCGATCCGCCGGGCCACCCTCGCCGCGGGCCACCTGACGGATGACCTTCCCCTGCCGATCGTAGAGGATGACGCGGTTGTTGCCGTAGCCGTCGGTCACGACCATGTTGCCGTTCTTCAGGATGGCAATGCCCGAGGGCAGGTCGAGGTGCGTCGCGTCGTTGCCCTTTTCCATCGTCGTGCCGATCTGGAGCAGGAGGCGATCCATCGATGGGGTGAGCTTGACAATGCGGTGCGCGTCGCGCTCGATGATGTAGACGTTGCCGTCCCAGTCGACGCCCCCCGAGTGCTGCCAGTCGGGGTTGATCTTCTTGCCGTTGTATTCGCCGTCGCCACCGCTGCGGAGCAGCGTACCTGCCGTGTCGAACACCATGACGGGCTTGGCGCCGCGGTTGAACACGAAGATGTGATCCTGCTGGTCGATGGCCAGTCCCGAAATGCCGGGCTGGTTCGTCGGGGGGCCCGACGGACCGGTCACACCGCGTGCACGTCGGGCGGCGGCCTGCGCCTCGCGCTCGGCCGGAGGCGGTGGCGCCTCGCGCATCCCGAACCACATCCCCGCCGGCAGGGTGGGCCAGTTGGGCACCAGCCGATACGATTCGCCCTGCGCCGAGACCTGTGACGAGGGCCCCGTCAGGACCAGGGCCACTGCGGCTGCGACCGCCGCCACGCTGATGGAACGCATAGACACTCCTCTTCGGGTGGTGGCGGGCGGCCCACCTCCGTGGGCATGCCGGGCGACCCTTGCCCCGACCGCATCGCCAGCCTCACATCGACCGGTGCCGAGTGTAACGCAGGCCGTCCGATCGCGACCGGCAATCTCTTCAGAACCCGGCGTATCGTGCTACCGTCTGCCGCATGCGGATCCTGCTTCAGGTGCCTGCCCTGCTCACCAGCATGCTGCTGGCCTCGACACTCCCGTCCCCGGTGGTGCATTCGGCACAGAACCCCGCCGCGCTCACACCGGAAGAACGAGCGGCGTTCGACGCGCAGAATCGCGCCCTCGACGAGGTGGTGCGCGCGGCTCCGAGGCTGCCGCTGGTGGCATCGCCCCTGACGGTCACGCCCCCGAAGCATCCCGACTGGGCGCTCGGGATGGTGTCGTGGGTGGCGGCCGGCACCGACGGACTCACGTACCTGCTGCAGCGTGGGGCGCAGGCCGATCCCGTGCTCGTGGTTGATCAGGGCGGACGCATCGTCAGGTCGTGGGGCCGCGGCCTCTACACGATGCCGCACGCCATCCGAATCGACCCCGAAGGTCACGTGTGGACCACCGATGCCGCCAGCTCGAAGGTGTACAAGTTCAGCCCGACCGGCACGCTGCTGATGACCATCGAGGTGGGCGGTCAGCCATCGCCCTGCGGGAGCTTCTGCAGCACCACCGACATTGCCTTCGCGTCTGACGGTCACCTGCTGATTGCGGATGGCTACCGCAACGCCCGCATCCTCGAGTACACCGCTGATGGGCGGAAGGTGCGCGAGTGGGGCCGCGCCGGCACGGGCCCGGGCGAGTTCCGGCTGCCGCACTCGATTCAGGTGGACGGGGCCGGAGTCATCTATGTGGCCGATCGCGAGAACGGCCGCATCCAGCGCTTCACGCGAGACGGCACCTACATCGGCGAGTGGCGGAACTTCGGCAAGACGTTCGGGCTCACACTCGTCGGGTCGACGATGTGGCTGTCGACGATTCCCCGTGGCCCGAACACGGCGCCCGGCTGGCTGATGGCGGTGGACATTACGAGCGGCCGTGTCACCGGGCTGGTGGACTCCTCGGGGAATCACGGCATGGCCGTGGCGCCTGATGGATCACTGCTGCTCGGGCCGGGGCCCGACCAGGTGCCGCAACGCTACACGCCGCGGCGCTAGCGCGGCGGGCGGGTCGCGCCGAGCGACAGTAGCAGGGCTTCCGCCTCGGGCTGGCCGCTGCGGGCCGGGCCGCGTCCCGGCTGAGCGGGTCTGGGCTGCGTGAGCGACAGCGGCGTCTCTCCCTGGGCGTCCCTGGCATCGAGATCCGCACCGCGTGCGGCGAGTAGGCGAATCACGCCCTCGTGCCCGTCGGCCGCTGCCACGTGCAGCGCGGTCTGCCCTCCGGGCCCGGCGTCGCGGGGCGATGCCCCGGCCGCAAGCAGCAGCTGCACCACGGCCTCGACGTCGCCACGGTCGCGCGGCACGATCGGCGTGTCAGCGTCGACGACATTCCAGCGCACCAGATCCGACGGGCGCGCTTCCTTTTCGATGGGAGCACCGGCGGCCACCATCAGGGGCGTATGACCGGCGGCAAGGCCGAGCGAGGGATCAGCCCCCGCGTCGAGCAGCGTGCGGACGATCGGTCGCTCGAGATAGACCACGGCAATCATCAGCGGCGTGGCTCCGCGCAGGGTGTGCGAGAGGGCCCACTGCGACCCGAAGCGCCGCACCGGGCTTCCCTGCCGCAGCCTCGCATGGATGTTCGCGCCACGGGCCAGCAGCGCGCGCACGGTGTCGTGGTCGCCACGCAGCACGGCGGCATGCAGCGCCGTGTAGCCAGCCCCGTCGGCCTGCACATCGGCACCGGCCTCGACGAGGCGACGCGCAACGGCACCGTGTCCGTCGAACGCGGCCAGCACCAGGGCCGAGCGGCCATCGGCGGCCACGTCACTGGCCGAGGCACCAAGAGCCAGCAGTGCATCGATGGTCGCCACGTCTCCCGCGAGCGCCGCGAACAGGATGGGCGTCAACCCTCCAGCCGTGAGGCGATGCGCATCCTGTCCCGATGTCTTGACGCTGCGGCTGGGACCCCGGTCGAACATCACGACCAGCGGACGCGTGCGCGAGCGGGCGTGCACATCGGCCCCTCGGCGCGCCAGGGCCTCGACGGCGCGGCTGTGTCCGCCGGCGGCCGCCCACATCAAGGCCGTCTGTCCGCGGACCGGCTCCGCACGCTGCGGGTCAGCCCCTGCGTCGAGCAGTACCTGCACGGCGGCGGCATCACCGACGCGCGCCGCTTCCATCAGCGGGTCGATGCCGGCATCGGTCACGGCTCGGACCGGGGCCCCTGCGGCCAGCAGCGCCTGCACCACCGCCGTGTGTCCGCCGGCGGCGGCCAGGGGCAGGGGTGAGACCCCAAGGTCGGTGACCG
>CAZXTM010000023.1:18448-19117 GCA_964643765.1 uncultured Bifidobacteriaceae bacterium | reverse complement strand
AGGTGGCCAGCGTGAGCGGCCGGGTGCAGCGCCGTCGTGCAATCGGCGGTCGTGGCGCGTGCTGTGGTGCCACCCGTCAGCAGACGGCGGACGCCAGCCTCGTCGCCGTCGCGCGCCGCCGCCATCAGGGGCGGCAGGTCAGACGGCGGTGCGAGGCCGAGGGTGAGGGCCAGGACAACGGCAGCCAGCATCAGAGGAACGACAGCGGACCGGTGCTGTTGCCGTGCACGTCGATGCGGACGCCGAGCGAGTCGAGCAGCCCGAGGTGCATGTTGGCCAGCGGCGTGCCGTCGGCGTAGCGGATGTGGCGCCCCGCAGGCAGTGTGCCTGCACCGCCGCCCACGAGCAGCAGCGGCAGGTTGCGCGGCACGTGGCCGTTGCCCTCGCTCATGCCCGCGCCGTACAGCAGCGTCACGTGGTCGAGCAGCGTGCCGTCGCCATCGGGCGTCTCGCGCAGCCGGTTCACGTACTCGGCGAAGAGCGACACGTGATAGTGGTTGATGCGCGCGCACTTCTCCATGCGCACCGGGTCGCGCTGGTGGTGCGAGATGGGGTGGTGCGCATCGGGCACGCCAATTTCCGGATACGTGCGCCCGCTGAACTCGCGCCCCAGCATGAAGGTGGTGACGCGCGTGACGTCGCCCTGATAGGCGAGCAGCTGCAGGTCGA
>CAZXTM010000023.1:0-18371 GCA_964643765.1 uncultured Bifidobacteriaceae bacterium | reverse complement strand
GGCCCCCCCCGTGGACACCGCTGGCGAGGTCGGCGGCGCCCTACACGACCATGCGCGCAAACACCACGCCCGGGTCGCGTTCCATCGGCAGGGGCGCAGTCGGCCCGGCCCACGCGATGGTGCCGGTGTAGACGCAGCTGCGCCCGAAGTCGCACGACATGCCTGAATCGACCGATTCGAGGGCGAGTTCGAGCGACGGCAGCAGAGTGTCGGCGCTGAGGGTGCGTGCGGCAATCTGGTCGATGGACACCCCGGCGCGCAGCGTTCGGCTCGGGGTGACGTCGGTGAGGAAGCGCGTGCTGGCGTCGGCGTGGTTGTTGAACTGTCGCTCGCCAGGGGGCGGCGGCGGCACGCTGTCGAGGCCACTCAGCACCAACAGGCGGTCGCGCACCGGGGCCAGCGGCATCAGCGTGGGCGACAGCGCGTAGCCCGTGCCTACTTCCGTCGGGAACCACTGGCCGGGGATGACACCGTTCGGGATGTAGACCACACCGAAGCGGCGACGGGGCGTGGCCACCGTCTGCGCGAGGGGCGTGAGCGCGGGCACCATCGCATCGAGCAGCGGCAGCGGGAGCGCCGCGCCGAGGCTGCGGAGCAGGGTGCGTCGAGAGAGCGCCTTCTTCATGATCATGATGCAGCCCGATTCCTCATCTGAAAGGGCACCGCGCGGACAACCGCCTGGACCAGGGCCGACCAGGTGTCGCCCCCGGCGCGCGTGGCCTGCTCGATGGCGCGCACGGCCGGCTGGTCGTGCACGGTCAGCTGGCGGCCGATCGCATAGGTGAGCATGCGCGCGGCCAGCGTGGCGCGCAGGCCGTCTGTGCGCGACAGCACGAAGCGCCGCAACCCGGCCACGCCATCGATGGGCGTGCCATCGGCGAACACGGCCGAGGCGTCGACCGGCTGTCCGAGCACGTGCGTGCGCACGCGCCCGACGGCATCGAACTGCTCGAGCGAGAAGCCCAGCGGATCCATCCGCGAGTGGCACGACGCGCACGCGGGGTTCCGCCGATGCCGTTCCATCTGCGCCCGCATCGTCAGCGGTCGCCCGTCCTCGTCGGTGGCGGCCAGATCGGGAATGTCCGGTGGAGGCGGGGGCGGCGGCATGCCGAGCAGCGTGTCGAGAATCCAGGTGCCGCGCAGGACCGGGGTCGTGCGGTCGGGATACGACGTGGCCAGCAGCATCGCCCCGAGCCCGAGCACCCCGCCGCGGACCCCGTCGGTGAACGTGTGCCTGCGATAGAGGTCGGTGTGCACCCCGGCAATGCCGTAGTGCTCGGCAAGCCGCGCATTGATGAAGCTGTAGTCGGCCGACACCAGTTCGACAAGAGGCCGGTCGTTGCGCAGCTGGCTGCCGACGAAGAGACGCGCCTCTTCGAGCAGCGCGCGCCTGAGGTTCTCGTCGAACTCGGGAAATACGTTCGCATCGGGCAGCACCGCTTCCACTTTCCGCAGCCCCAGCCACTGGAACGCAAAGTTGGTCACCAGGGTGTCGGCCCTGGGATCTGCCAGCATCCGCCCCACCTGCGCCCCGAGCACGTCTGGCTGCGAGAGCCGTCCGGCCTCGGCCAGGTCGAGCAGCGCCTCATCCGGCACGCTGCTCCAGAGGAAGAACGACAGGCGCGAGGCCAGGTCGACGTCGCTCAGCCGATAGGTCGCCGGGGTGGAAGGCCCCGAGGGGTCGTGTTCGAGCCGGAACAGGAACGGCACGCTGACGAGCAGTCGCTCGAGGGCGGCCTGCACGCCGGCTTCGAATCCGCCGCGGGCGGCCCCCTGTTCATAGAAGGCCAGCAGGGGCGCCAGATCGGCGGTGGTGACCGTCCGGCGATAGGCCCGCCGGGCCACGCGGCCGATGATGCGCTCGGCACACGCCCGCTCCGGCAGGGCGGGTGACGGACGGCACACGAACAGGCGGCGGCGGCTGGGGGTGTCGCCGGGGGGCCCCGGGCGCTGCGGCCCGATGACGGTCACCGTATCGACCGCTGCGACGCCGTCGTACTGCTCGTCAGACCCGCGGCCGAAGTCGACCGCCAGGGGCTGGTCGACGCTGTCGGCCACCCAGGGCGTATCGACGAAGGTCACCGACACCTCGTGCGGGCCGGCCGTGACCGTCACCGGCACCGACAGCGCGCGGTCGGCGGCGTGCATGTAGAGCTCCCAGGGCGTCTCGCCCACGATCTCGCCGTTCCAGGTCATCGGACCCGGCAGGCCGGGGGCCTCGCCTCCCACTCGGAGGCGACCCGCCCGACGGCCATCGATGCGCACGTCGATCAGCTGCGGCGTGCCCATGCCGATGATGTAGTCGTAGACCTGCCGCCTGAGCCTGATGGCCACGGCATAGTCGCCGTCGGCGGGAAACTGGTGCATCACGGTCGCCCCGCCACGCGAGCCGAACGGCTGGCCCGCATCGACGCGGCGGTCCTGCTCGAGCAGCTTCGGCACGCGATACGAGACGGCGGCCGGCGTCGCGGCCAGCGCGGCATCGCCCACGGCCAGGCGGCTGATCTCGCGCGCGGCGGTCAGGTAGCGCTCGAGATGCGCGGGCGAGAGGGTGAGGCTGGCCGCGACGTTGTCGAAGCCCTCATCGGCTTCGTCAGGCAGCAGCAGGGCACGCACATCGACCTCGAACCCGAGCACATCGCGCACGGCGTTGGCATACTCGGCGCGGTTGAGGCGGTGGGCTCCGGTGCGGCCGGGCCGCGGGGCACGGCGTGCCTCGCCATCGAGGGCCGCGACGAGCGACGCCTGCACCTCGGCCGCCCAAGCGGCCTCGGGCCTCGTGCGTGACGGGGGCGGCATCTGGCGGGTGCGCAGCTTGTGCAGCACCGGCTCCCAGACGTCGGGATGGGCGGCGGCGTCGGCCGCGCGGGCGCCGGTCAGGCTGAAGCCGCCAACGCGCGCCCGATCGTTGTGGCACGACAGGCAGTGCGCCTGCACAAAGCCGTCGACCGTCCGCGGGGCATCCCCGACAGGCGTCGGCACCGGCGCCTGCGCATGCCCACGCGGGCCAAGCCCGGCGAGGCCCAGCAGCAGCCCCAGGGCGACCCCAGCCGGAATGAGAGAAGCGCACGCTCTCATGGGCCGCGAGTGTAGCAGAAGACTCAGGCAGCCAGACGGGCCACCAGCACCTTGTCGATGCGCCGGCCGTCCATGTCGACCACTTCGAAGTGATGGCCTTCCCACTCACAATGGTCGGCCGTGTGCGGCACATGGCCGAGGCGCGCCATGATGAAGCCACCAAGCGTGTGGTAGGCACCGCTTTCGTCCTCGGGCAGGGCTTCGAGGCCCAGGCGCTCGAGCACTTCCTCGATGGGGGCCGAACCGTCGATCAGCCACGACCCGTCGGCACGCTGCACGAAAAAGCCTGCCGCTTCACTGGCATCGGCGGGCATGTGGCCCACCAGCGCCTCGAGCATGTCCGTCACGGTGACCAGGCCCTCGACGGCGCCGAACTCGTCCATCACCAGCCCCAGGTGCGTATGCGACTTGCGGAAGGCCTCGAGCAGCTGCACCGCCGGCATCGAGTCGGGCACAAACAGGGCGTCGCGTGTCAGGGCCCGCAGGTTGATGTCCTCGCCACGCATGGCGCGCGGCAGCAGCTCGGCGGCCCGCACGAAGCCCAGCACGTTGTCGAGGCCGCCCTGGCACACCACGAAGTGCGTATGGGCATGGCTGGCCAGGAAGGCCCGCAGCTCGTCGGACGTGGCCTCGACGTCAATCCACTCGATGTCGGGCCGGGGCGTCATGATGGCCGCCACACGCTGGTCGCCCAGCTGCAGCACCCGCTGCACGATCGATTCCTCTTCGGCCTCGAGCACACCGCTCTCGGCCCCCTGGCTGATGACGGCCTTGATTTCCTCTTCCGTCAGGTGCGACTCGGCCTGCTCCTTCACCCCGATGAGCCGCAGGATGAGGCGCGTCGTCCCGGTGAGCAGCGACACGAACGGCCCGCCGATGCGCGCCAGCCAGCCCATGGGACTGGCCACCCACGACGCAATGGTCTCGGGCCACGTCAGCGCGATGTTCTTGGGCACCAGCTCGCCGATGACGAGCGAGAGGAAGGCAATGACGGTGACAACCAGCGTGAGGGCCACGCCCTCGGCATAGGGCGCCAGCTGGGGAATCTCGCCAATCCGCACGGCGAGCGGCTCGGCCAGCTCGGCACCGCCATAGGCGCCGGCGAGGATGCCCACCAGCGTGATGCCGACCTGCACGGTCGACAGGAACTGCGCCGGATGCGTGGCCAGGTCGAGCGCGGCGCGGGCGCGCGCGTCGCCTTCGTCGGCACGCTGCTGCAGGCGAACCTTGCGCGCTGCCACCACCGCCATCTCTGACATGGCGAACACCCCGTTGGCGAGGATCAGACCGAGGATGACGATGAGTTCGAAGGCGATGACCGATTTTACCGCATCGCTCCGCCTATACTGCCCTCATGGTCCGAACCCGGATGTTCGCGTGTGTGGTGATGCTGGCCGCAGGGGTGGCTGGCGAAGCGCAGGGGCGTGCCCCGTGGACACCCTCGGACCACCAGGCCCTGCAGTCGGTGACAGACGTGCAGCTGTCGCCCTCGGGCACCGAGGTGGCCTATGCCCTGGTGTCGAACGACGCACCCGGACGTCCCTCGCGGCGCACACTGATCCGCGACCTGGCCAGCGGACAGACGCGGACGCTCGCCGGGGCCTCCGGCGCCCGCTGGTCGCCCGACGGCCAGCAGCTCGCCTACTTCGGCCGCACAGACGAGGGCGCAGGCCTCGTGGTCGTCGACCGCCTGGGCGCCAGGCCCCGACTGCTGGCGCCGGTCGGCAGCACCAACCATCCCCTGCCGTCGGCGGGCGAGCGCCTGTCGTGGTCGCCCGACGGCCGGCGCATCGCCTACGTGTCAGCCGTCGACGGCCCTGAGGGGGCGGCGCAGCCCGATCAGGATCCGATGGTGATCACGCGCTACCTCTACAAGCCCACCGCCAGCGAAGGCCTCACGCGCTTCAACGACAACCGCCGCACGCACCTGTTTGTCGTCGACGTCGCGACCCGCGCCGTGCGCCAGCTCACCGACGGCCCGCACTACGAGCACTCGGTCCAGTGGTCGCCGTCGGGCACGCGCATCCTCTTTGTCTCGAACCGCGAGCCAGACGCCGACCGTGTCTTCAACTACGACCTCTTCACCGTCGATGCAGACACCGGTGCCCTCACGCGACTCACGCAGACGAAGAGCGCCGAGTACTCGCCCTCGTGGTCACCCGACGGCACCCGCATCGCCTTCTCAGGCACCACGCGCGACCTGACCTCGTCGGAAACCACCAAGGAAGACACGCATGTCTGGGTGATGCGTGCGGACGGCACGGGACGCCTTGAACTGGGTCGCGCCGTCGACAACCGCCAGGGCGTGCCGCAGTGGTCCCCCGATGGACGCCGCCTCTACTTCACGCTGCAGGAACGCGGCCGCGTGCACCTGATGGCGTTCGACAGTGCCGCGGCCCCCCCGCCCGCCACGGCGATGACCGTCGTCCGCGCCGAGGGCAGTGTCTCGGCCGTGGCCGTGGGACGCACGCAGATTCTGTTCGCCATGAGCACGCCGCAGGGCCCCGCCGAGCTGTACTCGGTGCCTTTCCCTTCCTCCACTGCCGCAGCACAGGGCACGACGGCCGGCGGCCCGCCCGCACCGCGCGCCCTGACCACGCACAATGCCGCACTGCTGGCGTCGCGCACACTCGCGCCCGTCGAGGCGCTGACTTTCACGAACGAGGGCCTCACGGTGGAGGCCTTCCTGACCCGTCCCGCACAGGCCGTCGAGACCGTCCCGGCCAGCGTGCCGCTGGTGGTGGTGATTCACGGCGGACCGCACGGTCAGCAGGGCCCGGCCTTCAACCACAAGGCGCAGGTCTATGCCGCACAGGGCTGGGCGACACTGATGGTCAACTACCGTGGCTCGACCGGCTATGGACAGGCCTTCGCTGACGCCATCTTCCGCGACCAGAACGGCGCCGAGGCGCGCGACGTGCTCGCCGGGGTGGACGCGGCCCTCGCCCGCCATCCCTGGCTCGATGCCTCGCGACTGGCCGTGGAAGGCGGCAGCTACGGCGGCCAGCTCGCCAACTGGCTGGTGACCCAGACGGAACGGTTCCGCGCCGCGATTCCGAGCGCCGGCATCTCGAACCTGGTCACGCAGAACTACCTCGCGTACTACCATGACTATCTCGCGGTCGAGTACGGCGACTTCCCCCACAGGGACGGCATCATCGACATGCTGTGGGAACGGTCCCCGATCCGTCTGGCGCACCGCGTGAAGACGCCGGTGCTGTTCCTCCACGGCGAGCACGACAACGACGTGCCCATCGAGGAGGCCGAGCAGTTCTACATCGCCCTGCACGACGTCGGTACGCGTGCCGTGATGGTGCGCTACCCGCGCGAGGGGCATGGCCTGCAGGAGGCGCGGCATGTCATCGACGCACTCGACCGATCGATCGCGTGGTACCGCGAGCACTTCCGCCCGGCCACCCCACCCCTGCACTAAGATCGGGAGAGGATGTTCAGGCGACAGCGGGAAGGATCGGTCATCTGCACCTCGTGCGGCGTGCTGGTCGGCGTCAACGACGACACGTGCTACTCGTGCGGGCGATGGAATCCGGGGCTCTGGGGCTATGGCCCGGCGCTGCGGCGCCTGGGCAATGATCTGGGCTTCGTCCCGCTGGTCGTGGGGGGAACGGTAACCCTCTACGTGGTGTCGCTGCTGCTGTCGGGCCTCAACATGCGCGGAATGCTGGCCCCCGGCACGCGAGTGCTGTTCCTGCTAGGGGCTTCGGGCGCAGTGCCGGTGTTCGAGTACGGCCGCTGGTGGACGGTGCTGACCGCCGGCTGGCTGCACGCCGGCATCCTGCACGTGTTCTTCAACGTGATGTGGATCCGCCAGTTGGCTCCGGCTGTTGCCGAGCTTTACGGCCCGGGCCGCATGGTCATTCTCTACACGGCCTCTGGCGTCGCGGGGTTTGCGGCCAGCTCGGTCGCCGGCATGTATCTCGCAGGGTTGCCGCTCATTGGCGGCGCGCAGTTCTCGGTCGGGGCCTCGGCGTCGATCTTCGGCCTGCTGGGCGCACTCGTCCACTATGGCCGGGCCACGGGACACAGCCACGCCCGCGAGTACGGGCTGCAGTATGCGCTGTTCATGGGCGTGTTCGGCCTCATCTTCCCCGGGGTCGACAACTGGGCGCATGCGGGAGGCTTCGCCGGGGGCTACCTGGCCAGCCTGCTGCTGCGGCCCGGCACCCGCGAGCGCATCGATCACCTCGCGCTCGGCGCCCTCTGCCTGCTGCTGACGGCGGTGGCCCTGCTGGCGTCGGTCGTCACGGCCTGGCCGCAGTTGCGGAACTGAGCGACCCGACCGCACCAGCCGCCAGCCAGCAGTCCGCCTAGCGGCCGGAGGGTCGCCACCACGTGCGCCCGTGCGCTCGCACGCCCTGACCCACTTGTCGGGTATAGTCGGGGATGTCACGTCCGTGACGCGTCAGTCCGACCGACGCTGAATCGCCTCTCGTCATCCGTGTCAGGAGATGCCCTTGTGGAGGGCTCTCCGGTGCTCACCGGCCGTCACCACGGGGCCGGCCTGTATCTGTCCGTTTGCTGGAGTGGAGGGACTCCGATGTTGAATCTTCTGAGATATAGACCTGCGCTGCTGGCGGCGCTGCTGGCCGTGGGGGCGGCCAGTGCCTCGGCCCAGCAGCAGACCGGCGAAATCTACGGCCGTGCCACCGACAGTTCGGGGGCCGTGCTCCCCGGGGCCACGGTCACCGTGTCGGGACCAACGCTGCTGCAGCCCCGCATCGCCGTCACGTCAGAGACGGGCTCGTACCGGATGCCCGAGCTGCCAGTCGGCACCTACGCCGTCACCTTCGAACTGACCGGCTTTCGCACGGTACAGTCGACGGGCGTGCGTATCACGATTGGATTCTCGGCGCAGGTGAACGCCGAGATGGCCATCTCGACCGTGCAGGAGTCGATCACGGTCACCGGAGCCACGCCGCTCATCGACACCAAGGCCGTCGGCACGCGCACGTCCTTCGACCTCGACACGCTGCAGAACCTGCCGTCCGCCCGTGACCCGTGGGTCATGCTCGAGCGGTCTCCGTCGATTGCGGTTGACCGCGTCAACGTCGGTGGTAGCCAGTCGGGCCAGCAGTCGAACTATGTCGCCCGCGGCGCGGCCACTGGCAACAACAAGTGGTCGATTGACGGCGTCGACATCACCGACATGTCGGCCACCGGCGCATCGCCCATCTATTACGACTTCGACATGCTCGAGGAAATGCAGGTCACCACGGGTGGTGCCGACGTCACCCAGCAGACCGGCGGCGTCGGAATCAACCTGGTCACCAAGGGCGGCACCGACCGGTTCCGCGGGTCGGCGCGCGGGTACCTGACCGACCAGAAATTCCAGGCCGACAACATCGACGATGAGGTGCGGGCTGCCGGCGCGGGATCCGGTGCCCCCATCCAGAACATCAAGGACTATGGCTTCGAAGTCGGCGGCCCGCTCCGCAAGGGCAAGGCCTGGTACTGGGGCAGCTACGGCACTCAGGACATCAGGGTGGGCGTGGTCGGGTTCTACAAGAACACCTCCGCGTGCCGGCCGACACCGCCCACCGATACGCAGGGTCTTCGCGACTGCCTGGAAAGCGACCTGACCACACTCAACAACTACAACTGGAAGCTGACGTTTGCCCCGTTCAAGGGCAACCGCCTGGGCCTGCAGAACACCTGGGCCGAGAAGGTGCGCAACGTGCGCGATGCGTCCGACACGCGCCCCATCGAGACGACCTACAGGCAGCGGGCGGTCAGCGACGAGTTCGGCCGCTTCGGCTGGCTGACCGGTCCGTCGCCCTTCTGGAAGCTCAGCGACCAGCACGTGTTCAGTGATCGCTTCCTCGTCGACGTGCTGGCGGCGCATCTGGGCAACAACTTCGCGCTCGACTTCCACAAGGACGAGCTGGCCGACGTGCAGCCGCTGCTCGAGACGACGACGGGGGCCTACTCGCGGTCATTTCAGCAGTCGATCTTCCTGCGTCCGACCAACAGCGTCGACGTGATGGCCAACTACTTCCAGCCCAACATGCTGGGCGGTGATCATGCGTTCAAGTTCGGCGGACGCTGGCGCACGGCCCACTCGATCAGCCTCAACCACGTGGGCGGCAACGCCATCGCCCGGCTGACCAACGGCGTCGCCAACTCGGTCGACGTCTATCGCGACGGCAACTCGGAATCGCACCTCGACACCTGGGCCGCGTTTGCGCAGGACACCTACACGGCCAAGCGGGTGACGCTCACGGTCGGGTTCCGTGTCGACCGCCAGACCGACCGGGCCGACGCGGCGCTGGTGCCCGCCAGTCCGCTGGCGCCGGTGCAGCTGCCGGCCATCGACTTCCCCGGGCTGTCGGCCGGCGTCACCTGGACGAACGTGTCGCCCCGCATCGGCCTCAACTACGACCTGTCAGGCAAGGGCCGCACAGTGGCGAAGGTGTCGTACTCGATGTACTTCGGACAGATGGCCCCGGGGCAGCTGTCGAGCCAGTTGACCACCACGGGAGCGACGGTCATCCGTTTCCCATGGACCGACACGAACGGCGACCGCTTCGTGCAGACCGGCGAAATCAACTACGCGTCGATTCTCGCCGCCTCGTCGACCTACAACGCCGCCAATCCCGGCAACTTCCGTTCACCCGGGTCGGTTGATCCGAACGTGAAAAACGACCGCACGCAGGAAGCCATCGTGGGGTTTGACCACGAGCTGTTCCAGGGCGTTGGGATCAGTGCCAGCTACATCTGGCGCAAGTACGACCAGTTCGCGTGGCAGGATCGCATCGGCCTGACCAGCGCCAACTACTCGCCGGTGAGCTTCACGCCCACCAACTGCCCCGCCAGCGCGCGCTGCCAGGCCGTCACCTACTACCAGCCGAACATTCAGCTGGCCGGGCTGCCGTTTGTCTACACCAACGTGCCCGATCGCTATCGCGACTACAACGGCGTCGAGCTGGTGATCAGCCGCCGCATGGCGAACCGCTGGTCAGCCAATGCCAGCTACGCCTACAACAACGCCGTCGACCGCTGGGATTCGGCAAATGCCTACGAGGACCCGACCAACATCGACAAGCTCAATGGGGCACAGTTCGCCCCGGAGCAGACGGGCAGCGGCATCTCGGGCATCTTCACCAACGCCAAGTGGCTGGTGAAGGCCAGCGGCGTCTACCAGATTCCCTTCATCGAGGCCAACCTGTCGGCGTTCTTCAATGCCCGCCAGGGTTTCCCCTTCCCGCAGGGCATCCTGTCGCCAAACCGCATCAACGGCGCGGGCCAGGCGACCGTGCTGCTCGACCCGCTCGGCGACGTGCGCAACGAGCGGCTGCAGACCATCGACCTGCGCCTCGACCGCCCTGTCACCCTGGGCCGTGTGCGGCTGATTCCTTCGCTCGAGGCGTTCAACCTCACCAACGTGAACACGGTGCTGTCGCGCCAGCGCAACCAGGCCGCCGCCAACGCCAACCGCATCAGCGGCATCGTGGCGCCGCGCGTGCTGCGCTTCGGCCTGCGCATGACGTTCTAGCCATCACTGCCGCCGGGGGCGCGCCGCTGCAGGCGAGCTCCCGGCGCGATCACTCTGCGAGCGCCGCCACGCCCTCGGGCACCAGCAACAGGAGTCCCAGCGGCGGCACCCGCAGCCGCAGGTGCTGCGCGAATCCATGTACCGCCCCGGGCTCGGTCTGCACCCATCCACCATGGCCGACGCCGCTGCCCCCATAGTCGGCGGCATCACTGTTGAGGACCTCGCGGTAGCGGCCCGCCACTGGCACCCCAATCACATACGCGTCGCGCACGACCGGTGTGAAGTTCAGCACCGCCACTACGGATGCGCCGCTCGCCGGATCGCGCCGCAGCAGCGCCACCACCCCCTGTTCGGCATCGTCACACGTGGTCCACTGGAAGCCGTCGGGGCTGTCATCAGCCGCCCACAGCGCCGGCCAGCCGCGATACGCACGGTTCAGGTCGCACACCCAGCGCAGCAGCCCCCGGTGCGACGCCTCTTCGAGCAGCGCCCAGTCGAGGTCGCCGTCGTGCGCCCACTCGCGCCACTGCCCCAGCTCGGCGCCCATGAAGAAGAGCTTGCGCCCCGGATGCACATACAGGAACCCGAGTAGCAGACGCAGCGAGGCCCGCTGCTGCCACGGATCGCCGGGCATGCGGCTCAGCAGCGACCGCTTGCCGTGCACCACCTCGTCGTGCGACAGCGGCAGCACGAACCGCTCGGTGTAGGCGTAGAGCAGCGGGAACGTCAGCTCGCGGTGGTGCCAGCGGCGATGCACCGGATCGCGCGCGACGTGTTCGAGCACGTCGTGCATCCAGCCCATGTTCCACTTGAACGTGAACCCCAGGCCGCCCTCATCCACGGCCCGCGTCACGCCGGGCCAGACGGTGGATTCTTCCGCGCACGTGATGACGCCGGGATGTTCGCGCCCGAGCACACGGTGCAGGTGCTGCAGGAAGGCCACGGCCTCGAGGTTCTCGCGCCCGCCCTCGCGGTTGGGAATCCACTGGCCCGGCGTGCGCGAATAATCGAGATACAGCATTGAAGCGACAGCATCGACGCGCAGGCCATCGACATGGAACTCCTCGATCCAGTAGAGCGCGTTCGACAGCAGGAACGACTGCACCTCCGAGCGGCCGTAGTTGAAGATGCGCGTGCCCCAGTCGGGATGCACGCCCTGCCGCGGATCCGCATGCTCGTAGAGAGCCGTGCCATCAAACTGCGCCAGCGCATGTTCGTCGGCAGGAAAATGCGCCGGCACCCAGTCGAGCAGCACGCCGAGCCCGGCCTGGTGGCAGGCGTCGATGAACGCCCGGAGGTCGTCGGGATCGCCATACCGCGCCGTCGGCGCGTAGAACCCCGTGACCTGGTAGCCCCACGACCCGTAGAAGGGATGCTCCATCACCGGCAGCAGTTCGATGTGTGTGACACCCAGCTCGCACGCGTAGGGCACCAGCTGCGCTGCCAGCTCGCGATAGGTGAGCCACTGCCCGTCCGCGGTGCGCCGCCAGCTGCCGAGGTGCACCTCGTAGATGCTCAGGGGCTGCGGCGTCGCCCGTCGCGCGTGGCGCGCCTCCATCCACGCCGCGTCGTTCCACGCGTGGCGGGTGCGCGCCGGCACCCGTGAGGCCGTCAGCGGCGGCGGCTCGGCGTGCCGCGCCATCGGGTCGGCCCTCAGGGTGACGCGGCCATCGGCACCGGTGATCTGAAACTTGTAGGCCTGCCCCTCGGAGACGCCCGGGACCACGCCTTCCCAGACCCCGCCCTGGTACGAGGCCAGCGGGTGCTGCGCGCCGTTCCAGCCGTTGAAGTCGCCCACCACCGACACCTGGCGTGCGTTCGGGGCCCACACCGCGAACCTGACCGACGGCGCGTCGGCCTCGCCCACCCACACGGGCCCGAGGTGCTGCCAGGCCCGAAGCTCGGTGCCTTGGCCCCACCGGGTGAGCGCGGCCGAATCGACGCGCCATGCAGACGACATGCGGCGATTGTAGCCCCTCGAGGCAGACGAACCCGGCCGGCATCGGGCACAATGTGGGCATGTCTTCCACTGCTGCTCTCCTGGCCCGGCTCGGGCTGCGCGAACTCAATGCGGGCGCCTGCACGGGCCCCGATGGCTGGCTGACCGATGCGAGCAGCCACACGCTGACCTCGTTCAACCCCACCACCGGCGACGCCATTGCCCGCGTGGCCCTGGCCACCCCGGCCCTCTACGACCAGGTGGTCAATGCCGCCGTGTCGGCATTTGCCTCGTGGCGCCACGTGCCGGCGCCCAAGCGCGGCGATGTCGTCCGCGACCTCGGCCAGGCCCTGCGCGATGCCAGGGAGCCGCTCGGCGACCTGGTCTCGCTCGAGATGGGAAAAATCCGGGGCGAGGGGCACGGCGAGGTGCAGGAGATGATTGACATCTGCGACTTCAGCACCGGCCTGTCGCGGCAGCTCTACGGGCTGACCATCGCCTCCGAACGCCCCGGCCACCGGATGATGGAGCAGTGGCATCCGCTCGGGGCCATCGGCGTCATCACGGCCTTCAACTTCCCCGTCGCCGTCTGGTCGTGGAACGCCGCGCTCGCCGCCGTCTGCGGCGACACGGTGGTGTGGAAGCCGGCCGAGCCGACGCCGCTCACTGCCGTCGCCGTGCAGCACATCGCCAACCGTGTCATGGCCGATCACGGCCTGTCGGGCATCTTCACGCTGGCCGTGGGCACCGGCCAGCAGGTGGGCGCGGCCATGGTCGGCGATGCGCGCCTGCCGCTCATCTCGTTCACCGGGTCGACCGCCGTCGGCCGCCAGGTGGCCTCGGCAGTGGCCGGCCGCTTCGGCAAGACCATCCTCGAGCTCGGCGGCAACAACGCGATCATCGTCGCGCCCGACGCCAACCTCGACATGGCCGTGCGCGCCATCCTGTTCGGCGCGGTCGGCACGGCGGGCCAGCGGTGCACGTCGACGCGCCGCATCATCGCGCACCGCTCTGTGGTCGACGAGCTCACCGAGCGGCTCGTGCGCGCCTACGGCCAGGTGCGCATCGGCGATCCGCTGGCCGATGGCACGCTGATGGGGCCGCTGGTGTCGGCACAGGCCGTGGCGCAGATGGAATCGGCCCTCGCCCAGGCCGTGGCCCAGGGCGGCACGATCCTCACCGGCGGCAGGCGCCGGCCCGAGCTGGGACCGCACTTTGTCGAACCGACGATCGTGCGCATGCCCGCGCAGACCGACGTGGTCTGCCACGAAACGTTCGCGCCCATCCTCTACGTGCTCGACTACGAGCACATGGACGAGGCCATGGCCCTGCACAACGGCGTCCCGCAGGGGCTGTCGAGCGCCATCTTCACCGAGAGCATGCGCACGGCCGAGGCCTTCCTGTCGGCCGGCGGGTCGGACTGCGGCATCGCCAACGTCAACATCGGCACCTCGGGCGCAGAAATCGGCGGCGCCTTCGGCGGCGAGAAGGAAACCGGCGGCGGCCGCGAGTCGGGGTCGGATGCCTGGAAGGGCTACATGCGCCGGCAGACCAACACCGTCAACTGGTCGACCAGCCTGCCGCTGGCCCAGGGCATCACCTTCGGCTAGCGACCCGCTACGCCCGGCAGGCGCGGTAACATGGCGGGATGACTCACGCCACGTTTACCACGTCTGCCGGCACCTTCAAGGTCCGCCTGTTCGACGAGCAGGCCCCGAAGACCGTTGCCAACTTTGTCGGGCTGGCCACCGGCTCGAAAGAGTGGAAGGACCCGAAGACCGGCGCCATGGTGAGCCGTCCGTTCTACGACGGGCTCATCTTCCACCGCGTCATCGACGGATTCATGATTCAGGGCGGCTGCCCCGAAGGCAGCGGCCGCGGCGGCCCGGGCTACCGCTTCAACGACGAGTTCGGACCGGGACTGCGCCACGACCGTCCGGGGCTGCTCTCGATGGCCAACGCCGGCCCCAACACCAACGGCTCGCAGTTCTTCATCACGCTGGCCCCGACCGAGTGGCTCGACAACCGCCATGCGATCTTCGGTGAGGTCGTCGAGGGCATGGACGTCATCTCGGCCATCGGCAAGACCCCCACCCGCCCCGGCGACCGCCCCGTCACCGACATCGCCATCGAGCACGTGACCATCGAAACGACGTAGGCGGCCCGCAGCCGCCTACTCGCCTTCGAGCAGCGGCACGCCGGACGAGGCCGATCCGATCAGGCCGGTCTCGGTGTAGATGCGCAGCTTGTCGCGTGTATCGATGATGTCGAGGTTGCGCATCGTCAGCTGGCCGATGCGATCCTGCGGCGTGAAGAAGGCCTCGCCCTTCTCCATGGTGAGGCGCTCGGGCTTGTAGGTGAGGTTCGGGCTGCTGGTGTCGAGAATCGAGTAATCGTTCCCGCGCCGCAGCTCGAGCGTCACCTCGCCGGTCACGGCGCGCGCCACCCAGCGCTGCGCCGTCTCGCGCAGCATCATCGACTGCGGATCGAACCAGCGCCCCTGATACAGCAGCCGGCCGAGCCGGCGGCCATTGAGGCGGTACTGCTCGATCGTGTCTTCGTTGTGGATGCCAGTGACGAGCCGCTCGTAGGCCAGGTGCAGCAGGGCCATGCCCGGCGCCTCGTAGATGCCGCGGCTCTTGGCCTCGATGATCCGGTTTTCGATCTGGTCGCACATACCCAGCCCGTGGCGGCCGCCAATGGCATTGGCTTCCGTGAACATGGCCAGCGCATCGCTGAAGGTGCGGCCGTTGAGCGCCACCGGGTGCCCGTCCTCGAAGCGGACCGTCACCTCTTCAGGCTTCACGGGCACATCATCGCGCCAGAACGCCACGCCCATGATGGGCTGCACGATCGAGAGGCCCTTGTTCAGGAACTCGAGGTCCTTGGCCTCGTGCGTGGCCCCGAGGATGTTCGAGTCGGTCGAGTACGCCTTCTCGACGCTCATCTTGTATTCGAAGCCGTTGGCGATCATGTACTGCGACATCTCGGTGCGCCCGCCGAGCTCGTCGATGAAGCGCTGGTCGAGCCAGGGCTTGTAGATGCGCAGCTGCGGGTTGGCCAGCAGCCCGTAGCGGTAGAACCGCTCGATGTCGTTGCCCTTGAACGTCGATCCGTCACCCCAGATGTTCACATCGTCTTCGCGCATGGCGACGACGAGCATGGTGCCGGTGACGGCGCGCCCGAGGGGGGTGGTATTGAAGTAGGTCGCCCCCGCCGTCGAGATGTGGAAGGCGCCACACTGAATGGCCGCGAGGCCCTCGGCCACCAGCTGGGGGCGGCACTCGATGAGACGCGCCTGCTCGGCGCCGTAGGCCATGGCCTTCTTCGGGATGTCGTCGTAATCCTTCTCGTCCGGCTGCCCGAGGTTGGCCGTGTAGGCATACGGGATGGCGCCATGGGCGCGCATCCAGTGCAGGGCGGCGCTGGTATCGAGGCCGCCGGAGAAGGCGATGCCGACTTTTTCGCCGGCGGGCAGGTGCTGAAGAATCGTGGCCACGTCACACTCCCGAAAACGCCATCATACGCGACGGCGCGGGAGATGACTCAGGGCTGCGGTGCGCGGCGGTCGAGGAGCTGGCCGGTCGAGGCCTCGAGGCTGACGAGCGCCTTCTGGTAATCGGCGCGGGCCCTGACCTCGCGCAGGCGCGCGTCAGCGGTGGCCAGCTCGCGCAGGTTGACCAGGAACTGCGTCGAATCGCCCAGCTGGAAGCGGTCGCGCTCGAGCCCTTCGAGTTCCACCGCCACGGCAGCCTCCTGCTGCAGCAGGGCGAGGCTGGCACGCGCCGCCTCGACGGCGCTCAGTGCATCCTGCACGTCGGCGCTGATCTGCTCGGCCACCCACTGCCATTCCAGCTGCAGCGTGGCCAGCTTGGCCTCGACCTGCCGCGCGTTGCCGATCGCCTTGCGCCGCTGGAGGGGCAGCGAGAAGGTCACGCCCACCTGACTGTTCTGGCCCTGCCGGATCACCGAGCCGTCACCGGTGCCCTGCCAGGTCTCGCCGAAGAGGTCGAGGTCGGCCAGCCGCTGGTTCTGCGCCAGGCGCAGGGCGACGTCCTGCTGCTCGCGCTTGGCCTGCACGCTGCGCAGCTCAGGCCGGCGCGACCGGGCGATGTCGAGGAGGGCCTGCTCTGTGGACGCCACGCGGTCGGTGGTCGAGGGCAACGGAGGCAGCTGGTCGGTGGTGGGACGAATGGGCGTGCCATCGGGTCGCCGCAGGAACAGGGACAGATCGATGGCACGCAGCTGCACCAGCCGTTCGGCCGACACCAGGGCCGAGCGCCGCTGCAGGATGGCGCGCAGGTTATCGGTGCGCTCGACAGGGGCCAGCTGTCCGAGCTGCGCCGCATCGGCCAGCTGCTGGTCGCGCGCCTCGGCGAGCGCCAGCAGGTCTCGGGCCACCTGATACTGGCGCCCGGCCGCCACCCAGTCCCAGTAGGCCGCCAGGGCCTGCTTGTAGGCCGAGAGACGGGCCTTTTCGAGATCCTGCTCGGCCCGGGTCACATCAAGCGAGGCGGTCTGCCGGTCGGCACGCCGTGGATCAATCGCACGATCCTGCAGCAGGGGCACGCGCAGACCGGTGAGCCACTCACCTCCGGACAGCGTCTCCGCCTTGCTGTCGTAAACGGCGAACGAGCCCTGGCCGCTCCGGTAGCCGGCATACAGGTCGATGCCCAGCGTGGCCAGCGGCTGCTCGAGCACGCTGTAGGTGCGCGTGTTGTCGTAGTAGCCGTCCATGCGGCTGATCGTCGACTTGGCCTTGAGGTCGAAGGCGCCCTGAGTGGCAAGCAGTGCACCTCGGGCTTCGTCCACTCCCTGGCGCGCCTGCGCCAGCACGGGCCAGGCGCGTTCGACCGACGCGAGTACGTCGGCGGCCGTCAGGGGCGCACCCGTGGTCGACGGCGCCTCCTGGGCCAGCGCCGGGGGGGCGAGCAGCGCTGCCCAGACCGCCGCCATCGAGATCCACGCCCGGCGCCGCATCACTTGCCGCCCTTATCGTCCTTCCCGCCATCGGCCGCTCGCTCGATTTCGACGATGGGAGGCTCGTCTGGCGAGAGCACGGGCGGGAAGCCATTGAACTGACGCCAGAGCTCGAAGCCGATGGGGACGATGTTGAGCATCACCCAGCCATTCGCCCGCACGCCCTGCCTGAGGAAGCGCTGCGAGGGCCACGGGTCGTCAGCCTTGTCCTGCTCGACCAGGACGCGGAAGCGTCCCTTGCCGTTGTCGGTCGAGTCGACCAGCAGCACGCGCCCCCCGAAAGTGCCGACCGCGATTGAGGGCCAGCCGCTGAACTGCAGCGCCGGCCACCCTTCGAACTGCAGGCGCACCAGCTGCCCGGGCATGACCATGGGCATGTCGTTGCCGTTGACCCAGAGCTCGACCACATCCTTGGTGGAGGCAGGCACGATAGTGGCGAGCGGCTCGCCCGCCTTGATGAGCTCGCCGCTCTGGCGGCCGACCACGGACAGCGACGCCTGCTCGCTGCGGGCCGCATTCAACGTGGCCACGGCGCGATCGACCTCGGCCACCCGCGTGGTCGCCTCGAGCACGGCCAGCTCGACGTTGCGGGTCGAGGTCAGTCCCTTGGCGTCGAGGGCCCGCTGGCGCTCGAGGTTGAGGTCGGCGGTCACGCGCGCGGCGCGGGCGGCGGTGAGGGCCTGCTCGGCCGCAGTCACCCGTTCGCGGGCCATCTGCTCGCGAAGCGTGGCGGCTTCCACGCTGGTGCGCAGGGTCTCGTCGAGTCCGCCGATGCGGTCACTGAGCGACCGGCTGCGGGATTCCGTCTGGTCGGTGGTCCGCTGCACCGCCCCATCAAATCGTTGCTGGGCTTGTTGCTGCGTC
>CAZXTM010000022.1:0-40211 GCA_964643765.1 uncultured Bifidobacteriaceae bacterium | reverse complement strand
TTCGGCCGCGATGCATGGCGCCGTGGGCCTGCGCACAGTCCTCGATCACCTTGAGTCCCCTTGCCTCAGCCATGGCCATGATGCCGGTCATGTCACAGGGCCAGCCGGCAAGATGCACGCAGATGATCGCCCGGGTCCTCGGCGTCAAGACCCGCTGGATGCTGGCGGCAGTGATGTTGCCACTGTCTCGGTCGACATCCGCAAACACCGGAATCGCCCCGGCAGTCACCGCAGACGATACTGACGCCATGAACGACCGGGGGCTCACGACCACCTCGTCACCGGCTCCGATGCCGAGTGCCTTGAGGGCCAGATCCAGAGCCACTGTGCCATTCGCCACGGCAACGGCATGTCGCGCGCCTGTCCAGGCGGCGAATTCCCGCTCGAAGTCGCGGCCTTCCGTGCCCGTCCAGTAATTCACCCGGTTCGACGCGAGGACGGCAGCCACCTTCGCGACTTCGTCGTCGGAAAACGATGGCCAAGGGGAAAACGGCGTGTTCAGCACTAGTCACTCCTCCGGAAAACGGCTTATCTTGATCTGGCGGGATTCCCCACGACCGTCACATCTGGTGGGACATCTCGCAGCACCACGCTGCCCATCCCGACGATGGCGCCCTGCCCGATGGTCGTCGGCTGGCCGGGTCGCCCCTGACGAATGACGCACTTCGCGCCCAGGTAGGCACCCTCATGCAGGTGAACGTTTCCATTACAACCAGCCCCGGGCCCAATGGTCACATAGTCCTCAACCACACAGTCGTGGGCCAGACAGCCCTGCATGTTGCGGTGCACGTGCGAACCGACGGTGACATTGCTCGTAATGAGGGCCAGGTGACTGACGACCGTGCCCGGACCAATCGTCAAGTGTGGACCAATCACGGCTGTCGGTGCAATCGCCGTGAAGAAGGCCACTCCTGCAGTAGCACTACGCTCCGCAAGACGCCGTCGAATCAGGGGATCGCCCACGGCGATGACCAGCTCCGTGGTGTCGCAGGACAATCCCAGGAACTGTTCGAAGCGATACACCGGGTGGTCATTGACCCGATCCGGGAGGTTGGGTGCGTCATCAACGAACACGCATTAGACCGACGGGCTCGCGGTCACCGCCAGCCAAGCCATCGTGTCGCGCCCGTGGCCTGATGCTCCGAAGACGCCTCTCACGCGCGGCCGCATTTGTGAGTTTCCCTCGAACTTCGGCATCGTGGCCTCGCTGCCATGACGCGCGCCATCGACTGGCCAGCGGTCGCCACGAGGGGTTCAAGTCTGGACCGTACCAGGTCAACCAGCTTGTTGCGCACTTCCATAAACGTCAGCCGGGTATCGCCGTAGCGAGTCAGGCCGGATCCCGGGATCTTCTGCACCTCGCCCACGTTCGCCACAATGTGCAACAGAGCGGTATTTAGCAAGTCAGCGCGCAGCAGTCGCGAGCTTTCCATACCCTCTCCGATGTCAAGCATCGATGGAGTCAGCACGTCAACCCGCTGATTCAGCACGCTGCGTTTGGTCTCGCTTTCATCAGCCCACGTCGTCAGCACATCGGTCACGGCCTTGGCCACCACCACCTGGGGGTTCGCGGCACAGGGATGGGGCTTCACGAACACCAGGCGGAACTGCACCGGTAGCGCGGCCCGTTTGGCTTCGTAATCAAGCTGCAGGCGCTGGCGCTAGACCGGCGTGATCCCGGCGTCCGACAGACGCGCTTGATACTCGGCATCCAGGAAAGCCGACGCATCGGAGCGCTGTTCGATGAAGAACCCACTCCTGAAGGCCTCGCGGCTGCAGTAATCGGCAATCCGGTTTTTGTCGTACACCAAGTCCAGGAGCAGCGCGGAGACCACATCAGTCGACGAGAATGGCAGATCGTTGGGATATGCCCCCTCGGCGGCCCCGGTGAAGGTCGGTCGGAACTCCAACACCGACATCCGGCGCACGGGCTGCCCCCATAAGAAGCAGGCCGCTACCACCGCGCCCACAAGGAGTGCCTCGCACGCCGCCACGACCGTCGCCTGGCGGCCGTGGTCTCGCACGAGCTTCTTTACGTCAATCCCAGCTGAAGAGTCATCCAACCTGAAGTCGTCCATCGCGCGACTAGCCAAACATGCCCTTGGCGGACAACTGTCCCAAAGGGCGTGTGTCAAAATGCCCAGCGCTCCAAAGCTGTAAAAACATTGCGTCGACGACCACTGAGGAATTGGCAAACCGGCCTCAGTGAGGCTGTTTGTGGCCTGAACAAATGCGGTTGCGCCCGGCGACGTTCTGCGTGATGTCCAGGGTGTCCACCACACCGCCGACGTAGCCCCCGATGTACAACGAATCGCCTGTGGAGGTCGTCAAGACCGCTAAGGTCGAATCCTGTAGATCAGATTCGGCGTCTTGAACGCGTCGCTGGGCGAACTCGCAAACACCCTCTCCAGCTCCGGGTTGGCCGCCAGGTCCACCTCCATAATCAGGGCGAGCAGCGCCGGCACGTAGAGGTGCGTCACGTAATGTCGGCGCATCACCGCCATCGCCTCAGGGTCGTTGTGATTCCAGAACGCCCAGTCCAGCCGGGCATAGTCCATCTTTGATCCCGAGGCCTGCAGGAACACCCCGGAATACGCCATCGTCATCACGCCGCGCTGAAACACCGCGTCGCGCTCTGCCACCACCGGCAACCAGGGCAGCGAATAGAGCCGTGGCACGTCTGCAGGGCCGAGATAGCGTGCCGCATTGCCGGTGCGAGTGGGCTAGTCCAACTCCATGGTGGATGCGGTCAACACCAGAGTGCCACGAGGCGGCGTCTGCTCGCGCAGCCACACATACGCTTCGTGTTCATCCGAGGAGAGATAGGCATAGTTGAACCGGGCCACGCGGAACTCTGATGCCGCGACCAAAAACAGTCCGCACAACACCAGCCACGTCGCGCCTCTCCGCTCGAACGAGAGCAACAGTGCCCCGACCCCGCACACCGCCGCGATGCCCCACGTAGCCCAACTGTAAATAAACTCGGTGCCACCGCTGTCCATGGATGGCCACGACTCACGGAACGCCGGCCAGGCGGCCACCGCAGACACCTGAATCTCCGGGCCCAGCCAATACCAGGCAGCGCCACCCGCAGCGACCAGGCCCAGTCGAGCCATGACTCCGCCGTTCACCGCAAGGTCGTTCACCAAACATGCCACGGCAACACCGCCCAACAGTTTTGTGGGCGACCAATTGGCGATGATCGCCATCTGCGAATACAGCAGATTCGTCGTAAACGGCAGCAGCGTGAGCACCAGACGATCGTTGGCAAAAAACGCCATCGCCACCGTGAAGGCCATCCCGGCTCTGATCGCCCCGCCATCGAGACGCAGGCGCGTGAGCACCATCCCCACAGCAGCGACCACACAACCCAGAACGACGACCGAGGGGCCAAGCCAGCCGTGCACGTATTCGCCGTACCGGATGAGCTGGGTCCAGGTCAGCGCATGTTTTTCGGCAAACAGTGGAGTGCCGGCCCCATGCACACCCGCATACAGGTCCAACCGCGCGACCACGGCAAGCAACATCGGCAGCAGACAAATGACACACGCCGCCATCGCCGCCCCCACATCCAGCACCACTCTCTTCAGGTCGGACTGATGCCGCCACATGAGCACACCGGCCCAGACCGCAATCGCAAGGCTGTTCCACAGAAAGACCCGGTACAGCAGAAACGCCGTGGCGGCGTGGATCACGCCCAGTACGATGCTGGACGCTCGTGAAGGACGGTGTACCTGTGCCATCAAGGCCAGCAACACCATCGTCGGCGCGGCAGCGGCCGCTCGAGCGTAGGACCCGTCGCCGTATTCCCAGACGAAGGCGGCGCTCATGCCAAACGGCAACACGGCGAGCACCAGCCATGCCGACCGATGGCCGATCAACGTGCGCACGAAGACGGCGGCCGCCAGCAACGCCGCGCTAACCCAGGCGACAGCGACTGTGACCAACGTCACGCCGAGTGGCCATCCGGTGACCTCCGAATAACCTGCCACGAACGCTTCGCTGCCTGCCGAGGCGGCGAACAGGTAGGTCGCATCCCACGCGCCGTGGAACTGCGTGAGCGGAAACCCGCCATTTCTCTTGAGCAGGGACGCCAACAGCCCGAACAACTGCGCATCCACGCCGGGTGGCACAAGATGATTCCTGAACGGAAAGCCGGTGATGCCCACCGTGATCGCGGTGCCCACCATCGTCAACGCCAGCGCCGAGAGTGCCGTCCGACCTGGCAGCCGCACGGCGTGGACCACTCCGACGACCGCCAGCATCAACGGTACAACAGCGGCGTGCCACGTCAGCCCGTTCTCAAGCAGCACCATCGCATACACAAGCATGGCGACAACGGAGAGACCGGCTGCGGGAGCCAGCGCCCACCACCACGCGCCCAGGCGCTCCCGGTGATCTGCAGGCCATAACGTCAACACCGCGAGCCCCGGCCACAGGCCCAACAACACAACTGCCACTGAATGAAGAAGCAACATTCGTCTACCGACCTAGCGACGCGACCAGCGCACGGCCAATACGATTGGCACCGGAAATCGCCGTGAGCGCGTGTTACTTTGCCGACAAAGGTGCAGCGGCGCTCGTCGCCCAGTGCAGGGTCGGGTGGAGAGCCACCCGTGTGTGCACTCCATGCACATGCAGGTGTCGGTTCCGGCACGATCACGATCCCCCGACGCGACGTGCGCCCGTGGATCGACTGGCCGCGTCGTAGCTCGCATCAAAGAAACGGGCCGGACGCCCCGTCTATGCGCTGCCCAAGGGATCAAAAGGAACACCAAGCTCAATTCGCTCTAGTCAGTCGCAGAATTGCGAACGCGTCAATCAACCGCTCACATCCCGCTGAGTCACTAAACCCACTCTGGTCGAGACGCACGCAGGAGCATAACCCGGCCCCGACATGATTACCGGCTCGCGAGCCCCAAGACCGCGTCAAGAACCGAGCACGCATGGCCCATTTGGTCAACCGTCAGGGTCGGATGCACCAGGAACATTAGGCTGGTCTCGCCAAACGCGCGCGCCACCGGTAACCGCTCGGCCGGCCTGAAGCCACTCCCATCAAAGGCCTTCTCGAGATAGACCTCCAAACATGACCCGGAATAACAGGGGACTCCCTGTGCCGCAATCTCGGACAGCACGCGATCTCGGGACCAGCCAGCGGCCAACCCCTCGGGCCGGACGAACACGTAACACTTGTACCAGGCGTGGACGATGTGCTCGGATATGTCGGGCACCCGCACAGCGCTGTGCTTCCGACAGACGTCGAGCAACTGCATGGCGTGTCGGGTGCGGGCCGCCGTCCACTCGGACATGCGCCGCAACTGAATACGGCCAAGCGCCGCCTAGACCTCAAGCATGCGCCCGTTGGTCCCGGACCGTTTGTGCACCCACCGGAATCCCGTGCCCACCGAAGGCCGTTCCATCGCCGACAGCGTCTTGCCGTGATCCTTGGCACTCCACAACTGGTCATACAAATCGTCGTCGTTCAGCGTGCAGAGGCCACCTTCGCCGCCAGTGGTGATGAGATTGTCCTGGCAAAAAGACCACGCGCCGATCTGTCCGATGGTCCCGACCATGGCACTGCGATACCTGGCACCGGTGGCTTGGGCACAATCCTCGAGGACCGCAATCCCGCGCGCACACGCCAGCGCCATGATCGGACCCATCTCACAGGGCCACCCGGCCAGATGCACACAGATGATCGCGCGCGTTTGTGGCGTCAACACAGCTTCGACCGTGGCCGCCGTGATGTTCTGCGAGTCAGGGTCGACATCGGCGAACACCGGGCGCGCGCCGACCGTCACCACGCAGGACGCCGACGCCACAAACGTGCGCGGGGTCACGATGACGTCGTCGCCGGGCCCAATGCCGAGCACCTTCAGCGCCAATTCCAGTGCCACGGTGCCATTCATCATCGCGACGGCGTGATGGCAGCCACACCACGCCGCAAACTCGCGCTCAAACGCGCGCCCTTCACCCCTGGTCCAGTAGTTGACCCGATTCGATCGAATCACCTGAGCGACGGCCTCGACTTCTTCGTCGGAAAAAGATGGCCAGGGAGCAAACGGAGTATTCAGCATGAGGGTCGGGAATCTGATGAACCGTCGCGCCCCATGCGCGACGATGACGTGGGCGTGGTCGCAGGTGTGCCGGTGAATCTCGGCATGGCCACATCACCATGGTACTGAATGCCGTCTCTGGCCACCACGGTTAACACCGTGCGCCACAGTATTCGCAGGTCGAGCCAGAACGACTGGTGATCGACGTACCAGACATCGAGGGCGAGCCGCTCAGGCCACTCAACCGCGTTCCGGCCATTCACCTGGGCCCACCCGGTGATGCCGGGACGCACAAGGTGCCGCCGTGACTGCTCCGCCGAATACAGCGGCAGGTAGTCCACCAGCAAGGGACGCGGCCCCACGAGGCTGAGGTCGCCACGCAGCACACACCACAACGACGGCAGTTCGTCCAGACTCGTGGCGCGTAGGAGGTGGCCCAGTCGATTCACACGAAGGTGATCGGGCAGCAGGACCCCCTGTGCGTCACGCGCCTCACTCATCGTTCGAAACTTGACCAGACCGAAGACCCGCCCGCCGAGGCCGGCACGGGGTTGATGAAAAAACACAGGCCGACCAAGTGACAGCGCCACCGCGATCGCCACCACCACCAATACCGGCAACAGAAGGATCAGCGCCGGCAGGCTGACGACGATATCGAGCGCGCGTTTCACCGCGCGGCGCCTTCGAGCCACGTGACGAATCGGTCCGCGAGCTGATCGCGATTAAACTCGGCTTCGGCAAGAGTCCTGGCATGCCCGCCCATCGCGCGCAGGCGCGTCCGGTCCGCGGCAGCCGCCTCGAAGGCATCAGCAAGCGCCTCCGGGTTTTCGGGAGGCGCGACAAATCCGCACGCGTGTTGCTCGATGAGGCCGGCGATCCAGCCAGGATAGTTTGTGATCACGGGTCGCCCGGCTGCTAGGTAGTCAAAGAACTTATTGGGCGACGTCCCTTCGTAAAACGCCGGGACGTTGGCAAGTGACTGCACGCCCACATCTGCTCCCGCAATCAGTGAGGCCAGTTGTCGTTTGCCCATCGGGGCCACAAAGTGCACCTGCGTGAGCGACTCCTCTACAGCCCGACGCTGGAGGTGGGCTTTCCTGCCACCCTCGCCGACGAGCAGCAGGTGAATGTCTCGACGACCGCGCCGCTGGAGTACCACTGCGGCATCGATCAACGCGTCGAGACCATTCGCCAGTCCGTGTGTGCCGGTATAAACCGCCAGCAAATCCGTGGCCGGGATGTCGGTCGGACGCGCCGGGACGACATCACCGCCAAACACATCGAGATCACATCCGTTGGGGACCAGGCAGATGCGGTCAGCCGGCACACCCCGTCGCACAATCCCCTTGGCGATGCCTGGGGCCAGCGCGATCAGTCGGTCAGCCGACCGATACGACATCCACTCAAGGACTCCCATAGCGCCGAGGATCACTGGGTTGGTGATGACGCCCATCGCGCGCGGCAATTCAGGCCAGAGGTCGCGTACTTCAAACACAAACCGCTTTCGGCGACCCCACTTCGCCAGCATGCCTGGCAACCCGACGGTCAACGGTGTGGTGGTGGCAAATGCAAGGTCGTACGGCTCGCGCAGTACCAACCCTGCGGTGCGCACCACGTAACGCAGAAAGGTGACCGTCCGAGTCAGGAAGCTATCGCTGTTGGCGTAACTGAGCTGAAACTCGCACACGTCGATGCCATCCACATGCCCACGACGCATGCCGCGGATGAAGGAGCCGGTCAGGCCGGTGTCGCTGCCGCGGTACGACCCACAGACCATCACCACGGAGTGGCCGGCCCCCACGAGCCGGCGTGCCATCTCATACGAACGGGTGCCACCGGCCCCTTGCGGCGTGTTGAAGTGCTGATGGAGATAGAGGATTCTCACGGTGCCCACTGATAGGTCGTTGTCACTTCCCCAGGCCCCGTGTGACGGACCACAAGCACGGGAGCGGGTGATCGTCGCTGATAGTACCTCGACTCCTGCCCCGTCTCGAGGGTCAGGGTGCAGCCGGCGCCTGACACGCGGATGTGATGCTCGCCGTCGGTGACCGTCAACCCGTCGAGACGCCAGGGCCCCGGCCGAAGCCGCCAGCGCAGCCGCACGTCGCGCACCTCACCCGCGATCGTATCCCGCACGATGATGGCTCCGTCGTGCAGGTCAACGGCCCTGGTGTGTGAAAGACCGTGCCCGTCGCGGGCCGTTACCACCAGACGTGCCGGCACCGCCTCAGGCGCCCACGTGATGACCTGGGCATCGGGCCACCAGTCCCCGAGCAGGAAGCGGCCCAGTCGCGGCATTTGCGGCCGGTCGTCCACCTGCAGAGTGGAGTGGCCTGCCACGCCGGCAAACAGATTCAGCTCGTCGACCGGTGCAAGGTAACTGAACGTACCCGCATCGCGAAACAGGTTGTCGCCATCACGCCACACGTCGAGGTGCAGCGCATCCTCCTGGCTTGGACGAAAGCGATACCTCGGGAACCGCAGCACCGCGAGCGTGCCGTCGCGACGCAGGACGGCGAATCCACCCCCGTCACACACCCGACTGTCGGGAGCGCGCCACGCGCCGGTCGGCGCCGGCACACCCAGCCACGCCAGAGGCGTCTGCCAGGGCCCGGGTCCGGGGAAACAGGGGCGGTCAAGAAACAAGACACCAGCCAGATACACCGACGGACGGAAATCGCGAAAATCGGTCTCGGTGAGCGTAAGCAGTCGTGCGCCGTCGTTCGCGCCGACGTTCGGGGCATCACCGGTCACGGGATCCACCAGACGCCACAACCATTCAGTGGCGGCCACCGCGCGTGCGCGCCAACGCGGTGACCAAGGATCAAGCGCGAGGGTCCTGCGCCAAACCTCCGCCATCGACAAAGTGTCGAGAAACAGGCGGTGATAATTCACCGAGTACTGCGAGAAGGTGCCATCGGCGTCGACCAATGCACCGACACGTTCTTCAAGGGCGCGGCGCCCCTGCTCGGCCCACACGCGGCCGTCGGGACGCCCCGCCGACACCAGCCAACTGCCACCGACAAACAACGCGGCGGCTTCCGATGTACCGTGATTGTTGTCCTGCGCGCGTGAATACCCGAGGGTCGGCGCAATCCGCCGCAGATGCGCGGCCACGAGATCGAGCAACCCGGGCAACGGTTGACGTGCCTGCCCACTGAGCGTTGCGGCCATCGCCAGATGCAACACCCGCAGGGACGCCTCCTGCGCGCACTTCCAATTGGGTCCCAGATACGGCGGGTTTGCCCGCAGCCAGTCCGCGAGCCACACCTCAAGCGTGGCCCAGCTTGTGGCATCACCGGCCGTGCCGCGCTGCGCCCATGAGAGCACCCAGTCAAAACGCGAGACGTCCCAGACGCCCTTGATGTCTCCGAGCGCCGAGTTGGCATCCGACAACTGCCACCACGGCACGAGCGGCCACGTGGTGCCGGTCAGCGGGTTAACGAGCCAGTCGGGACACCGGCCCGTCTGCCACTGGACGGGCCACGAGCCGAAGATGGTCCCCGCGTGACGCCACGCCTCCGGTGCCGGCCCTACATCCGATCGCGACACCGCGCGAAAAAACGGTCCCGCCACTGGCGCAGGCACAGGCACGCGACGCGGGCCGCTCAACGGCAGCCGCAGCGACACACGGTACCAGAGCACCGCCGCCACGTTGCGCAGGCCCAACGCGTGAACGGTTCTGAGCCGCGTCGTCAGAGAGACCGTCACAACGTGCCGGGCACACCCAGCAACCGGTGGAGAACCTCGACGATCCGTCGTCCGGCCTGCCCATCCCACAACTCGGGGATGGACCCGGTTTTCCAGATGCCAGCCACCACACGCGCCATCGCAGCCGCGACACGGGAAGGGTCCGGGCCCACCAGTTCATTGGTGCCGATCGATACCGTCTCGGGCCGCTCGGTGTTGTCACGCAGCGTCAGACACGGCACCCCCATTACGGTGGTCTCTTCCGTGATCCCGCCCGAGTCGGTGATGACGGCGCACGCGTGTCGGACCAGATAGTTGAACTCGAGGTAGGGCTGGGGATCGACCAGGCGGACGGTGTCACCGAGATCACCGATGGCGCGCAACGTGGCCGCGGTGCGTGGGTGAACCGGAAACACGACGGGACGACTCCCCGCGCCTGCCACCACTGCCCGGAGCAACGACTCCAGCTGCTCGGGTCGATCCACGTTAGCAGGGCGATGGAGCGTGAGGACAAAGTAGGAGCCACGCGAGAGTCCCTGTGTGTCCCACCAGACGGGCGGCCGGAGCCGCGGCATCTGCGACAACAACGTATCGATCATCGTGTTGCCGACAAAAAATATGCGATCATCGGCGATGCCCGCGCGGCCAAGATTTTCACCGGCGGCGCGACTGGTCGTGAAGAAATAATTGGTCACCGCGTCGGTTACAACGCGATTGATTTCTTCCGGCATGGTCCAATCGCCGGAGCGGATGCCAGCTTCGACGTGCGCCACGGGCACACCGGCTTTGCGTGCGGTGATGGCACACGCCAGCGTCGAGGTCACATCACCCACCACCACACACAGGTCGCTGCGGTCACGCGCGAGGAGCGACTCGTATCCGCGCATGATGCCGCCGGTCTGTTCGGCTTGCGTGCCGGAACCCACTTCAAAATTGACGGCCGGCGTCGGAATGCCGAGCTGATCGAAGAAGTCGCCCGACATCTTCTGGTCGTAGTGCTGCCCCGTGTGCACGAGCCGATAGGCCAACCGTGGGCCGTCCGTGTGGTCGTCAATGGCACGGATGATGGACGCGACCTTCATGAAGTTGGGTCGCGCCCCGGCGATCAGGTCGATCCGCGGCGTCATGCCTAGCGGCCCTCCCGCAGGACGGCTGCGATCTCGATCGTGACGCGGCTGACTTCGAGTAGTTCGTCCAAGGGAATGGGCGCGTCGCCTCCCGTCCGCACCGCCTCAACAAACGCGCGGGCGCAGGCCTGTTGCCCCTTGTCCTGCTTCCACAGGCGCATCGTGCGGAACCCCGGCCATCCATACCCGGTCAGTTTGCGGAAGTTGTCGAGTTGGAGAATCCCGCGCCCGCCAAACACCTCGAGGCGTTCCTTCGGGAAACTCTTGTGCCCGTTGCCGAGGTAGTGAATGGTGCCGTGTGACCCGTCGGCGAAACGCAGGGTGACCGACGCCTTGTCGTCAATGACAGCCACACCGGGTGCCCGTCCCATCGACGTCGCGGTGAAGTCCACGATGGGGACGCGGGCCAGGAATCGAAGGAGATCCACAAAGTGGCACCCCTCGCCGAGGAACCGGCCGCCACCCGCGTCGGGATCATGGGTCCAGTGGTCGGCCGGCAGGTCGCCGGCATTCACCGTCATCACAAACACCTTGGGTGCCTGTACGGCCGCGAGCAGTTTGTGGACCGTGATGACGTGTGGCGCAAACCGGCGATTAAAGCCCACCATCACCATCCGACCCGACGCGCGGGCGGCCACCTCTACTTGTGCGAGTTGCTCGATGGTGAGCGCGAGCGGTTTTTCGACGAAGACGTGTTTGCCCGCCGCCAGCGCGTCAGCCGCCAGTGTCGCGTGGCTGTCGTGACGCGTCGCGATGGCCACCGCATCCACGGCCGGATCGGCCAGCACACGTGCGGTCTCGGTGGTGGTTTCCTCGAACCTGAACTTGCGCCCGGCGTGTACGCCACTCACTCCCGCGTTGGAGACAATGGCGCGGAGTCGGGCACCGGCCTCCTTGAAGGCAGGCGCGAGAATCGCGGTGGCGTAGTTGCCCGCACCGATAAACGACACGACCGGCGTCGCGGACCCGGCGGTGGCCAGGGGCACCGTCGTGGCTCGCAACTGCTGGGTCGCGTCCGACGTCATCGTCTCGGGATACTGCAGGATGACGCCGAGCGACGGCGCCGTGCCTGAAATCGCGGCATACGCCTCGGGCGCAGCGCTCAGGGGAAAGCGATGCGAAATCAGCGGCGTGACGTCGAGACGACCGTCGGCCATCATGTCAAGCACCGCTTCAAAATTACGCTGTGCCGTCCAGCGCACAAAACCCACCGGATAGTCGATCCCCTTGTCTTCGTAGGAGGGGTCGTAGCGGCCCGGGCCGTACGCACACGACACCGAGAACGACAATTCCTTCTGGTAAAAATCGTCGCGCAACAATTCAAGCCCTGTGACACCCACCAAGACGATGCGCCCTTTGCGACGGCTCATCTGTGCGGCCTGATGCACGGGCCCGGAACTCGTCGTTGACGCGGTGATAATCACGGCGTCCACACCGCGCCCGCGCGAGAACGCGAGTCCGGCCGCCACAGGGTCAGCCCCCGTAGACAAGTCCACGACCTCGGCACCGAACTGCTTCGCGAGGGTCAGTTTGTGCGGATCAAAATCCAGACCCAGTACTCGGCACCCGTGGGCGCGCAGCAGTTGCACCGACAACAGGCCAAGCAGACCCAGCCCCGTCACCACGACTGCCTCACCCAGTGTCGGCTGCACGAGTCGAATACCCTGCAAACCCACGGCACCAAGCACGGTGAACGCAGCGGCATCATCAGAGACTCCTGCGGGCACTTTTGCGCACAACGTCTCGGGCACCGCCACCACTTCAGCATGTTTGCCGTTGGAAACCACTCGGTCTCCAGGCGCAAACCCTCCGACACCACGACCGACTTCGAGCACATCACCGACGTGACAATACCCGAGCGCCAGCGGCTGATCTAACTTGTTGGACACGGCCGCGAACGTCGGTCCGATTCCGTCGGTGCGGACCTTGTCGAGCACCATCTTTACGCGTTCGGGTTGCTGGCGGGCTTTCTCGAACAGGCTGGCCTTGCCAAATTCTACCAGCATGCGTTCTGTGCCGGCTGAGATCAGCGTCGCCCGCGTCTGCAGCAGGAGCTGTCCCTGGCGTACCGAGGGGCACGGGACGTCGGCCACTTCAATGACACCAGTCTTGAGACTGTTGAGTACTTGTTTCACTGGGGGTTCTTTCCTCGAGGGGGGCGGACACAATCAGCGCGATATGCCACCACAAGAATACTCCGACCTTGGTGCCGAGGGCGATGGCGTCAGTCGCACCAAATACGTGAACAGCAGTGACGGCAGCGAGGCTGCCCCAAACCGCCATCCGAACCTCTGGGGCGCCGCTCCCAGCGGCCAACCCCCGCTTTGCAACGTGCACCAACAGAGCGACATATACCACCAGGCCAGGTACGCCGAGATCAAGGGCAGTCTGCAACCAGATGTTATGGGCGTGGGCCACGCCCGAGCTGAAGTCGTTCGTGACATCCGGTGCGTACGCGGCGACCACGTCGCGAAACTCATCGAGGCCAATACCGGAAAACGGGACGTCCCTGACGATGAGCCACGCGCGACTCCAGATATCAAACCGCGGCTCAATCGACGTCATCCACCGCTGATCGGGAAGCTGAGCTCCGACTGCCCACGACACCCACACCGCGACCATCGCCGCGAGCGTGGTTGCCGCCACACCGAAGGTCACCCAGCGGACGGCCGCAGTACGCGGCCACCGTGCCCACGCCACCATCACCAGAGCCAGCGGCACCGCCGCCAACGCGCTCTGTGACTCACTCCAGACGATCACACCAAGCACGCACAGACTGGCAACGATGGCCGCCCCTCGCGTTCGAATGTCGACGTCGGCCATCCAGGCGACCGCCAAAGGGAGGCCGAACAACATGGTGCCTCCAAGAGCATTTGCGTTGACGACGCCAGCCCCTGTCAGCCGCGCGGCCATACCGACGATCCCAGCTGCGAGGACGGCGGCCGCGGCTGCGCGCGACCATCGCAGCCATGTCCTCAGGCTCGTGGCTTGGTCGATCAGGAGCCGCGCCCACATCCAGCCGCCAACGACAACCGCCGCCCTCGCCATCGCGCCGGCTGGATCAAGGGCCGTCACGACACCGAGGCCTAGGGCGGCCAGTAACGCACAGAGCGCCAGTCGCAGCTCAACGCTAACTCCCGGGCGCAAGACAAATGCGAGCGATCCCAAGAGGGCGACCGCCAGCACACTGGAGGGCCACCGCTCGCCCACCATCAGGCCGCCGGCAATTATCACCACGGCCGCCGCGCGGAGTCGGCTAACGACGAACATCTACGCCAGCCACCTCGATGCATCCTGTCGCTGCAGGCGCCAGGGCGATGACCACCCGCGCACTGGTCGCAGTCTGGCCTGCGGTCCAGACCGCGGAGACCGCGGTCCACGAGGCAGGGGCCGGGCCAGACCAGGCATACGCGCCGGTCGTCATCAAGGTCACCGGATCCAAGAAGCGGACGCCTACCTGTCCCACCACAGGAGTATCGCCCGTGCCACGCAGCGTAACCGTGATCCTATATGCGGTTCCTAGTTCGGCCCGAAAACCGTCATTGACAATCAGCACCTCGCTGCCGGGTGCCGCGCACATCCGAAACACGGGACGCCCGGTACTGCTATCAACGCTCGCGACCACATCGGCCTGCTCAGCGGTCCACCCGGGCACGACACCACCTGGCACCGACCACATCGAGAACTGTCCATTCGCCATCGTCTGCATGGCGCCCAACGCGAGAGTCGAGCGTAGCGATTCGGCGGCTGCTGCCACCGGATTGTCCACAGCGTCCACCTCCCGGAGCCAGCGAGGGTCGGGTAACAGCTTCTGCCCCTGTAGCGCGCGATTCGCGCGCTGGGCCAGAACCGTCGCACGAGTCGGCTCACGGTCCGCCAGCACCTCAGCCGCACGTTGCAGCACGGCCCCCGCCGCAGACGAAGGCGCGGGCACGCGACTGCGCCAAGTGAGTGCCCGATCGTTCAGGGCTTCAAGCGCCGCTGCGGCCGGCACCCAGGCATGCGCGGCGACGGCGGCGGCATACACATGCCCCCCCACCGACGGCACCACCGCGCCAGCGGGCCACCGGACTCCCGCCCCAGTCATCCGCCATCGGAATAGCAGATCCGGACGAACCAGTGCTTCCGCCCAAGGCGCGGCTGGCAGGGCCGTCCCGAGGCAGAGGTGACTGCGCAATTGCAGGGCGGCGACATTGGTGGCAAGGAGTGACGGCCCCACCCATACGAGGGCTGCCACAGCGATGCCCACCAACGCAGCGCCCGGTCGAGTCAGCCGCGGCCTCCACCGTCCACAACCGTGCGCGCCCACAACTCGAACGTCAACAAAGCAAAGATAGTATAGGCGCCATCAATCAGGCCACGGCGATCACGGTCCAGCAACGTCTGCACCGCGACTGGATCAAATAGGCCGCGGCCCTTGATGGCATCCGCCGAAAGGACATCCCCTACCATGTCGCGCAATTCGACCTGCAGCCATCGGCGCAGCGGTGCTCCAAAGCCGCTCTTGGGGCGGTAAATCACGTCGTGCGGAAGGTATGGCTCCATCGCCTTCTTGAAAATGGCCTTGCCCAACTGGCCCTGCTGTTTCATCGACGCGGGCACGGTGGTCGCAAAGGCGGCGAGTTCAAGGTCCAGCAGCGGCACACGAACCTCCACCGCCGACGCCATGCCGGCACGATCGGTGTAGTTCAGGTTGTGATCACACAGGAAATGACGCACTTCCAAAAACAGCATGCGCTGCAGGGGCTCAGCCTCGTCTGGAATACGTCGTAGGCTGGCGTGGAGCGGCGATGTGGGATCGAGTCCCGCGGTGGCCTCTGCCATTGCGCCGGAATACAACCCGCGGCGGAGCCGATCTGGACTCCAGAGGAAGTAGGAGCACAGCCGATCCTCAGCTGACTCTCCCGCGTGCGCAAACATCTTCGCCAACCGCCGCACCATCGACGATCCGCCGATGGCCGGTACGCCGCGCGTCGCCATGCCGGTGGCGAGTGCCTGGGCGCCTCGGCGAAACGGCGTTGGCCACCAGGCCCACGCCGATTCGGTCTTCAAAGCCCAGTGGCGTCGATAGCCACCAAAAAGGTCATCGCCACCCGCGCCCGACAATAACACCGGGATTCCCATCGCGCGCGCGCGCTCAGAAATAACCAGTGCGTTGAGTGGTGCGGGGTCCGCCTGTGGTTCATCGAGCAGATAGATCATCTCCTCGAGGCGGTTGATCAGGGTCGCGTCCACCTGCATCTCGACCAGGTCCACGCCCAGGTGCGCGGCAACGCGACGCGCGTACGGCAAATCCGCTGGGTTGCCATCCACCGGTCCGTCGCCCTCGAAGCCGATCGAAAAACACGTGATGGGACGATCCGGCCAGGCGCGGCGCATCATGGCGACAATGGCGCTGGAGTCGAGTCCGCCAGAGAGGAATGCGCCCACCGGCACGTCAGAGACGAGTTGACGCGTGACGGCCGTCTCCAGGCGATCCGCGAGTTCACGTGTGAGGCTGGCCTCGTCCGCGCGGCTCACGTGCCCCGAGTAGGGCTGCGTGTAAAACGACCACTGCTTCGCCACCTGCCCCCGGTGGATGATCATGGCCTCGCCCGGTTCGAACTTCTTGACACCCTGCAGGGCGGTGCGCGGCGCCGGCGTCCACAACAACGCGAGGTTCTGGTGGACGGCCTCCAGATCCAGCGCCCGCGACACACCCGGATGGCACATCACCGCCTTCAGCTCGGAGGCAAACAACACACCGTCGGTCGTCTGCGCCCAATACAGCGGTTTGACACCCAGATGATCACGCGCGAGGAACAGGGCGCCGGGCGGTACATCCGCCGGGCGTCCCGCCGGACGCAGGTCCAGGATCGCAAACGCAAAAATGCCATTGAGCCGATCCACCATGGCGAGGCCGTCACGTTCGTAGAGATGCAGCAGCACCTCGGTGTCGGTCTGCGAATGGAACACGTGCCCGTCACGTTCGAGTTCCCGCCGCAGTTCGCGGTAGTTGTAGATCTCGCCGTTGTAGACGATCGTCAACCCGGCCTGCTGTCCCCCGCCGGCATCCGGCCTGGCGGTCATCGGCTGAAGTCCGGCGGTGGACAGATCGATAATGGCGAGGCGGCGGTGCCCCAGCGCCGTGAGGCCGCCGTCCGCCATGTCGCTGCGGTGGATGCCCGTACCATCCGGGCCACGGTGCGCAATCGCCCGTGTCATCCCCTCAATGAGATCCGGCGAAAACCGCCCCTGATATCCCGCGATGCCGCACATTCAATCACGCGCCTTTCTGCGCGGGCCGCGCCCGCAGAGGTCTGACCCGACGGGGTCGTGGCAGGGTCGTGCAGGCGCCCACAAAAAACCAGAACGTGGGATCCACGATCAACCCTGCACCAAACAACGACCAGGTGAACATCACGATCGCCCCGATCACATAAAAATGATCGACGTGTTGCCGGACGCGCCACGCCAGCCACGCCAGGTACAACAACAGGACGACGGTGAACGGCGCGCCAAACACCAGCAGGTACGTGAAGACCGCCAGGTGCAGGTAGTGGTGGGGGACGGCGGACCCGATCTCCTGGTACCCGCTCTCAAGCATGTAATACGCACCGCCGAAGCCGGCCCCGGTCACCCAGCGCCCAGGCGACTCGTTAAAAAACGCCACCAGACCGCCGACCTCATGGGACCGACCGCTGGTGGCCAGGTACAGGCTCTCCCAATCGGTGATGTCCACCGCCATCATCCCCTCGAACCGGGACAACAGGCCCGCACGCGCGGCGACCGTCAACGCGACCACACACAACACCAGCACGCCTGCAATGGACACAAGTCGCTGCCAGCGCAGACTCATCAGGGAGCGCCACACCAGCGGGAGCAGCGGCGCGAACATCGTCAGCAGTGGTGCACGTTTGCCGGAAATCAGCACCAGCAGGATCGACCAGCCATACGCGGCGCCCTGGCGATCGGCCAGGTACCACGCGGCCGCCACAGGCAGATAGCTGTCAAAACCGAAATACGCGATCTGCCCGGTCCCATAGTGAAACCAGGAATACGTCAGGATGCTGCTCGCGCTGAGCCAGAACAGCCACCACACCGCCCGGCGCAGGATGGGGCGGGTCTGTTCGCTCGGGGCCGTGGCGAAATGGGCCCCAAACGAGGCGGCGAGGACCGGCATTGCCGTCATGAAGACGTGTGTCACCAGACCGTCTGAATTCCACGTGCCGCGCAGGACGCCAACTGCGGCCGCCCAGACCGCCCCGGCACCGAAGATCAGCAGCACGCCGGTGATGCGCAGCCGGTAGCGGAGATGGAACAAGACCAGCAAGGCCACGGTGGCGGCCTGCGGCACCTTCACGAGACCAATCACGTTGACACGCGAGCTGGTCAGGTAATACAGGATCAGCGCGAACCCGGTCAGCGGCAGGATGGAATACAGCCGCCAGTACCAGCGGAAGTACCACAGTTGGCGCGGGGTGGCAGTCAGGCGACCGGCTCCACGCCTCGCAGCAGTCGGCGAATAAAGGCCTCCCGTTCCGCCGGAGGAATGGGGGCCGCCTGCCGGTACTGTCGGTAGGTCGGCAGCACGCCGCCGTTGTAATAGGTGTCATCGAACAACGCCACGCGGCGCCCCTGCATGATCCCCTCAATGCCCATCGTCCCATGCCACGCCACGATGAGCGGCACCCGATTGAGCGCCGCCGTGGACCGCGAGAACGGGTCGATCAGTCGCACATTGGCGAAGGCGGCGAGGTCGCGGTAGACCCGCGCGTCACGCTGATACACAAAACCGGGGTGCTCCTTCAGCAGGACGGTGAGTCCTTCATCGCGAAAAAAACTCAGGACTTCGAAGAGACTGCTGTAATAGTCCGCATCCCGCCAATCCGTCATCCAGTAGTCCACGTTGGCTTCCGGAAACGTGTGCAGGGGGATCAGAACGAACTGTTCGGGCGCCGCCTCCACCTCCTGCTCGGTCACCGTGCGAAAGTAGCGGTGAATGAAGAGATTGCGCAGACGCACCGTCCACGTGTGGGCAAAGCGGTACTCGTAGGCCTCGTTGCCGCGCAGACGATACCCGATCAGATAGCGGATGAGGTAGAGCCACTTGAAGCGGAAATAGAGATAAAAGAAGAACCGCACCCGGTTGGCACGATCCATCCCGTCGAGCCAGAAGACCTTCCGGGGCTGACTGCAGTGCTCCACGATCTGCGCCACTTCCTCGTCGGAGGGTTCACGTCTCGCCACCATCTCGCCGTAGAGGGTCTGCCGCCGATACGGTTGAATGAACCACTCGGAGAGCACCATGACTTCAACGCCGAGGTGCCGCGCCACTCGCACAAGCACGTCCAGGACGTAGTTGTCGATGATGTGGATCACGAACAGGCGATAGGGGTGGGCGCGAAAAAATTCGTGGGCCCAACGCGTCACCCTGAGCACAAGGGTCCGGGCCTCGGCGTACGGAATGTCGCGCAGTCCGCGACACCGCGCAATGACCGCCGCCAGATCCTCGTGCACACACGCGCGATAGACGTCATAGTCGGCGGTCACCAGATCGGCGATTTGTACCGTGGACAGGTCGATGACGTGTGTGGCGTTGGGATATTCCGACAGGGTGGGCCGCTGGCGGAGATGCCCGAATAGGCGCTCGACCGTGGCGCGACCGTAGATCACGTTGAAAAAATGCTCTGCCCCCTTGATTCGGATGAAGAACAGGACCTCGCCGTCGGCGTAGTCCGTGGTCTCCATTCCACTGTAGGTCGTCATCCCTGCCACCCCACCCGCGACGTCTGCATCACCGCAGCCCGGCCATTCACCCACCCCAAGGTCAGCGTCGTCAGACGCCCTGCCGCAAAGACCACGGCGAACCACACCAAGGGTGCCGCCGCCCACACCAACACGGCGAGGGCCACGGCCGTACACAGGCCCGCCACCAGGTGCACACGAATCAGGCGGGGCCCCGCGCCGGCGGCCAGGAACAGGACATCAAAAAAGCCGAGCGCAACCGCCAGCGCGCCGGCGACCACCCACGGCAACAGCGGCAAGGCCTCCGCATATTCCGGCCACCACGTCCCCACAAGTGTCGGGGCGAGCGCCAGGCCCGCAACACCACCCAGGACACCCGCACTACCTGTCCAGATCAGTCGACGCCACGCGCGTGACAGCAGCGCCGCGACGTCACGCTCGGCCGCCCAGGCCCGCAACCAGCGTGGTGTCAGGTACATCTGGGTGATGTTCAGCACCACCAGGCCCGCCGCCACGGCCTGAAGTGCGAAGGCGTAGGTGCCAAGCGCGGCCACCCCCCAGACGGCCTGCACTGCCCAGCGATCAAGGTTGATCGCGAGGTTGTGGGCAAAACTGCTTCCCGTGAAGGGCAGACCGATGCGTGACAGATCGAGGACGATCGCGCGACGGATGGCCCACTGAAGGTCGCCCGCCCGCCAGTACAACGAGGTGGCTGTGAGCACCAGCAACACGCCCGTCTCCAAGCCGAGAATGTGCCCGGCCGACCAGCCCGCTCCCGCCGTCAGCACCGCCAGCATCGGCACGGCACTTTTGGCCAGCAGCAGGGCGGCCTGCGCCACCGAGTGCTCCCGCGCCTGCAGATCGGTCTGGGTCATGTTGAACGCGACCGACGCGGCCAGGAACGGCCCTGCCCACCAGAGGTCGGTGGCCTCGGACATGCCCGCAACCAGCACGCCAAGCGTGATGAGCAGCCCGACCCCCACGGCCCCAAGCGTGGCGGCCAGGAGCGCCGACCCACGCACCGCCCCGGTCGGCTCCCCCCGACCACGCAGCAAAGGGACCTGCCGGGCCAGGCCGTCCTGCAGACCAAAGGTGGCGGGATAGGCGCCAAGCGCCACCAGCAACATCGCCAGGGTCACGACCCCAAAATCTGTCGGGCCCAGAGCTGCGGCATACACGAGGGTCTTGCCGAGCGCCGCGGCGGCCGCGCCCGCCGCCAGAGCGGCGTACCACGCCATCTAGTCCGGGTACCCTCTGCCGACGGTGATGTACGCCGGCTCGGGTCGCCCGTCGAGCTCGCGCGTGACGGCAAACCCGGGATCGGTCGCGACCACCTCCGACGAGGCCTCGCGGGTGCTGGCACCATGGAACACCCAGGACCCCGGTGTGACCTCGGTCCAGTCGCGCCGATTGCGGTGCAGATCCATCAGGAAGTCCAGCGACAGCCGCGTCACACCCAACCACTCACAGAACAAATCCAGAAATGGGGCCGGCACCTGTTCATGGGCGCGCACCAGAGCCAGTCCCTGCGCTCGCGTCAGACGCCCATGCCGAATTTCGCGGCTCGCATGATCGGTGACCTTGGAGTAGCCGTGTTTGTACAACTTCAGCTGGTCGTGCAGCCCCATGTAGGTGAAGCAGTCCACATAGTCAAAGGTGTCAAACGTTCGGGCAAATCGCGCGGATTGGTAGCCGTGCATCGCCACCATCTGATCGTGCTGCGCCTTCGGATCCCAGCGCACGTAGTTGCCGAGGTAGATCCCCACCACACCGACGGCGTCCAGTTTGTCGTCCGGTGGATACCGGTACTGCCAGATGTCATCCTCGGTCAGGGTATCAAACGCCGACAGCAGCTCATCGGCCTCACGCCCCATGAGGTCGTGGTCCTTGCGGTAGCGCCGGGTCATCTGCACCTCATGTTCGTGCGAGAACATGCCGACCTGCTCGAGTCCCTGGTGGGCGCCCCAGATGATCAGCGGCACCTGGTACCGGACGGCGGTCTGCACCGGGAACACCGACTGGCCCGCCAGACACGGCCAGTACACACTGCCCAGTTCGCGCAGGGTCGTGCGCGTGACCTTCTTGACCGCGACCGGATTGACGTTCTGCACCAGAATGTCGCAATCAAACCGAATCCGCAGTTGCGCCAGGTTCCGAATGCCCAACGGCGTATTGAAGTACTTGTTGTAGGTGACCAGCAGCGGGTTGAGCCCCAGCCGCTCCTTCACGAGATGCACGATGAAATGTGAATCGTGGGCCCCGGTGACGGGGACGATGCAGTCGTAGTTGCGATGGTCCCGACTGCGGTACGGACGCACCAGCGCTTCGAGCTGCTGCCAGCGCGCGTGCCAGTCGAGGGTGTCCTTTTCCTCATGCACGCGGCATCCGGAGCAGATCCCTTCGTCATCAAGGACCAGCCCGAGCGGATGGGCGGTCGTGTACAGGCACCGGCGGCACGCCTGCGGCAGACTCATAACGATCCCTCCGTCGCACAACGCCGCTCGCGCACCAGACTCAGCGTCAGGCCCTGCTTGAGATGCTGGATGGCGTGCTCACGGTAGTTGAGAAAATTCCCGACACCGGCCGCCACGACCCCCCGTCGTTGCAGCAGGTTGTCCACCTGGGTGGTGGTACTGATGCCCCCGAATGCAATCACCGGCACATGCGGCCAGGGCCACGCCTCGACCAACTGCGCGTCAAACGCGCCGGGGAGCCCCTCATGTCTCCAATCGATGACCAGGGCTTCCGACACCGTCCCGTCAATCAACGACGGCACGGACGTGTCCGTCAACGGCGTTTCGGCGCCCGTGCGGTAGTCGAGCCACTGCAGCACACCCTCGCGACGCGACAACGGCAGCGACGCGATGATCGCCTGCGCCCCGACGAGGGCCGACATCGCCACCACCTGGTCGGGCGCATCCCGCAGCGCCGCGTCCACACAGAACCGATCGGCGCCCAGTTGGATGACCTGGGCGGCCTCCTCAAGGGTGTGCACCCCGCCCGCGTAGGTCAGCGGCGTCGCAAGCCCGCGTTCGCTGACCCTGCGCAAGAGATCAAGGTCCGGACCGAGTCCGCGGCGTGTCCGATCAAGACACAGGAGCAGAATTTCGTCGGCGCCCCAGCGGTCGAGGTTTTCGGCGAGGACTTCCGCCCGTCCCACGGGCAGATACCGTCGATACCCGATCGACTGCACCGCCCAGCCATCACGCACGGCGATCACGCCGACGAGTCGTTTATTGAGCACGACACAATCCTTCCACCAAGGTGCGCAGCAGTTCCCGTCCGCTGGCCTGACTCTTCTCGGGATGGAACTGCACGCCCACCACACGCCCCCGTCTCACCGCCGACGCAAACCGGTCGTCGCCGAGACGGGTCGCCCCGACCTGAAACTCCGCAGGCCCCCGGTAGACGAATGAGTGATTGAAGTAGAAGGCGCATCCGTACGAGGCGCGAAACAACGGGTCGTCTTCCTGCCGGACGACCCGGTCGATCGTGTTCCACCCGATGTGCCATTGCCGTCCGCCCAGCGCGCCGACCTCACCGGGGATGACCCCGAGGCCGGGCGTGACTTCCCCCTCGCCGGAGGATTCCGCCAGCAACTGCATGCCCAGGCAGATTCCCAGCAACGGGCGACTGCGGTTCACCCAGTCCACGACAAACCGATCCAGGCCGCGGCTGCGCAGCGCGCGCATCGCCGGCGGAAACGCGCCGACCCCCGGCAGGAGCAACAGATCGCAGCCGTCCAGCACGGACGGCTCCGCGCTCACGCGACAGCGGAAATCCAGACTGCGCAGAGTGTGCCGCACCGAGGCGTGGTTGCCGATGCCGTAGTCCACAATGCCGATGGTTGTCCGGATCACAGGCCCTCCCCCACAACGAACCGGCGCTCAATCCGTCCGTCAGGCCGCACGTCAAACAACTGCCGGTTGCAGGACGCCCGCACCTTCTCCCAGAACGTGTCCACCGAGATGTCGATGAACTCGCAGAAACTCTCAATGTAGTGATCGGCACACGCGCCGTCGTACTGCTCGCACAAACGGATGGCGGTCGCCCGGTCCATCCGTTTGAGTCGCAGCTCTTCGTTGACGTACTCGGTCACTTTGCCAAAGCCAAACTTGTAGTACTTGATCATCTGGTTGAGCGTGACCCAGTCTTCATCGAGTGAGCTCACGCCGAGCAGGTCGCCCGTGTTGCTCACGTCATCGTCACGTTTTTCAAGACCGCTCGCGCAGGAATACGCCGCGTTGTTGATGAACGACCAGTCGCCGAGAAACCACCCCAGATACACAATCTGGATCTGCGCGGCATCAAACGCCTCGGCGGCGGGGTACTGATACGGCAGCAGATTGCCTGGCGGCACGCCGGCCTCCTGCATCCAGTCGTACTGGCCACCACCGAGCGTGTTGCCGAACCTGATGTTGTTGCCGTCGTAGCCGGTCCGCCCGAGTGTGCCCATGTCGCCCACCTGCAGACCCGGGTTTTCGCCCCACAGGATCAGCGGCACCTGGTACCGAATCGCAATCTGCGGCACCGAGGTGAAGAGGGCCAGTTCCGTGGATCGCGCCCAGTTGGTGAAGCGATCAAACGACAGGCGCATCAGCCGGCGCCAGCTGTCGGGCGCGGGTGCCGACATCACCAGGTCAAACCCCGAGTCGATCATGTTCGAGATGTTGTCCACGCCGCGCGGCGTCACCTGCTGCGGTGGATACGACAGACAGACCAGCAGCGGGCGCAAGCCCAGTTTGTCCCGGACGTACAGTGCCTGACGGGTGCTGTCTTTGCCGCCACTCACCCCCACGAGGCAGTCGAAGTACCGCCCCGGAGGACGCCGGAAGCCCTCGAGGAGGTCGAGGAGGATTTCGTGTCGTTCCTGCCAATCGACCAGGGCAAGCTGATCAAAATAGACGCAGGCTGGACACTGCCCGGTGTCGGTAAACCGGGAGTTGGGTCGGGTGTCTGGCTGCAGACACGTGGTGCAATATTTCATCACGATCTCCCACTGGTGCCGGACGAGTCCCACACGTCGGCCAGGAACGCAATACCCTCGGTGGGCAACGCAAACCCGGAACCACCGGGGGGAATGGCGCAGACCACCGGCTTGCCGGCCCAGGTCGCCACGACCATCGCCATGCTGTTGCAGCCCGCGACCAGGTCCGCGTGGGTCAGTTGTTCCAGCAGTGGTGCGGCGTCACTGACCCGCACCAGCCCCGGAAAGTCGTCCTCGACCCAGCGATATTTCGCCGCATCCTCGGTCGGGTGCGGGCGCACGACCACCTCGCGCACAGGGCCCCACACGGCGAGACGAGTCAGGAACCCGCGCAACGCTTCCTCCTCGGTGTATCCCCAGTATCGCGGATCCCCGTGCAGGCGTGTGGCCGCGTCCGCCGTCGGCTCCGTGACATACAGCACGGAGCGCCCAGACGCCGGAGACGGCGCCGGAATCGCCTGCAAGGCCTCAAGCACGTCCTGTCGATACGGGTTGTCGATCTGGCGGACTCGCGCCTCCGGCAACTCGGCCACAGCGCGTGCGTGCGCAGCGGCATCACACACCCACACCTCATCGGGAAGGCGCAGGACGCCATCTCTGACGAACCGGCGTCGATAGTTCACCCAGTGGTCAAGGATCGCCACGCTGGGCACGGAATGATCGCGAGCCAGACCGAGCGCCTCCCACTCGAGTGTGGCCGGCCAACTCGTGCCACAGATCAACCGATCCGCACCGGCGACGACGGCCGTCAGCGAATCGGACGCCACCGGCATGAGTTTGCGGGCAAAGACCGACACGGCCGGTCCCGCCAGCGCGGCCCGCCACGGTCCGCCCTCCCTGCGCACGAAGCTGCTCACGAGCTCTGCGCCACCGGCGTCATGACAGACCACCGCGATCACGGTGTCGGGCCTGCAAGAAATTCGTCACGGAGCACGCCGTATTCAAGAATGTCCACCCACCGCCCCTCGAGAAACAGTCCGGAGCGCCGGCGCCCTTCCAGCTGCATGCCGAGGGCCGTGGCGAGTTTCTGCATGCCCAGGTTGTCGGCGGAGGTGCCGCACCCGATGCGATGAAGATTGAGACGGCGGAACCCGTGGTCACACAACGCGCGCCCGGCCAGGGTCGCGACGCCTTTGCCCCAATGACGCCGATCACCCATCATCACGGCAAACTCCGCGGACTGATTGATCAGCGAGATCCCCTGCAGCGAGATGTTGCCGATGTGGCCGTCGTCGACGTGACACACCGCCCACACCACACGATCCTCACGATTGAGCGAGGCGAAGAAGTCGCGGAAATACTGCTCCGTCTTGAAGAACTTGCCATGCCCGTTGTAGCGGCACACCTCCTGATCTTGGAACCAGGACGGATAGGGCCCCTGCAGGTCGGACTCCTTGAGCGCCCGCACGAAGTAGGCGTCCGACAGCCGACAGATCATCGAAGCGTGTCCCGTGACTGCCACACCTTGTGGAAGGCCTCGAGCACCAGATCCACCTGCGCGTCGTTGTAGTCGCTCATACACATGAACAGGCCCATGTACGAGCGATCCTGCAGTTCTTCGGCCACCGGGCAGATGCCCTTGCGGTAATCCACATCGCGATGACAGATGCCCTCAACCCAGGGGAACCCCTTCGAGCCGTAGCTGATCTTCTGCTGATACATCGGCAACAGGTGGACGTTCTGATATCGCGCGCCCAGGCCCGTGATGCCCTCGGCGACCAGCGCCTCGTGCAGGCGCGCACGCGGCACACCGGTGACGGCCTCGTCGAGCACCATCGGGTAGAAATAATACGAGTGTGTGCAGTCGGGCTTCACGATGGGCGTGCGCAGTCCTTCAAGCCCGGACAGGCCGGCGCTCAGACGATCCGCCGCTCGGCGCCGCGAGGCCAGCGCACGATCGAGTTTTTTCAACTGCTCGATTCCCATCGCACTCTCGATCTCGCCGAGGCGGAAATTGTGGCCGATCATGTTGCGAATGTCGGTCACGCCCTTGTCGGCCACCACCGCTTCTGCGTGATTGCGGATCAACTGCATGCGCTCGGCCAGGCGCGCATCGTTGGTCACGAGGATCCCGCCCTCACCGGTGTGAATGTGTTTGTGGTAGTTCAGGCTGTAACCGCCGATGTGCGCCAGTGTGCCGGCGAAACGCCCCTTGTACATTGCGCCGGGGGCCTGCGCGGTGTCACTGATGACCTTCAGTCCATGCTTGTCGGCAAGGGCCATGATGGCATCCATGTCGGCGGGATGTCCGAAGATGTCTGGCGCGACGATCGCGCGGGTGTGCGGCGTGATGCTGGCTTCGATGGATTTGGGATCGAGGCAAAACGTCTCGCGCTCGATGTCGGCAAACACCGGAATCGCGTTCCAGTGCAGAATCGCGGTCGCACTCGCACACATCGTCCACGGGCTCACGATGATTTCGTCGCCCGGTTCGATGTCCAGGGCGCCGATGGCCGCAATCAATCCAGACGTCCACGAGTTGACGGTGACCGCATGGGACGTCCCAAACCGATCACACACGGCCTGTTCGAACTCCCGCACCTTGGGGCCGCCGTAAAAGTCCGGACACCACGCGCCGATGTACTGCGACAACACGCCACTCTTGATGACGGCGGTCACCGCGTCGATTTCTTCCTGACCGAGTGGGTTGTAGTGAGGGAAGGGCGTCGGGATCGTCTTCGAGCCACCGTGCAACGCGAGTGTCATTGATTGAACAGCCATTCAAGACTCCAGCAAAAGGGAAAGACGGGACAGGCCGGCGTACGCCTCGGCTCCGGTGCACAAGGACTGCGGCTCACCTGACAACGCCTGCACCAGCGCGTCAGCCACATGCCATTGGAATCGATCAAAATCCGCGGTCACCACCTCGCACTGATCGCCCAGCAAGGCCGGGGGGGCCGCCCCGGGCGCGGTGGCCTCCCAGGTGATGGCCCGCCCGCCGCGGTCGTACCGCAGTCGCCCATTGCCGGCCAGCACTTCCATGGCGTGATGCGACAGCGGGCCGTCCGGAACGGGCACATAGTGGATCACGGCCTGATCATGCTCCGCGCGCACGAGGAGGCGCGCATCGCCATCGGCCCACTCGCCTTCACGGGCCAGCACGGAGGCGGTGCGCGACGGACCAAACCACCGCTCCGCGAGTGTCCAGAAATGTGAGGCGTTGTGCCGAAACCCCTTGGTGTACCAGACCACGCCCGCGTACGGCGGGGCCCATACCCGCGCGCGAAAACGACGGGCCACTTCCAACGCCCCAGGCTCCACGCACCGCATGTAGTTGACATACAGCGCCACGCCGCGTGTGTCACACGCCTCCACCATGCCCCGGGCATCGGCAACCGACGCCGCGAGCGGTTTTTCGCACAGAATGATCCGCGGCGTCACACGCGCGAGCACCTCATGCAGCAGACCGGGATGGTGTGCCGTCGGCGCCGCGAGAATGACCACGTCGGGAGTGTGCGCGTCCAGCGCGGCGGCCAGCGTGGCATACGTGGGTACGCCGTAGTCTGCCGCACATGCCTGGCGCGCGGCCTCACTGGGATCAACGGCGCCGATCAACTCGAGCTGCGGATGCAGCGTGCAGGCCCTGGCATGCGTCTGCACGAAGCGGTCTGACGGCAACCCGCGGTCGTAACCACACCCGATTTGCCCGAGGCCGACCAGCAGCACGCGGGCGGTCATGCGGGAGGCGGTCCCTCAAGCACGTCCCAACTGACAGGCGAATACTGCGCGACCGGAGCGGTCACCCGTCGGCCGATGATGGCCTCACGCCACTTCGGCGCGACGCCAAACCCCGGCCGGACCGATCGAATCGCATCGGCGGTCACGACATCACCCACCTGCAGGTCCCGGACGAAGTACAACGAGCGGCGGAACTTCACATTGCCGCGTTCGCTCGACTGGAGCCCGTACTCGACACGACCAAGCGCCTCCCACGCCGTCGCCGCGTCGCGACACAACTGTGCGAGGTCCTGGGGTTCGAGCGAAAAGCTGTCGTCAGGTCCGCCGCCGCGTCGATCAAGCGTGAAGTGTTTTTCGATGATCGCGCCGCCGAGGACCACACTGGCAATCGCCGTGGTGTTGTCCAGGGTGTGATCCGAGAGGCCCGTCACGACGCCATACCGCGACATCATGTCCACCATCGTCCGCAGGTGGTATTCCCCGGCCGGCGCCGGATACCCGCTGACACAGTGCAGGATCGCCAGATCGGTGCACCCGGCGCCACGCGCGGCATCGATCGCTTCCTGGATTTCGACCTGGTCGGCCATGCCGGTGGAGATGATGAGGGGTTTGCCCGTGCGTGCGGCCGTCCGAATCAGCGGCAGGTCGATCGCTTCAAAGGACGCGATCTTGTAGGCGGGCGCACCTTCACGCTCCAGCAGCTCGATGGCGGTGTCGTCAAAGGGCGAGCTGAAGGCAATCAATCCGAGCGCCCGGGCGCGCGCAAAGATCGGCGCATGCCACTCCCACGGCATCTGCGCTTCCTGATACAGATCGTACAAGGTGCGTCCGTCCCACAGCCCGCCGTGGATCTGGAACGGCTCAGCCGTTGACGGCAGCGTGAGCGTGTCCGGCGTGTAGGTCTGCAGTTTGATCGCGTCGGCGCCGGCGCGTTTGGCTTCGTCCACGAGCTGAAGCGCCGTCTCGAGGCGGCCGTTGTGATTGGCCGACATCTCGGCGATCACAAACGGTTTGTGGGCGGGGCCGATCGCGCGGCCCGCGATGTGTATCTCAGGCGCCATGGGACTCCGAAGGAAAATAGTCGGGATTCAAGCACGCCACACAGACACGATCCACCGCCCGGTCGCCCACCCAGTAAAAACCGCGCATGGTGGCTTCGATGAACCAGCCCGCCCGGACGTACGCACGAATCGACGCCTGATTATCCTCGTACATCCCGGAGTGCAGCCGACGGACTCCGTGGGCCGCAAAGGCCTGCGCCGTGGCGGCAGCGACGGCCCGTGCCCCGTACCCCTGACCGACGTACTCCCGATGGCCGATCAGGGCCACCAGGTCGGATGTGTGATTTCGTGTATCAATCGGGCCGATTTTGACCGTGCCGACCCGTGTGCCATCGGCCACAACCACGAGGTAGTAAAACCACCGCCCCGTTTTTTCACCCTCAAGCAGGTCGGCCAGCAACGTGTCGCGGTCAAACGACCGCCCGCTGCCGGAAAAATAGTTCAGATGGCCATCGTCGTTGCGATACCACGCACAATATTCGTCGTCCAGGTCGGCGGGGGTCACACGTCGCAATGTCACATCGGTGGCGCTGATCACAGGTTGGTCCTCTCCCCCACGGCTTCACACAGATGGGTCAGCACACGGTCCACGCCGCCCCCATCCACGAGCCTCATCGCCCGTTCACTCATCGTCTGTCGAGCCAGGGGATCTCGAATCAGATCGGCCATCACCACCGGCAGGCGGTCAACAATTGCCTCGCGGGACACCACCACCGCCGCGCCTTGTGCGGTCAGGCATCGCGCTGGAAGACGCTGATTGTCGGCGATCACGATCGCGATGGAGGCAATCCCGACACAACACCGCTCCCACGACGAACTGCCCGCGGCACCAATCGCGAGATCGGCCCGCAGATACCACGCCGCCATATCGGCGACGCCCACATGCACGGCCACGGGCCAGGGCAATTGGCGGGCTGCGGCGTGTGCGGCGCCCACCCACGGGCCATCACTCCCGAAGGCCACATCAATACCGGCGTCATCGGGCAGGGGGGCCGACGCCATGGCTTGAAGGACGACGGCCGACAGACAGTCGGGATCGCTCCCTCCGAGGGACACACACACACGCCCCACGGCGCCAAAGCGGCGGGAGGCGGTGCGGCGATGGGCGGCAAACTCGGGGCGCAGCAGCGCGTAGCGGGGCCCAGCCAGAATCTGGCACGTCGCAGGCGTCAACTGTTGGTCGCGGTACGCCTGCTCCACATCGTCCGCATTCTGATTGAGCACCACATCCGCGTCGAGGGGGCGATTGATCTCATCGTCGATCACCATCAGGCGTCCGACATTCCTCCGCATCTGGGCACACCACGCGAGGTCAACGGAGTAGTGATCGACCACCAGCCAGTCTGGCGTGTGGCCGTCGAGGGCCGCGGCCGTCGCTGCGGCGTCTCCGGCTGACGAGTCTCCGCGCCATCCTGCTGTCAGGCACGGGAGCAACGTGAGTTGATGCCCACGGCTGGTGATCAGGTCGCCGAAGTGACCGGGGTGTGCCCGGCACACAAAATGCGCGGTCCCTCCGCGGGCGGCCACGGCGTCAGCCAGTGCGAGGCATCGTGCGAGATGACCGGCACCGATGGCCGGCGCGCCGTCCGCGCGGATGGCGATCGAGATCATCGAATCGAATGGCCCGCCCGCAGCAGGTGCACGGCCTCGGCCATCTTGAAATCCTCCATGTCGTCGATGTCCACCGCCGATTCCCAGCTGATCGGAAAAAACAGCCGGTCTGGCGTGTAGAACGACCGCGCCTCACGCAACGCGCCAACGCGGGCGATCCAGATGGCGCCGGTGGGGCAATACAACGGAGGCAGATCCTGCGACCGCGCGGTCGACTCTGTCGGGAACAAGGGTGACGGACGTCCCGCCTCGTCAATACGACTCGCCCACCACGGATTCATCCATCCGAATCGAAAGCAGCTGATCTGTGACGAGGCCTGCCGCTCGTCGAATTGTGTCAGGGCGGCCTGAATGTCCTCCGCGTTGCGGATGGGGCAATTGGCCATCAACTGCACCACCACGTCGTAGGTCTCGCCGAGCTCGCGCTCCAATTGATCGAGGGCCGCCACCGTCGCGAGGCTGACGGGCGACTGATCGTCCGCAAAACCATCGCGCAGGAACGGCACGGGCGCCCCGCACCGTTCCGCGACCGAGGCGATTTCCTGATCATCGGTAGAGACGAGCACACGATCGAAACAGCCACTGGCCACGGCCGCCTCGATCGTCCACGCGATCATCGGCTTACCGTGAAAATCGAGAATGTTCTTCCGGGGGATTCGTTTTGATCCCCCCCGCGCCGGAATGACCGCCACACGCCGCGTCACCATATCGTCCATCCTCCATCCACGACCAGATTGTGCCCGGTCATACCCGACGCGTCGTGACCGGCGAGAAAGGCCACGGGCCCGAAGACGTCCGCGTCCGACAACATGCGGCCACTGGGACACAACGCGGCGTACCGCGCCTCAAAGGCCGCCGACGCGCGACCGCGCACGCCGCCATACGAGACCGCGTTCACACGCACCGTCGGCGCCAGGCGCACCGCCAGTTCCTTCGTCAGGTGAATCAACGCCGCCTTGACGACACCGTAGTTGATGGCCGACTCCGTGTCAGGCCGATCGTAGAGCCCACGATTGGCTGCCGTCACGCCGTACATGGAAGCCACGTTGATGACACTGCGCAGCCGCGACTCACCACGCATCAGCGCCATGGTCAGTTCATACGCGGCGACCACGCCGAGATCAAACTCTCCGCGCCAGTGCGCACGCGGCATCGTGCCATCCGCATCGACGCGCAGCGTCGTCACCGAGCGGGCGTTGTTGACCAGCACCGTCGGCGCGAGGCCGTGTCCGGCCAGGGCGGCGGCCACAACCGCGCCCCCGTTGTCTGCGGTGAGATCGGCCTCGATCGCCACGACACGCCCGGCCCCGCGCTGCGCACAGTCCGCCCGCAGATCCTCGGCGGCTGCCGCGTCGCGTGTCGTGAAGACCACGGTGGCGCCTGCCTCGGCAAACCCACGCAGGAACACCTGGCCCAACCTGCCCGTGCCCCCGGTCACCAGCACCACCGGCGTGTCAGCGGTCATGTGATCCATCCTCCAGAATCTGCACCACGGTCGTCAGTTCCTCCCGCGTCGTGCGCGTCGTTCCGGTGCGCACACCCTCCACAAACTCCGCAAGCGCGGCGCGAAACGAGAGGAAGGTGTCGGAGAACACACGATCAGCAAACGCCTGTGCACCGTAAAAGCGGAACTTCAGTTCCCCGGGCAACTTCCCAAGACAGGTCAACGTGGCGGTCATGTCAGAAAAACGCAGGTGCACCACTCCTGCCTCGTGACCTCCGGCCGCCGTCACCGCGCAGGTCTGACCGTAATGGCTTGTCACCGCCAGCAGCGGATCAACGAGGTGGACACCATAGGTGCTCCACGCCTTCGGCACGGAGGCCTCGACGTGACGAATGGGTCCCAGACGGGCACGCGTCTCAGCATCCAATTGGAGCGCGCCAGAGAACCGCAGGGCGGAGCACGAGAAGATCTGTCCCTCGTACCGCTGCGCCTCAAAAAGACGCGCCAGGTCTGCGCGCGTGACGGCGATGGGTTTGTCGATATAGATTGGCAGCCCCGCACGCAGGAACGGCAGACTCATCTCCACATGCCGTTCCGCGTCGTCGCGCGCCAGAAGGATGCCGTCCACCGCGCCGATCATCTGATCGAGCGAGTCCACGACGTGCGGAATGCGTGCGGCAGCCGCAACGTGGGCGGAGATCGATGGCGACTGCGTCCAGATGTGGGTGACGGACACATCCGGCAACTGGTCCTCCGGAAACCGACGCTCCGCAAGGTACTGCGGAATCACCGGGAACGGGCACGAGGCCATCGCCGCCGGGTCGTAACCATTACAGATCGCGGACCACGAGTACGGGTGGCCGTTGCCCTCGCTGAGGCCGATCACCCCGAGTCGCATCACGCCCGCTTCGCCCATTGGGTGGGATCGATCAGGCGGCGATCCGTCGAGGCAAACGACATCGGGGCGGCCACGGGTGTCGTGGGCATGCCCGATGTGATGTCGCGAAAGTGCGCGAGGGTGTCGACGCCGACGACGATCCGGGCGATCTGCGCCACGCTGGCGACATGGCCGAGGCAGGCGGACAACGGCGTCAATCCCTGTTCCCCGCACCAGTGGTGCCAGTCGTCCCAGCGCGATCGCCACTGGGCAAACTGGTCGGGCAATGCGGCCGACGGTTGCAGCAGCAACCCCTGCAAAAACGCCGAGCGCGCGTGAATCTCAACGCCTTCGTCGGCCAGCCGCATGAGCCAGCCCGAGGTCAACATCCGGCGTTCGACGACGTTGAAGGGCAACTGCACATGTGTCCATGAAAGCAGGCCGACGACTGCGTCGAGATCGTCCGGGCCATAGACCGACACGCCGATGCCTCCGACCAGTCCCTCCGCGTGGGCGGCCTGGAGGGCCAGGGCCAGTTGGGGGCCGGCGGGGCCACACAGATCCAGCGCACGATGCAGGAGAACCGCAGAGGGGGTGACGTGCAGGCGTTCGGTGGAGGCGCGCAGATGTGTGCGCACCCACGCGTAAGGTTCAGCGGAACCATCGTAGGGGGGAAGTTTGGTGACGACCTTGAACGGCGTCAACACATGGGCACCGAGCCGGGTCTCCGCATCACCGTAGGCGATCGCCGTGTCGAGGGTCTCGACGCCGACCGTTGCGGCCTCACGAAGAATGGCGCCGATCTCGTCAGCCGGCACCTGACCGGTCTGGTTGGTGACACCGTAGGCCAGCCCGAACTGGGCCGTGCCAAGCGCGAGTCGTCTAGCCGGCATCTCGCATCGCGGTCGCCAGCGCGGTGACCACCTCATCCTGCTGGGCGTCGGTCATCTGCGGATAAAGCGGCAGCGTGATCGCTTCTTCACCGTAGGCTTCTGCCTCGGGACACAGCCCTGGGGCAAAACCCAGATCGCGGTAATACGGTTGCAGATGCACGGGTGCGTAGTGCACGTTCACCCCGATGTTGAGGGCACGCATCCGCGTGAAGACCTGGTCACGATTGGCGACGGCCGATGGGACACGCACCACATACAGGTGCCACGCCGAGGTGACTCCCTCGGCCACGGTCGGACACACGACAGGCAAATCCGCGAGCAATCGGTCGTAGCGCGCGGCCAGCACGTTGCGCCGGTCCACGTACTCCGCCAGGCGCGTAAGTTGGCTGGTGCCAAGGGCCGCCTGCATATCGGTCATCCGATAGTTGAAGCCCAGTTCCAGCTGCTCGTAATACCAGGCCGCGCGCGATGCGCCACGCATGGTGGCCGGGTCGCGGGTGATGCCGTGTGAGCGCAGCCGTGCCACACGGCCGGCCAGCTGCGCATCCTCCGTCAGGATCATGCCGCCTTCGGCCGTGGTGATGATCTTGACCGGATGAAAACTGAAGATGGTCATGTCGGCCCAGGAGCCCGACCCGACCGGACCGAATGCGCCCGTGGCCCCAATGGCATGGGACGCATCGTCAATCACGCGAAATCCGAACTCGCCGGCCAGCGCGGAGAGCGCCACCTGGTCCACCGGCTGGCCGGAAAAATCCACCGGGACCACAACCTTGGGGAGCCGGTTGTCCCGCTTCGCCACCTCAAGGCGGGCGCGCAGATCGGACACGCTGATGTTCCAGGTATCCGGATCGATATCCACAAAGCCGACATCGGCGCCGCAATACCTCGCGCAGTTCGCTGAGGCCACGAAGGTGTTCGGGGTCGTCCACAGGCGGTCGCCGGGGCCGAGGTCCAGGGCCAGGCAGGCCAGGTGTAGCGCCGACGTGGCACTGTTGACGGCCACGGCATGCCGGGCTCCAACCGCCGCAGCGACGGCGGCTTCAAAGCGAGGAACGGCGGGGCCCTGCGTGAGAAAGTCCGACTGCAGTACTTCGGAGACGACGTCGAGGTCGGCTTGCGTGATGTGTTGCCGGCCGTACGGAATCACTTGAAGCCTTCCGCACGATTGACGGAGGCAATTTCCTCCACCGTGAGGAAATGTGGGTTCGAACCTGACTGATATTCAGCACCCGACTCGACCGGCCGCCCCGATTCACCGAGCAGGTTGGCCCCGTAGTTGACCTGCCGCGTGAACGTGATGGTCGGGCAAATCACAAAGTGATCCTCAAACTCGAGCGTGAGATGCGAGTCATCGGCCGGACACATGACTTCGTGCAATTTTTCGCCCGGGCGGATCCCGATCACCCGTTGCTCCACGCCGGGCGCCATGGCTGAGGCGACGTCCACAACACGCACGGACGGAATCTTGGGCACAAAAATCTCGCCGCCCTGCATCCGCGCAAAATTCTTCAGGACAAAGTCGACCCCATCCTGGAGCGTGATCCAGAACCGCGTCATGCGTGGATCGGTAATCGGCAGGTGTCCGGCGCCTTCACGAATGAGCCGCGCAAACAACGGCACGACGGACCCGCGTGACCCCACCACGTTGCCGTACCGCACCACCGAGAACCGCGTGCGATGCCCCCCGGCGACGTTGTTGGCGGCGACAAACAACTTGTCGGACGCCAGTTTGGTGGCGCCATACAAATTGATGGGACTCGCCGCCTTGTCGGTGGACAGCGCGATGACCTTGCCGACATCGTTGGCCAGCGCCGCATGAATCACGTTTTCCGCGCCATGGATGTTGGTCTTGATGCACTCCATGGGGTTGTATTCAGCGGCGGGCACCTGCTTGAGCGCCGCCGCGTGGATCACAAAATCCACACCGGCCGTGGCCTGCACCAGGCGGTCCCGATCCCGCACATCACCAATGAAATAGCGCATACACGGGTCATTGAACCGGATGGCCATCTCATACTGCTTGAGCTCATCTCTCGAGTAGATGATGAGTTTTTTCGGACGATAACGTGACAGCAGCGTTTCAACGTATTTACGTCCAAACGAGCCGGTCCCGCCGGTGATCAGGATTGTCTTGTCGTCAAACATGGGAATGGTCAGGCGTCAATGAGATGGCCGAGTCAATGATGAACACCCGTGAAGGTGCCACCCCAAGCACACGAAGGCGGTTTCGGATGTCTTCGGACCGTCGAACAGTAGTCACGATAACACGCGCCCCTGCAAAGACTCCGGTGGAGTCGGTCAGCATCGCAGGGTTGGCGATGGGGAGTCCGAAAAAGATACCGCGCTTGAAGTCGTCCACCGCCCCGACCAGCGTCAGGTGGCTCGACTGCAGGCTCACGTACGCGATCTCCGCGACGTCACCCAAACCGTAAAAAACCACCCGCACCGGCAGGCCGCCCTCGGATCGCGCCTCCGCCACCAGCCGCTCCAGCCCCACACGAATCCGATCGCGGGTGTCGGTGTAGAGCGAGACCGTGTTCTGGAGGGAGATCCGGGTCATCTCGGACAAGGCTTGTTGGCCGTCGGCCGTCAGGAGGTACCGCACGTGCCTCGGCCGCAGCCGTGACACCTGGACATACCCCTTCGAGACCAGACGTTTGATGAGCAGGTTGGTGAGTCCCAGCGCCATCCCCAGCTCCCGGGACAGGGAGCGCTGGGTCACGACCTTGCCGGTGGCAAAGGCCTGCAACAATCGGGCATCTGGGGAGAGGGACATCGGGGGCGGGTGGACACTTCGTGCCCGTCAGTCACACCGGCAGAGGGCACCGGTCGACTCAAGCGTTCACGCCGTGAACGCTAAAGTATCCGGCGAAACCACGGGAAGGTCAAGGGAAGTATGCGAGCAGCCGGGCCTGGGTGGTCGCCGAGAGGCCACTGACCCTGATCCGGTCAAGAAAGGGCTCCCTCGGATACGGGACGGGCTCGAAGACGACCTCAGGGGCCGCCGATGCCTCGAACGTCAGCCAGAGGATGCGCGGGACCGGATCGGCGGCATCACGAACCTGGCCAATCGCTCCGGGATTGAGGACGTGCGTGAACGCGCCGTCGAGCCGTCCCGCGGTCGCAGGCACAAACCCGCGGCCCTCCCCCGCCGCCAACCGATACCAGGCCATCCGATGTGTGTGCCCGAACACACCCGCGAGATGGCCGCGGTCGCGAAGCACCTCGGCGGCACGCGCACAGGTCGCTGCGGAATTGAGGTACTCCCAGTCGCCTTGGCCAAAAGGATTGGCGTGGCTGAACAGGATCCCTCCCTCCCCGCACTCCTCGACAAACCGCAGGGCTTCCCACAAGAGACGGTCGAGACGCGCCATGGTCCACTCCACTGACTCACGAATCCACGTCGGCAACCGCTCCAGATAGTCGCTGCGACCCGTGCGCACGATGTCGGCGTACATCGTGTCGTGATTGCCCAGAAGCAGGGTCGTGTGTGGGCTCTGCAGGCGATCAAGCACGAGCGTGAGGGACCGCTCCACATCGACGCCATACGTCAGGAGATCCCCCAGCAGGATCAGTCGGTCACAGCCGACCGCATCCACGCGCGCCAACGCCTGGTCCAGCGCGTCCGCATTGCCATGGATGTCACCGAGTACCGCGACCCGCATCAGCCCTCGTGGGTGCGCAACTGTTGCAGCCCTGAGCGGAGCGAGGTGGGCGCGAAGCCGAACCACTCCCGGGCCCGGGTCAGGTCGAGCGGGGCAAACCCAAACGGCTCGCGAGGGTCACCCTCGACGCGCACCGCGTCCGTGCCGGCGCCCGCCAGCTCGGCCATGATCGACGCCACCTGCAAGGCGGTGAACGTCTCCCCGAGGCCGACGTTCACCACCCCGGTCCGAGGGTGCTGCACCGCGCGACACAACACATCTGCGACATCGTCGCGCCACACGTAGTCGGCGCGGAAGGCGCCGGCATCGCGGACGACGAGGGGCCGGCCGGCGGCGAGTGCGGCACCAAACGCCACAAACATGCCGCCGCGCATGCCCGGACCGAAGATCGACGACGGTCGCACAATCATGCCAGTCAGTCCGCGCGCAAACGCCGCCCGTGTATACACCTCGGCCAACACCTTGCTGCCGAGGTAATACGGGGAATATTCACACCCGAGGGGATCGTCTTCGGTGACCAGTGGGCCACGAGGGGCGCAGATGTTGGCGCCCGAGACCAGCACAAACCGCGGCACACCCGCCGCTTCGACGGCGCGCAGGAGATTCAGCGTGCCCAGGGCGTTGACCGTCAGGCACCGTTCGGCGCTGGCGGGGTCCTGATGGTTGGCGGGGATAAATGCTGCTGAGTGAATGACGGCATCCACACCAGCCAGATGCTGCGCGGTCTCCTGCCACGGCAGTTCTGCATGCCACGCGACACCCTCGCCAGACGATGACCATGCGACCGGGGTCAGCCCGTGTGCGGGGGCCACCTGCATGACGGCGGTCCCGAGCAACCCGCGGGCACCGGTGATCACAACTCGCATACCTACGCTCGGGGGACGGTGCTTGGACGGTCGGCGGCGACGACAGTTTCCGACCAATGCCGAAGGACGGTGATGGGCTCGATGGATGGCTGCACGACGGGGTGCCCGTACAGAATCTGCCCGAGGCACAGGTCCACCTCGTTGAAGCCGGCGAGCGCGCGCAGGGGTGTGGTACCAGAAAACCGCGCATTGATTTCAAACACCTTCGGGGTGCCGTCCGCCACGAGGCGGAACTGGAAATTCGCGGGTCCATACGGCTTGAGCGCTTCGGTCCACTCGACGACGAACGTCCGCAGTCGCGGGTCAAGGTCCACATACGCACGATAGGTGTTGCCGTCGCGCAGGTCGCGCCGCATCACGATCGCCGCGCGGCAGGCCCCGTCGAGATACAAGCCGCTGGCCGTGTACTCAAACGCGTCCTCGCCGATCCGCTCCTGCACGACCAGCGGACCGGGCCCCTGGACGGCGTGCGCGAGCGCCTCCCGCGTGTGCACGACCGAGACACCCACCGACCGTGCCCCCACACAGGGTTTCACCACCAGGGGAAATCCGACCTGCGCCACCAATGCGTCCACCGCCGCCCCATCGGACGCAAGCGCCGACGCCGGGGCCGCAAACCCACGCGCGTGAAAAAATGTGGCGGTCAGATATTTGTCGTCGGCGATTGCTACCACGTCGGGTGGGCTCACGAGGATTCGGGTGGAGAACTCCCGTTCCAGATCGTCCTTGACGGCCGCCAGTGGTGCCAGCTCGACGTCGGTCCCGACCAGTACCAGGTCCGGCCGCGTGCGCTGCAGCAACCGCTTGAAGGCCGGGAGGTAGTCGGGACTGTTGGCGAAGGGCACCAGGTGCGCCTCGTCGGCCCAATACAGGCCCGCGGACCACGCACTGACATCCACGGCGATGATGTAGGGAGAAAACCGGCCTCGGCGCAGTGATCGAATGATGCCCTGTCCCAACAGTGCGCCGCCGCCCGTGACCAGTACCCGAGGTGTGCCCATCGCGGCCGATTTTATCGCATCCACCCGACGCATCCCCACCGCCGCCGATGGATAAGACGCTGGCGCACGCATTCGCGCACACTCAAGAGCTCAACAAACAGCGTGGACGTCAGCGGGCTCTGAGCGCCGGCCCCATCGGCTCATGGGTCTTTCGTCGTGTTTATGACACCCAGGTTCCACGCAACGGTCACATCGCTAACCTTGATTGCTACTGGCACTCCTAGACGTACTCACTGGCTCAATGGAACAACGCGGTTGACTCCGTCTACGTCAATTACAAGCGCCAGAGTACGGTCCCATCGTTTACAACGCTGCTCTTGTCGAGCGATGACTTGACATCAACGAATACCCCGGGGCGCTCCCCAAAGGGTGCTTTCAAGCCGTTCACGCCCATCTCCCGAAACTGCCGATGGGCAACCGCCATGACCATCGCCTTCGCGTTATTGGGTAAATCAGCCCACGCGGTGAGAGTAAGCCCATACTCGTGTTCTGCCTCGGCGGGGTCAGCAAGCGGGTCGTGCACCA
>CAZXTM010000021.1:0-40690 GCA_964643765.1 uncultured Bifidobacteriaceae bacterium | reverse complement strand
TCCCCTTGCGCCGGTCCCCGGTTCTCGGGTCTACTGGGCCATCCGTTTCCAGGAGCCTCCCATGTCCACGTTCCGACTGTTCGTGTCAGGTCTCGGCCTTTCCGCCGTGTGTGTCGCGGCCCTGTCGCATCCCGGCGCTCCGGCGCTCGCACAGGCCGGCAAGGTCGCCAATCCCATCACCGGCGAGGGCTTTCCCAACCCCGCCCCGGTCGTCACCCGCAACTGGGGCACCCTGCCCGCCGGCCGCACCTGGGGCACCAGCGCCGGCATCGAGATCGACCCCACCGACGGTAACGTCTGGGCCTATGAACGCTGCGGCGCCGGCACCGCCGGCGGCGGGCCCGTCGACTGCGAGAACAATCCCGTCGATCCCGTCTTCAAGTTCGACCGGAAGACCGGCGCCATCCTCGCCAACATCGGCAAGGGCGTCATGGTCACGCCCCACGGCATCCACGTCGATCGTCAGGGCAATGTGTGGATCGCCGACTTTGCCGGCAACAAGGCCGGCACCAGGGGCCACCAGGTGCACAAGTTCAGCCCGAAGGGCGAGAAGCTGATGAGCCTCGGCGTCGCCGGCAAGGCCGGCAATGCCGACGGTGAGTTCAACCAGCCGAACGACGTCGTCGTCGGACCCGATGGCAGCATCTATGTATCAGACGGCCACGACGCACAGGGCTTCACCACCGCCGCACAGGTGGCCGAGGGTATCAAGCGCGGCGCCACGTCGCGCATCAGCAAGTTCTCGCCCGACGGGAAGTTCATCAAGAGCTGGGGCGGCATCGGCGTCAAGCACGGCGAGTTCCGCACGCCGCATTCCCTGATGTTCGATGCGAAGGGCCGCCTCTGGGTCGCCGACCGCGGGAATCACCGCCTCGAGATCTTCGACCAGAACGGCACGTATCTCGAGTCGCGCTATATGTATGGCCGCATCAGCGGCTTCACCATCGCCAACGGCCAGGTGTACGCCATCGATTCCGAGTCGGGCCCCTACAATCACGTCAACTGGCGCAACGGCGTCCGCATCGGTCCCCTCGACGAAGACCGCATCGTCGGGTTCGTGCCGCCGTTCGAGCGTGATGATCGCGTGTATCAGGGCACGGCCGGCGAAGGCATCGCCGTTGATGCCGACGGCACCATCTTCGCCGCCGAGGGGCCGAATTCCATCCGCCAGGCCGGCGGGGCGTTCACGAAGTATTCGAAGCGGTAAGCCCGCCGACCTGCGACGTTACGCGGTGGCTGACGGGGTGGCCTCAGGCCCCCCCGCAGCACCCGCCTCGGGCCGACGCGTCACGTCGACCCACTGCGCCCCCGACAGCGCCGCCAGACGGTCGGGCGACAGCCGGATGGCCGCATGCATCGCCCCCGCGGCCGGCAGCACCTCGTCGTAGGCGCGCAGCGATTCGTCACAGTAGACCCGCAGGGGACGCGCCAGGCCCATCGGCGTCACACCACCCACCGGGTGGCCCGTGGCCGCTTCCACGTCATCGAATGGCAGCATCGACGGCTTGGCCCGGAAGGTGGCCTTGTACTTCTGGTTGTCGAGCCGCACATCGCCGCTCGTAACCAGCAGAATCACGTCATCACCCACCCGCAGCGACAGCGTCTTGGCAATGCGTCCCGGTTCGACACCATGCGCGGCCGCCGCAAGGGCGACGGTGGCGGTGCTGGTCTCGAGTTCAACCACCTGCAGGTCGGGCGCGTGCACCGACAGGAATGCCTTGACGGAGGCGAGGCTCATCGTGCCGTCACTATACCGCGCGTGTCGATGTCGACCTCGGCGCCCAGCCAGATCATGTCGGGGGTGACGGTGAAGGCCCCCGCGCGCGCCACGACCGGCACCGAACGGCCCTTTACCTTGAGGGCCGAGTGCACGCCCACGGGCAGCGCCACGGGACGCACTTTTCCGGTGGGGATGGTGACGTCGAAGCCCTTGTCGAGCAGCCGGTCGAGCGAGCCCCGGATGTCGACGCGGCTCAGCACCATGCCGCACACGCCCCGGCGGCTGTCGAGGATGCGCTGTACCGTGGCCCACGACGCTTCGGACGGCACGACCTTGAGGTGCAGCGTGAGGGGACTCAGCCGCGGCGTCACGATCAGCTGCTGCCCGGTCGTCGAAAAGGTCAGCGTGCCGGTGATGCGCTTGTCGAGCGGCGTGACCGAGCCTGTGACCGTTTCTTTCACGGCCATGTCGCCGCAGACCATGCCGCTGATGTTGCGGCCGTCCCAGGTGAAGACGACCTGCGCCTCGCCCGTGCCCGAGGCGAGACGAACAGGCAGGCCCAGCGCCATGCGATTCTTTCCGAAGGTGAGCGTCGGGGTGCCCGTGGTCACGCGGGCGCGGACGCGCGATACGTTGAGCTTGAGGTCCCAGTCACCCAGATGGACGACGCGCCGGATGCTGCCCTGGCGACGGATGCTGATGTTGCGCACCTCGAGCGCCACCTGATCGGCCACCCCCGTGATGAGGCGCTGCACCAGCGTCCGCACCAGGGACGTGGGAATGCCGATGCGCACCGGCTGGGTGGGCATGCCCACCGATCGTGCGTCGGCCTGCAGGGCCGTGTCGAGCCGTAGGCGCAGGGCATCGCGCTCGGCGATGAGGGCGTCGATGTCGGCCTGCATCTCGGCCACGGTCTTGCGGTCGGGGCGTTCCTTCCACTGGCGATACGTCGACCAGCCGACCACTCCCCCCGCCACTGCCCCTGCGAGCAGCAGCACGCCGATGCCGATGAGCCAGGCGCGGCGCGTCATGACTTCGGCTTCCGTCGACTGAGGTCGACCACGCCACGCACCGGCGCGGCCTGCACGCGCTCGACGGTGCCGACGCCGACATTGAGGGCCACCCAGAGGCGTCCGCGTCCGGCCAGCATGCGCGAGACCGAGGCCGTGAGCGGCAGGCGCGCCGCACTGATGGTCACCGGCCCTTCGGTGAGCCCGGGCACGGTGATGGTCTGCTGAATGGCGATGGGCAGCTGCAGCGTCGGCAGGCGGCTGGCCATCTGCAGCCGGATGGTGCGTGCCGCGTCGTCGAGCGTCGAGCCGCGCACGAAGGCCTCGAGGCCCGAGACCCGATCGATGGCCAGGTGATCGACAGCCACCGATGCCCGCAGCACCGAGGCCTCGGCGTCGATCGCCAGGTCGCTGAGCGCGCCCAGCACCCGCACATCGCCCTCGACGGCCACCGAGCCCTCGCGGACGACGTGGCCCTGCAGCTCGATGAGTGGTGCGCCGTTGAAGGCCACCTTGACGCCGGTCAGCGATACACGAAACGACTCGACGGAAATCTCGAGCGGCAGCTCGGCCGAGAGCAGCTCCTGCACGAACGTGTCGTCGACCGCGACCACGATGTCGGAGGCCGGGAACAGCGGCTCGCCGGCGTCGATGCGGGCGGCGATGTCGCGCAGGCCGTTGACCTCGCGCTCGATCACCACCTGCTGCTCGCGCAGCGCCCCGGCGCCCTCGTAGCGGTCGTCGTCTTCGCAGGCGATGGTGGTCAGGGCCAGTGCCGCAGCAACCAGCCCCGTGCCCACGCGCCTCGCGACAGACGACCGCATCACACGCCCTCTGTCAGCGGGCCTGCACGTGGCTGCGCCCGCCGTCGACGCCGAGCACCTGGCCCGTGACCCACGACGACTCGGCGCTCACCAGGTAGGCGATGGCCGCGGCGATGTCGTCCGGGGTGCCGAGCCTGGCCAGCGGATGCGCCTTTTCAATGGCCGCCACCATCTGGGGATTGGCCAGCAGCCCGGCCGTCAGCGGCGTGCGCGTCAGCGACGGCGCCACCGCATTGACGCGGATGGCCGGCGCAAGCTCGGCCGCCAGCGTGCGCGTGAGGCCTTCGACGGCGCCCTTGGCCATGGCCACGGCGGTGTGATTCGAGAAGCCCATCTGCACGGCTACCGTCGAGCACAGCACCACCGAGGCCGACCCGTGCGCCTTCAGCGCTCCGGCGGCCGCCTGCACCGCAAGGGCGGCGCCGAGGGCATGCACGCGAAAGTCGTCGAGAATGTCGTCGGCCGTCACGCGCGCCAGGCTCTTGAGCGACAGCGTACCGACCGCATACACGAGGCCGGCCAGCGGCTCGCCCGCCGCAGCGGTGGCCTGCGGAAACAGCGCGGGGTCGCGCACGTCGCCCGCCGTGCAGGTGGCCCCAAGGTCGGCGGCCATGGCCTCGAGGGCCGACGCATTGCGACCGACCAGATGAAGTGGCACGCCCGCCTGATGCAGGCGCTGTGCGACGGATCGGCCCACGCCGCCCGTCGCCCCGTAGAGAAGAACCCGACTGGAACTCATACCGATGAGACGCCCCTGCCCCTTCCGGGGATGCGGAGGCGCAGCCGTCTAGCGCAGCGCCGCCCGCCGCGTGGCGGCCCACTGGCTGATTTCCGCCAGCTGCGCACGCACGGCCTCGGGATTGGTCGACTGCGGCGTCTTCTTCAGACGCACCGACGCCTGCGCCGTCACCACCTTCATCACATCGTCACCGAACTGGGGATGGAAGACCTTCCACTCGGCCGGGGTGAGCTGCTCGAATTCCTTCCCCTGGCGCAGCAGCTCGCGGACCATCGCGCCCACGACCTCGTGCGCCGTGCGGAACGCCACGCCCTTCGACACGAGATAGTCGGCCACATCCGTCGACAGCAGGAAGCCTGACGCACCGCGCGTGGTGCGGGCCCGGTCGAGCGTCAGCGTGCGGACGACCGTGGCGGCGGCGCCGGCCGAGCCCATGAGGGTGTCTTCGGCATCGAAGAGGCCTTCCTTGTCTTCCTGCAGATCCTTGTTGTAGCCGCTCGGCAGGCTCTTCATGATCGACAGCCACGCGGTGAGATGGCCGATGCTGCGGCCGGCCTTCCCGCGGACCAGTTCCATCGGATCGGGATTCTTCTTCTGCGGCATGAGGCTGCTGCCGGTGGCGACGGCGTCAGACAGCACAAAGAACCCGAACTCTTCACCCGTGAACAGCACCACGTCTTCGGCGAGGCGGCTCAGGTGCACCATGGCCAGGGCCGTGGAGTGGAGAAAGCTGCTGACATAGTCGCGGTCAGAGGTGGCGTCGATGCTGTTGCGCACCACGCGCGAGAAGCCGAGGCGGCGGGCCAGGAACTCGGTGTCGACGGCGTAGTTGGTGCCGGCGATGGCGCCAGCCCCGAGCGGCATGGCATCGGCTTCCTCGCGCACCTGCTCGAGCCGGTCGATGTCGCGGCGCAGGGCGTGCGCGTGAGCCAGCAGGTAGTGCGCCACCAGCACGGGCTGCGCGCGCCGCACGTGTGTGTAGGACGGCATCGGGGCGTCGCCGGCGGCCTCGGCCTGGGCCACAAGCGCGTCGACCACGGCCAGCAACGACCGCTGCATGTCGGGGATGCGGCGGCGCACGTAGAGGCGCATGTCGACGGCGACCTGATCGTTGCGCGAGCGCCCGGTGTGCAGGCGGCGGCCCGGGTCGCCGATGCGCTCGATGAGCACGCGCTCGACGAATGAGTGGATGTCTTCGTCGGGGCCAGTCAGGAAGTCGGGGTTGGCGCGCCCGTTCTCGAGAATCGAGTTGAGCCCGCGCGTGATGGCCGTCGACTCGTCGGCCGTCAGGACGCCGGCGCGCGTCAGCGCCTCGGCCCACGCCAGGCTGCCCAGCACATCGTCTTCGAAGAGCCGGCGATCGAACGAGAACGAGGCGCCCCAGGCCAGCAGGGCCTTGTTGGGCTCGACGTCGAAGCGGCCTGACCAGAGGGGGCGCGACTCCTGGGCGGCAACCGGGCCGGCCGCCAGCCAGAGCAGGGCGGCCACGGCGGCCGCGCGACGGAACTGAAGGGTCATGAGGGGTCTCCCGCAGCGGCCGGACGGCCGCTGCTGCGCTGCACTGCCTGCTGATCTAGCCGATGAAGAGCGATTCGTCTTCGTCACCCGCGGGCGTGCGCGAGGTGCGCCGGCGACGCGAGGCTTCGCGGATGCCCTGGAAGGCCGTGACGGCCGCCTGAATACCCGAGACGAGGGCCATGCCGCTGCGGGCCGGGCCCTGGATGAAGGCCTGCGCCACATCGAGCGTTTCGTCGATGCGGGCGGCCATGTCGCCGAACATGCGGTCGAACCGCTCGACCTGGCGGGTGGCCAGGGCGGCCGTCCGGGTGGCCTCGTCGGTGAGGCGCGTCACGCTCTGCAGCAGCGGCTTGACGTCGCGCTCCATCTGGTCGGACAGCCGGTCGAGGCGACGCGACATCTCCATCGCGGCCCGGATGGTCATGACCTGGGTGATTGCCATGACCAGCACCGAGATGGCGATGACCGCCAGCAGCACCTCGGTCGTCGTCATCACGCCCGTTCTCCCCGTCCGCGGGCCTGCCGGAACGAGTCGAGGCCCTCATCGACGGCCCGGCTCACCGCCTCGGCCTGCTCGTCGAGAAACTCCTTGCCCTCGTCGGCCAGGTCGCGGGCGCGGTCGCGCCCCTCGCGGGCCTTCTTGCCGAGGTATTCGCGCGTCTCTTCGCCCGACGCCGGCGCGAACAGCAGGGCCACGGCTGCTCCCGTGAGGGCCCCCACCACAAACGCCAGCATCACGCTGCCGGCGCCGGTTCCGTTGTCGCGTGCCATGACAAACTCCTTCTAGAAGAGGCTGACCTTGACGTTCAGGTAGCGCTTGGGGTCGTTCCGGATGTCGCGGATCAGCAACCGGACATCGGCGACCGCATCTCTCATGTTCTCATACAACGCGTCGTCTTCGAGCAGGCGCCCGGCCGTGCCCTCGGGCGAATTGAGCTTGCGCGTCAGTTCGTCGAGGCCCCGGGTGAGCTCGTCGAGCCGCACATAGAGGCCCTCGTCGGTGAGCAGGCGCCCGGCCGTGCCCTCGCCCCGCTCGAGCCGCCGCGTGATGGCGGCCATGTCGCCCGCCGCACTGGTCAGGCTCTGCGACAGCGCCGGGTCGGTGAGCAATTGCCCGATGCTGCCCTCGCCGTTCCGCACCCGGGCGGTCAGGGCCCGCAGGTCACGCACCGAGGCTTCGAGGTCGCGGGCCAGCGCCGGGTTCGTCGCCAGCCGCCCCACCGTCCCCTCCCCCTTCGCCACCATCGTCGTCACGCGTTCGGCCGAGCGCACCATGGCGTCGATGTCCCGATAGAGCGCTTCGTCGGTGAAGAGCTTGCCCAGGGTGCCGCGGCCCGTGCGCATGTCGTTGAGCAGCGCCGTGCCCGAGGCCAGCCCGCCACTGGCCCGCTCGGTGAGGTCGGCGATGCTGCCCGGCGTGGGCGCCGTGGGAATGTAGGCCCAGTCGGCCAGGGGCGTGCCCGTGGAGGCCGGCATGATGTCGATGGCCCCTTCGCCCAGCAGCGAGATTGAGCCGATGATGGCCACCGACTCGGTGGTGATGAGCGGACGCACCTCCTTCGACACGTCGAGCCAGACCTCGACGGTCGTGCCGTTGAAGGTGACCTGCGACACGGCCCCCGAAGTGATGCCGGCCACGCGCACCGGCGATCCGCTCTTGACCGTGGCGACGTTGGGAAACGCCGCCTTGAGCGGATAGCGCTGCCAGAAGAACCCGCCGCCGCCCACGGCGAAGATGAGCAGGCCGGCCAGCGCCAGGGAAATCACCGAGATGATGCCCAGTTTCAGCTCGGCCATGGCCAGTGAACGGGTGCGTGGCATGGTGTCAGTCTCTCCTCAGTTACGACAGGAACGCCTGCAGATACGGATCGGTGGCCTTCCGCAGTTCGTCGGCCGAGCCCTCGAAGGCAATGAGTCCGTCCCGAATCATCACGAACTCGGCCTGCTCGAGCTTCCCGGCCGAGGCCGGCACGATCTCGATGCGGCCGTTCTCGCGCCGGGCTTCGTGCGTCGCGATATAGAACGCATCGCGCAGCTGGTGGGTGACGATGATGGTGGTGACGCCCTCGAGATCGCGCAGCTTGATGATTTCGGCATCGATGGTGAGGGCCGTCATCGGGTCGAGCCCGGTGGTCGGTTCGTCGTACAGCAGCAGGGCCGGCTTGGCGGCCATGGCGCGGGCGATGGCCACACGGCGGCGCTGCCCGCCCGAGAGCGCCGAGGGCGGCTTGTCGATGTGCTCGCTGAGCCCGACATAGCCCAGCACCTGTTCGACATGTGCGCGCACCACCGGCAGCGGCTCGTTCGTTTCCTCGTAGAGCTTGTAGCCGACGTTCTCGCCCACGGTGAACGAGTCGAAGAGGGCCCCTTCCTGGAAGACCATGCCCATCTGGTGCCGCACGGGCATCAGCTGGTCTTCCGAGAGGTTCTGCACCTCCTGCCCCAGCACCGAGATGCGTCCGGCATCGGGCTTGAGCAGGCCCAGCATGAGCTTGAGCACGGTCGACTTCCCCGCGCCGCTGGCGCCCAGGAAGATCTTGGTGTGCCCGCGCCTGACATCGAAGCTGACGTCAGCCAGCACGACCTTGTCGTCGAAGGCCAGCGCCACGTGGTCGAAGCTGACCACGGGGCTGTGCGCCGGCCACGCGGTCATGTCGATTTCGGCGGGAAGGTCGGTCGGGGTCGCCATCATCCGAAAAACAGCGTGAGCAGCAGGCGCGTCACGAAGAAATCGACCAGCAGCACGGTGACCGAGGCCACGACCACGGCGCTCGTGGTCGACCGCCCCACGCCCTGAGTGCCGCCGCGCGTGCGCAGGCCGACATGGCAGCCGATGGTCACGATGATGATGCCGAGGAAGAACGGCTTGAGGATGCCCATCCACACATCCTCGATATAGAGGCCGTCGACGACCGACTGCCAGTAGACCGACGAGGCCACGCGCAGCTGATACACCGCCATGAGCCATCCGCCGAAGAGGCCCACGGCGTCGGCCACGATGGTGAGGATGGGACACATGAAGAAGCCGGCCAGCACGCGCGGCACGACCAGCTTTCGGATGGGATCGGTGCCGAGCGCCCGCAGGGCGCTGACCTGGTCGGTGACCACCATCGAGCCCAGCTCGGCGGCGATGCCCGAGCCGACGCGGCCGGTGAGCATGAGCGCGGTCAGCACCGGGCCCAGTTCCTTGATCATCGACGCGCTGATGAGGCGGCCGACGTAAGGCCGGGCGCCGAACTGGTCGAGCGTCATGGCCGACTGCAGCGCGAGCACGGCACCGGTGAAGAAGCCCGTGAGAATGACGACCATCATCGAGCCCAGCCCGATGATTTCGAGCTGCTCGACGAGGTCGTGTCCATAAAAGGGCCGCGTCACCGCCGCGCGGGCCGTGGCCGAGCAGAGGCGCACGTATTCCTGCAGCTCGAGCAGGCCGGCCTTGACGCTCTCTTCAACGCGATGCAGGTTGAGGGCGGCCATGCGTTCAGCCTTCCACCGGTCCGAGGCCCAGGTCCTGCGTGCGCAGGGCGCGCAGTTCGTCGCGCAGGGCGGCGGCCTTCTCGAAGTCGAGCTCGGCGGCGGCGGCCTTCATGCCCCGCTCGAGCTCGGCGATGCGGGCGTCGCGCTCGGCCTGGGTGCGCGGGCGCACGGGGCCGGCCGGCTCGGGTGTCGCGGGGCCATAGTCGCGTTCATACACGCTCGACATCACCTCGTCGATGGCCTTGACGATCGAGGTCGGGGTGATGCCGTGCTCGGCATTGTAGGCAGCCTGCCGCGTGCGGCGGCGCTCGGTCTCGGCGATGGCGGCCCGCATCGAGTCGGTCATCACGTCGGCATACATGATGACGCGCCCGTCGACATTGCGCGCGGCGCGGCCGGACGTCTGAATGAGCGCCCCGGCCGAGCGCAGGAAGCCTTCCTTGTCGGCGTCGAGGATGGCGACGAGCGACACTTCCGGCAGGTCGAGGCCCTCCCTGAGCAGGTTGATGCCCACGAGCACATCGAACTGCCCCCGCCGCAGGTCGCGCAGAATCTCGGTGCGCTCGAGCGTGTCGATGTCCGAGTGCAGGTAGCGGACCTTCACGCCCAGCTCGTGGTAATACCCGGTGAGGTCTTCGGCCATCCGCTTGGTCAGCGTGGTCACCAGCACGCGCTGGCCGAGTGCGGTGCGCTGGCGAATCTCGCCCAGCAGGTCGTCGATCTGGCCGGTGACCGGGCGCACCTCGATGGGTGGATCCATGAGTCCGGTCGGGCGAATCACCTGCTCGACGATGACCCCGCCGGCGGCCCGCAGCTCGTAGGGCCCCGGGGTAGCCGATACGTGAATCAGCTGCGGCACCCGCGCTTCCCATTCCTCGAAATTGAGGGGGCGGTTGTCGATCGCCGACGGCAGGCGGAAGCCATAGTCGACCAGCACCTGCTTGCGCGAGCGGTCGCCGTGAAACATGCCGCGAATCTGCGGGATGGTCTGGTGGCTCTCGTCGACGATGACGAGGGCATCCTCGGGCAGATAGTCGAGCAGGGTCGGCGGCGGCTGGCCGGGGGCTCGTCCGGTAAGGTGGCGCGAGTAGTTCTCGATGCCGTGACAGTAGCCGATCTCCCGGATCATTTCGAGATCGAACATAGTGCGCTGGTGGAGACGCTGGGCCTCGAGCAGGCGCCCTTCGCGTTCGAGTTCGCTCCGGCGCTCTTCCAGCTCGGCCTTGATTGTGACGACGGCGTCCTTGAGGCGGTCGCGGCTGGTGACGAAGTGCGACTTGGGATACACCGTGAGCCGTTCGAGGCGGCGGCGGGTCCTGCCGGTGACCGGATCGAAGATGGCCAGCTCGTCGACCTCGTCGCCGAAGAGGCTGACGCGAATCCCCGACTCGTCATACGAGGGATAGATTTCGACGATATCGCCACGGACGCGGAAGGTGCCGCGACCGAACTCGATGTCGTTGCGCTCGTACTGCATCTCGACCAGCTTGCGCAGCAGGTCTTCGCGGCTCAGGGTCTCGCCGCAGGCCAGCGGCTGCACCATGCCGTAGTAGGCCTCGGGCGAGCCCAGGCCGTAGATGCACGACACGCTGGCGACGATGATGACGTCGCGCCGCTCGAAGAGCGACCGGGTGGCCGAGAGGCGCAGGCGGTCGATCTCGTCGTTGATCGTCGACTCCTTCTCGATGTAGGTGTCGCTGGCCGGCACGTAGGCTTCCGGCTGGTAGTAGTCGTAGTAGCTGACGAAATACTCGACGGCGTTGTGGGCGAAGAACCGGCGGAACTCCTGGAAGAGCTGGGCGGCCAGGGTCTTGTTGTGCGCCATGACCAGCGCCGGGCGGTTGACGCGGGCGATGACCTGGGCCATCGAATAGGTCTTGCCCGAGCCGGTGACCCCGAGCAGCACCTGGTGCCGGTCGCCGCGGGTGAGCCCCTCGACCAGTTCGGGCACGGCGTGCACCTGGTCGCCCCGCAGCTCGAACTCGGAGGTCAGGACGAAGCGATCGGCACCGGCGGACATGGCGGGAGAACCCGTCGGAATGGTACCACGTTGGTTCTATAATCAGGGGCCGTGCGCTGCCTTGCGGTCTGTCACACCGAACTGGTCGGGCGCCTGCTCGAGGCCGTGCTTGCCCCGCAGGCCGAGCTCGAGCTGATGGTCGAGACGGCAGCGCTGGCCCGCCGCCTGCACGACCTGCCCCTGCCGGTGCGGATTGCCGACGCCCAGCGCATCGACAGCTATGTGAAGGCCGACCTGACGCCGGGCACCGTGGTGCTTGTCGAGGACACGGGGCGCAAGGGCCTGCGCAAGGTGCTCGAGGCGGTGGTCGGAGCCGGGGGCACCCTGGTCTATGTGCTGGGCGCCCGCCCCCGCGACATCAAGCGGGCCGATGCGCTGCGCGCCGACTTCCCCGACGTCAACACCCTGACACTGGCCGAGCTGATGGGGCCGCCGCTGATGGACGAGCTGGCGCGCTCGATGACGCGCCAGAAGGTGCAGCAGTACCAGCACTACTTCCGCGACGCCGACCGGGTGCTGATCCTGACGCACAACGACCCTGACCCTGACGCGCTGGCCTCGGGCCTGGCGCTGCGCGCCCTGCTGCGGCGCACGCGGCAGACGGCCATCATCGGCTGCCTGGCCGGAGTGACGCGCCCCGAGAACCTGCGGATGGTCAAGGCGCTCGACCTGGTCTACGAGGTGGTCACGCCCGAGCAGTTTCACGCCTTCGACAAGATTGCGCTCGTCGACGTGCAGCCCCAGTACTTCGGCGGGCAGCTGCCGCATGCCGACCTCGTGATTGACCACCACCCCGACCAGGGCACGGCCGGGTCGCTCTTCCGGGACGTGCGGCCTTCCTACGGATCGACCTGCACGATTCTCACCGAACACCTGCGGGCGGCCGACGTCGACATTTCCGAGCGCATCGCGACGGCGATGCTCTATGCCATCAAGTCAGACACGCTGTTCTTCAACCGCCAGGCCAACCGCGCCGACCTCGAGGCGTTCTCGTATCTGTATCCCCGGGCCGATGCCTCGCTCATCCGCAAGATGGAAGGGGCGGAAATCACCGCCGAGCGGCTCGAGTATGTGATCAGGGCCTGGCAGTCGGGCCAGGTGCGCGAGCACGTGTTCTGCACGTTCCTGGGCACGCCGCCGCGGGAAGACTTCATCCCCTACGTGGCCGACTTCTTCATGCACCTGGAAGATGTCGAGTGGGCGGTCGTGTCGGGCATCGTGCAGGACGCGTTTGTCGTGTCGGTGCGCAACATGGGCGACTCGCGGCACGCGGGCGACTTCGTGCGGCGGTGGTTCAGCGACATCGGCAGCGCGGGCGGCCACCGGGCCATGGCCAAGGCCGTCGTGCCCCTCACCGCGTTTTCGGACAAGTTCGGCACGAGCGACCCGGCGCGGCTCAATACGCGGGTGCACGAGCTGCTGCTCGAGTTCCTCCACGAAACCCGGCATCAACCCCGGTCAGCGTCGTAACGGTCGAGCGCGCGGCATCGTCGCGGCTACCGGGGCGCGTGTGCGCGCTCCCTTCACCCGGTCATCGCCGGGCACTTCGGAGCACGCGCGGTCCCGGTATCTCTGCCGGGCGCGTGTGCGCGCGGCCTTCACATCATCGTCGCCGGGCTCTTCGGAGCACGCGCGGTCACCGCACCGTGGCCTGTGCGCGTGCGGCCACTGCCCTTCCACCCGCCGTGAGGCGATCGTGACAGCGGCTGTCAGCCGAGCGCCTGCCTGATGTCGGCCAGGATGTCGTCGGCTTCCTCGAGGCCCAGCGACAGCCGCACCATGCCCCGCGAGACGCCAGCCAGAGCCAGGGCCTCGTCCGTGAGCCCGGCATGCGACGACAGCGTGGGCAGGCTGCAGAGGCTCTCGACCCCGCCGAGGCTGACGGCCCGCTGAATGAGCTGCAGCCGGTCGAAGAACCGGAACGCCGCCGCTTCCCCGCCTTCCAGATCGAGCGTGACCATGCCGCCGAAGCCGCACATCTGCCCGCGGGCCACGGCGTGGTCGGGATGCGACTCGAGCCCGGGGTAGTACACCCGGCGGATGCGCGCATCGCCCTCGAGCGTGCGCGCCACCTCGAGGGCCGTGGCGTTCTGCTGCATCACACGCAGCGACAGCGTCTTCATCCCGCGCCCGAGGTTATAGGCCGCGATCGGGTCGAGCACCCCGCCCATGAGGCGTCGGAGGGCGGCAATGGGTGCCAGCGTCGCCTGGCTGCCCGAGACGGCCCCGGCCGTCACGTCGCTGTGGCCATTCAGATACTTGGTGGCGCTCTGCATGCAGAGGTCGACGCCGTAGGCCAGCACCGGCTGGTTGATGGCCGAGGCAAAGGTGTTGTCGGCCACCGACAGCACGCCGGCCTGGCGGCACATCGCCGCCACGGCCCGCACGTCGACGCAGCGGAGCGTGGGGTTGATCGGCGACTCGAACCACACGAGGCGCGTGCGCGGCCCGATGACGCGGTCGGCCTTCGTCAGGTCTTCGACGGGCACGAAGCGATGGTCGATGCCCAGCCGCGGCAGCAGGTCGGTGAGCAGGTGGTGCGTGCCCCCGTAGATGGCCGCGCTGCACACCACTTCGTCGCCGGCCTTCAGCAGACCCAGCAGGGTGTGGGTCGTCGCCGCCTGCCCCGAGCTGAACAGCAGCGCCGCCTCGCCGCCGTCGAGGCTGGCAATCTTCTGCTCGACGCCGACGACCGTGGGGTTGTCGTAGCGCGTGTAGAAGTACCCCTCGCGCTCGCGGGCCTGGTAGGCCTGCAGCGCCGCCGCCGACGGCATCGAGAAGGTGCTGGTTTCGTAAATCGCCGGGGTCAGCGACGGGGTGTCACCCGCCGTCACATGCTCGCCCACCTGCACCAGTCGTGTCCGAATGCCCATGGTCGTCGTCTCCTGTCACTCGCGGTCGGGCGATGCGCCCACGACCGGTCCGATGAACTGCCGGAACGTATCCTCATAGCCGCGCTGCATCAGCTCCTCGGGCGTCATCACCCGGTCAGACTGCGCATCGTCAGCCCCCTGCGTGTCGAGCGGCGTGCAGGGGTTGTGCGTCGGCCGCACCTGATAGATGGCCTGGAAGCGATGCCCGAGGTAGCGGATCGCTTCGTCGACGGCGACCCGCTCGCTGGCTGCCAGGTGCTCGCCCATGGTGCCGCGATAGTCGCTGCGCAGGGGCCGCAGGCGATGCGGGCCCTCGGCCACGGGCGCGGCCGTCACGAGGATGACCTGCGAGGCTCCGGCGGCGGCGACTTCCTCGAGGAGGCGTGACACCAGCCCTGGGCGGTCGGTCATGCGATGGGTTTCGCCCTGCCAGTAGGTGGCCGGTCCGAATGGCACCGGCACGGGCGGGCACAGGGCGGGCAGCGACAGGGCGGCGCCGAGCACGGTCATCAGCTGGTCGCGCGCATCACCTGCCGCGTCGTGGGCCTCGGCCCGGCGGCTGTCGGCGGCCAGCGCGGACCCGAACAGCATCTGCTGATAGGGCGGCGCCAGCAGTCCGAAGACATGATCTCGGCGCGCGTCGAGGTCGTGGACGGCCACCAGCAGTTCACGCACGCCCGGCTGGCCCAGGCTATCGCCGAGCACGTCGAGGTAGCGCCGGCTCAGGTCGTGTTCGTCAGGCCGGCTGACCGTCGAGCCTCCGCGCAGCAGCGCCCATACCGACTCGACCAGCGTCTGCCGGGTGAGGGCGGCGTCGAGCGGCTGCCCCACCAGCGCCCAGAGCGATCCGAGACGCCCCGGCTGCCGCCGCGCAGGCAGCGGTTCGCGCACGGCCCCGGCCAGCAGGGCCCCGGCCGCAGCCATCACGACGAGCAGCAGCGCACGGGGCACATAGGTCGGCAGGCGCCCGGGCGAGAGCCACGAGGCCACCCAGGCGAGCCCGGCGTCCGCCCAGGTCGACGACACGGGCGCGCCCGTGCTGCCCAGGGCCAGCAGGAGCAGATAGATCACCGACAGCACCGCCGCCACGGCCACAGGCAGCAGCAGCAACCCCAGCGCCAGCTGGGCCGCCTTCCCCACGACGCGGAACGGCCACCGCACCTGGTAGAGGCTCGCACTGCGGGCCGCCGCCCACGGGCTGCGCTGATCCCACAGCACGGCCGCGCCATCGACGGCAAACAGCACAGCGCCGAGCACGCCAATGCCCCGCCCGGCGACGAGATCGATCTTGATGCCGCTTTCGTGCAGCGCCCGCAGGACGCCGGCGTGGTAGGCCCCGTCGACACCACTGCCGGACAGCACCAGGGCCGTGCGGCGTTCAGGGGTGTAGGCGTCGGCCACTACTCGTCGTGGATGGTGACGAGCTTGATGATTTCGAAGGAACGGGCTCCCACCGGCGTGGTGACCGCGATTTCGTCACCTTCCTCGCGGTTGAGGATAGCCCGCCCGATGGGCGACGAGGTCGAGATGAGGCCCTTGTCGCCATCGGCGTCCTCGGGCATCACCAGTTGGTAGACCACTTCCTGCCCGGTCGACTCGCGCAGCGTCACCGTCGAGCCGAAGCCCGCCTTGCCGTGCGGAATGCGATCCATGTTCATCATGGCGATTTCGTTCATGCGCCGCCGCAGCATGCCGATGCGGGCATTGACGTAGGTCTGGCGTTCCTTCGCCGCCTGATATTCGGCGTTTTCGCGCAGGTCGCCCAGTTCGCGGGCCCGCTGGATCTCCTTGGGGAGTTCCATCTTGAGCTCGCGCTCAAGGGCGGACACCTCGTCTTCGAATCGCTTGAGCAGTTTCTCCTTCATGGATCGACCCTCACACTCTAGCATAGGAACCGACGTGCCCACCCCCGCCCTCACCAGCCGACAGCATCCGCTTGTGCAGGAGTGCCGCCGTGTCGCAAGGGGCGACGATCACCGGCTGCTGCTCGACGGCTGGCACCTGCTCGACGAAGCCCTGCTCGCCGGGCTGCCGCTCGACATGGTGCTTGTCGATGCGGGTGTGGCCGACGCCCATGCGGACGTGCTGGCTCGCTGCGCCGCCGCGCGCATACGCGTCGTGCTGGCCAGCGCTGCGGCCATCGCCGCCGCCTCTCCGGTGCAGACCGCGACGGGCGTCGTCGCCCTCGGGCCCCGACCCGATGTGCCGCTGGCGCACCTGCTGCAGCCGTCGCCCCCGCTCGTGCTGGCGGCCTTCGGGCTGCAGGATCCGGGCAATGTCGGCGCGCTCATCCGCTCGGCCGCGGCCGCCGGTGCGACCGGTGTGCTGCTCGACACCGCATCGGCCGATCCGTATTCGTGGAAGGCGCTGCGCGCGTCGATGGGCGCGGCCCTGCGCCTGCCCGTGCGCCGCGATACCGCGGCGCAGGCCGAGCTCGCCCGGTTGCAGGCATCGGGCCTCACCCTGCATGCCGCCACGCCGCATGGCGGCACTCCGCTGCACGACGCCAGTCTGCGCGGTCCGGTGTGCCTGCTGCTCGGCGCCGAAGGCGCGGGGCTGCCCTCCGACATCGTGGCCCTCGCCGACCGGAAGATCTGCATTCCGATGGCCCGGGGCATCGAGTCGCTCAACGTGGCCGTGGCCGGTGCCCTGCTGGCCTTTGAAGCCGCACGCCAGCGGCATCTTCCCGAGGGCGCATGACGCTCTTCGACGACGACCAGGAGCCGGCTGCCGAACCGGACGTCCTCAGCCGCCCGCTGTCAGAGCGCATGCGGCCGCGCACGCTCGACGACATCGTCGGGCAGGAGGCGCTGCTCGGCCCCGGCCAGCCGCTGCGGACGCTCATCAGCCGCGACGAGCTGCCGTCGCTGCTGCTGTGGGGACCGCCCGGCACGGGCAAGACCACACTGGCGCGCCTGATTGCCGAGACGACCCACGCGGAATTCGTGCAGTTCAGCGCGGTGCTCTCGGGCATCCGCGACGTGAAAGATGTGATGACGGCGGCCGAAGAGCGGCGGCGGCGCACCGGCCGGCGGACGATTGTGTTCGTCGACGAAATCCACCGGTTCAACCGCGCCCAGCAGGACGCCTTCCTGCCCCGCGTGGAAGCCGGCGACATCGTGCTCATCGGGGCCACGACGGAGAATCCGTCGTTCGAGGTGAATGCGGCGCTGCTGTCACGGCTGAAGGTGTTCGTGCTGCAGCCGCTGACCGAAGAAGCGCTGGTCCGCATCCTGGCGCGCGCGCTCACCGATGCCGAGCGCGGACTCGGTGCGCAGCAGGCCGAGGTGTCGGGGCCCGTGCTCGAGCAGATTGCCCGCCTGTCGGGCGGCGATGCCCGTGCCGCGCTCAACCTTCTGCAGCTGCTCGTGTCGGCCGCACCGCAGGCGGCCGGTCGCCCGCGGCTCGACATGGCACTGCTCGAGCGGACGCTGCAGCGCCGCGTGCTGCGGCACGACAAGTCGGGCGAGGCGCACCACAACCTCATTTCCGCCCTGCACAAGTCGATACGCAACAGCGACCCCGATGCGGCCGTCTACTGGCTGGCCCGCCTGCTCGAGGCCGGGGAAGATGTGATGTACGTGGCGCGGCGGATCGTGCGGTTTGCGTCAGAGGACGTGGGCAATGCCGACCCGCAGGCGCTGATGGTGGCCGTCGCGGCCCGCGATGCGGCCCACCTGCTGGGCCTGCCCGAGGCCAACACGGCCCTCGCCCAGGCGGTCATCTACCTCGCCACGGCGCCCAAGAGCGCCGCCACGTATGCGGCCTATACGGCTGCGGCCGAGAGTGCCACGCGCGACGCCGACGCCGCCGTGCCGATGCACCTGCGCAACGCCCCCACGGCGCTGATGACCTCGCTGGGCTATGGCGCCGGCTATCAGTACGCGCACGACCAGCCCGATGCCGTGGCCGCCATGCCCTGCCTGCCCGAGCACCTCGCCGGCCGGCGCTTCTACACTCCGACCGACCGCGGCTTCGAGAAGGAGATCAAGCGGCGTCTCGAGGGCTGGGAAGAGATCAAGCGCCGACGCCGCACCTCGGGCAGCGGTTAGATGCGCTCGAAGTTCTTCTCGATTTCCCGTCGGGTGAGACGCAGCATCACCGGCCGCCCGTGGGGACACACCGTCGAATAGGCCGTCGCCCGCAGTTCCTCGAGGATGTGGGCCATCTTCTCGAAGGTGAGCGGATAGTTGGCCTTGACGGCCGCATGGCAGGCCGTGAGTGCGGCAATGCGCTTGAGCCCGTCCTCGATGCTCAGCCCGCGATCGAGGCCCTCGAGGTCGCCCGCAAGGGCCCGCAGCGCCGCCTCGCATTCGTCGCGCGGCAGCAGCGCCGGGGTGGCCGACACGCGCACGGCGTCGCCGCCAAACTCCTCGACCTCGAAGCCCATGCGCTGCAGCGCCTCGGTCCGCGACAGCAGCGCCTCGCGCTCGGCCGGGGCCAGCTCGATCAGCAGCGGCACCAGCATGCGCTGGCTGTCGAGCGGACGCTCGGTCAGCTGCTGCATCACGCGCTCGTAGAGCACGCGCTCGTGCGCCACGTGCTGGTCGATGATGGCCAGGCCCTCGTCATCGACGGCGATGATGAAGGTGTCACGGAACTGCCCCAGCGGAATGAGCGGCCGCATCGAAGGCACCGGGGCGGGTGTGCCGGCCGGTACATCCATGACCTGACGCTCGGGTGAGGCCCCGTCGAGGGGGGCACGCTCCGTGCCCTCGGTAAACCCGCCCGGGGCACCCGGCGCGCCCGAGCCCGCCGACGCTGCCGCGCGGGCGATGGCCTCGTGATACACGCTGCCCGTCGCAAAGGTCGACGGACGGCTGCCCTGCGGCAGCCACCGGTTGCCGAACTGCCCGCCCGACAGGACGCCCGGAATGCTCTGCGGCAGAGGACGCCCGGGAGTGAGATCGGAGGGGCGCAGCGTGAGCTCAGGGGCCGCCGCCCGGCCCAGCGCATCGGCCAGGGCCCGCCGCATGGCCTCGTGCACCAGCGACTGCTCGCGGAAGCGCACCTCGGCCTTCGTCGGATGCACGTTCACGTCGAGCCGGTCGGGGGCCATCTCGACGAACAGGTGCACCTCGGGGCTGCGTTCCTTGGTGCCCGCCACCGAATACGCATCGAAGATCGCATGCGCGATCGTCCGGTCCTTGACGATGCGGCGGTTGACGAAGACATGCTGCGGCCCGCGCGTGGGCCCCTGGTCGGCCAGTGCCGCGACGAAGCCGTAGATGTGAATGCCGGCCGACTCGCGATCGACCGGCACCAGGTCGGGACGGTCGCCATACAGCTGGTAGAGGCGATCGGCGACGGATGAGACCGGCGGGCACGACAGCACGGTGCGCCCGCCATTCACGAGCGTGAAGCCCACCGTCGGATAGCACAGCGCCAGCTGCGTGACCGTCTTCGAGATCTGGGCGCTTTCGGCCGAGTCGGCCTTCAGGAACTTCCGCCGCGCCGGCAGGTTGTAGAAGAGATCGGCGACCTCGACCGACGTGCCTTCCGGCCCGCCCGCCGCCATCACCGACTCGATGACGCCCGCATTGACGCGCACTTCGGTGCCGGCCGGCTCGCCGCGCAGCCGCGTGCGCAGGCGGAAGTGCGACACCGATGCCATCGACGGCAGTGCCTCACCGCGGAAGCCCAGCGTCGTGATCGCGCCGAGGTCGTCGGCCCGCCTGATCTTGCTCGTGGCATGCCGGTCGAGGCACAGCCGCGCATCGTCCGGATCCATGCCGTGCCCGTCATCGTCGACGCGGATGAGCTTCTTGCCGCCGTATTCGATGGTGATGGTCAGGCGATGCGCATCGGCATCGATGGCGTTCTCGACGAGTTCCTTGATGACAGAGGCGGGACGCTCGACCACCTCGCCAGCGGCAATCTGGTTGGCGAGGTCGTCGGGAAGACGGGTGATGCGCCCCATGGGTGTGGAAGGCCGCCGCCGTGCACGCCCGGGAGGCAGGCAGGGCCTGTCCTCCCGGGCGGTGAGGGCGCGTGGCTAGTCGCCCACCTTGACGCTGAGAGCCGCCTGCGCGGCCGCCAGCCTGGCGACGGGGATGCGATAGGGCGAGGCGCTGACGTAGTCGAGCCCCACCTTGTGGAAGAAGTGAATCGACGAGGGATCGCCACCGTGCTCGCCGCAGATGCCGAGCTTGAGGTCGGGCCGCGTGGCCCGGCCCTTCTGCACGGCGATGGCGACCAGCTGGCCCGTACCCTCGGCGTCGAACGTGGCGAACGGATCCTTGTCGAGGATCTTCTTCTCCTGATAGACGCGCAGGAACTTACCCGCATCGTCTCGCGAGAAGCCCAGGGTCATCTGCGTCAGGTCGTTCGTACCGAACGAGAAGAACTGCGCCTCGGTGGCGACCTGGTCGGCCGTCAGCGCGCCGCGCGGCACTTCGATCATGGTGCCCACGAGGTACTTGATGCGGACCTTCTGCTCCTTCATGACCTGTGCGGCAACGCGGTCGACAATCGCCTTCTGGTCGCGGAGCTCCTTCACGAACCCGACGAGCGGGATCATGATCTCGGGCACGACCTTCAGGCCTTCCTTGTGCAGCTGGCAGGCGGCCTCGATGATGGCCCGGGCCTGCATCTCGGTGATTTCGGGATACGTCACGCCGAGGCGCACGCCGCGGTGGCCCAGCATCGGGTTGAACTCGTGCAGGTGCTCGACGCGGGCCAGCAGTGCACGCCGCTCGGCCAGGGCCGCCGCGTGCTTCTTCCTGCCCTGCTCCGGCACCGCCGACTCCATGCGCTGCACTTCGAGCATGAGCTCTTCTCGCTTGGGCAGGAACTCGTGCAGCGGCGGGTCAATCATGCGGATGGTCACGGCCGTGCCGTGCATCGCCTTGAACACCCCGTAGAAGTCTTCCCGCTGCATGGGCAGCAGCTCGGCGAGCGCCGCGCGGCGATCGGCCTCGTTGTCAGCCAGAATCATGCGCTGGACGATGGGCACGCGGGTCTCGCCGAAGAACATGTGCTCGGTGCGGCAGAGGCCGATGCCCCGCGCCCCGAACTGGTAGGCCAGCTCGGCCTGGTCGGGCTGGTCGGCGTTGGCGCGCACGCCGAGCGTGCGGACCTTGTCGGCCCAGCCCAGCAGCTGCATGAACCGCTGATAGATGTCGGACTTCTTCGGGTTGAGCCGGCCGGCGACGACCTGAAGGATTTCGCTCGGCTGCGACGACACGCGCGCGATCTTCACCTCGCCCGTGAGCCCGTCGAACGCGACGTAGTCGCCCTCGCGCACGAGCTGGCCGCCGATCGTTGCCGTGCGGGCCTTTTCGTCGATGACGAGCTTCTCGGCGCCCACAACCGACGGCTTGCCCATCTGACGGCCGACGACGGCCGCGTGGGACGTCATGCCGCCGGTGGCGGTGAGAATGCCCTGCGACACCCACATGCCGTTGATGTCGTCGGGGGCGGTCTCACGCCGCACCAGGATGACAGCCTTGCCCTTGTGCGACCAATCGACCGCCTCTTCCGACGTGAACACCACCTGGCCGCAGGCCGCGCCGGGCGAGGCCGGCAGGCCGCGCGTGGCCACGGGCAGCGCCTTCCACTCCTTGGGATCGAAGCCCGGGGCGAGCAGCTGCGACAGGGCTTCGGGGTCGACCAGCAGCAGCGCTTCCTTCGGCGTGACGAGGCGCTCCTTCACGAGGTCGGTGGCGATGACCACGGCGGCATAGCCGGTGCGCTTGCCGCTGCGGGTCTGCAGCATGTAGAGCCGGTCATCCTGGATGGTGAACTCGAAGTCCTGGATGTCCTTGTAGTGCTTCTCGAGCCGCGTGGTGATCTGGCGCAGCTGCGCGTAGGCCTTCGGCATCACGCGGGCCAGCTCGCTGATGGGCTGAGGCGTGCGGATGCCGGCGACGACATCTTCACCCTGGGCGTTGATGAGGAACTCGCCGAAGAACTTGTGCTCGCCAGTGGCCGGGTTGCGGGTGAAGCCCACGCCCGTGCCCGAGCGGTTGCCCGTGTTGCCGAACACCATCATCTGCACGTTGACGGCCGTGCCGATGCTGTCGGGAATGTCATAGATGCGCCGGTACTCGCGCGCCCGGGGGTTGTTCCACGAGCGGAACACGGCATTGCGCGCCATCGTGAGCTGCTCGCGCGGGTCCTGGGGGAAGGCCTTGCCGGTCTTGCGCTTCACCAGGGCCTTGTAGGCCTCGACGACGAGGCGGAGGCCGTCTTCGGTGAGGTCGGTGTCGATGCGGGCGCCCTGCTCGCGCTTGATGCGCTCGAATTCGTGTTCGAAGTCGGGCTTGGGAATCTCGAGCACGACCGACCCGAACATCTGCATGAAGCGGCGGTAGCTGTCGTAGGCGAAGCGTCCATTCTGCGTGCGGCGCTTGAGCCCCTCGACGGCGGCGTCATTGAGGCCGAGGTTGAGGATCGTGTCCATCATCCCGGGCATCGAGAACTTGGCCCCCGAACGCACCGAGACGAGCAGCGGATTGTCGGTCGAGCCCAGCGTGGCGCCGGCGGCCTTCTCGAGACGCCTGACGTGGAGCGCGATCTCCTCGTCGATGGCCGGCGGCAGCTTGCCGTGGTCGCGGTAGTAGAGGTTGCAGACGTCCGTCGAGATGGTGAACCCCGGCGGCACGGGCAGGCCCGCGTTGGTCATCTCGGCGAGGCCGGAGCCCTTGCCGCCGAGCGTGTCCTTCATGTAGCGGTTTCCTTCCGCCTTGCCGTTACCGTAGAAGTAGATGTACTTCTTCGCTGCCGCTGCCTTAGTGGCCCGGCCTGTCCCCTTCTTTGCCCGCCCTGCCGCTTTCTTCGCCATGCCTGCGTTACTCCTGGGAAACGATTTCCGACACATCCGCCAGCTGGAGCACCAGCTGCTCGATGCTGAAGACGAGCCGCAGCCGCGCCATGCGCAGCGTGGGGTCGTCGCACATCACCATCACGTCATCGAAGAAGCGCGCCACAGCCGGCCCGAGGCGGGCACAGCGTTCAAACGCCTCCTGCAGCCGGTCTCCGCCGGCCGCCGCCGCGCCAATGCCCGGCGCGCACTCCTGATACTGGGCCCAGAGGGCCCGCTCAGCCTCATCTGTCAGGATACCCTCGAGCGGGGCCCCTGCGGCATGCAGCGCGGCCATGCCCGCCGGCGCATTCTTCGCCACGATGTTCCGCACGCGCTTGAAGAGCGTGGCCAGCTGGCGGAAATCGGCTGAATCGGCCACCGTGGCCAGCACCGCCAGTCGGCGGAGCGCCGCCGCGGGGGCAAGTGCTGCCGTGTCGCCGTGGGTCACGGCCCGCACGTTGCGCACGTCGTAGCCGCGCTGTTCGAGCACATAGCGCAGCCGGTCGACCAGGAAACGCCACAGGTCGGGATCGGCCGTGGCATCGCCCACGCCGCCCTCGGCAAACGGACGCGCGGCCCGGGCCACCAGCGGACCGAGTGTGACCGGGGTGCTGACGCCCGTGAGCGCCTCAAGGTCGACGAGGGTGCGCACCAGGCCCTGCGCCGCCCGGCGCAGCCCATGCGGATCACGCGAGCCGGTGGGGCGCTCGCCGGCCGCGAACATGCCCACCAGCGTATCGAGCTTGTCGGCCATCGAGACGGCCGCCCAGGTGCGTGCGGCATCGCCCAGCGCGCCAGGCGCCGGCGGCGCATCGGCTTCCACGCCCTGCGGCAGGTAGTGGTGGTAAATGGCCTTCCACACGGCGGGCGGCAGACCGTCCTCGCGGGCATAGATGCCGCCCATGGTGCCCTGCAGTTCGGTGAGCTCGCGCACCATGTTCGTGGCGAGGTCGACCTTGCAGAGCCGCCCCGCCAGTGCGGCCTCGTCGGCCTGCTGCGGCGCCTGCAGCACCTCGGCGCAGATCCAGCGGGCCAGCGCCTCGACGCGCGTGGCCTTCTGCCGGTAGCTGCCGAGCTTCTTGTGGAAGAGCACGGTGTCGAGGGCGTCGAACCCGTCGGCCAGCGGCTGCGCCCGATCGGCATCCCAGAAGAACCGGGCATCGCGGAGGCGGGCCGTCAGCACGCGCTCGAGGTTGCGCGAGACGACGTCGGTCGACTCGGGCTCGGTGTTGAGCACGGCCAGGAACGCCGGCATCAGCGCACCGTCGGCGGCCTGCAGCGGGAAGAAGTGCTGGTGGTGAATCATCGTCGTGGTGAGCACCTCCTCGGGCAGCGACAGGAACTCGTCGCTGAACCGGCCGGCCACCACCACGGGATACTCGATGAGGTCGGGCACCTCCTGCAGCAGCGAGGCCCCCGACCGCACCGCGTCGATCGACGCGCCGAGCCGTGCGGCCTCGGCGGTCAGCTCGGCATCGATGCGGGCCCGCCGCTCGTCACGGTCGAGCACGACGCCGTGGCGGGCCAGAGTGGCCCGGTACTCGGCGGCCGACTGCACGTCGAGCGCACGATCGGATGCCCCGTGCACCCGGTGGCCGCGGGTCGTACGCCCCGACACGACGGGCTGCACGAGCGGCCCGCGCGCCTGGGGACTGCGCAGGATGGTGAACGGAATGATGTCGGCGCCGAACAGCAGCACCAGCCAGCGAATCGGCCGGCCAAACAGCAGCTCGCCGCGGCCATCGTCGAGCAGCGCATCCCACCGCATCTGCTTGGGGAACGGCATGCCCCGCAGCGTGGCCGCCACCACGGACGGCAGCACCTCGAGCGCCGCGCGCCCCTCGTGCCGCACGCGCACCGCCAGGTACACGCCCTTCTTTTCGGGCACCTCGATGCGTTCGAGGGCCGAGACCTCGACGCCGTTGCGCTTCGCAAAGCCCGTGGCCGCCGGCGTGGGCGTGCCATCGGCCGCAAATGCCGCCGTCACCGGGGGACCGGTGAGCACCTCCTCGCGGTCGGCCTGCCGCTCGGCGACGCCGGTGATGTGCACCACCAGACGGCGCGGCGTCGACCAGGTCTGTACGGAGCCCGACACCTCGAGGCGGGCCTCAGCCAGCGCCGCGGCGAGGCCCTCGCCCAGGGCACGGGTCGCGCCGGGCAGCCAGTTGGCCGGGAGCTCTTCCAGGCCAATTTCCATCAGCAGTTCGCGGGTCACCACGTCACCTCGAGCCTCACGACGCCGCCGCGGCCGTATCGGCCTTCGGCGCCAGATCGTCGGCATAGCGGCGGCAGACCGCCACGGCCAGCTGCCGCACGCGCAGAATGTAGGCGGTGCGCTCGGTCACCCCGACGCTGCCGCTCGAATCGAGCAGGTTGAACAGGTGCGAGCACTTGAGCGCATACTCGAGCGCCGGCAGCACCAGCCCGGCCTTCAGCAGCCGCTCGCCGAACGCGAAGCACTCGTCAAACTGCCGCCGGTGAAAGTCAGAGAACTCGGCCAGCGTGAGGCCGGTGCCTTCGTTGAAGGCATAGCGCGACTGCTCCACTTCCTCGCGCAGGCGCACGGTTCCGTATGAGACCCCCGGGGCCCACTGCAGGTCGTAGACGTTGTCGACGCCCTGCAGGAACATCGCGATGCGCTCGAGGCCATAGGTGATTTCGCAGGACACCGGGGACAGGTCCATGCCGCCCACCTGCTGGAAGTAGGTGAACTGCGAAATCTCCATCCCGTCGAGCAGCACCTGCCAGCCGATGCCCCAGGCGCCGAGCGTGGGCGATTCCCAGTTGTCTTCCTCGAACCGGATGTCGTGTGCGCGCGGGTTGATGCCGCAGGCCTCGAGGCTCTCGAGATACAGCTGCTGCACGTCATCGGGCGAGGGCTTGAGAATCACCTGCATCTGGTGATGCTTGAACAGCCGGTTGGGATTCTGGCCGAAGCGGCCGTCATCGGGCCGCCGCGACGGCTGCACATACGCCACGTTCCACGGCGCGTCGCCCAGCACCCGCAGCAGCGTCTCGGGATGCGAGGTGCCGGCCCCGACCTCGAGGTCGAGCGGCTGCTGCAGCAGGCAGCCCTTCGAGGCCCAGAAGGCCGAGAGCTGCAGAATCAGATCCTGAAACGTCACCACACCCATGCATCCTCAGTTCGCCGGCACCCGGCGCAGTTCCTGAATGACCCGCAGCGACCGCATCTCGCGGTCGAGCAGCTGCCGCATCACCACCCGGTGCCGGTGCTCGAGCTCGCGCAGCACGTGCGGCGCCACCTCGATGGCCCCCAGGTCGGTCGGCCGCACGTGGCGGCTGGCCTCGACAAACCGATCAGCCCCGTCCGACAGCTCGAGGTCGGGCGGATACACCCCCTGCAGCCGCAGCAGCCAGCACTCGAAGTACCGGGCCAGCGGCTCGACCGGCACCCCGGCCACCAGCGCCTCGAGCACGGCCACTCCCAGCCGGTAGACCCGCTCGTCGACGTCGGCATCGGGGGCCCACTCGTCGAGCAGCTCGGCAAAGTAATGGCTGTAGCCCAGGGCTTCGGGCGAGGCCACGCCCAGCGGCGACTGCACCCGCTCGGCATAATTGAGGCCGACCAGGTCACGGCCCTCGCGCTCGAAGTACGCCACCCGCACCTGTGTCAGCGGCGCCAGGGCCCCGCTGAACGGCGACCGCGGCCGCCGTGCCCGCTCGGCCACCCCGCGCTTCTTGCCGCGGTCCGGCGTGAGGAACACCACGACGGCGTCAGCCTCCCCGAACGGATAGGTGCGCAGCACGAGCGCGTCAGCCGAATGAAGGGGCATGCCGTGGGCCCCATTCTATCGCGCCAGGAACTCGAGGAAGACCGTGGCCAGCCCCAGGAACGAGGCAAAGCCCACGACGTCGGTGAAGGTGGTGATGAACACCGACGAGGCCAGGGCCGGGTCGACCTTGAGGGCCTTGAGGCCCAGCGGCACCAGGGTGCCGGCCGTCGCCGCCACGGCCATGTTGCAGACCATCGCCACGCCCAGCAGCACGCCGAGCATCGGGTCGCCCTTGGTGGCCCAGGCCACCCCGGCGGCAATCACGCCCAGCACCGCCCCGTTGCCGAGGCCGATGAGGGTTTCCTTCACCAGGGCCTTGCGGGCATTGGCCCACGACAGTTCGCCCAGCGCGAGCCCCCTGACCACCACCGTCAGTGTCTGCGTCGCCGCGTTGCCGCCCATGCCGGCCACAATCGGCATGAACACCGCCAGGGCCGTGACCTGCTCGATGGTGCTCTCGAAGAGAGCCACCACCGAGGCCGCCACAAACGCCGTCACCAGGTTGACGCCCAGCCACGGCAGGCGCTTGCGCAGGGCCTCTCCTGGCGGCGTCGCGATGCGCTCGTCGCCAGACACGCCCGCCAGGCGCAGCAGGTCTTCGGTGGCCTCATCCTTGATGACGTCGATGACATCGTCGACGGTGACCACGCCGACGAGCTTGTTCTCTTCGTCGACCACGGGCACGGCCAGCAGGTTGTACGAGGCGACGAGCCGCGCCACTTCTTCCTGGTCGGTGTCGACGCGGGCGCTGATGACATCGGGCGTCATCAGGCGCTTCAGCGGGGTTTCGGGCGACACCAGCAGCAGCCGGCGCAGCGAGGTGACCCCCACCAGGTGCCGTCGTGCATCGACGACGTAGAGGTAGAACACCATCTCGACGTCGCGTGCGCTCTGCAGCGCCGTGATCGATTCGGCGACCGTCAGGTCTTCGCCGAGCGCGAAGACAGACGGATTCATGATGCGACCGGCCGTCTGCTCGCCGTATTCGAGGAGGCTCTCGACCTGCTGCTGGCCCGGGTCGTGCTGGCGCATCAGCTCGAGCACTTCGGCCGACAGTTCCTCGGGCAGGTAATCGAGCAGCGCCGCCGCATCGTCGGAGGGCAGTTCCTCGAGCAGCGTAGCCACCTGGTCGGCCGGACGGCCCACGAGCAGCAGGGCACCCGATTCGGGGCCCATTTCGCTGACGGCTTCCATGGCCAGGCGCGGCTGCCGTTCGACCAGCAGCGAGAAGACGGCTGCCCGCTCGGCGTCGAGGAGGGCGCCGAAGATTTGCGCCAGGTCGGCCGGATGCTGCTTCTGCAGCAGGTTCAGCAGGTTGCTGGACGCCCCGATCCGCAGCAGGCGTCGGACCGAGTCGAGCACGAGTTCACTGCGGCGCGGCGCGGGCATGGTGATCTGAGCGACTGTAGCACAGCGGTTTTACGAACGCCGCGACGGCCGGCGGCGCCCCTCGAGCCCCAGTTCGTTCAGGGTGCGCTCGTCCTCGCGCCAGCGTCCGCGCACCTTGACATGCAGGTCGAGGAAGACCGGCGTCTGGAAGAACTGCTCGAGCTCCTGCCGTGCCGCCGTGCCGATGGCCTTGATGGTGGCCCCGGCCCGGCCGATGATGATGGGTTTCTGCGAGTCGCGCTCGACGAGAATCGTGCAGTAGAGGCGCAGCAGCGGCCCTTCCTCGAAGCGATCGACGACCACGGCGGTGGAAAACGGCAGTTCGTCGTGCGTCTGCTGCAGCACCTGCTCGCGCACCAGCTCGGCGACGAAGAACCGCTCGGGCTGGTCGGTGAGATAGTCATCCGGATAGAGGGCCTCGCCCTCGGGCAGGTGCCCGATCAGGCACGCCTCGAGGCGCTCGACGTTGTCGCCGGTGAGGGCCGAGACCGGCACGATGTCGCTGAAGAGCTTCGTCTCGTCGTAGGCCGCGATGCGCGGCAGCAGCGCGAACTTGTCGACGCCGTCGACCTTGTTGAGGGCCAGCACGCGCGGCGCGCGCACGCGTGACACCAGATCCATCAGGAAGCGGTCGCCCGCCCCGGAAGGCTCGCTCACGTCGACGACCACCAGCAGCACGTCGGCATCGGCCAGGCTGTCGGTGGCCGCGTCCATCATCCGTACGTTGAGGCGGTGCAGCGGCCGGTGGATGCCGGGCGTGTCGAGGTACACCACTTCCCCGCCCGGGTAGTGCCGCACTCCGACGATGCGGTTGCGGGTGGTCTGGGGCTTATCCGAGACGATGGCGAGCTTCTGCCCGACGAGCCGGTTGAGCAGGGTCGACTTTCCGGCGTTCGGCCGACCGACGAGCGCAACGACACCCCGCTTGTGCGGGGCGCTCACTCGGCCACCTCGACGGCGGCGGGGGCGGGTTCGGCCGGCCGCGTCACGCGCACACGGATGATGCGCCGACGCTCGGCTTCGAGTACGTCCACCTGAAGGCCATCGAGCTCGAGGTGCTCGCCGACAGCCGGCACCCGGCCGAGGCGCGAGAGCAGGTAGCCGCCAACGGTCTCGAAGCCTTCCCCGTCGATCTCGAGGCCCACGCGGTCACGGAGTTCCTCGGCATGGGCCTTCCCGCTGAACACCCAGCGCCCGTCGCCTTCGTCGACGACGGGTTCGACTTCCGTGTCGTACTCGTCGCGAATCTCGCCGACGATTTCCTCGAGCAGGTCTTCGATGGTCACCAACCCGGCGGTGCCGCCATATTCGTCGACCACGATGGCCATCTGCAGGCGATTGCGCTGGAATTCGCGCAGCAGGTCGGGCACGCGTTTGGTCTCGGGGACGAAGTTGGCGCGGTCGGCCGCGCGGACGAGGGTCGTCATGGGAGCGGCCGGGTCGGCGGCGGTGGGCAGGTGAATCAGGTCTTTCACGAAGACGAAGCCAATCACGTTGTCGAGCGTGTCCTGGTAGACGGGAATGCGGGAATACTGCTGGTCGCGGAAGAGCGCCTGCAACTGGCCCACGGTGGCCGTGGCGGGCACGGCGATGATGTCGGGGCGCGGGGTCATGACCTCGCGCACCATGGTTTCGCGGAAGTCGACCAGCGAGCGCAGCATCTCGCGGGCCTGGCCTTCCTGCAGCGTCTCGGGCTCGCCGGCATCGGCGACGACCACCGCGTCCGTGCCGGACGTGTCCACCGCCGCGTCGCCGTTGCCATGCGCGGGACCGCGGCGCGTGCGCCCGATCCGGAGGAGCGGCGTCGTCAGGGGCGACAGCCCGCGGCAGACGGCATCGAACGACGGCAGCAGCAGGCTGAGCACGTGTTCGGGGTCGCGCCTCACGAGCAGCAGCGGCACGAGCTGTTCCGTGATTAGCAGGAAGCCCAGGACGGCGACCAGCAGCACGGGGGCCCCGGCGGGACCGACACCGGTGACGCCGGCCATGAGGACGGTCGTGGCGACGGTCAGCGCCCCCTTCAGCAGGCGGGCGGGCACGAAGAGGCGCTGGGGATGGTCGAGATACCGGGTCAGCCGGTCGTCGCGTCCGCTGCCCTCGGCCATGATGCGCAGGCTGAGCTGCATCAGGGCGCTGAAGGCCGAAGTGACGGTACCGACGTAGACCGACGCCAGCGCCAGCAGGAACAGCAGGAGGGGGGTCATACGCGGGGTCTGGCGCCCCGGGCAATGAGCCCGGACGGCAGGCCCCCCTTGCGTCGCAGCCGCGCCTCGACCCGGGCCATCTGCCCGTCATCGGTCTCGTGGTCGTAGCCCAGCAGGTGCAGCAGGCCGTGCAGCGCCTGCACCCGCAGTTCCGTGGTGAGGCTGTGCCCTTCCCGTGCGGCCTGGGCGCGTGCCACGCCGGACGCGATCACGATGTCGCCCAGCAGGCGGGGCTGGCCCGGCACGGGCGCGACCGCGTCGGCGTCCGTCGGGAATGACAGGACGTCGGTGGGCACGTCCTTGCCGCGGAACACCCGGTTGAGCGCGCGCATGCGGCGGTCGCTGACCACGGCCACGGTGACTTCCCCAGCGGCGCGCGCGGGCGCGGTGGCCGCCAGCCAGCGTGCCAGGCCGCGGGTGGACGGCAGGACGCCATCCGGCGCCTGGACGCTAACGGCCAGACGGGTGCGAGGGGCTGTGCGCTTCATACGCTTTCACGATGGCCTGAACGAGCTTGTGGCGGACGACATCACGTTCATCGAAATGCGCGAAGGCAATGCCCTCGACCCGGCCGACGACGTTCATGGCCTCGACGAGGCCCGAGATGCGGCCGGGCGGCAGGTCGATCTGGGTGATGTCGCCGGTGATGACGGCCTTCGATCCGAAGCCGAGCCGCGTCAGGAACATCTTCATCTGCTCGGACGTGGTGTTCTGGGCCTCGTCGAGAATCACGAAGGCATCATTGAGGGTGCGCCCGCGCATGAAGGCAATGGGCGCGACCTCGATGGTGCCGCGCTCGAGCAGGCGCTCGGCCTTCTCGATTTCCAGCATGTCGTACAGGGCGTCGTACAGGGGGCGCAGGTAGGGGTTGACCTTCTCCTGCAGGTCGCCGGGCAGGAAGCCGAGTTTCTCGCCAGCCTCGACCGCGGGGCGGGCCAGGATGATGCGGCTCACCTTCTTGGCCAGCAGGGCGTTGACCGCCTGCGCCATGGCCAGGTAGGTCTTGCCGGTGCCGGCCGGGCCTATCCCGAAGACGATGTCGTGGTGGTCGATGGCCTCGAGATAGCGCCGCTGATTGGTGGTCTTGGCGACGATGCGCCGGCGCCCCGCCTGACGGAGCTGCCCCGACTTGAGGAAGTGATCGCGCAGGTCGACGGCCGGGTCGGCGGCCAGCAGGTCGGCGGCGTCCTTGACGTCGCGGTCGGAGAGGCGATGCCCCTCGTCCATCATGCCGGTCAGCTGGCTGACGAGGCGATCGACGCGCGCGGCGGCTGCCGCGTCGCCTTCCACAAACCAGGTGTCGCCCTGTGTGCGGATGCGCACGCCGAGGCGCGACTCGAGATGGCGCAGGTTGTCGTCGTAGGCGCCGAGAAGCGTGGCCAGGTGATCCTGGGGAACGGACACGCGGCGGGCAGCAGCAGTAGTGATCGCGATTTCTCCGGAAAGACCCACGCGTCAGCGTTGAGCCGGAAGGTAGCACCGCGCCTGACAGAGCGTCAAGCGCGGCGCGGTGTCGGTCAGGGCGTGACCCTGATGCTCAGCTCGCGCAACTGGCGCGCGTCGACGGTCGAGGGGGCGTCGCACATGAGATCGACGGCCTGGGTCGTCTTGGGGAACGGAATGACCTCGCGGATTGAGGTTTCGCCGGCGAGCAGCGCGCAGATGCGGTCGAGGCCGAGCGCCAGCCCGCCGTGCGGGGGCGTGCCGTATTCGAGCGATTCGAGGAAGAACCCGAACCGGTGGCGCGCGTCCTCGTCGCTGAGGCCCAGCAGGCGGAAGACGGTGGCCTGGGTCTCGCGGTCGTGGATGCGGATGCTGCCCCCGCCGAGTTCCCAGCCGTTCAGGATGACGTCATAGGCCTTGGCGAGGACCGACCCGGGGTCGGACTCGAGCCGCGGCAGGTCTTCCTCGCGCGGGGCGGTGAAGGGGTGGTTGACCGAATCCCAGCGGTTCTCGTCGGCATTCCAGTCGAACAGCGGGAAGTCGGTGACCCAGAGCAGCTCCCACTTCCCGTCCGGGATGAGGTTGGCCTGCCGGGCCACCTGGAGGCGCAGCTGCCCGAGCAGCTTCGACACGGCGTCGGGCGCACCCGAGGCCAGCACCAGCAGGTCGCTGGGCGTGGCACCCGACTGCTCGAGCACCCGGCGGGTGCCTTCGTCGCCGACGGCCTTGACCGAGCACTGGACGCCCTCGGCGGTGTAGCGCGCGTAGATGAGCCCGGCCGCCCCCAGCTGGCGGGCCTGCTCGACCAGCCCGTCCACTTCGCGGCGCGAGTAGCCGCCGGCGCCGGGGATGACAAAGCCGCGCACCGTGCCGCCGTGGGCCACGGCCTCGCGGAAGATGCCGAACGGCGAATCGGCAAACAGCGGCCCGAAGTCCTGAATCTCGAGCCCGAAGCGCAGGTCGGGCTTGTCGGATCCGTACTTCGCCATGGCCTCGGCATAGGGCATGCGGCGGAAGGGCCGCGGAATCTCGACGCCGATTTCACGGAAGCAGGCCGCCAGCGCGCCCTCGACAATCTCGAACACCAGCGACGGCGTGGCAAAGGCCATCTCGAGGTCGACCTGGGTGAACTCGAGCTGGCGGTCGGCGCGCAGGGCCTCGTCGCGGAAGCAGCGTGCGATCTGCACGTAGCGATCGAAGCCGGCAATCATCAGGATCTGCTTGAAGATCTGCGGCGACTGCGGCAGCGCGTAGAACTCGCCCGGGTGGACGCGCGACGGCACGAGGAAGTCGCGCGCGCCCTCGGGCGTCGACTTGGTGAGAATCGGGGTCTCGATGTCGTAGAACCCCTGCTCGTCGAAGTAGCGCCGCAGGGCCATCGTGATGCGGTGCCGCAGGCCGATGTTGTGCTGCAGCGTCGGCCGCCGCAGGTCGAGATAGCGGTAGCGCAGCCGCGTCTCTTCCGAGACGTTCTGGTCTTCGGCAATTGAGAACGGCGGGGTGCGGGCTTCATTGAGCACGCGCAGCTCGCGGACGCGCACTTCGACCTCGCCGGTCGGCACGGCGGTGTTGACGGTCTCGGGTGCGCGGCGCTCGACGGTGCCGAGGATGGCCACCACATACTCGGAGCGCACGCGCTTGGCCTTCTCGAGCAGCGGGTCGTTCTGCTCGATGACCACCTGCGTCAGGCCGTGCCGGTCGCGGATGTCGAGGAACACCAGCGCGCCGAGGTCGCGGATGCGGTGCACCCAGCCCAGCAGTACGACGGCCGCCCCGACATCCGACGCGCGCAGCGCGCCGCAGGTGTGAGTGCGAGCCAGAGATCCGAGTTGTTCAGCCATGGTGTGTTCGTGCCGTCAGCGAGCGGAGAATGTGCGCCACCCCGTCGCGGCGGTGGGCCTGCTGACTGGCGGTCGGCAGGTGCTTCACCGCTACCAGGCCCTGCGCCCGTTCCTCGTCGCCGACAATGGCGACGCACGGAATGTTGCGACTGGCGGCGTACTTGAATTGCTTGCCCAGTTTGTCTGGTTCAGGATACACCTCGACGCGGAGTCCTGCGGCACGCAATTCCGCGGCGAGCGCGAGGGCATCGGGCACCGCATCGGCATTCCAGATGGTGACCATGACATCCGCGGGACTGGCGGCGAACTGCTCGGGGAACATGCCCCGCTCGCCCATCACCACGAGGATGCGCTCGAGGCCGAGCGAGATGCCGGCGGCGGGCACCTGCTCGCCGAGGAACATGCCGATGAGGCCGTCATAGCGACCGCCCCCGCCGAGGCTGCCGGCCAGATCGGGCACGCTGATCTCGAAGATGGCTCCGGTGTAATACGACAGCCCGCGTGCCAGCGACGGATCGAGCCGCAGGTGGGCCCCGACCGGCGTCGACGAGACGAGCTGGATGATGGAGGCCAGCTGCGCGAGGCCCTCGGCGGCACGCCCGTCGAGCAGCGCCGCGAGGCGCGCCAGCGTCTGCGTGTTCCAGGCCGACGCCTCGATCGCCGCCGGGTCACCCACGGGGGCGAAGGCGTCGAGCAGCCGTGCGGCCCCGTCGGCGCCGATGCCGCGGTCGGTCAGCTCACGCGCCACGCCGTCATGGCCAATCTTGTCGAGCTTGTCGAGGGCGACCAGCGCGTCGCCGTGCAGCGACACGGGCACCCCACCCGCGTCGAGCAGCCCCGAGAGCACCTGCCGGTGGTTGAGCCGCAGCGTGTAGCCGGCAAACCCGAGCCGCCGCAGCACCTCGCCGGCCGCGCCCAGCAGCTCGGCCTCGACGACCATCGAGGTCGACCCGATCGCATCGACGTCGCACTGATAGAACTCGCGGAACCGGCCCTTCTGCGGGCGGTCGGCGCGCCACACCGGCTGCATCTGGTATCGCTTGAAGAACTTCGGCAGCCGCGCACGATACTCGGCCACGACGCGCGCCAGGGGCACGGTGAGGTCGTAGCGCAGCGCCAGGTCGGCCTGCCCCGTCTCGGCACCCTCGCCGCGCTTGAGGATGCGGAAAATCAGGCGGTCGCCCTCGTCGCCGTACTTGCCGAGCAGGGTCTCGATGTTCTCGACGGCGGGTGTCTCGAGCGGCTCGAATCCGTACTGCTGGTAGACCTCGGCGATCACGCCCATCACATACTGACGGCGGCGGAGGTCGTCGGGCAGAAAATCGCGCATGCCGCGCGCCGGACCGGTATTCATGACTGATACTCGAGGCGATACCTGACGTAGTTGTCGGCGTACCAGCGAATCTCGGCGACATCCTCGTCCGAGAGGGTGCGCTTCACCGTGCCGGGCCGCCCCATGACGAGCGACCGCGGCGGAATCACCGTGCCCTCGGTGATGAGCGTGCCGGCGGCCACGATCGAGTCGTGCCCGACGTGTACGCCGTTCAGGAGCACGGCGCCCATGCCGATGAGCACGCGGTCTTCGATGGTGGTGCCGTGGATGACGGCCGAATGCCCGACGGTGACCTCGTCGCCGATGACGGTGGGATGGGCGTCGCGCATCACGTGAATGAGCGTGAGGTCCTGGATGTTCGTGCGGGCGCCGATGCGAATGTGGTGCACGTCGCCGCGAATGACGACATTCATCCAGACGGACGACTCGGGCCCGAGGGTCACATCACCGATGACCTGGGCACTCTGATCCACGTAGGCCGTCGGATCAACAACCGGCCAGATCGACTTGAAGGGACGAATCACAGCGGCCTCAACGGCGCGCCCGCCGCCGAGCCCGGGCGGGGCATGCCTAGATCTTGGGCAGCGTCACGCCGCGCTGCGCCTGATATTTCCCCTGCTTGTCCCGATACGACACCTCGCACGGCTCGTCACTCTGGAAGAAGAGCACCTGCGCGATGCCTTCATTCGAGTAGATCTTGGCCGGCAGCGGGGTCGTGTTCGAGATCTCGATGGTGACATGCCCTTCCCACTCGGGTTCGAACGGCGTCACGTTAACGATGATGCCGCAGCGGGCATAGGTGCTCTTGCCGAGGCAGACCGTGAGCACGTCGCGCGGGATGCGGAAGTACTCGATGGTGCGGGCCAGGGCAAACGAGTTGGGCGGCACGATGCACGTGTCGCCCTTCATGTCGACGAACGACTTCGGGTCGAAGTTCTTGGGATCGACGACCGTGTTGAAGAGGTTCGTGAAGACCTTGAACTCGTCGGCCACCCGGATGTCGTAGCCGTAGGACGAGAGTCCGTACGACACGACACCCGCGCGGACCTGCCGGTCCTCGAACGGCTCGATCATGCCGTGCTCGAGCGCCATGCGGCGAATCCAGCGGTCCGACTTGATGGCCATCCGCGTGCGTCCTACAGCTCCATGCCGCGGAAGAAGTAGCCCAGCTCGAAGGCCGCCGTCTCGGGGGCATCGGAGCCGTGCGTGGCGTTGTTGTCGATCGAGGCACCGAACTCCTTGCGGAGCGTGCCCTCGGCGGCCTTGGCCGGGTCGGTTGCGCCCATGAGGTCGCGCCACTGCCGGATGGCCTCGGGGGCCTCGAGGCAGAGGACGACGCACGGCCCGGACGACATGAAATCGGTCAGTCCCCCGAAAAACGGCCGTTCGCGGTGCACGTGGTAGAAGCCCTCGGCCTGGGCCTTGGACATGTGAATCATCCGCATGGCGCGGACGGTGAACCCGGCCGCTTCGATGCGGGCGAGGATGCGACCCGTGTACTGCTTGGCCACGGCGTCGGGCTTGATGATGGCAAATGTTCTCTGCATAGACGCCTGATTATACCGTGCCGGGTCAGCGACTGCCGAGGGCGGCCACGAGCGACTCGCCCATGTCGGCCGGGCTCTTGACCACGGTGACCCCTGCGGCCGTCAGTGCGGCCATCTTCTCAGCGGCCGTGCCCTTCCCGCCCGCAATGATGGCGCCGGCGTGGCCCATCCGGCGGCCCGGGGGGGCCGTCTGGCCCGCGATGAACGCCACGATCGGCTTGGTGAAGTGCTGCTTGATCCAGGCCGCAGCCTCTTCCTCGGCCGAGCCGCCGATTTCGCCGATCATGATGACCGCGTCGGTGTCCGGGTCGTTCTGGAAGAGCTGCAGGGCGTCGATATGCGTGGTGCCGATGAGCGGGTCGCCACCGATGCCGATGCAGGTCGACTGCCCCAGGCCGCGGCGCGACAGCTGGTCGATGGCCTCATACGTCAGGGTGCCGCTCTTCGACACGATGCCGATGCGCCCTTCCTTGACGATGTTGGCGGGGATGATGCCGGCCTTGCCCTTGCCGGGCGAGATGATGCCCGGGCAGTTGGGCCCGATGAGGCGGGTGCCGGGGTGGTCCTTGAGGAAGGTCATGGCCTTGAGCATGTCGACGACCGGGATGCCCTCGGTGATGCACACGACCAGGCCCACGCCGGCGTCGGCGGCTTCCATGATGGCGTCCGCCGCAAACGGGGGCGGCACGAAGATGACCGAGGCATTGGCGCCGGTCTCGCGGACGGCGTCGGCGACGGTGTTGAACACCGGCCAGCCCTCGTGGGTGGTGCCGCCCTTGCCGGGGGTGACCCCGCCGACGACGCTGGTGTGATAGGCCGCGGCGGCCTTCGCATGGAAGGTGCCTTCGCGGCCCGTGAGCCCCTGCACAATGAGGCGGGTGTTGGAATCGAGCAGCACTGCCATTACTGAGTACCTCCGGCCAGGGCGACCACGCTGGTCGCCGCCTCGCCCATCGTGTCGGCGGTCGTGAAGTTCAGGCCGCTCTCGGCGAGCAGGCGCTTGCCTTCCTCGACGTTGGTGCCCTTCATGCGGATGACAATCGGCACCGGCACGCCCAGGTCGCGCACGGCCGCGATGACGCCCTGCGCCAGCACATCGCATCGCAGGATGCCGCCGAAGATGTTGATGAGCACGGCCTTCACGTTCGTGTCCGACATGAGGATGCGGAAGGCGTTCTTGATCTGCTCGGCGTTGGCGCCGCCGCCCACATCGAGGAAGTTGGCGGGCTGGCCGCCCGACAGCTTGATGATATCCATGGTCGCCATGGCCAGGCCGGCGCCATTGACCATGCAGCCGATGTTGCCGTCGAGGCGGATGTAGTTCAGCGAGTACTTGGAGGCCTCGACCTCGAGGGGGTCTTCCTCCGACAGGTCGCGCAGGTCGCGGATGTCCTGGTGGCGGTAGAGCGCGTTGTCGTCGAAGTTCATCTTGGCGTCGAGCGCCAGCAGGTCGCCCTCGCGCGTCACGATGAGGGGATTGATTTCCAGGATGGACGCGTCGGTGGCGATGAAGGCCTGGTAGAGGGCCATCATCATCCGGACGCCCTTCTTGACGGCGTCGCCGGTGAGCCCGACGGCAAAGGCCATCTGCTGCGCCTGAAAGGGCTGCAGGCCGACGGCCGGGTTGATGAAGACCTTGTGGATCTTCTCGGGGTGGGTGGCGGCCACTTCCTCGATTTCCACGCCACCTTCCCGGCTGACCATCAGCACGATGCGCTGGGTCGAGCGGTCGACGACGAGGCCGAGGTACAGCTCGCGCTCGATGCCGAGGCCCTGCTCGACGAGCAGGCGCGAGACCATCTGGCCGTCGGGGCCGGTCTGGTAGGTCACCAGGGGACGACCCAGCAGGGTCCTGGCGTAGGCCTCGGCCTCGTCGGCCGACTTGACGACCTTGACACCGCCGGCCTTGCCGCGGCCACCGGCATGAATCTGGGCCTTGACGACGCAGATGCCGCCGCCGAGGCGACGGGCGATGTCACTGACTTCCTGGGCCGAGAAGGCCACCTCGCCCTGGGGCACGGGCACTCCGTGGGCCTTGAGGATCGCCTTGGCTTGATACTCGTGGATTTTCATGGTGATGACGTGTGATGCGGGCCTGTGCCCAAAACATTCGGATGATAGCACGCCGAACCGGAGCCGAATCGCATAGAATCTGAGGTTGGGCATTCCTCATGCGACTTCTGCAGACATTCTCAACCTCGATCGGCACCAAGGTCCTCATCGCGGTCACGGGGCTCGGCTTGACGGTGTTTCTTCTCACCCATCTGGCCGGCAACCTGCTGTTTCTGGCAGGCCCTGACGCGTTCAACCGGTATGCGCACACGCTGACCAGCAATCCCCTCATCTATGTGGCTGAGGCGGGCCTGCTGGCGGTGTTCTTCGTCCACATCGCCAAAACCCTCTCGAACTACCTGGCCAACCGGGCCGCGCGACCGGTGGCCTACCGGACGCACCGGTGGGCCAAGACCAAGAACCCGGCCAGCCGCAAGAGCTGGGCGTCGACCACGATGGTCATCACGGGCAGCATCATGGCGCTGTTCGTGGTCACCCATCTGCAGACGTTCAAGTTCGGGCCGGTGTATGAGGGGGCCGACGGCATCCGCGACATCTACCGGCTGCAGCTGGAGATCTTCGGGCAGCCGGGCTACGTGGTGTTCTACCTCGTGGCGATGGCCCTCATCTTCTCGCATCTCTGGCACGGCATCGTCAGTGCGACGCAGTCGCTCGGGTGGTATCACCCGCAGTGGACGCCGCGGGTGATCGTAGCCGGGCGGGTGCTGACGGCGCTCATCGCCGGCGGCTTCTTCATGATTCCGATTTACACCTTCCTTCTTTCGCGGAGCGCGCAATGACGCTCGATTCCAGGATTCCCGGCGGCCCGATCACGGAAAAGTGGGACCGCCGCAAGTTCGAGAACAAGCTGGTCAACCCCGCCAACCGGCGCAAGTACGACATCATCGTCGTCGGCACGGGGCTGGCCGGGTCGTCGGCCGCGGCCTCGCTGGGCGAGATGGGCTACAACGTGAAGCTGTTCGGCATTCACGAAAGCCCCCGCCGGGCGCACAGCATCGCCGCCCAGGGCGGCATCAACGCCGCCAAGAACTACCGGAACGATGGCGACAGCGTGTATCGCCTGTTCTATGACACGGTGAAGGGCGGCGACTACCGTGCGCGCGAGGCCAACGTTTACCGCCTGGCCCAGCTGTCGGTGCAGATCATCGACCAGTGCGTGGCGCAGGGCGTGCCCTTCGCGCGTGAATACGGCGGGCTGCTCGACAACCGGTCGTTCGGCGGCGCGCAGGTGTCGCGCACGTTCTATGCGCGCGGCCAGACGGGCCAGCAGCTGCTGCTCGGGGCCTACCAGTCGATGATGCGCCAGGTGCACGCCGGCACGGTGCAGCTGTTCCCCCGGCGCGAGATGCTCGACCTGGTCGTGGTCAACGGGCAGGCACGCGGCATCATCTGCAGGAACCTGGTCACCGGCGAGCTCGAGTCGCACTCGGCCTCGACGGTGCTGCTCTGCACGGGCGGCTACGGCACGGTGTTCTACCTGTCGACCAATGCCATCAACTCGAACGTCACGGCGGCGTGGCGGGCCCACAAGCGCGGGGCCTACTTTGCCAACCCGTGCTTCACGCAGATTCACCCTACGTGCATCCCGGTCAGCGGGGACCACCAGTCGAAGCTGACGCTCATGTCGGAAAGCCTCCGCAACGACGGGCGCGTGTGGGTGCCGAAGAACCCCGGCGACAAGCGGCATCCGTCGCAGATTCCCGAGGCCGAGCGCGACTATTACCTCGAACGCCGGTATCCGAGCTTCGGCAACCTGGTGCCCCGCGACGTGGCGTCGCGTGCGGCCAAGTCGGTGTGCGACGAGGGACGCGGCGTGGGCGACTCGGGCCTGTCGGTCTACCTCGACTTTGCCGACGCCATCCGCCGCCTCGGCGCCCCGACCATCAAGGGGCGGTACGGCAACCTGTTCGACATGTATAAGCGCATCACCGACGAAGACCCGTATCAGGTGCCGATGCGCATCTACCCGGCGGTGCACTACACGATGGGCGGCCTGTGGGTCGACTACAACCTGCAGTCAACCATCCCGGGCCTGTTCGTGCTGGGCGAGGCCAACTTCTCGGACCACGGGGCCAACCG
>CAZXTM010000020.1:38837-41407 GCA_964643765.1 uncultured Bifidobacteriaceae bacterium | reverse complement strand
TGGCCGAGGTCCAGGGTTCCCAGTCGGCGATGAGGTCCTTCAGCAGGTCGATCGACCCCGACTTCGGGAAGCCCTCGACCGGAACCGCGCCGCCCCAGCCTTCAATCGGCTTGCCGGTCTTGATGTCGAGCACGTGCGCGAAGAAGCCTGGCGTCACGATGATCACGACACCCTTGCCGTTGATCTTCGTGTAGGTGACGCCCTTGCCGTGATTCGAGCGCATCGAGTATTCGTGGCGAGGCGTGAGGGGTTCCTGGAACGCCCACACGGTCTTGCCCGTGGCTGGGTCCATCGCCACCACCGTGCGGCGCGGGCCCGAGGTGGTGACCAGCATGCCGTCGGCGTAGATGGGCAGGCCGCGGCCGTTGATTTCGCCGACTTCCATCCCGGGCACTTCGCCGCGCCACTCCCAGGCCACCTTCAGGTTGTTGAAGTTCGACGCGTTGATCTGGTCAACCGTCGAGTAGCGGGTCGACTGGTTGCTCCCGTTGATGTTGGTCCACTCGCCCTGCTGCTGCGCCTGGCCGGGCATGCCGACGATGGCCAGACCGACGACCATGGCCATCAGTCCGCCCAGGGCAGGCGCTGCCCACTTCCACTTGGATTCAGTGCTCATGCACACCTCAATGTTTCAGTAACTGACACGCGCCCCCGCACGGAGCCGCGGGCGTAAGATTCTCCCGTCTGCCTCTGATTGTCAATGGATTCTATTGTGCGACCGGATGGTATAAAACCAGAGGGATTTTTCCTATGAAAGCACGCACTGCCTCGAGCGCGTCCGTCCCTCCGCCGGCCACGGCCGGTCCGGGCATCCTCCTCTGGCCTCTGGGGGCCACGGCCGGGCTGCTGGCCCTCGGGTGGCTGCCCCGGGTCCAGCAGAGTCCCCAGGTGGCCTGGGCCGTCTGGGGCGCCGCCGTCGGCCTGCTGGCCTGGCAGGTGCTGCTGGCCCTGCGCTTCAGGAACGGGGGGCTGCCCGGTCTCATCTGGACCACGCCCCGGGCCCAGCACTACATCCAGGCCTGCTGCCAGTTCACCATTTACCTCTATTGGGGACAGTTCTGGCCCCCGGTCTATCAGTACTTCCCCCTGCTGCTGGCGCAGATGCTGTTTGCCTACGCCTTCGGCATGCTGCTCAGCTGGACCCGCAGGCAGCCCTATGCGCTGGGCCTCGGCCCGGTGCCCATCATTCTCAGCACGAACCTCTTCATGTGGTTCAAGGACGAGTACTACCCGCTGCAGTTCGTCCTGATTGCCGTCGGGGTGCTGGGCAAGGCGTTCGTCCAGTGGGAGCGTGACGGCCGTCGCGTGCATATCTTCAACCCCTCGGCCTTCACCCTGGCCCTGTTCTCGCTCATCCTGATTGCCACCGGCCAGACCAGCCTGACATGGGCCCAGGAGATTGCCACCACCATCGGCCTCGGCCCCCACACCTACAAGGTGATGTTCGCCGTGGGCCTGGTGGCCATGTACAACTTCGCCACCACGCCCGTCTCGGCCACGGCCGCGGCCACCCTCTTCACTGGCAGTGCACTCGTGATGGCCATCGCCGGGGTGCCGTATTTTGTCGACTCGGACATTCCGGCGGCGGTGTTCCTGGGCCTGCACCTCCTCGTGACCGACCCGTCGACCTCGCCTCGCTCAACCGTGGGGCGCGTCCTCTTCGGGATGGGTTACGGCGTCAGCGTGTTTGCGCTCTACGCGATCCTGGCGGCCCTCGGCGCCCCCACGTTCTACGACAAGCTGCTGTGCGTCCCGATCCTCAACCTGCTGGTACCCGCCATCGACCGGCTGGTGACGCGGATGGGTGACCGGCCCCTGTTCGACTGGCTGGGCGTGAGCGGTCCGCTGGGGAGGGCCAACCTGCCCCACATGGCCGCCTGGGTCCTCTTCTTCGGGGCCATGACCCTGCGCGGTGTGACCGACGGCATGCATACCGGCGACGCGCTGCCGTTCTGGCAGCAGGCGTGCGAGGCGGGGAAGCCCAGGGCGTGTGATCGGCTCCTGAACATCGAGGCCAACTACTGCCGCGACAACGCCGGCTGGGCCTGCAACGAACTCGGGCGCCACTTCACGGACGGGCGGCTGGTGTCGGCCGATGCCGACCGGGCGTTCGGGTATTTCTCGAGGGCGTGCGAGGCGCGCTATCAGCCCGGGTGCCTCAACATGCTGGGCGACGCCGACGTGGTCGCAACTGATCCCCGGCCCTTCGACCTGCGGCTGCTCCTGCGTGAGGGCGGGCCGAACCTCCTCGACATGAGCGAGCCTGACCTCTACGCGCGCGCGTGCCGCCACGGCTGGTCCGAGGCGTGTCCGAAAGCCGCGGTTTCCCGATGACCCTTCGCGTGCCGATGCCCGTCAGGCCCCGGCCGACGGCGACGCTCGTCGCTGCCGCCGTCCTGACGGGCCTGGCGCTCCTCGGCACGGCGCGTACGCCGCTGGCGCAGGCCGGGCTGCCGCCGGTGCCCGACTTCGTGGAGATTGCGGGTGCTACGTTTGCCATGGGCGCCGGCAGCGACCGCGAGGCCTACGACAACGAACGGTGGCCCTCTCCGACGGGCAGCGGCACGGTC
>CAZXTM010000020.1:281-38737 GCA_964643765.1 uncultured Bifidobacteriaceae bacterium | reverse complement strand
CGCGCCTTCATCGGCTTTCGCGTGGCGCTGGTGCCCCCGACCCGCTAGGGGGCCGGGAGCCTGCCGCGCGCGGCGCTACTGCGCCAGCTTCTTGAACGCCGCCTGGAGCCGAACCAGCTCGGTCTGCAGGTCGCCGAAGCGGTCGTACGCGTCCTTGCCGACTTTCTGGTCGGCCTGGCTCACCATCCGCTGCACGTTCCCCAGCTGATCGACCAGCATGCCCTGCGTGTAGATGCCGGGCGAGGTGCCCACCTGCGCCCACAACTGCTGCAGCGGGTGGTCGTACTTCGTCGTCGCCGGGCTCATGCCGGCCATCTGCGGACCGACCGGCTTGACGCCGGCCTTCTGCATGGCGGCCTCGATGTCGGCCTGCAGCTTCCGGGCGTCGCTGACGGCGTCGCGCACGCTCAGCTGGAAGCGGACCTGTTCGCCGAGGTCGGCGTCCGTGACCCCGTCGGCGGCGATCCGCGGGTCGCTCTTCACATCAAGTGTGCGCGTGGTCACCTGACCGCCGGCCGTCATCTTCACCGTGTAGCGTCCGGGGGGCACCATCGGGCCACCCGGTCCACCGTTCGGTGCATTCGGGGACCACGGGCCGGGATAGCGCATGTCCCACGTGAGGCGCTGCAGGCCCGCTTCGGCGCGAATCCCGGGCGACGAGCCGCCGCCGCGGCGGAAGCCGCCCCGCGACTCCGGGGCGGCGCCACCACCGCCGGGCAGCAGCGGATAGCTGCGGATGACCTGGCCGCGGGCGTCCGTGATCTCGATCTTGGTGTCGGCCGGAGGCGTCGAGGCGAAGAACACGTCGATGTGCGCCGCGCCGGCCGGATACTCGGGACCGTCGGGCGAGGCCGGCAGCGCCGAGTTGCGCATCCGCATGGCTTCACGGGGCGTGAAGAGGTACATCGACGGCAACGTGCCTGCCGCCGGCGCCTGTGAGGCGTCGGCCGAGGGACCAGAGCCGCTGCGTCCGCGCGCGGGTGCCGCATCGGCCGGGCGGGGCGTCCCGCTGACGAGCGACGCCAGCTGCTGCAGCGGCGTCACGTTGTCCATGATCCAGGCCGAGCGCCCCATGGTCGAGATCACCAGGTCATTGCGGTGCACGCGGATGTCGGTGACCGGCGTGACGGGCAGGTTCAGCTGCAGCGGCTGCCAGTTCTTTCCGGCATTGAACGACACAAAGGCACCGAACTCGGTGCCGGCGTAGAGCAGGCCCGACTGCCGCGGGTCCTCGCGGACGACGCGGGTCGGATAATCGTCGGGAATGCCGTTCTTCCCGTCGGTCAGCAGCGTCCAGGTGGCGCCGTAGTCGTCAGTCCGGTAGATGTACGGCTTCAGGTCGTGCTCGCGGAGGAAGCGGTAGGCGGCGATATAGGCGCGGCCCTTCGCGTGCGGCGAATCCTCGATGTTCTGGATGCGCGCACCCACCAGGCCCTTGGGAGTGACGTTCTTCCAGGTCTTGCCGTTGTCGCGCGACACGTGGACCGGGCCGTCATTGGCCCCCACCCACAGGACGCCCTTCTCGTTGCGGGCCTCGACCATCGCGTAAATCGTCGAGTAGACCTCCTCGCCCGTCACGTCGCGCGTGATGGGGGTGCCCGACACGATCTGATACTGCGCTTCCTTGGCCGTCAGGTCGGGGCTGATGGTTTCCCACAGCATGCCCTCGTCCACCGAGCGATGCAGCACGTGCGAGGCCTGATAGATGATGCGCGAGTCGTGCGGCGAGACAAACACGACCGTCTGCCGGGGGAAGCGGTACTTGATCTCGTCCGGGTCGGTGCCGTAGCGGTTCTGCGGGTAGACCCAGTAGTGCTTCTCCTGGCCGGTCGTCGTGTTGTAGCGGCCCACTTCACCCTTGCAGGCGCCCCACACGATCTTTCCGTCGGGCTTGGGCCAGATGGCGCCGGTTTCGCAGCCCGATGCCTGCTGCCAGGTCTGCGCGGGATGCTCGAAGCCCCAGGAGATGGGGGGCGTGCTCGGAATGATGATGGTGCTGTTGTCCTGCTGCGGCATGTAGAGCCGGTAGGGATACTGCTCGTCGACCGCCACCATGTAGTACTCGGCCGTGGGCTGGTTCAGGATCGACGACCAGCTCCGGCCGCCGTTGAGGCTCACATTCGCGCCGCCGTCGTTGACCTGCAGGATGATCTGCGGGTGGTCGGGGTTGAACCACATGCCGTGGTTGTCACCGTGCGGTGTCTCGACCGACGTGAACGTCTTGCCATCGTCAACGCTCTTGTGCAGGCCGAGTTCGTTGACCCACACCTCGTGCTCGTTCGTCGGGTTGACCGTGACGTAGTGGAAGTAGAACGGCCGCGCGCGCAGGCGCTGGCTGTTGTTCACCAGCGTCCAGCTCTCGCCGGCGTCGGTCGACTTGTAGAGGCCCCCCTTCGGCCCCACGGCCTCAACCATGGCGTACAGCACATTCGGATTGCTGCGCGCAATGTCGAGGTCGATCTTCCCGATGAGGTCGTCCGGCAGGCCGCGCGTGATCTTCTTCCAGGTCTCGCCGCCGTCGGTCGACTTGTAGATGCCGCCCTCAGAGGCCGGCCCGCCGCTGATGATGTCCCAGCCCTTGCGGAAGCCGCGATACATCGCCGCATACACGACGTCGGGGTTCTCGGGGTTCACCTCGATGTCGCGGCCGCCGGTCTCGTTGTTCACAAACAGCGTGCGCTTCCACGTCTTGCCGCCGTCGGTGGTCTTGAAGATGCCGCGCTCGTCATTGGGGCCGAATGGGGAGCCGAGGGCCGCCAGCCACACCGTGTTCGTGGTGTAGGGATGCACCTTGATGCCGCCAATCTGGCCCGAGTCCTTCAGGCCCATGAACTGCCATGTCTTGCCGGCGTCGGTCGACTTGTAGACGCCGCGGCCGATGATGACGTTCGAGCGGATGGCCGCGCTGCCCGTGCCGACCCACACGTGATTCGGGTTCGACGGCGCCACGTCAATCGACCCGATCGAGCCGGTGGCGATCTGGCCATCGCTGATCGGCATCCACGTGATGCCGGCGTCGTCAGTCTTCCAGACGCCGCCGCCGGTGGCCCCCATGTAGAACGTGTGGGGCTGCTGGCGCACGCCCGAGTAGGCCGTCACGCGGCCGCCGCGCGTCGCGCCGACACTGCGCCACTTGAGGGCCTGCAGCGCCGAGGCCGGCACGACCTGGTTGGCGTCGCCCTGTGCGCGCACCTGCGCGCGGGGCGCGATCAGCATGAGCGCGCCGACGAGGCAGGCTGCCAGCAGCACGCGGAGCGACGGAAGTGAGAACGAGTGTCGAACAGAGATCCGCATGGGCAGCAGTATAGCCCTCCACCCGCGCGGGGAGGGATGCCTAGCGGGACGGCGCCGCAGGCGGGGGACCGAGGGCATCGAGCGCGGCGCAGGCCCGCGCGGCTGCCCGTCCTCCTGCCCGGCAGAGGCGCTCGGCCTCGGGGCGCGCCGCCGACGGATCGCGGAGACGCGCGATGCCGACGAGGCCATACCACTCGGCCTCGGCCATCTCCTCAGGCGTGGCCGTGCCCGGGATGCCGCGGAGCAGTTCGAGCCCGTTGGGCACCTCGTCCTGGAACAGCCGGCAGATGCCGAGATAGAGCGTGGCGGTGGGGTCGTCCGGATGGTCAATCCGGATGCCGTCGAAGGCCGAGGCCGCTGCCGGGTAGTCGCCCCGACGGTAGGGGGTAAAGGCCGCGCGCAGTGCGCGCGTGCGTGCGTCGGTGCCCGACAGGGTCGGGGCGGCCAGCGGTGTCAGCGGGAACGCGGCCGCCCACCGTGCGCGTTCCGCGTCGGTCAGGGGCGTCGGATCAGCCGGGGGAGGGGCCGGAGAGGCAGCGCCCGACCCCGGGCCCACGCCTGCACCGGAAGACAGGGCGGCCCCGGCGGGCAGTGCGCCGGGGGCTGGTGGCGTGGACGGTTCGCTGCAGCCGACCGTCACGACAGCCGCCAGGCCGACGCTGACGAGCAGCGGTGACCACGGTTCACGGAAGACGTTCACGGCCGAAGTATACGCGGGGCCCCGAGGGGCAGGCGGTAGGCGTAGTCGACCTGGCCGCTCCGCTGTCCCTCGGCTTCATCCTCGGGGAGGAACTGACGGACATACTCGACGAGGACATCCTCTGGCGAGACGGTCACCCTGACGTACCCCGAGTTGGGTCGCACATCGCCCGACCTGTATGCGTCGCGATTGAAGGCCGTGTAGGTGTCATCGGCCGGGTTCGGCAGCGACTGGTAGACGACCCCATCCAGTTCCTGACGGGCGAACAGGTGGTCGTGGCCCTGAAAGAAGATGGTGACGCCTGTCGCGGCGAACAACTGGTGGATGGGCAGCGCCCACCCGGGACGCTGCGCGTCGAATGCCCACTGCCCGTTGGCCGAGGCACCGCCCCATTCGAACTGTCGTGCCACTTCGACCCCGCCCCGGCCCGAGCCCATGACGTGGTGAGCAAACACGAACTTCCACCGTGCCCGGCTCTCTTCGAGCGTCCGCTTGAGCCACGCATACTGCGCATCACCGTGGGTGACGTCCCACCGGTTGGTGGCCTTTCCTGAACGGGACCCGAGTGCGCCGTCGACCACGACCGGTGACGACCAGTAGGGATCGATGACGACGAAGAGCGCATCGCCCCATTCCCAGGCGAAGTAGTTGCGCAGGAGCCCGATGTGCGGGACCACTTCCTCGTTGCCCGAGTAGAAACCATTGGGTGCCGGCTGGGGGAAGTGGGCGTTCCTGGCGTTCTGGGCCCAGACGGCCACGTTGTTGTCAGTGCCATCCAGCAGATAACGGGCCGCCTGTTCGTGGTTGCCATTCACAAGAAAAAGCGGCGTCGAGTGCGCCAGGCGGGCCAGGTAGGGCACCTGCAGCGTGTAGCGCTCGGTGACGGTGCTGCGCGTCAATGTCCGCAGGGTGTCGACGCTGAAGTCGTCACCACTGGTGAAGTAGAAATCGGGCCGATCAGCGGCGACGGCATCGAGCGTCTGTGCATACAGCCGCGGCGAAAACATGTTGCGTTCGCGCTCAGGGTGCGAATCGCCCTGCGCGGCGAATCTGAACGTGGCACCTGGCGCTCGCTGCGTGTGGAAGGCATGCACATCGCCCGGACCCCATGCACCCGCCCCCGTCCCCGACCGGCACGCCAGGCGATAGTGATAGCGCGTATCGGGCGACAGGTCCTGCAGTTCCAGTTCGTGCGGCACCCGCGCGTCCAGCAGGAACGTCGGGCTCTGCTGCGAAAGGTCGTCCGGCGAGGCCCCGTAGTCGACTCGGCACTCGGTGCGTGTGTCACTGCGGACGTTCATGGCCATGGACCGGTGCGTCGGCCGCCCGAGAATGACCGTCGGGGCCGCCTGCGCGGGAGTGCCGACGCCGATGAGGAGGAGGAACACAAGGAGAAGGCTTCGTGTCATCAGCGCACCGTATAGGAGGTCACCACATCACCATTGACGAGCGTCCGGGTCTGGTCGCCGGGCAGCACGGTGCGCACGAGGTCGACCGTGACCGCTTCGCCCACACGCACCCGCAGATACGACGGGAGGACGAAGGCCGTCTCACCGGGGGTCGCGTCGTAGCCGTACTGGGCAGCCAGGTCAGGACCCTGATAGCGCGCCGTGCTGGGCTGCGGCACGGCCTGATACACGACGCCGTCGACCACTTCCCTCGCATAGAGGTGGTCATGGCCGTGAAACCAGATGGTCACGCCGTGGTCGACAAAGAGCTGCTGGATGGGTCGCTCCCAGCCGGGACGGTAGCGGTCGAACCCCCATGAGCCGTCGAGATTGCGGCCGCCCCACTCGAACAGCGAGGCGAAGGCGGCAGCCCCGCGCACCTCGGCCGCACCGCCTCCGGTCATGTGGTGCGAGAACACGAACTTGAAGCGGGCCGGGCTGCTGGCCAGCGTATCGGCCAGCCAGCGATACTGCGCCTCACCGAGCGTCCAGTTCCACATGTGCGCATCCGCATACTGGGTCGCCTTCCGCGTGGTGTAGGCAAACGGATCCAGCACCACAAAGAGTGCGTCGCCCCATTCGAAGGCGTAGTAGTTCTGCCGTCCGATGCCGCGGTCATCTCGTTCGGGGGTGCCCGTGTAGAACCCATCGGGTTCCGGGTTCGCGAAGTGGAAGAGTCGCGCCTGCCGGCTCCACTCCGCAAGGGTGGCCGCGCTTCCGGTGGTGGCCCATCCCGACTCGGCCTCGTGATTGCCCATGGCCATGAACAGCGGCACCGAGTGCCCCACCTCGGCGAAGTACCGCCGCATCAGGGCATTGCGGGCCGCCACCTGGTCGTAGGCTGTGGCCTTCGTCCGCTGGCACAGCACATCGCCGCTGATGATGCATCGGTCCGACATCGCGGCATCGCCGAGGTCCACGAGGAAGTCGGGCTGGGCCTCGAGCTGGTTTCGCAGCGTCTGCCGATAGATGTCGGGGTCGGAGTTCTCATCGAGATGCGGATCGGCCTGCACCGCGAACGTGAATGCGCGACCGGACGTGCGTCTGGTGTGAAAGCGTCGCTCGGCCCCGGCCACCGGCGGCCCCTCGGCAGCGACGGCCTGCAGCATGAGGCGATAGCGATACTCGAGGTCGGGCGCCAGCGTGTCGAGCACGATGTCGAACGGCTGTCCGGATTGTGCGTCGACGCGCGGCGTGGCGCTCCAGTCGTCGTCACCGCTGCGGAATTCGACCCAGGCCGTGACGTCCCGGTCGGCGATCGCCCGCAGTGTGATGCCGTGGTCGGTGGGACGGCTGAGAATGGGCTCACCGTCGAGCCAGGCACTCTGGGCGACAGCGCTGGGCTCCCCTGCGGGCCCGAGCGCCAGCACGGCAGCCGCGCCAGCCAGCAGCAGCACGACGGCGCTCCTCACCCGATGACGCGCGGTCCTGATAGTCATGGCATCTCCTGCAGGGACGAAAGGGGACGGGTGTAGCTCATCGTCAGGGCACTGGAGGCGGCCGTGACCGGTGCAATCGCTGTGGTCAGCACGGCCCCGGTGATGCGGCCTGCGGGCAGCGCCGGAGGCGCCGACAGCGCGACGACGGTGAAAGTGTAGGCCTTGGCGCCTGGCCCCTGCGAGCATGGCGGCTGATAGCCGGGCGACGGTCCGTCACTGCCGTATCCCTGGGTGCCGACGCCCACAGCCCCGCGGGCCAGGCTCGACACCGTCGACGGAATGCCGTAGAGCACCCAGTTCCACTTCGTGGTGCCGTCCCCGGGCAGCGTCGTCATGAGCACTGCAAATTCGCGCGTGGATGAGGGAGCCCCCTCCCACTGCAGCGGAGGGGAGACGCCGGCGCCGTCGCAGGTGAATTCCATAGGCAGAGCGCCGCCGTCCGACCCGGCACTGCTGGTCACGCGGAAGGTCGCGGCGGGCGTCGTGGGTCCCGCCGGCGTCGGAGCGGTGACGGAGGACGATGGCGAGCAGGCCAGCGTCAGGAGGGCTGTCGCCGTCGCGGCGAGCAGGCGCGGGTATGTCATGGGCTCTCGACCCGCAGCCGGCAGAGCAGCGTGTTGTCGACCTTGAGGTCGGCCGACCAGACAAGGCGCGCCGACGCGTCCCAGCGGATGGTGGTGTAGCCATCCTTCACGCCGACCTGCGCCGGGGTGTAGGTCGTGGCGGGCAGCCACGCCGCATCGTCGAAGCCCGGTGCGCGCCAGCCCTCGGGCTCGGTCAGAATCCGGGACTGGCACGTGGTCGCCGGCGTTGCAGACTTTTCACAGGACGGATTGAGCGGCGCCGCGTGAATCACCAGGCACCGCATGCGCGCGTCCGTGACGGCGACCAGCCGCCCTGTGGCAGCATCGGTCAGCTGCAGAATGAAGCCGCCGTCACCCATCTGCTGATTCGGGGTGCCGATGTACTCGAGGCCGGTATCGTCCTGGATGTAATCGCGTAGCACCAGGCCGACCGTGGCGGGCAGCGTGGCCTCGAACGTGAAGGTCTCGGCATTGAAGGCTCGTTCCGTCGTAATTGGCACCGAGTCTTCCGCCACCTTGCGGTCACCGACATACATCGCAAACCAGTTGTCGGCCCAGGCCTCGCCCTTGAGCCGCACCGGTCCCCCCGTGGTCACCGCGGCGGGCGTGGAGGAGGGCGTCGTTGACACCGTGCGTCCAGCCTCGCATCCTGCGGCACAGGCGCAGGCCAGCAGCAGCACGCCGAAAGGCACCGCGTTCATCGGGCGTAGCTCTCGGTGCGCGTGGTGCCGTCCGGATCGATGAAGACGAAGATGACGCGCGCGCCTTCGATCCGGTAGTCGATGCGGAAGGTGCGGCCGGCGACCTGATAGTCGAGCCGCCAGCTGGTGGCCCCCGTCGATTCGTGACGGGTCACCGTGGCCCCGGCCAGCGGCGTCAGTGCCGGGCGCACGGCACGCACCGACGGCTGGGGTTCGACCTGGTCCGTGACCTGCACCTCGCCTTTCATGCCGCCGTTGATGTAGGGATACGTGCGCGTGCCGTGGTAGTGGTATCCGCGGGCGGCGTCGACGTGGCCGTTGTAGTCGTCGAGCGCCTGCAGTGGCGAGCCGTCGGGCTCGAGCGCGCCGTAGAGCAGGAATCCATCGAGCGCGACGCCGATGGGACGGGTGGCCCCGACCTGGGCCGACAGGAAGAGCGGCGCCGTGTGGTAGTGATAATCATCGGCGCGGCCGGCATGGCCGCCGTAGTCGTCCAGCTCGCCCGCCAGGTAGGCATCGTCGCCGCGATTGTTGAGGGCATTGAAGATGGGCACGCCGTTCACGGCGAGGGCAATGGCTCCGCGGAACAGGCCCGTGCGCGCCGAGACAGGCTGCGCTGCCAGGCGCGGCGCCAGCGGCAGGCGCCAGGCATTGGTGCCCGTGTACGCCGCCGGGAGGGGCACCTGCTGCTGCCAGCTGCGAATGCCGACCATCATCGTGTGCGCCGCCAGTCCGTCCGATTCGACGTAGAGGTAGGTGCCGTCCTCGCGTGTCTGCACGCGCGGTGCGAATGCGGAGAAGTAGGGCGCCAGCGACGAGGAGGCCGGCTGTGACGGGGCGGGCGTTGCCGGCACCGGTGTGGGCGCGGTGACGCTGCGGGCGTCGCTGCCGCTGCAGGACATGGCGGCGAGCACGAGCGCAGGCAGCAGGGCCAGTCGCCGCAGGGGCAGCCGGGGGAGTACGGGTTTCAGCCAGCTGGTGCACGCCACGACCGCGGCCAGCAGCCACACCGCAGGCCAGACCACGAGGAGCAGCGTGCCCGGGGTGGCGACGGCATCGTCAGGATCGCCGAGCGAACGCCGATGCGCGAGGAAGGCCCGGGCGCGAGCCTGGTCTGCCGACGCGAGGTCGTCGATGGCCCACACGTGCCGCTCGCCCGCGATCCCTTCCACGTGGACATGGGCACGCCGCACAAACAGGAGCGTACCGGGGATCTGCGCACCCGTCCCGGGCTCGGTCCAGAGCGCCAGGGACATGCCCGGAGCCACCGGGTGGCCACCGACGTGTGCGGTCGCCTCGCGTACGCACATCCCCAGCAGGATGAGTGCGATCACGGCGAGCCGCGGGCCACCAGTGCGACGGGTCATGCCCCCCCACCCTAACAGGCCGAATCTTGCTGAATCCTTAACGCGCGGTCCCGGGAGTACGCTAGCCGGGTGTCACGAGTGCTGCTGCTGGAAGACGACGCCGACCTCGGGCGCCAGATGGTCGTGAGCCTCCGGGAGGCGGGCCTCGACGTCGACTGGGTGACGGCGGGCGATGGCGTCAGCCCTGCCGACGTGGCTGCAGCGGACCTGCTGATCGTCGACCTCATGCTGCCGGGGGCGCACGGGTTCGATGTCCTGCGCCGCGTGCGTGCGCAGGGCGGGCAGGTGCCCGTCATCGTGGTCAGCGCCCGCCAGCAGGCCGTGGATCGCGTGCGGGCCCTCGAACTTGGGGCAGACGACTATCTCACCAAGCCCTTCTGGCCCGAGGAACTGCTGGCCCGGGTGCGTGCCCGGCTGCGCCGCCCCGCGCTCTCGCCGCTCGACACCCTGCAGACGGTGGGGCGCATTACGGTGGACCGCGGGGCCCGCCTGGCGTCCGTCGAGGGGCAGGCGGTGGAGCTCACGCGTGTGGAGTTCGACCTGCTCAGCCTGCTGGCCCAGCGTGCCGGGGCCGCCGCGTCACGGCGATGGCTCGCCGATCGGGTGCTCGCTGCCGACCGCGACAGCGATGATCGGGCCCTGGACGTCCACATCTCGCGGCTCAGGCGAAAGCTCGGTCGGGCTGGGGCACAGGTGACGACGGTCTGGGGCGTGGGGTATCGCCTGCTGGAGGACGCATGACCCTGCGCAGCCGACTGCTGGCCACGAGCCTCTGCGTGGCCATCCCCCTCGGGATCGCCTGGTCGCTGTCCGAGGCCTACAGCCGACAGCGCAATCGCCTTGAACAGTTGCGGCTGGCGGTCGACCTGGACATGGCCGAGGGCCTCCTCGAGCGATGCGAGGCCGACCCGCCGCGCGAGGGACGCCCCGGGCGTGGCGGCGGCGGGGCCGCCGGTGCAGACGCGGCCCGGGCGGATCGCCCGCGCGAACGGCGTCCCCGCCGGCGCCAGCCTCCGCCGAACGCCTACGAATACTTCGCCTACGACCACGAGGGACGACCCTCGGCGGCAGATGCCCCGCCCCTGCCGGCCGATGAGCCCGACGGGCCGTCTCCCTGGCGGCTGATCGCCGAGGGACCCGCCATTGTGGTACCTGGCGCGATGACCGGGTCGTGCGCCACCATTCTGGCGCGCATCCCCATCCGGCCAGGCGAACGCCGGTCCCAGGCCGAGACCCTGCTGCTCGTTCTGGTGTCGGTCGCGGTGGCCGTGGGCCTGAGTGCCGCGCCCCTGATTCGCCGCCTGCGCCGGCTCGAGGCGGCCGTCCGGGCATCGGCGGCCTCACGGTATTCGTTCACGGTGCCTGTTGAGGGCCACGATGAGGTCGCCGCCGTGGCGCGCGCGTTCAACGAGGCACGAGGCGCCATCGCGCAGCAGATGGCCGAGACTCGGTCCAGTGCCGACGACCTGCGCCGTCACATCGCCAACACCACGCACGATGTCGGCACCCCGCTGACCTCGCTCCACGGCACCCTGGCCGACCTCGAGCGCACCTTCGCCGCGCACCCGGCGGCCACCGAGCGGGTACATGAGGCCATGCGCGACGCCCACTACATGGCGTCGCTCCTGCGCAACCTGTCCACCGTGGTGGCGCTCGATACCCGTCCTGAGGCCGCCGTCTCGGTGCCCGTCGATTTGGCGGCCGTGGTCGAGCGTGTCGTGGCGCGGCACGCGGCCATGGCCCGGGCGCATGGCGTCGCGCTGCACCATGCCACGCCGGGACACTCGGTCGTCGTGTCCGGCGATCCAATCCTGGCAGAACAGCTGCTCAGCAACCTGGTCGACAACGCCGTCCGCTACAACCATCACGGCGGCCACGTGGCGGTGCTGCTCGACGTGGATCGCGGGGGCGCACTCGACCTGTCTGTCACCGATGATGGGCCGGGAGTGCCCGACGCCGAACTCTCGAAGCTGACGACCCGGTGGTATCGGGGCACTGATGCGCGCACCCGTCGTCCCGAGGGGTCGGGCATCGGCCTCGCCGTGGCCGCCGAGGCCGCCGCCCGGTTGTCACTGTCGCTCCAGTTCAGCCGGCCGGCGACCGGAGGCCTGCAGGTGCGGGTGCGTCCGCTGCCTCCCCGGGGCACACACGGCGGCGAATCCGAGCGTGCGGGTCGGTCGTCCGCGTCGCGGCAGGACGGCGGTCACGCCACCTAACCCCTCCGGTATACTGCGCGCCGATGACGTCACCCTTCTCGCGCCGACTCACGATCATCGTGCTCCTGCTGGCTGGGCTGGTGCGCGGGGCACAGGCCCAGACCCCGGTTCCGACGGCGCCACTTCAGGGTGAGGTGCTCCTGCTGCCGGATGCGGTCTTCGACGGCAGCACCCGGCATCAGGGATGGGCCGTGCTCGTCAGGGGCACACGGATTGCCTGGGCCGGCCCGGTGGCTGCCGCGCCAACGGCGGGTGCCTCGAGGCGGGTATCGCTGCCGGGTACGACGCTGATGCCCGGGCTCATCGAAGGGCACTCGCACCTGCTGCTCCATGCCTACAACGAGACGCCCTGGAACGATCAGGTGCTGCGCGAACCGCTCGCCTACCGCGTCGCCCGCGCCGTGGTGCATGCCGAGCAGACGCTGATGGCCGGCGTCACCACCGTGCGCGATCTCGGCAGTGAAGGCGCCGGCTATGCCGACGTGGGGCTGAAGCGCGCCATCGAGGACGGCATCATTCCCGGCCCGCGCATGCTGGTGGCCGGACCGGCGATGGTGGCCACCGGCAGCTATGCCCCGAAGGGCTTTGCGCCCGAGTGGCATGTACCGCAGGGCGCCGAGGAGGCCGACGGCCTCGATGGCGTGACGCGCGTGGCCCGCGATCAAATCGGGCGCGGCATCGACGTCGTGAAGATCTACGCCGACTATCGCTGGGGGCCCAACGGCGAGACCCGGCCCACCTTCACCCAGGACGAGATCACGCGCATTGTCGAGGTGGCGCGCAGCAGTGGCCGTCCCGTGGTGGCCCATGCCTCAACGGCCGAGGGCATGCGACGCGCCATTGTCGGCGGCGTGTCGACCATCGAGCACGGGGATGAAGGCACGCCCGAGGTGTGGAGGCTGATGGTCGAGCGCGGCGTGACCTACTGCCCGACGCTGGCTGCTCCGGATGCGACCAGCCAGTATGCCGGATGGAAGAAGGGCGTCGAGCCTGAACCGGCGCGCATTGCGAAGAAGCGCGAGACGTTTGCCGCTGCGCTGAACGCCGGGGTGCGCATCTGCTTCGGGGGCGATGTGGGTGTCTATCCGCACGGCGACAACGTGCGCGAACTGGAACTGCTGGTGCAGTGGGGCATGACGCCGCTGGCGGCCGTCACGGCTGCCACATCGGTCAATGCGGATGCCTTCGAACTGGGCGATCGCGTGGGTCGTGTGCGCGAGGGACTTCTGGCCGACCTCATCGCCGTGCAGGGCGACCCGACGCGAGACATCGGCGCCCTGCGGCGCGTCGCGTTCGTGATGAAGGGCGGCGCGGTGGTCAGGCCCGCGCCGTGATCTCTCGCCGCTAGACGACGTTGTGCTCGCCGGCGATGTCGGTGCGCGTGAATCGATCCGAGGCGAAGGGCGACAGGTCGAACTGCGGATCGTGGCCCGTCATGAGGTCGGCGAGGATGCGCCCGGCGGCCGGCGCATGCTGGAAGCCGTGCCCGCTGAAGCCGGCGATGATCTGGAAGCCCTCGACTTCGTGGTGGGGCCCGATGATCGGGTTGTGGTCGGGCGTCATCTCGTAGAGTCCTGCCCAGGCGTGCGAGACGGCGGCATCGGCCATGATGGGCAGCCGGCGCACGGCGACCTCGGTGACCTTCGGCAGGAAATCCCAGCGCACGGTGATGTCGAAGCCCGGACGTTCATCGGGGTCGCCCATGCCGAAGAGCACGCCGGGCCCTTCGCGGTGGAAGTAGAAGCTGGTGTCGAAGTCGATTACGAGCACCTTGCTGCGTGGCATGCGCCCCTCGAACGCCGGCGCGTCCCACGACCCGCCCTGCTCGGGCGTCGCGATGAAGATGTGCCGCCGCTCGGGTTCGACCGGCACGTCGACGCCGCAGAAGCGGCCGATGCCCTTGGCCCAGGGACCGGCGGCATTCACCACGACCGGCGTGTCGATGCTGCCGCGCGAGGTGTGCACCGCCGAGACGCGGCCGCCGGTGAGCGAGATGCCGGTGACCTCGGTGTCGCGCACCACTTCGACGCCCAGGGCCTGCGCGCCCTTGGCAAAGCCGACGGTCACGCCGTTCGGATCGGCCACGCCGTCGGCCGCGCACCAGGCGGCGCCGCGGATGCCCTCGGTGCTGATGCCCGGCGCGATGCGGGCGGCCTCGTCGGCACCGAGCCACTGCACGTCGATGCCGTGCCGCCGCTGCAGCGCCACGTTGCGCTCGAACACCTCGACGCTCGAGGCCTTCGAGATGAGGAAGAGATAGCCGTCGCGGTGGAAGTCGACGGGCGTGCCGACGCGCGCCTCGAAGTCGGCCATCATCGCGATCGATTCCACCGAAAGCGCGATGTTCGCCGGATGCGAGAACTGGTGCCGCACGCCGCCGGCATTGCGGCCCGTCGAGCCGGTGGCCAGCTGGGCTTCGCGTTCCACCAGCACCACATTGGTCATGCCCCGCCGGGCCAGGTGCCACGCCACGCTGGCGCCCATGCACCCGCCGCCCACAATCACCGCATCGGCTGTCGTTCGCATCCCCCGATTGTAGTGGCTCGGACCGGGCCCGGACCACCCGTCGTCAGCGGCGCCCGCCTGCGGCCGCCCGGAAGAGCTCGTCGGCCGACTGCAGCGTGATCTGCCGCAGCCGCTCGGGATATCCGGCCGGGCGCGAGTCGAGGAACTGCCGCACCATGGCGGCCACCTCCGGCGAGCGGTGCCCGCCGAGCGTGGCATCAAGCCAGCGCTTCGGAAAGAAGATGTCGCCGGTCTTCTGGATGTCCCACAGCCAGTCGAGGCTTGGTGCGATGAAGCCTGCCGACGCGCGCGTGCGCAGCGGGTGGTGCAGGTAGGACAGGCCTTCCAGCACCCACGGCTCGCGGCGGCGGTTGGCGGCATCGGCGAGCGCACGGAACCAGCGCTCGCGCACGGCCGGGTCGGCCGAGAGCGCCGGCATTACAAACGCAAACCGCGCCTTCCGATCGGGATTGTCGATGCGGGCCAGCTGCGCGTCGAGCACCCGCGGCCACCCGTCGATTTCCCTGACGGCCAGCTCGAGAGCCAGCGCCGTTTCGTCGTTCTCCGACAGGGGCAGGCCGTCGATGCGCACCTCGCGCGCCCACACCTGTCGCAGCCATTCGACGGTCGGAGGGGTGAGTGCCACCTGTCGCAGTGCACCGAACCACGAGGCCTTCTGGCCCGCCGTCGAGGCGCGTGCCAGGCCCTCGCGCAGCAGGGCCTCGAGAGCCGGGGCCTGGGCCGTGCGCGCGTCGGGTTCGAGGAAGCGCCACCAGGTGCCCTGCGTGTAGCCGAGGATGCGCGCCGTCAGCTGCTCGTCGGTTTCACGCGGCAGGGCCGCCATGCCAGCCTTCAGGAAGTCGGCAGGGCTGATCGCGCGTTCGAGGAGGCCGTCCCACAGCGTGACCCAGGCCGCGCCACGCAGCAGCGGATCGCTGATCGAGGGGAGCTCTGCCAGCAGCGCCGCACGCGAGGCTGCATCGAGCACGACATTGCCGTAGGCCCAGCCCTCGCCGGTGGGCAGCACCCAGCGCGGCGCAGGCCAGCCCACGGCCTCGGTCACCTCGACCGATGCGCCACGCATGGCCACCGGCACCATGCGCACGCCGTCAGGCAGGCTCACGGCCACACGCAGCTGCTGCGGCCAGAGGAGGCCGCGTCCCCGCGGGTCGGCCTGCTCGAAGGCCAGTCGCGCAATCTGCCCGTTCCGCACGTCGAGCCTCGTCGTCAGTGTCGGCCGGCCCGGAGCCTCGACCCACACCCGGCTCCAGGCCTGCAGATCGTCAGGCGTGCGGCGATCGAGCACCTCGATGAGATCGGGCCACGTGGCATTGCCGAAGCGGTGCGCCGCGAGATACTCGCGCAGGCCGTCGCGGAACGAGGCCTCGCCGAGCAGCGCCTCGAGGTGCCGCATCATGACCGGCGCCTTCTGGTAAATGATGGCGCCGTAGAGGCTGCCGGCTTCCTGCAGGTTGTCGAGGGGCTGGCGGATGGGGTTGGCACCCGCCGTCCGGTCGACCTCGTAGGCGGCCGGGTAGTGCGCCAGCAGGAAGCGCAGCGGATGGTTCACCTGCGGAAACGATGGGTTGACGATCTTGGCCGCCATGAAGTTGGCGAAGACTTCCTTCATCCACACGTCGTTGAACCACCGCATCGTCACCAGGTCGCCGAACCACATGTGCGCGGTTTCGTGGGCGATGACCGACGCGCGCCCGAGGTGCTGGTTCTGCGTCGCCGATTCGTCGAGCATGAGCCCCGAGGCGTTGTAGAGGATCTTGCCGGCGTGCTCCATGCCCCCGAACTGGAAGGCGGGAATCAGCACGAAGTCGAACTTGCCGAAGGCGTAGGGCAGGGCCGTGTAGTCTTCCATGAAGGCCAGCGCCCGCGCGTGCAGGTCGAAGATGGCCTCACGGTTGCGCGCGACCTTCGCCGCATCGGTCTCGCGGTGGAACATCCGGAACGTGCGTCCGTTGCGCTCGGCCACCTCGACCTTGAAGTCGCCCACCACGAACGAGAAGAGATACGTCGACAGCGGTGCCGTCTCGGCAAACCTCATCGTCCGCATGCCTGACGGTACCGTCGGTGCGGTGCCAGACGCGTCCGTCAGCTCGGCCCCGTTGCTCACCGCCTGCCAGCCATCCGGGTAGGTCAGCTGCAGCGACCAGCGCGCCTTGATGTCGGGCTGGTCGAACACCGGCAGGGCCTGCCGGGCACGCGCAGGCACGAACAGCGCATACAGGAAGTCGGCATTGCGGTTGAGCGGCACGTCGCCGGCGCGGAACGTCACCTCGATGAGGTTTGCCCCGTCGCGGAGCGGGGCCGCCGGCAGAATCAGGTGTCCGTTAACGACCTGCGGCGTCACGGCGATCCCGTTGACCTGCAGGCGCTCGACGGCACCCGGCGTGGTGTCAAAGTCGACCACGAGCGGAGCGCCCGTGTGACGTAATCCGAAGCGGATACGCGTCGTGCCCCGCACCGGTTCGCTGGCGGCGCGCGGCACGGTGAGCGCGAGGTCGTAGGCCACATCGCGCAGGTGTGCGGCGCGGAACTCGGCGACCTCGAGCGGCACGCCGGCCGCAGGTGAATCGGTCTGGCCCAGGGCCACTGCCGGGCAGCACAGGAACAGCAGGATGAGCAGCCGCACAGTCATGACGACAGACGTTACAGGCAGCGCTGCGGTGAGGGCAAGGATTCCGGGGCCGGCACGCGCGGGCCCCGGGCCGCCAGGCTACGGTTCGAGGGCCGATTCGATGGCGCGGATGAGCGCCGGGTCATCGGGTTCGACAAAGGGCCCGAAGTACGCCAGCGGCTTGCCCTGACGGTCGATCAGATACTTGCCAAAGTTCCAGGGAGGCGTCTCGCCGGTGGTTGTGGTGAGGAACCGGTACAGGGCAGCCTGGTCGCCTCCTCGCACGTGGGTGCGCGCGAACATGGGGTAGGTGTAGCCCCGCATCTGGCACATCTGCGCGATGCCCGACTCGTCGAGCGCTTCCTGCAGGAAATCATTGCTGGGGAACGCGAGCACCGTGAAGCCCCGGTCCCGATACCGGCGATGCAGCGACTCGATGTCCTGATACTGGCCGGCCAGGCCACATTCGCTCGCGACGTTGACGATGAGGCTGACCTGCCCGGTGTAGGTGTCGAGCGGGGTGTCATTCCCCTCGAGTGAACGCACCGAGAACCGGTACGCCGAGCCGTCCACCGACGTGCCAGCCACCTGGGTGGTGACCGACATTTCCCGGATGGCCACGACCGTCACGGCGGCAATGAGCCCGCCGACGAGGGCCAGCGCGAGCAGCAGGCGGCTGAGAGACGGGCGGCGGGACATGACTCCAGCCGTTAGGACGCCGGGCCCGAGGACGAGGGTTCCCCCGACCCGCGAATCCGCCAGCAACCGTCAGGCCTTCGAAGCGCCGGGGGGCGCATCCCGGGCGAGGAGGCCCCGGGACCCTAGAGCGCCCCGGCCAGCCGGCGCAGGCCCTCCTCGATGCGCGCGGTGTCGTGCACGAGTGGACCGAACGACACGCGGACACCATGGGCGATCGAGGCGCCGAATCCACGCCCGGGCACCAGCAGCACGCCGGTCGTCTTGAGCGCATGCGGAACGAAGGCGTCGGCATCGCGGCCGACGTCCATCACGGTATACAGCCCGCCCCGGGGCGTCAGCCGGGGACGTCCGAGATACCGGTCGATGGCCTGCAGCGTGACCTCGGCGGCGCGGGCATACAGCCGGTTGGTGTCGTCCACGTATCGGCGCAGCGCACCCGAGGGAATCGCCCCCGCCAGGTAGTGCGCCATGGCCATCTGCTCGAGCGTGTCGGGGCAGAGGATGCTGCACTGCTGCACGCGCTCCATGGCCTCAATCACCGGGGCCGACGCCTCAATCCACCCGAGCCGTCGTCCCAGTCCGCGGGCCCACTTGGAATTGCTGTGGATGCCAATCACGTGCGGATGCTCGGAGGGCGACCAGGCGTAGTAGGCCGGCCACGGCTGGAAGTACTGGCACTTGTAGGCATAGTCGATGGCGAGCCACGCGCCGGCATCGCGCGTGCGTGCCAGCATGTGCTCGGCCAGTGCCTGAGGCACGATCTGGCTGGTCGGGTTGTCGGGCGCCCCGAACAGCACCAGCCGCGGGCGCACGGTGTCCATCAGGGCGTCGAAGGCGCGCCGCACGCTGTCAGGGTCGGTCTCGGGCAGGTAGGCCCACGTGTGGGGATCAACGACCCGCAGCCGCTCGATGCGCACCCCGGGGGCGGCAAACTGCAGCTGGCCTTCATAGTTGGCGTAGGTGGGGTCGAGCAGCACCACGGTGTCGCCCGGGTTCACCAGCGCCCGGAACAGGTCGTGGGTGATCTGCGTACTGCCCATGCCCACGGCAATGTGCTCGGGCCCCAGACCACGCATGCCGAACAGCTCGGCTTCGAACGCAGCCAGCTGCTCGCGGCACCGCCAGTCGCCCAGCGTGGCCGTGTAGGCGCCGCTCGCATGAAACGTGGCCGGGTCGCTGACGATGTCGACGTAGGCCTGGCGGAACTCTTCCGGGGCCGCGTGGTTCACCCAGCCGCCGCCGAAGGAAATCACCTCATCCGGGTCGAGCCCCATGGCGACGATGTTCTGGCGCTCGGCCATTTTCATGATCTGGCGGATGGGCGAGGGCGACGACAGCTGGTGCTGCACCAGCGTCGAGATGGGCGGGACGGCGACCGACGACATGTGGCGATGATACCAGCCGAGGGCGTAGCATACGGGCATGGCAGTCACGGCCGCGGTGCGGGTGCTGCGCGCGCATGGCGTGGCGTTCACCGAGCATGCCTATCAGTACGAGGACAAGGGCGGCACGCGCGTGTCGTCGCGGGCGCTCGGCGTCGACGAACACGCCGTGGTGAAGACCCTGGTGATGCAGACCGATGAGCGGGCGCCGCTCCTCGTGCTGATGCACGGTGACTGCTCGGTGTCGACGAAGGCGCTGGCCCGGCAGCTGGGCGTGCGCTCGATCGTGCCGTGCGATCCGGCGGTGGCCGAGCGGCACAGCGGGTATCAGGTGGGAGGCACCTCGCCCTTCGGGCTGCGCACGCCGATGCCGGTGTATGTCGAGCGCAGCATCCTCGACCTGCCGCGGCTGTTCATCAACGGTGGACGGCGCGGATTCCTCGTGTCGATGGTACCGGCCGACCTCGTGCGGGTGCTGTCACCGACGCCCGTCGACGTCGCGATCCCGATGCGCACGCCGGCTCAGGGCCAGTAGCAGGCCGAGGCCCCCCCAGGCGAGGCCCAGGGCCTGCGCGAACACACTGGCTTCAGCCAGTACCCAGGCGGTCACGGCGATCCCCAGGACGGGGACGATGACGTCGGCGGGTCCTGCGGCCGCCCGCCGCTGGCGGACGAAGTAGCCCATCACCGAGGCGTGCAGCAGGGCAAAGGCGGCAAGGGCCCCGACGTCGACGAGCGAGACCAGTTGCGCCAGCCCGTCGGCGCGCCGCGCGGCCACCACTGACACGACGAGCGTGAGCCCCGCCGTCAGGGAGAGCGCCCGATGGGGCGTGCCGGTGTCGGCCGAGACGGCCGCGAGGGCCGCTGGCAGCCGCCCGTCGCGGGCCATCCCGAACAGCAGACGCGCGGCGGCCGCCTGGCCGGCCATCGCGGCAAACGCCGGACCGACGGCCTTCGTGACGGCAATCACCGTGGCCAGGCCCGGCAGCGGCAGCGACCGCACCATGTCATAGAACGCGGTGCCCTGCTGCGCCGGCGCGGCGGCGAGGGCGGCGGGCAGCCACGGGCTCAGCCATGTACCCAGCATGGTCTGCAGCACGAAGAGCAGGCCCGAGACGGCGAGGCACGCCGTGATGGCGCGGCCGACGGTGTCGGGCGAGCCGGTCGTTTCCTCGGCGAATCCCGCAATGGCATCAAAGCCCAGATACGACAGCACCGCGATCGACACCGCGCCCATGATCTGCCCGGCCGACACGGTGCCCATCGACAGGAATGGCGACGACCAGGGGCGGAGGGGACCTGTGGTCATCACCACCGCCGCGGCTCCCGCGAGGAAGAGGACCAGCACCAGCACTTCCACGATGAGCACCACCCAGCCGGCGCGGGCGGCGACGCGGACCCCGGCGAAGTTCAGCGCGGTGGTCAGCACAAAGGCGGCCACCGTGAAGGCCCAGGCGGGGACGGCGGGTACCAGGGCATGCAGGGCAATGCCCGAGAAGAGATACGCCACCGAGGGAATCAGCAAGTAGTCGAGCAGGGCGAGCCACCCGGCGAGGAAGCCGGCGGTAGTGCCGAGCCCCTGCGTGGCGTAGGCGAAGACCGAGCCGGCATGTGGTACCACGGACGCCATCCGTGCGTACGACCAGGCGGTGAGGCCCATGGCCGCGGTTGCCGCCAGATAGACCGTGGCGACGGCACCGTCGGTGCGCGCGTCGATGACACCGAAGATGCCCACCGGGGCGAGCGGGCCGATGAACAGCAGGCCGTAGACGAGCAGGTCTCGGAAGGACAGGGTCCGGCGCAGGCCGGCAGGGGCGTGGGGAGCGAGGGCCATCGGGCCGCCGCATCATCTCACGGACGGCTGGCTCCCGAGGCAGGGGGCGAGGGCGCGGCCGCGGCGGCCGGCACTCGATAGAGCACCTGGCTTGGTATGGGAAATGTGCCTAGTTGATACTGGTCGTTGTTGATCTGATCGCGCTCCTCATAGGAGATGCGTCGTCGGCTCTGAAAGTAAGTCACAAAGTGGGGAGGGCCATCGCCGCTGAGCCAGACATGGAAACAGTTGGCGGTCGCTTCGCTTTCCTCCCACGACGCGCGGGCCATGCCCACCTGCGCTGCGAACGCCTCGCCACGGACGTCGTCTCCCAGGAGAAGCATTTTCAGCATGCCCCAGCTGACGCCTGTGGCCTCGGGCGACTCATCACGCCTCAGGGCCTCAAGAAAGGGCGTCTCGCGGGAATACACCTGGCGACTGAGCAAGAATCGCCAGCCCTCGGTCACGAACCCTGGTCCCGGAGGCACCAGGCATGCCGTGGGGGCCGGGGCCTGCGTGAGGCGCACCTCGCGGCTGCCGGTGCGGACCACGGCCACCCGTGGTTTCGTCGTGTGGTTGGCAGCGACCTCGATGGTCAGGTGGTCGGCGTTCGGGTCGTAGGGGGGCATCGCCAGCGGATGGTTCGGCGAGAGCAGGATCCGGTCCGGAACGGAGAGTGCCGACGGCGGCACGACCAGCAGCCATCGCGCATCGACCTTGGGCGGAGTCCAGTCGCAGGGCGTCGTGGCGGGACGCACGGCGACCCGCACGCGGCCGCCCCGGGCGGGCAGCGGTTCGCTCGGCCAGGCGACGACGTGGCAGGGTTCGTCGCTGACCCAGACTGAAGCGGGGGCGACGCCAAGCCCGACCAGTCCGGTCGGTCCGAGCACGGACAGCGTCATGATGTTACCCAGCACCGCCGCGCACACCATGACGAAGAGCATTTGCGGCCAGGGCATGCGGGCGATGACCACGGGAGATGGGGGGGCGGGCGCCAGCGCGGGCTGGTCCGGCGAGTGCGTGCCCGCGGGGGCCGACGCGGCATCGGGGCCCGATGGGGGGACCGAGGCAGGCCCCGACGCCGGAGCCGCCAGCGGCCCCGGGGCGGCACTAGGCGTGCTCGATGACGCCGGGGCTTCCGGATCGCTGTTCGGGTTGGCACCCTGTCGATTGAACCAGTCGTCAATCTCACCGGTCCACGCGAAGACGCTGCCCGAGCCGCCGATGCGATGCACGGGGAATCCCCGCTGCGTCGACCAGCGCTGCACGGCTCGCTCAGAGCGGTCGGCATAATCGGCGATAGCTTTCCAGCCATCCAGCCGTTGGCCCCGACTACGAATCTCTTCCGATTCTGCAGCCATTGTCGAGATTTGACGTGTTTTGACGAGTCGGGGCTGAAGCGTTCGCTATGGCCCTTCCCACCTTTTTTATACCTTCCGATTGTGCCCACACAGCATCGCAGTGACGACACAAAAACGCTAGAGTCGAACTACTCACATTCTGGCCACCAAAGGCCTCGGAGGGGTGACGGGGACGCTGCCACCACGCTGAGTCCACGGCAGATGGAGATCGTGCAGTTCCTGCCCAAGGGGGCCACGGACCGCGAGATCGCCGAAGCCCTGTCACTTTCTACACGTACCGTGAGTAACACGCTGCACCGGCTCTACGACCGGATCGGGGTCTCGAGCCGGGCCCGCCTGGCGGCCATGGTCGCGCAGGGGGAGATCAGGGAGCGCCCCAACGGCCATCCCCGGCGGCAGGCCTCTACTGGTCGTCCCGGGCGGTAAGTTTCGCCCACGTATCCTTGAGAGACACGGTCCGGTTGAAGACCGGTGCGTCGCCCGTGCTGGTCACGTCGGCGCAGAAATAGCCCTGCCGTTCAAACTGCACCCGTGTGCCAGCCGGGGCCGAGGCCAGGGCGGGTTCGAGGCGGCAGTCGTGCAGCACCTCGAGCGAATGCGGATTGAGCAGGGCCGTCACATCCACGCGGGCCTGCTCGGCCGCGCCGTCCGGGTCCGGGTCGCTGAAGAGGCGGTCATACAGTCGCACGGTCGCCGTGACGGCATGGGCCGCCGACACCCAGTGCAGCGTGGCCTTGACCTTGCGGCCATCGGGCGCGTCGCCACCGCGCGACGCGGGGTCGTAGACGCCCCGCAGCTCGACCACCGCTCCGTGGGCATCCTTTACCACCTCGGTGCACGTGACCAGATAGCCGCCGCGCAGGCGGACTTCGCGCCCTGGTGCCAGCCGGAAGAACTTCTTCGGCGGGTCTTCCATGAAGTCGTCGCGCTCGATGAACACCTCACGCGAGAACGGCACCTGCCGCGTGCCTGCCTCGGGCTGCTGTGGATGGTTGGCCAGGGTCATCAGCTCGACCTGGTTCTCAGGATAGTTTGTCAGCACCAGCTTGAGCGGACGCAGCACCGCCATGGCCCTCGGGGCCTTCGCATTGAGGTCCTCGCGGATGCAGTGCTCGAGCAGGCCGATGTCGATGACGTTTTCCTTCTTGGCCACCCCGACGCGCGCACAGAAGTCGCGGATGGATTCGGGCGTGTAGCCGCGACGCCGCAGGCCGGCCAGCGTCGGCATTCGCGGGTCGTCCCAGCCGTCCACGTGTCCCTGGGCGACCAGCTGCAGCAGCTTGCGCTTGCTCATCACCGTGTAGTTGAGGTTGAGGCGCGCAAACTCGTACTGCCGCGGACGCTTCGGCGTGCCCACCTGGTCGACGCACCAGTCGTACAGGGGCCGGTGGTCGACATACTCGAGGCTGCACAGCGAATGCGTCACGCCCTCAATCGCATCCGACAGCGGATGCGCATAGTCGTACATCGGGTAGATGCACCACGCGGTGCCCGTGCGGTGGTGTGCCGCATGGCGGATGCGGTACAGCACCGGGTCGCGCATGTTGATGTTGGGCGAGGCCATGTCGATCTTCGCCCGCAGCACGTGGGCCCCGTCGGGAAACTCGCCGGCCCGCATGCGGCGGAACAGGTCGAGGTTCTCGTCAATGGGGCGATCGCGCCACGGAGAATTGCGGCCCGGTTCGGTCAGCGTGCCGCGATGCTCGCGGATCTCGCCAGCCGAGAGCGAGTCCACGTACGCCACGCCCTTCCGAATCAGCTGTTCGGCGTAGTCGTACAGCTGCTGGTAGTAGTCGGAGGCGTAGTACTCGCGGTCATCCCAGTCGAATCCGAGCCACCGCACGTCGGCGCGGATGGCGTCGACATACTCGACATCCTCCTTCACCGGGTTGGTGTCGTCGAATCGCAGGTTGCAGTGCCCCCCGAATTCCTGCGCCACGCCGAAGTCGACGCAGAGTGCCTTGGCATGGCCGATGTGCAGGTAGCCATTCGGCTCCGGCGGAAAGCGGGTGACCACGCGGCCCCCGTTGACACCGGCGGCCACGTCGGCCGCCACGATGTCCCGGATGAAGTCCTGCGGCGCAGGGGAAGGCAGTGTCTCGTCAGCAGGCATAGTCAACAGGAAACGGAGGGAATCGTATCTGGTTTCAGGAGTCAGGGGGCAGCGCATGCGGTGCCGGCGAAGAACGCCAGCACAATCAGCGGGTTGCGTCCGCGCCGGGTCAGCGCATACGAGGTGCCACGCGGTACCACGGCAAATCCGCCGGCGGCCAGCGGCACATCGCGGCTGCCGAGCCTGAGGCCACCCTCGCCCCCGATGACGTACAGCATCACATCGGTGTCGTCGTGGACGCGTCCGGTCCACGGGTCACGGACCTGCCACAGCACACTGCGGCCCAGGCCCGAGCAGCCCACCATGTCTTCCCGCTGGGGTTCACGGCCGCTGATGAAGTTCTTCTCGATGAAGTCGAGCAGCGCCATCGCCTTCGGTTCGCCCGGGGGCGGCAGCTCCGGCGCCGAGGGGGGCGGCGGGGGCGGCGGCGGTGGGGGAGGGGGCGGCGGGGCCGGCGACAGCGTCACCAGCATCGTCGGGGCCGGCTGCCCGGCACGCCAGACCAGTTCTTTTTCGAACGTGTGGAATCCGTCCCTCGAGAACCGCACGCGCCACGTGCCCGCAGGAATGGTCTGCAGGCGTGCAAAGCCGGTCTCCGAGGTGCGGGCCTCGCGTTCGGTCGCGCCGACCAGCGACACCAGCACGTCGCCCAGCACGGCCCCTTCACGATCCGTCACGGTCACCGCCAGCGACGTGGTGGGCGCCGGGGCGGCCGGAGCCGCGGCGCGCGGGCGGGCGGGCTGCGACGCCCGGGCGGGAGTTGCCGGTACGCCGGCGGGGGCCGGCTGCGGGGCCTGGGCTGTCGGAGCGGGTGAGGCGGCCTGTGCCACCAGCCAGCCTGCCACCAGGGCAATCGCGATCATCGCCCGATGGTACTACCGTCCCCGGCCCGCCGGTCCATCCGTTCAGGCGCGGGCCCAGCGTTCCGAGGCCAGCATGACCACGGCCACGAGGCGGACGAGGTCGTCGATGTCGACCCACTCGTTCGGTCCGTAGAAGCCGCCTGCGAGCGAGCCGATGCCGAAGGCCGGCACGCCCGACAGCCGAATCGGATAGCGGATGTCGCCGGCGTAGTGCGTGGGATACGACGCCGGCTCGCGCCCGGTGACCTCGGCAATCGCGGTGCGCAGCGTGCGGCACGCCGGCGCGTTCCAGTCGACGGCCCCGTAGTTGGCGCCGAGTCCTTCCCGGGTCACCCGCACGGCAAACGTCCGCTCACCGCGGCTGCGCTCGCGCGCCAGGCCTTCCGCCTCGCGGGCGGCCGCCGCCACGATGTCGCCGAATGCGCGCTGGTCGTCAAACAGGACGCGGATGCGCAGGCGGGCCTCGTGGGGCACCGAGCCGACGCGGTCGCCGGCCACCAGTTCACCGACGTTGGTCTCGAGGTTCTGCAGTGCACCCTGCTGCAGGCGCGGCACCAGGGCCAGCGCCAGCTGCAGGGCATCGCCGCCATCGGCATACGGGGCGCTGTCGGGGCTGCCAATTTCCCGCGGTGCGGCGCGCCAGCCGGTGATGTCGATGCGCAGGTCGACCACGCCGCGTACCACGTGCTTGATGTCGACGAGCCCCCGGCCGGTTTCCGCCGGGTGCACGTAGAGCACCTGCGACAAGTCGCGCAGCCGCTCGAAGGTCGGCAGGCTGCCACGGCTGCCGCCGCCCTTGCCGTGCAGGCTCAGCACGACGGGACTCGGGCGGCCCTCCGCGCGCAGCACCGCCGCCGCGACGGCCATCGCCGCCACGCCGCCCTTGTCGTCTGCCGCGCCGAGGCCATACAGGCGTCCGCCCTCGACGCGCGGCTGCAGCGGGGCCCCCGTCCACCCGGCACCCGCCTTCTCTGTGTCGATGTGCGCGAAGAGCGCCACGCGCGAGGCGTGCTGCGTCGCGCGTGCGACGAGATTGGTGGCCGGTGCGGGATACGGAACGGCCGGCGCCATGTAGTCGGGATGCGACACATAGCGCGTCGGGTCGTCGACGACGAGATCGGGCGCGTAGCCGTGTGTGCGCAGGTAGTCGGCCACCATCTGCTGCCCCTCGGCGGCCGATTCCCCGAGCGGACTGCTCACGGTCACCAGGCGCGAGAGCAGGTCGACCAGCTCGGCCCGTCGTCCCTCAGCCAGGCGCAGTGCGTCCTGCGCAGCCAGGGGCGCCTGCGCCGCCCCGGCGTCGCGGGCTGGCCACGTGGTGGCGGCCACCAGGCCTGCGGCACCAGCGGCACCGGTCGAGAGGAACGTGCGGCGTGTCTGCATCAGAGCTCCGGTGTCGTGCCGAGGTGACGGCAGGATTACTTCGCGAGCAGGGCCATGAGTGCCCAGCTGGTGGTGGAAATCTTCTGCGCGTAACTCTTCTTTCCAGCCTCGCGCATCGTCTCGGGCCAGCTGCCGTCGGGCAGCTGCTGCGAGGCCAGCCACCGGCGTCCGCGGTCGAGGGCGTCACGCAGTTCTTCGGGCCGGTAGGTCGATCGGGCCAGGCGCGGGTCGGACACATACTGCTGCAGGGCGAGCAGGGCGATGGCCGAGTGGAAGACCGTGGGGGCTGCATCGGCGGTGGGGCCGAAGCCGCCCTCGGGATGCTGGGCCCGCCGCAGGATGCTGAGCGAGATGGCGCGCTGCTTGTCGGCCATCACATCAGAGGTGACGTTCATCGCGAGCAGGACGCCGGCGGCGTCGGCCGTCTGCGCGACCTCGTAGGTGCGCAGCCAGCGATCGGTCTGTGCGACGGCAAAGTCATCCGGCTCGCGCCCCGAGGCAATCAGCGTCGAGCGGGCCAGCCAGGTAGCCAGGGCCGGGCCGTAGGTGACCGGCGTGGCGTCTGTGTGCGCGGGATAGGGCGACCACGAGCCATCGGCCTGCTGGTCGGCAATGATGAGCGACGCGGCCTGCACCAGGGCCTTGGCCGGCGTGGCATCGCGTTCGCCCGCAGTCGCCAGCGCGGCGGCATACGACACGCGTCCCAGCGGACGGTTGGCCTCAATCAGCACCTTGGTCGTGGCCCACGTCTCGGGGGCGCGAAGGAACGCGAGGCTCGTCTCGAGGGAGGGGCCGACCTCGTAGCCACGGTGCGAGGCCATCAGCAGGGCCCGCGCACCGTCGCCGTTGTTGTGGCACGAATAGCAGCCATTGGCCGTGTGCCACTTCGGCACTTCCTTAGACAGGAAGCTCACGGCCTTTGCCTCGGGCGAATCGGCGGGGGGCTGGGCCGCGACGGCCGATGGCAGCAGCAGGGCAACAGCAGTCAGCAGGGTGAGCATCCGCATACGGCCCATGCTACCGCACCCGCCACTCGGCAGGCAGCGTGTGCCGTGCGACCAGACGCACCCCCTGCATGCCCAGGCGCTCGACGAGGGCCTGGCCAATGGCCTCGGCATCAGGCGCCGCAGCCACAACGACCCAGTAACGGGTGCCTTCGTGCAGTGGGAACGCACGCGCGAAGGTCTGCTCGTCGACCAGCAGGCCAGCCGGCAGCACGGCGGCGCCCGGAGGCACGGCGCCAGCGGTGGCGACGACCGCCTCTGGATCCCGCGGGTCGAGCGATTGCGGCTGGTCATCACTGGCGACCCCGAGCAGCCGTGGCCACCGGGTCGGCCACGCCCGTGGCGCCTCAGTCGACCCCTCTGGCAGCAGCAGCGTCGTGACCAGCGCCGGTGGCAGCCCCAGCACGGGCACGGCGCCGTCGCGGACGGTGACCGATGCCACCGTCGCCCGAGCCCATGCCGGCTGCTCGTCGAGGCCAAGCACCGCCCGTGCGTCGGGCGTCGAGGGCGTCAGCACGACGGCACGAGGCACGGCGAAGCGCAACACCAGCGGGCCATCGCCCGTCGATGGCTGGTCGGCGCTGCCGGTGGTCGCAATCCGCAGGTGCCACGCCGCAGTGAAGGCCAGCGCAACGGCCAGTGTCACCCGCGTCCAGCGCGCCATGCCACCGTGTCCGTGTGGCCTGTGTGCATCCGCGCGATCCTCGCCAATCGCCATCGGTGCGACACCCGACACCGTGAAGTGCCTCGCGGCCGACCGGAGGGCGAGCCACGGCACCATCGTGGCAAGGGCAGCGCCGAGGGCCACGGCGACGATGTCGAGCACCGACAGTGGGCGGGCCGCGGCGACGAGGGCTGCCCCGCTGGCAAGCGTGGCCACGGCGCCCGACAGCGCCAGCGGCACGCGGGCCCTCCGCTGCCAGTCGGCGGCGATGTCCGCCCGCGTGAGTCCGTTCATCGAGAGGATGGCCGCATGCCGGCGTTGCGTCGCGCCGGGCCGGGCCATCGACATCCGCATCCACACCACCAATAGCAGCGCCAGCACCCAGAGCGGTGCGGTTGCCTGCAGCAGATTCAGGCTGCCGGCCCGCATTCGCGCGGCTGCCTCCTGCCCCGGATGCGACAGGCGCACCCGCGAGGTCACGTCATCCCGGACGGCGGCGGCCACAAGGTCGGCATCGCTGAGGGTGAAGCGGATGGACGACAGCGCCCCGGGCGTCGCCGCCAGCAACTGCTGTCCGCGCTCGAGGGGCAGCAGTACTTTCGGGGCCGTGTTCCACTGGCGCCAGTAGGCCTCGTCCTCGGCGCGCAGTGGCACGCCGGGGTCGCGCCAGGCGTCGGGCCAGGCGCGCGGTGAGTCAACCGCCGAGAGGAAGGGCACGTCGGGCAGCAGCGACCGGTCGCCCCCGATCCGCATCATCGGCAGCATGCCCGCCACCTCGAAGGTGCCCTGCCGTCGCCTGAGGCCGACGGTGTCGAGCCAGACGGGCCAGCTCAGCTGCACCTGATCGCCGGCGCTGACCTCGAGCGCCGCGGCGGCCCATTCGTTGAGCCACACGGGGCCGTCCGGGGCAGGGGGCGCCGGCACACGGGATGCCGACGTGCGCGCCGGCGCAGCGCGCGTCGGCGGAACGGCGGGCGTCACCTCGGTGACCTGGACGCGACCCACCCGCACGCCACCGCGCCCGACGTTCACCTGCAGGGCGCTGCGCAGCAGGGCATCGTCGGTGCCCGACGGGGCGTCGCCCGGACGCGCCGGGCCCGAGGGTAGCGACAGGGCCAGGTAGGCATCGGTGTCGATGGCCGTCACCGTCGAGGCCGGGATGACGCGGTCACCGGCGCGGATCGTGATCCCGACGCTGCTGAGCGCGGGCACGGCTGGACGGCCGGCGCGCGTGAGCGCCGTCATCACGCGCGTGGCCAGCGCCGGGTCGAAGACCCCCCCGAGCGCGTCGAGGGCCATCACGTTGTCGCCCGGCACACGCCGGATGCGCACGCCGTGGTCGGGCAGGGCCGCAGCCGCCAGCCACGCCCGCATGATGACTTCGTCGGCCGGCGGGCTGCCATCGTCGCGCCGGGCATCGTCGGCAAAGCGCAGCAGCACCGCGTTGATGCGTCCGGCCAGCTCCAGCTGCCGCTGCATCCACGACAGCGAGACATACACGGTGCGCGGTGCCTGAGGTTCCACGTCGACGATCACGACATCGCCGGGACCGGCTGGGCGGATCGCGGCGATGCGCACGTCGACGGGCTGTGCGTGCAGGCCCGCCGACATCACGCTGCCCAGGGGAATGTCGGACGGCACCGTCAGCATGAGCCTGAGGCGTGTGCCTTCGCTCGCCCCGAGGTCGCGGGCCACGGCCGTCGTGATGATTGCTGTGCCGGCGCCGGGAGATTCGCCGGTGCGCTGGTGGAACGTCCAGAACTGGTCATCCACCGCCTGCACATGCACGGGGGTGTGGCGCCCCGTGCCTTCCGATGTGGCCACGCCTTCGATCACGAGCAGCCCGATGGCGTCCGTCACGGCCCCGCCTGCAGCGACTTTGAGTCCGGCAGGCAGGCGGGCGCTGAAGCTGCCGAGCGTCGTGATCACCGATTCCGTGCGCCCAACCGGCATGCGCACCTGCTGTACCTGCGCCTGCCACAGGTGCCAGGACCACAGCACGGCGGCGGCCAGCGCCAGCGCCGCCAGCAGCGTCGAGGGCGGCACAGAGGCACAGCGATGGCGAAGCATGCCGACGAAGGCCCTCACGTGCGGAGCTCCGCAGACAGGTGCCCGTCCCCGAGGGCATAGCGCGTCTCGCAGCACTCGGCTTCGGACGGATGGTCGCAGAGCATCAGCAGGCCTGCACCGAACCGCTGTTGCAGGCGCACCACCACGTCGGTCAGGGTCCGGGCCTGATCGGGCGCCAGCCCTCGACCCATCGTGTCGGCCACCACCAGCCGGGGACCGCGGACGAAGGCACGCACCACCGACACCAGGCGTTGATCGAGTGGCGCGAGCCGTGACGGCCACGCGTCCTGCGCATGGTCGAGCGACAGCGCGGCCAGCAGGGCGCGTCCCTGATCGCGGGCTTCGCGGTCGGCCGCCGTCCCCGACAGGGGCACACAGATGTTCTCGAGCACGGTCATCGTCTCGCAGAGCAGCGGGTCGGCGGCGATCACGCCGATGTCACGCCTCCGCACCCCAGCGAGGGCGTCGGCGTCGAGCATGGCCAGATCCTGTCCGTCGAACAGCACCGTACCCGATGCCGGAGCCCGAAGGGCAGCAGCGACGGCGGCCAGCGTCGACTTGCCGGCGCCCCGCGCGCCCACGATGGCCACGCGCGCGCCCTCGGCCAGTTCCAGGGACACCGAGCGAAGAGGGGCGACAACGCCCGTCGGCGTCTCGAAGGTGTTCGACACCGCACGCAGCGTCAGCACAGCAGGTACCACTCCGATTCTAGTGGATCTACCCGGGCACCCCCGCGTGCACGCCTGCGGCATCCTTGGCGTCGCGGGCGGCGTCTCACCGAGGGTGCCTTCCGTCTTCCGAGCCCAGCTGAAGCAGCGCGCCGTGTCCACCGAGGGACGCGCCTGGACGTTCGTGCCCTACGACCAGCTGTCAGACCAGACGGGCGCATGGACGCGGCGACCCGCGCACGAGGTGGGCCTGGTGCTCGTCGAGACCACGGCCAAGGGGCGGCGGCGTCCGTATCACAAGCAGAAGCTCGCGCTCATTCTCGCCAACCAGCGCCAGTTCGCGCTCGAGCAGGCCGCGCGAGGCGTGGCCATCGACTATGTGATGGCCGAGACCGACTATGACGAGGCACTGTCGGGCCCACTGGCGCGGCACGGCACGCTCGAGTGCCAGCGTCCGGCCGAGCGTGAGCTTCGCCACACGCTCGCGGGGCTCGTGGCAAACGGTCGCCTTCTCGAGCAGCCGCATGAGGGCTGGCTGACGACCGCGGCGCACTTTCAGGACAGTCAGGGAGCCCCGCCGTATCGGATGGACGCGTTCTACCGGCACGTACGGCGGGCTACCGGCATCCTGATGGAGCGAGGCAAGCCCGCCGGCGGCAAGTGGTCGTTCGATGCCGAGAACCGGAAAGCCTGGAAGGGCACGCCCGCGGCCCCCGAGCCACCGACGTTTGTCCCCGATGAGGTCACCCGTGAAGTGGGCGCCCTCATCGAGGCGCGCTTTGCCGACCATCCTGGCCGCCTCGACCTGGCACATCTGCCGTCGACGGCAGCCGATGCCCTGCGCCTGTGGGAATGGGCGAAGCAGTTGTGCCTGCCGCAGTTCGGCCCGTTCGAGGATGCGATGTCGGTGCGTTCGCGCGGGCTGTTCCACACGCGCATCGCCCCGCTGCTCAACCTGCAGCGCCTGCTGCCGCGCACCGTGGTGCGCGACGTCGAGGCCCTGCCGATTCCGCTGCAGAGCCGCGAGGGGTTCATCCGGCAGATTCTCGGCTGGCGGGAGTTTGTGAGGCACGTGCACGAGGCCACCGACGGCTGCCGCCTCGGGATCGGTCCCGAGGCCATCGCGGGACAGGCACCGCTGCCTGCGGCCTATTGGGGCACGCCGTCGGGCCTGCGATGTCTCGATCAGGTGGTGGCCGATGTGTGGGACGAAGGATGGAGCCACCACATCACGCGCCTGATGGTGCTGGCCAACCTCGCGTCGCTGCTCGAGATTTCTCCGCGCGAACTCACCGACTGGTTCTGGGTGGCGTTCATCGACGCGTTCGACTGGGTGGTCGAACCCAACGTGCTCGGCATGGGCACCTACGCCCTGGGACAGATGATGACGACCAAGCCCTACATCTCGGGCGCGGCCTACATCGATCGCATGAGCGACTACTGCGGCCACTGTGCGTTCGATCCGAAGAGCACATGCCCGGTGACGCCGATGTACTGGGCCTACCTGGCGCGGCACCGCGAGGCGCTGCGCGACAACATCCGCGTGGCGATGCCCCTGCGCTCACTCGACAAGCGCGCAGAGGCGCGTCGCCAGGCGGATGCCCGCGTGTTCACGGCCGTGTCCGAGGCGCTGCGCGACGGGCGCGTGCTGACGCCGGCCGATGTGGTGCGCGCGTCTGGCGACTAGCGCGCAGCGGTCCGCGGCGGCCAGGGCACGAACGCCGAGGTGGTCGCGATGTAGCGGGCGTAGTCGGGACGGCGGTCAGTCATGCCACGTTCGAGCAGTGTGACGCCGGACACGCGCATCAGCAGGAAGGTCATGGCGACCGGGCCGGCCAGCGTCATCCATCCTCCGGGGGAGGCCAGCGCCAGGGCCCCGAAGCCCCACCACACCACGGCATCGCCGAAGTAGTTCGGATGGCGCGAGTAGCGCCACAGGCCGGTGTCGAGCACGCGCCCACGGTTGGCCGGATCGGCCCGGAAGGCCGTGAGCTGCCGGTCGGCTACCGTTTCCATCGCGAGCCCGATCATCACGAGCCCGATGCCGATGAGGTCAGTCGGTGCAGGAAAGGCCACACCGCTGGTGAGGGCGGCATGGATGGGCCAGCCGACACCCCAGGCAATCACGGCCTGCAGCACGAACACCTGCGGATAGCTGCGCCACCACCAGCGGGGGCCATGCTGCTGTCGCCATGCGGCGTATCGTGGGTCTTCGCCATGCCCGAGGTTGCGGCGTGCCAGATGTAATGCCAGGCGGGCGGCCCACAGCACCAGCAGGGCCGTTACCGTCGCGGCCCGCGGGCTGATGGAGTCGAGAGTGATCAGGGTCGCCGCGGCGGCCAGCACGAACGCCGGGCCCCAGCAGATGTCGACAATCGAGGCGTCACGCAGCGCCAGCGACAACAGCCAGAGCAGCGTGAAGGCGACGAGCAGCGTGAGCAGCGCCGCGGTCATCGCGGGTCATCTCACCGGATAGGTCGCCGCCAGCCACTGCACCAGCGCCGCCTTCTCGGCCTCGTCGACCTTCGCGCCCCAGCGCATCATCTTCTCGACCTCGCGCGTCCAGCCGAGCGTCGTGAGCCGCTGCCCCTCGGTGAGATCACGTCCGTGGCACGAAAGGCAGCTGCGGGTAAACACCGCCTCTCCGCCGGCGAGGGCCGTGGGAGCCGCTGCCGCCACCGACGCGGGAGCCGCGCTCGCCGGCCGGACGCCGAAGTGTGCTGCCAGGTAGGCGACGAGCGGCGCCTTTTCGGCGTCGGTCACCCGTGCGCCCCAGCGCACCATCTTCTCGACTTCACGCGTCCAGCCCATCGTCGTCAGGCGCTGGCCCTGAATCAGGTCGTCGCCGTGGCACGACAGGCACCGCGACTGCACGACCTCGAGGCCCGGCGTGTCTGGCAGCGGGGGAAGCCCCTGCGCCGTCGCCCGTTCCACGCACAGCGAGAGGGCCGCACACGCCAGGACGATGTGGAGGCTGGCGAGGAGGTGGCGGCTCATCGCGACGCTCCCACCTGCACCCGGACGCTGTCGTACTGGTTCCACAGATAGCCCGACGGGTTCCAGTGCGACACCGCCGGCTGCGTCACGCCGCGGCTGTCGGTGGCGCGCGACAGGATGAGGTGCGAGCCAGCCGGCAGTGCGGGCGCGGCGAACTCGAAGCGCCGCCACGTATACCGGGCCTGCTCGCCCGTGAGCAAGGCGCGTGCCCAGGTGGCACCGCTGTCGAGCGAGACGTCGACGTGCGCGATGTCGTCCTCGCCGGCCCAGGCGAAGCCCGCCACGGTGAACGGCGCATTCGGCAGCGCGGTGCCTTCGAGTGGCGTGGTGATCAGCGACTTGACGACGAGGCCCGTCAGCGGCGCCATGTCGCGGGCATCGACGGCCTCGCCGGGCGAGACGCGACGCGTCGGATACTTGTAGCCGGTCGCCACCCAGAAGCTGTCGGACGGCGTCTCCGACACGGTGAGGCGGGTGAGCCACTTGATCGCGTAGGCCCCCTCCCATCCGGGGACGATCGCGCGCAGCGGCGCGCCGTGCACGGCCGGAATCGGCTGGCCGTTCATCGACAGCGCGATCAGCGTGTCTTCGTGCAGGGCCTTGGCCATCGGCACCTGCCGCACGAACGCCGGCATGGTGCCCAGCGGACGGTCAGCGCCTTCCATGTGCACGAACGCCGCCTGCGGCGCGACGCCGGCCCGCGCCAGGATGTCGCGCAGGCGGACGCCGGTCCACCGCGCCGTACCGACGGCGCCCTTCTTCCACTGCAGGCCCGCCACCGGCGGATCGAAGAACGCACGACCGTTGCCGGCACACTCGAGGGTGACGGTGACGGTGTGCTGCGGCAGGGCCCGCAGGGCGGCGACCGACAGCGACAGCGGTGTCGACACGAGGCCGTTCACCGTCAGCGACCACGCGGCGGCGTCGAGGGTGGCGGGCACGGGGAGGTGCGACCGCACATAGAAGTGATCGATGGGCGTGATGAAGTCGTTGAGCAGCGCCACCGGCGTCTCATAGTCGGGCGGGCGTGACGACAGCCGCACCAGTTTCGACTTGCCCCAGGGGTCGGCGGGCGGCTGGGCCGCCTGCTGCGCCCAGGCGGGCAGTGTCGTCATTGCCGCACCGGCCGCCGCGGCGCGGGAGGCCAGCATCATCAGTTCCCGTCGTGTCATTGGGGCATTGTAGCCAAGTAGCATGGTCAGTGATGGCGTCTGCCCCGATGGTCACGCGATTTGCCCCGGCCCCCACCGGGTTCCTGCATCTCGGTCATGTGGTCAATGCGCTCTACGTGTGGACGGCCGCCGCCCGCGCCGGGGGCGAGGTGCGGCTCCGCCTCGAGGACCACGACCGTCAGCGCAGCCGGCCCGAGTATGACGAAGCGCTGCGGGAAGACCTGGCGTGGCTCGGCTTTGAGCCGCATGGACCGGTGGTTCGGCAGCACGAACGCGAGGCGATCTACCGGGAGGCCGTCGCGCAGCTCCAGCGAAACGGCCGGGTCTATGGCTGCCGGTGCACGCGGGCGGAACTCGAGCAGGTGCCCGCCGGCCCCGACGGCGAGCGACGTTACCCGGGCACGTGCCGGTCGCAGGGGCTGCCGGCCATGGATGGTCTCGGCTGGCGCGTCATCCTCGACGACACCGAAGAGGCATTTGTCGACGGCCTGTGTGGTCCGCAGGTCCAGTGGCCGGCCCGTCAGTGCGGCGATTTGCTGATTCGTGACCGCCTCGGCAACTGGACCTATCAGTTTGCCGTGACGGTCGACGACACGCAGCAGCAGATCTCCGATGTCATCCGGGGCATTGACCTGCTGGCCTCCGCGGGCCGCCAGCGGCAGCTGGCCCGGCTGCTCGGGCGGTCAGTGCCCCCGCGGTTTGCCCACCACCCGCTGGTCATGAAGTCGGACACGAAAAAGCTCAGCAAGTCGGACGGCGACACGGGCGTCCGCGACCTGCGTGCGGCAGGCTGGACGGCGGGCGATGTGCTGTCCCATGCGCGGGCGCTTGCCGGGCCGGCGCTCGAGCGCTGGTCGTCGGCCACCGGCGCCTGAGCCGGCGAGCCCTACCGCGCGGCGCGTCGCTGGTGCCGCAGCACCTGGCCCGGGCGGGCCTCAGTCTGGGTGCCGCCGCGGACGACCGCGACACCGTTGACCAGCACATGCACGATGCCGGCCGGATACTGGTGCGGTTCCGAGTAGGTGGCCCGATCAGCCACGGTCTTCGGATCGAAGATGACGATGTCGGCGGCCATGCCTTCGGCGAGGCGCCCCCGGTCAGCGAAGCCGAACTGCCCGGCGGGCAGCGAGGTCATCTTGCGGATGGCCTCCTCGAGGGAAATCACGCGCTCGTCGCGCACATAGCGGCCCAGCACGCGCACGGCATTGCCGTAGCCGCGGGGATGCGGCACGCCCTCGCCAAGGATGTTGAGCCCCGAGTCCGAGGCGATGGCCACCATCGGGTGCTGAAGGATCGCGGTCAGATCCTGATCCGACATGAAGTGATACACCATCGACGCACCGCCGGCGCGCAGCATGCGCCGCATGAGCTCCTGCTGCGTGGCCAGGTCGGCGGCACCCAGCATCTTCTGTGCGGCCTGCGGAATGGTCAGGCCGTTCAGCGAGCGGTCGGTCCGGTACTCGGCAATGCGCGCGAAGGCATAGTCTTCGAGGCCGCGCTCGCGGATGAGCTCGCGCATCTCGGCCCGAATCTTCTGCCACGTGGCCTCATCATTCAGCCGGGTCACGATCTGGTCCTGCCCGCCCTCGAGCACCCACGAGGGGAAGCGGATGCCGAGGTTCGAGCTCGCGGCGTCGTAGAGATACTGGTCGGCCAGCACCGTCAGGCCGCGTCCGCGTGCGGCATCGATCATCTCGAGCGCGCGCGCGCTCGCGCCCCAGCGGCTCGGGGCGTCGACCTTCAGGTGGGAAATCTGCAGCGGCAGCCGGGCCTGCTCGGCGATGTCGATCGCTTCAGCCACGGCCGTCTCGAGCGTCGTGCCTTCGTTGCGCATGTGCGTGGCATAGACACCACCCCGCTGGCCGGCCACGCGGGCCAGGGCCACGATCTCCGACGCCACCGCATAGGTGCCCGGCACATACTGCAGCCCCGACGACAGCCCCACGGCCCCTTCGTCCATGGCCCTGGCGACGAGGCCTTCCATCTGCCGCAGTTCCTCGGGGGTGGCCTGCCGGTTGGCGGTGCCCATCACTTCGCGGCGCACGGTGTTATGGCCGATGAGCGTGGCATAGTTCAGCGCGGGCTTCGCCGCGTCGATCGATCGGAACGCCGACGTGACGTCGGCCGCCGACCCGCCGCAGTTGCCGGCGATGACGGTCGTGACGCCCATGCGCACGAAGTGGGGAATGGCCGGCTGGCTGGCGATCTCGTCGACGTGCGTGTGCACGTCGATGAAGCCTGGGGCGACCACCAGTCCGCGGGCGTCGATGGTTTCTCGGGCCGTGGCGCCCGTCAGTGCGCCGATCCCTGCGATGCGCCCGCCGCGGAGTCCCACGGCGGCGACACGCCCGGGCTGCCCGGTGCCATCGACCACCGTGCCGTTGCGGATGATCAGGTCATAGTCGGGCGGTGCCTGGGCCTGGCTGCGGGGGGAGGCGACGATGAGGGCGGCGGCCACGAGGGCGGCCGTGCCGAGGGCAGGGAAGGCGCGTGACACGGCGATCATTCTAGCCACTCCCGAAGTATTCTGGTGGCGCACCATGTCCAAGCCTGTCATCTCCCATCGTCTCGTGGTCGGTGTGGCGGAGCCAGATGTCGACACCTCAGACCTGTCCGTGCTCTGGCGCGCGTTCTACGGGGCCGAACCCCCGCAGCCGCTGGCACCGACGATGGTCCGAGAGGCGACGCTGACGTTGACGCGGGGCGGGCATGACGTGTTCAAGGACCGGCCCATCTTCATCTATGTCGACGGGGAGCCCTGGGGACGGCTGCGCCACGAGCAGCAACTGTCGCGGGCGATTGCCCCGGGCCGCCACACGGTGCGGGCCTACAACACGCTCTTCTCGCGCACCCTCGAGATTGATGTAGCGCCTGCCGAGCAGGTGCGCCTGCGGTGCGGCAACGGATTTCCGAAGGCCGGCTGGCTGCTGATGATGTTCCTGCACGTCACCTACCTCCACGTGCACCTGGAACGCGAGCCGGCCACCGAATGACCTCCCACCTCACGCTGATCCGCGACCATGGGCAGGATGTCCAGGACCGGATCATCCATCTCTGGCTCGACGAGGAACCGCTCGGGGCGCTCCGCTACGGCGACACCCTCGGCCGGCCCGTCACGCCCGGCCGCCACACCCTGCGCGCCTGGAACACGCTCTTCACATCCCGGTACACCTTCGAGGCGGCACCCGGCGAAGACCCCCGGAGCCAAGCCCATTGGCTACGCCTTCTGGACCACCGATGTCACCCCGAAGGAATACGGCTATCACGGGCCCATCTTCTTCATCGTCGGGCTCAATCTGCAGGGACGCATCACGGGGGCCATCCTCGACGTCGACACCGAGCCCTACGGCTATTTCTCGATTCAGCCGAAGAAGTTCGGCGCGA
>CAZXTM010000020.1:0-271 GCA_964643765.1 uncultured Bifidobacteriaceae bacterium | reverse complement strand
CAATGGCATGAGGCGTGTGACGCTGGTGGTGTGCGCCACCCTGTTGACCGTGGCAAGTGTGGCCGTACTGGCACAGCGCCACGTGACCAATCCGAAACCGGAACCCTACCTGAAACAGCTGTTCCCCGAGGCCGTCGCGTTCTCGCCCCTCGAAGGCACGCCCCTGCACTACAAGGCCTACGCCGTCGACCCGGCGCAGACCCCCGGAGCCAAGCCCATTGGCTACGCCTTCTGGCCCACCGATGTCACCCCCAAGGCATACGTCTATCCC
>CAZXTM010000019.1:0-48717 GCA_964643765.1 uncultured Bifidobacteriaceae bacterium | reverse complement strand
GGACTCGAACCTTCACGCCCTTGCGGGCGCCAGCCCCTCAAGCTGGTGCGTCTGCCAATTCCGCCACTTCCGCATCTGTCACTGCACGGCGCCGCGGGGCCGTGGCCGGGCCCCCGACGGGATTCGCCGCCCTGGTCAGGGCTGCGAGGAAGGAGGTGTTGCCGGTGCAGGAGCGGGCGTCGCTGGTGCAGGGGCCGCAGGAACCGCCGGTCCACCAGCCCCGGGCAGCGCCGCTGCCGGAACGGGCGGAGGACCATCGATGCCACCCACCACCGAACTGCCCCCACGCTGGCCCCAGGCCGTCAGCGTCAGCGACAGCACCACGAACAGCACCGCCAGCGCCGCCGTGGCCCGCGTCAGCAGCGTCGCGCCCGACCGGGCTCCGAACACCGCCTGGCTGCCACCGCCGCCAAAGGCATTGGCAATGTCGCCTCCCTTGCCCTGCTGCAGGAGAATTACTCCGATGAGCAGGAGGCACACCACCGTATAAATTGCGATCAGAAAGTAATACAGCATCACTGTACGCCTGCGCCAATGCCGTCAGGAACGGCAAACCCAGACTATAGCACGGGACAGCCATTCCGACCAGACGTTCTCCGCTATCATCGTCCACACATGGCCTCGCACCGCACAGGCGTCGAACGCTTCCGCTCGCTCCTGTTCTACGGCATCGTCCTGCTGCTCGGCTACCTGGCCTTCATCGTCAGCCGCCCGTTCCTGGCCTCGCTGGCCTGGGCCACCGTGCTCGCGCTGACGCTCTACCCCCTGCACCTCCGGCTCTCGGCCCGCCTGTCGCCGGCCCGTGCCGCCCTCGCCACCACGGTCAGCGCCGGCGTCATCATCGTGGCGCCGCTTGCCCTGCTCGTGCTGATGCTGTCCAGCGAGATTCCGATCGTGATGGCCTACGCCCAGCAGATTCCGGCTCAGGCCACGCCCGAGAACCTCGAGCGCCTGTGGGATGACGTGCGCATGCTCGTGCCGTTTTCGCTGCCCGATGACTATTCCCAGGTCGTCTCGCAGGTCGTGCAGTGGATCGGCGGCTTTGTTGCCCCCCGCGTGGGCACCGCCGTCGCCTCGGTCCTGGAAGTGGTGGGCAGCCTGTTTGTGACGCTCTTCGCGCTCTTCTTTCTGCTGCGGGATGCCGACCGCGCCACCGATATCGTGCGGCGGTTCCTGCCCTTCCCTCCGCACGAACGCGAGCTGCTGATGAAGGAAGCGCACGACCTCGTCGTCGCATCAGTCGGCGCCGGGCTGACCGTGTCCGCCGTGCAGGGCCTGATCGGCGGCCTGGCCTTCTGGATCATGGGCCTGGGGGCTCCAGCGATCTGGGGCGTGCTGATCGCCATCTGCTCGCTCATACCGGTCGTCGGGGCCGCACTCGTCTGGGCCCCGGTGGCCTTCTGGCTGGGCATGTCCGGGGCTGTCGGACAGGCCCTGGCTCTGGTGATCGTCGGCACGCTCGGCATCAGCATGGTCGACAACGTGCTGCGCCCCATCCTGCTGAGTGGCCGCTCGTCGGTGAACGGTCTCATCGTGTTCATCGGCCTGCTCGGAGGGACCACCGCCTTCGGATTGGTCGGCCTCGTCTTCGGCCCCATCATCCTCGTGCTGGCAGGCACCCTCTTCGAGGCCCTGACCCGTCACTCGTCGTCTCCCACGCATCACAGGTGAGTGCTATGCTCCGCCTCATGGCTCGTCTGATCGCCGCCCTGCTCCTGACCCTCACGACCGCGGTGGCCGCCACCGCCCAGACTGCGCCCGCCGCAGCCCCGCCCGGTCTCATCCCGCAGGTGCGCGCCGCGCTCAATGCCAACGACATTCCGAAGGCGCAGGCCCTGATCGAGGCCTTCCGCGCGGCGAACGGCACCACGCCAGAGGCCCTCGAGGCGTTTTCCTGGCTCGGCCGTGGGGCGCTCGCGCAGAAGAACTACGACGAGGCCGAGCAGTTCGCCCTCGACGCCTACGACCTGTGCCTCGATGCCCTCAAGACGCGGCCCATGGATGCCGAACCCCGGCTGCCCATCGCGATTGGCGCCGCCATCGAGGTGCGCGCGCAGGTCATGGCCGCCCGCGGCAACCGGTCGGAAGCGGTGTACTTCCTCCGCCGCGAGGCAGACACGTACGGCTCGACCTCGATCATCCAGCGCATCAACAAGAACGTGAACCTGCTGAGCCTCGAAGGACAGCCCGCATTCGAGACGACATCGCGCGAGTCTTTGGCCGGCACCGCCCCCTCGCTCGCCTCGCTGCGCGGCAAGCCCGTGGTGCTCTTCCTCTGGGCCCACTGGTGCCCCGACTGCAAGGCAATGAGCCCCATCCTCGATGCGCTGCGCACTACCTACGCTGCACAGGGCCTGACGATCCTCGCCCCCACGCAGCGCTACGGCTACGTCGCCAATCGGGCGCCAGCGTCACCCGCGGACGAACTGGCCTACATCCGCCAGGTGCGCCGCGACGCCTATCCCTGGCTCGACGATGCGATGGTGCCTGTGAGCGGCGAGGTGTTCACCCGCTACGGCGTGTCGACCACGCCCACGCTGGTGTTCATCCGGCGCGACGGCACGGTGCTGCGCTACAACCCGGGGCAGATGACCCGCGCGCAGATCGAGCCGCTGATCCAGGACCTGGTCACGCCGCAGTGAGCCGCCCGCGCACGGCGGGTCACAGCCGGCGTCTCGACCTGCTCTACGAAGATCGCACCCTCATCGTCGCCAACAAGCCGGCGGGCCTGCTGACCATCCCGTCGGCGCCGGGACGGGCCGACCACGAAGACACGCTGCTCGGCCGGGCCCGCGAGTACGCGCAGCACAAGCGTGGCCGGCAGGCCTATGTCGGCATGCTCCACCGGCTTGATCGGGGCACCTCCGGCGCGCTGGCCATCGCGCTCGACCCCCGCGTCCACGCTGCCGGCCGCGACATGTTCCGCCACCATGCCTTCGACCGGACCTATCTCGCCATCGTGCACGGGGCCCCGGCGGCGGACCGCTTCACCATCGATCGCCCCATCAGCAGCGACTATCGCGATGGACGCCGCGTCGCCGTCGACGACAACGACTTCGAGGAAGCCCTGCACGCGCGCACGCATGTCGAGGTGCTCGAGCGGTTCGGCACCCGCGCCGCCCTGCTGAAGGTGACGCTCGACACCGGACGGCAGCACCAGATTCGCATCCACCTGTCGGGCATCGGCCATCCGCTCGTGGGTGATCGCGTCTACGGACGCGAAGGCGCCAGTGCCCGTCCGGGCGACCGTCCGCTGCTGCATGCGTGGACGCTCGGCTTTCCGCACCCGCTGACGGGTGCGCGCATCGATGTCACCGCCGCTGTTCCTTCTGACATGCGCCGGGCTCTGGCCCGGCTGACCGACGATCGCCCACGAGGTTCCCGACCATGACGCACACACTGGCACCGTATCTCCCGTTCATCTACGCCGCCCTCCGCATCGTCTCGGGTCTGCTGTTCGCGCAGCACGGCGCGCAGAAGCTGTTCGGTCTCCTGGGTGGAACAGGACCGGTCGAGCTCGCCCCGATCATGGGCGTGGCCGGCATGGTGGAACTGGTCGGAGGCCTGTCGATGGCGGCGGGGCTCTTTACGAGCGTCTGGGCGTTCCTGGCCTCGGGACAGATGGCTGTGGCGTACTTCATGGCTCATGCGGGACAGGGACCGTGGCCCGTGCAGAATGGCGGAGAGCTTGCAGCGCTCTACGCCTTCCTGTTCCTCTACATCGCGGCGCGGGGCACGGGCCGGTGGGGCCTGCGCCCCTGAGCCGCTGGGCGCGAACGGAGCGCGGCGCGGATGTGGCACGGGCGGGGAGACAGGCGTGCTAGCATCCCCGTCCATGCGTCACCGTCTCGCCGCCCTCTTTGCCGTGGCAGGCCTTGCGGCCTGCGTTCCGTCGATTCAGCCCCCGCCGGCTGCGCCCTTCACGGTGGTTGAAGCCACCATCCCCGACATGCAGGCGGCCATGGCCACGGGCCGCGTCACGTCCCGCGAGCTGGTGACGCAGTACCTGACGCGCATCGCCACCTACGAAGACGGACTGAATGCCGTCATCGCCGTCAACCCCAAGGCCCTCGAACAGGCCGAGGCGCTCGACCGCGAGCGCGCGGCCGGCAAGGTGCGCGGGCCGCTGCACGGCATTCCGGTCGCGCTGAAGGACAACATCCACACGACGTCCGTGCCCACCACAGGGGGGGCGCTGGCCTTCGAGGGCCTGATGCCGCCCTACGATGCGACACTCACCACCCACCTGATTGACGCCGGGGCCGTCATCATCGCCAAGACGATGATGACCGAACTGGCCAACTGGGTCGCCAACGGGATGCCCGGGAACTACAACGCGCTCGAAGGCTACGGCTTCAATCCGTACGACCCGAGGCGAGACCCGCGTGGCCTCATGCCTCTTGCACCGAATGCCCCGGCCGGGGCGACACCGCAGCGCTACGACGATGGGCGTCCGGTGCTGGGTACGGGGGGCTCGAGCTCGGGCACGGGGACGGCCGCGAGCTTCTGGGCGGCCAATGTCGGCAGCGAAACGTCAGGCTCCATCCTGAGCCCGTCCAACCAGAACATGCTGGCGGGCATCAAGCCCACCGTGGGTCGCATCAGCCGCTACGGCGTCATTCCGATCACGGCCGATCAGGACACGGCTGGCCCGATGGCGCGCACCGTCACCGACGCGGCCATTCTGCTGGGCGCCATGGAAGGCAGCGCGCCCGATCCGAATGATGCAGCCACGACCGCCTGCCAGGCCCCGCCCAATCGTGACTACACCGCGTTCCTGAAGGCCGACGCCCTCAAGGGCGCACGCATCGGCATTCCGCGGGCCAGCTACTACGACCCGGTGATGCCCCCGGGAGCCACCGAGGCACGGGGCGGGCTCACTCCCGCGCAGCGCGCCGCGATGGACGAGGCCATCGCCGTGCTGCGGAAGGCCGGGGCCGAGATCGTCGATGTCGAGATTCCGAGCGTCGTCGCCACTGATCCCGCAAAGAACCTGCTGCTGTGGGGCACCTGCGCCGGCCCGACGGATGTGCGCGGCAAGGATGCCAACTGCTCGTCGGCGCTCAAGTACGGCATGAAGCGCGACTTCAACGCCTGGCTGGCTTCCCTCGGCGCCTCCGCACCAGTCAAGTCACTGACGGAGCTTCGCGAGTGGAACCTCGCGCACGCCAACATGGGCGCGATCAAGTACGGCCAGGCGCAGCTCGATGTATCGGACGAAGTGGATCTCGAGCGGGATCGCGCGAAGTGGGAGGCCGACCGGAAGAAGGATATCGAACTGGCGGCCACCACCGGCATCGACGCCGCCCTGAAGTCGGCCAGGCTCGATGCGCTGCTGTTCCCCGGGGCCTCGGGTGCTGCCATCTCGGCCAAGCCCGGGTATCCGACGGTCATCGTGCCGTTTGCGACCGTGCCCAACACGCCGCCCGGAGGGCCGCTGCCCGACGGCTTCAATGCCCGCCCCGCCCCGTTCGGCGTCAGCTTCGCAGGGACGGCGTGCAGCGAGCCGACGCTGATCGGCCTGGCCTACGCCTTCGAGCAGCTGACGAAGCGTCGCGTCCCGCCGCCGGGCATGCCGTAGCCTTCTGCCACCTGACTGCACTGCGCCTGACGATCGGGTGGCTGCTGCCCACGGAAACCGATGATGCCCACGCCCCGGAAGGTCATCGCCTATGTGGCGACCAGCGCTGACGGCTATATCGCCCGCCCCAACGGCGATGTCGACTGGCTCAACCGCCGGCCCGACACCATCGACTACGGCATGAGGCGGTTCTATGCCTCAGTCGATACGATTCTGTGGGGACGCAAGACATACGACTGGTTGCTGGCGTATCGCAGGAAGCGGGGCCAGACGACGGGACTCTTCGACCAGTCGCGGGCAAACTATGTGTTTTCGCGCACCCCGCCCAGGCGTCAGGCTGACGGGGTGACATTCGTCTCAGAGCCACTGAAAACGTTTATCAGACGCCTGCGTGCAGCGCCAGGCAAGCACATCTGGCTCATGGGCGGTGCCTCCCTCTTCGCTGCGTGTCTCGATGCAGGCGAGATCGACGAGTTCGACATCCATGTCATCCCGGTGTTCATTGGCAAGGGCATTCCGCTCATCGAGCCACGACGCCGCGACATCGAACTGCGCCTGCTGTCGACGCGGACGTTTGCGGATGGCGTCGTGCGGGTGCGCTATGCCGTCGAACGCGCGACCGTGACCACGCGAGACGTGCGGTAGCATAGGGCGCGTGCGTCGTGCCCTGTGTGCCACTCGCAGCCTGCTGCTGCTCGCTCTTGTCAGCGCCGGCTGCGCCGCTCCCCTGCAGCGGGCCGCGTCGGTCTCCGTGCCCGCTGCCAGCAACACCGCCCGTGCCGCTGCGCCTCGCCCGGACGGGCGACCGTCGATCGGCGTCGCCCTGGGTGGTGGCAGCGCACGCGGACTCGCCCACGTCGGAGTCATCCGCTGGTTCGAGGAGCACCGCATTCCGGTTGATCTCGTCGCCGGCACCAGTATGGGCGGACTCATCGGTGGTTCCTTTGCCACCGGCATGGATGCCGGGGAACTCACCACCATGGTGGGCGGCATCGACTGGAACCAGATGTTCGGGTCGTCGCCGTTTCCCATGAAGAACATCCGCCGGAAGGCCGATGCCCGCGCCTATCCGTCGCGCCTCGAGTTCGGGCTGCGGGGCGGGCTGATTCCGCCGATGGCCCTCAACAACGGCGAACAGGTCGAACTGCTGCTCTCCCGCATCACGGCACCGTATGGCTCACTGGCGCACTTCGACGACCTACCGACGCCGTTCCGGGCGGTGGCGGTCGACCTGGTGACCGCGCGCGAGGTGCGCCTCGAGCAGGGACCGCTGGCCACGGCCATGCGCGCGACCATGTCGCTGCCGCTGATCTTTCCGCCGATTGAAACCAACGGCCAGGTGCTCGTCGACGGCGGCGCGATGAACAACGTACCCGCCAATGTGGTGCGCGCCATGGGTGCCGACACGGTCGTCGCCGTCAATGTCGGCGACCTCTCCGACCGCGAGGGCGTGGCCTACACGCTGCTCGGACTGGCCGGCTCGACGCTCGACGCCATGATGCGCGCGTCGACGCGTACATCGATCACCTCGGCCGACATCATCATCGATGTGCCGCTGCGCCAGTATGGCTCGCTCGACTGGTGCCGCAGTGAGGCGCTCATCGAGGAGGGCTATCGTGCCGCCGAGGCCCTCCGTGATCGCCTGCTGCCGCTGGCGGTCAGCGAGGCCGAGTACGAGCGATGGACGCAGGCGCGCCAGGCACGGCGACGGACGACGCTGGCGACGCCGACCTACCTTGAGGCCACGGGCTTCGCCGAGGCCGATGCGCGACGTCTGCGTGCGCTCGTGGAAAAGCACCTCGGACGGCCGCTCGACCTCTCGCAGCTCGAGCGCGATCTCGAGTGGCTGACCAGCCTCGACCGCTACGAGACTGTCACCTGGCGCCTCGTGACGGGCACCGACGGCGCCGATGGCCTGCGCGTCACGGCGAGACCCAAGCCCTCGGGGCCTCCCTTCATGATGCTGGGCCTCAATCTCGAGAACACCACGTCCTCGGAATTCCGCGTGAGCGCCCCGGCCCGCTACCTCCGCTACGGCGTGATGACCTCGTCCTCGGAGTTGCGCGTGGACGCCACACTGGGTTCGGCACCCGGGGCCTCGGTCGAGCTCTATCAGCCCCTCGGCAGCTCGGCCCTGTTTGTGGCGCCCTATGCCCAGTGGAGCACGGGCACCTCGAACTTCACCGAAGACGAGGTGGTGGTGGCCCGGTATCGCCAGCGGAGCGTGCGCACGGGCCTCAACGTGGGGGTGAACCTCGGGGCGCGCAGTGATGTGCGCGCCGGAGTGTACTTCGGCCGGCAGGATGCCACCGTGAGCGTCGGCAATCCCGCGCTGCCCGAGGTCCGCGGCCGCGAATCGGTCGCCGAACTCGTGTGGCGGTACGACGGACAGGACAGCCCGGTCGTCCCCTCGACCGGCGCGCTCGCCACGCTGCGGCTCTCGCAGGCGCTCGACGGTCCGCGGCTGGTCAGCCGGGACGGCACGGCGCCCATCGGCGACGAGCGTGTCACTCAACTGGCGGGCACGGTCAGCCGGTTCTTCCGAATACGCGAGTCGGGGCGACTCTTCAGCTACGCGGGAGCCGGCACCTCATTCGACCGGGCACCGCCGGTGCCGACGCAGTTCCAGCTGGGGTTGCCGCTGCGCCTCGGCGCGTTCGGCACGGGTGAGCTGCGGGGACCGCACTTCTACTTTGCCACCGCGGGCTACCTGCACCAGGTGCGGCGCCTGCCCGATTTCATCGGTGGCCCTGTCTTCGTGGGCAGCTGGATTGAGACCGGCGATGCGTTCCCGGTGTGGTCGTCGGCCGGGCTGCGCGTAAACGTCGGCGCCGGCCTGATCATGGATACGCTCCTCGGGCCCGTCATGCTCGCCGGCACGGGCGACCGCCACGGGCGCTGGCGCACGTTTGTGGGCGTGGGCCGCATCTTCCGGTAACGCGCACCGGGATGTCCTGAAACGAAAACACGCCTGAGTCCCGGGGTGGGACTCAGGCGTGTCGTCAGTGTGAGCGGGGGAGCACTATTCGTCGTGCGGTTCGGCATCCTCATCGGAAGCCTCGCCCTCGAGTTCGTCACCCCACGGATTTGGCTGAGGCCCCGGTACGATCCCCGCGATGTCGGGGTCTGCACCAGAGTCGCGCGGACCAGCCATCGAACGTCGCACCTTGGCTTCTTCCCGGCGCGCCGTCTTCTGCTGCTGCCGCTCGGCGCGCGCGCGCTCACGCTCGCGCTTGCCTCGGCCCATTGGTCCTCGTACGGCCATGTTGCTCCTCAGTCATGGCGCGCCTTCAGGCGCGCGTGGTTACCAACGGGGTTCGCGACGGCGATTGCCGCCGCCACCACCGCCGTAGCCACCACCACCGAAGCCGCCGCCACCGCCACGACGGTCGCCACCGCCGTCGCCGCCGAAGCCACCCGCACGGGGGACCTTCGGACGCGCTTCGTTGATCGCCAGCGTACGGCCACCCAGCTGGGTATTATTCAGCTGATCGACCGCCTTCTGCGCACCTTCCTCCGTGGACATCTCGACGAACGCGAAGCCACGCGCACGACCCGTCATCTGGTCGCGCATCACAGTCACCGTCTCGACCGCATCGACCTGGCTGAACAGATCGTGCAACTCATCCTCTGTCGTCTGAAACGGCAGATTCCCAACAAACAGCTTGCGTCCCATCGTCACTCCCACTATCGGTGTGCACCGGCGTCCAAAGAAAAAAAGGAGCCCAGAGATGAGGGCCCCTTTTTCCGGTGACTCAACTACCTTCTCGAGCTTAACACATTTAACAGCCCAAAAGGCAAGCGGAAACTCCGTCCCCACCTCATAATCACAAGATGCGTTCCGCTGCGGCATTGCTGCTCGTGCTGCTCGCGGCCCTGCCCGCCCACGCCTGGACTGCGCGTCTGGTGTCCCGGGACGGCACCCCCGTGGCCGATGCCGTCGTCACCATCCTCGGGAAGGCGGGTGAGGCGATCACCGACGCCGAGGGGCGGTTTACGTGGAAGCCCGACCCCGCCGCCCCGTTCGAGATCCTCGTCGTCCTTCGTGACGGCACCTACATGAAGCCAATCACTGTGGGGCGACTGGAACCGGGCGTGCAGGCGCTGACCGTTGTCCCCCTCCTGAGTGAAGCCGTGGTGGTATCGGGCGCGGCCCCGGGCATCGAGTCACCCCCCGGGTCGTCATCGACGACTCTCAGCGGTCGCGACCTGCAGCTCCGGCAGCCCGCCAATCTGGCGCAGGCCATTGAGAATGTGGCCGGCGTCAGTCAGGTCTCGGAGGGGCAGGCCTCCGTGCCGGCCGTCCGCGGCCTGGCCCGCGGCCGTACGCTGATTCTCGTCGACGGGGCGCGCGTGACATCCGAACGCCGCGCCGGCCCCAGCGCCACGGCCCTCGATCCCAGCGTGATTGACGCCGTTGATGTCTCACGCGGCCCGGGCTCGGTGGCCTACGGGTCGGATGCCTTCGGGGGCATCATCGCCGTTCGCACACGGCGCGTGTCCGACACGGCACCGTGGCAGGTGCAGCTCTCCGCGCTGGCGGGCACCGGGGTGCCCGAGCAGCGCGGATCGCTGCTCGTCGCGCGCGGGTTCACGCACGGCAGCGCGCTCCTCAATGTGCATGCGAGACAGGCCGATGACTGGGTGAGCCCCTCCGGCCCGGTGTTCAATTCAGGATTCCGGGACCGCGGCCTGCTGGCACGCCTCGAGCGGAAAATCGCCGGCAACCTGCTGTCGGTCGGCTGGCAGGGCGACCTGGGCCGCGACATCGAACGCCCGCGCAACAACTCCCGCACGGTGCGCTTCTACTATCCGTGGGACGACGCGCACCGCGTCACGGCCAACTACCCGCTGAATCGCCTGCCCGGTTTCCATCGGGGACAGGTGACGGGATTCTGGGGCCGCTCACGGCAACGCACCGATCAGGATCGGTTCGCGACAGGCATCGACGGCCGGAGCATCGAACGCGCCGACGTCTCAGCGACAGACTATGCCGTGCGGGCCTTCGGCGAGCGCCTGCTCGGCGACGCCCGCCTCGAGCTGGGCTTCGACATCAACGGGCGGCGCGGACTGCGCGCGGTCGATGACCTGCTGACCTTCGGCCTCGACGGCGAGCTGCTCGCCACCCGGCCCATCGTGTCGGTGTCCTCGGCCCGCAGGGCCGACACCGGCCTCTATGCCTCCATCGACTCCGCGCTGACCGAATCCCTCTCTCTCGGTGCGGGGCTGCGGGCTGACCTCGTCGCCAACGCCAACCGCGACGGATACTTCGGAGACCTCACCCGGCGCACAACAGGCCAGTCCGGCTATCTGGCGCTGACGGCTCGGCTGCACGAAGGTCTCAGCACCACCCTGCAGGTCGCTCGCGGGTTCAGGGATCCTTCCCTGTCCGACCGCTTCTATCGCGGACCCACCGGCCGCGGCTACATTACCGGCAATCCCGACCTGTCGCCTGAATCGAGCCTGCAGGCCGACTGGACGCTTCGGTATACAACGCCGCGCTGGCGCGCACTGCTGGCCGCGTACGACTACGCCATCGACGACCTGGTCGAGCGCTACCAGACCACGATCGATACGTTCTTCTTCCGCAATCGGGGGCGCGCCCGCATCAGCGGACTGGAACTCGAGGCACAGGTGGCCCTGGGACACGGAGTCAGCCTCGACCTCGCCTCGCAGACCGCCCGTGGGCGGGCGACCGACGGCAACACGCCGCTCGACGACATCAGCCCGCCGACCCTGACCGCTGTGTTGCGCAAGGCCTTCGGCACGCAGGGATACGCACAGGTGCGGGTGGCAGGCGTGGCCGAAGACCTCAGGCCGGGTCCGACAGAGCGCGTCGTCCCGGGCTACACGCTGGTCGATCTCCAGGGCGGGTACATGCCATGGCGGAACGTGGAGGTCAGGCTGCAGGTGCGGAACCTGTTCGACGCCGAGTACCTGGCCAGCCAGGATGTACGCACCACCTGGGCCCCCGGTCGCCAGGCCTCGGTCACGCTGGCCGTCCGCTTCTAGCTGCCGCCCCGGAGCGCGTCCACAAGCGCGTCGATGTCGGCCGCGTCGTTGTAGAGGTGGGGCGAGACGCGGATGGCTGAGCCTCGCAGCGACACGTGCACGCGGCGCTCGCGCAACCGATCGGCCACGGCCAGCAGATCGGTGCCGGTCGGGACGCGCAACCCCAGCAGGTGCCCTCCCCGATACGCCTCGTCTTCAACCGTATACCCGAGGGCCCGCACCTCGTCGACCAGCGGAGCCGTCAGCTGGTGGGTGTAGTCCTGGATGGCCTCAGGCGTCCAGGCCAGCAGCTGCTCGAGCGCCGCAATCGCCATCGGCATGAGGGCAAAGTTGCTGCGCTCGCCGACGTCATAGCGGACCGCGCCGGGCTGATAGTCATCGCGGTAGTTCACCAGGTCCTTGAACTGCTCGCTGCCGGCCCGTCCAATCCACGTTTCTTCGAGCGGAACGCCGTCATCAAACCGCGGCCCCAGGTAGGCGAAACCCAGCGAGTAGGGCCCCATGAGCCACTTGTAGGCCGCCGTCACGAGCAGGTCGGGCTGCACGGTGCCGACGTTGAACGGCAGCGCACCGATCGACTGTGTGCCATCGACCACGAGCGCCGCCCCGACGTCGCGCGCGCGCGCGCCGATGGCCTCGAGGTCGAAGCGCGTGCCGTCTGTCCAGTGCACATGGCCGAGTGCCACGACGGCCGTGCCCGGCACAATCTGCTCGAGCAGCCGCGCGTTCCAGTCGCGGCCACGGGCATGACTCCCCTCTGGCGCCGCGACGACCCGCAGGTCGGCGCCGCGCTCGGCGGCCACACGGCGCCATGGATGCACATTCGACGGGAACTGTTCGTGCGTGACGACGATGCACTGGCCGTGTTCCACGGGGAGGTTGCGCGCCGCGATCGCGAGGCCGTACGACGCTGAAGGCACAATCGCGATGCAGGAGGCCTCGGCCTGCACGAGCGTGGCGAACAACTGCCGTGCCCGGTCGGCTTCGGTGAAAAAATCCGCTGGGGTCAGCCGCGACGGCACGCGCTTGCGCCGCACGCCGGCCACGCCCGCCGCCTCGACCGCCTGGGAGAGCGGCGACATGTACGCGCAGTTCAGGTAATGCTCATCGTCGGGCAGTGAGAACTGCGCCTTCTGGCACGGCAGCATGGGTTACACCACCGCCCGGCGTTCCACCATGAAGGTGTTGCGATCTGTCTCGTGGATCGTGACGGCGATGTCGTACGCCAGGCCGCGATCCGGATACCGCGACCGGATGACCGACACGACTTCCGCCCACACGTAGTCGGCCACGGCCTCCACGCTCGGACCGCGTCCGGGCAGCACGATGAGGCCTTCCTGCTCGCACAGGTCCGGATGGCGCAGCAGCTCATCATCTGCCGTGACCAGCAGCCGGTGATCAAGCCGCTTCATGATGTCCTTGAGCTCGCCGAAATCGATCGACATCTCGTGCGCATCGCGCGGAAACCGTTCGGTCGCCACCTGCACCGTGCCACGCCAGGTGTGGCCGTGTATGAAGCGGCACTTGCCGGGGTAGCCCGGCTGCCGGTGTCCTGCGTGAAACGACGCATGGACGATGATCTTCTCCATTCCGTTAGTATACGGGGCCGATCCGCGGTCTAGCGGACGACCCCGCGCCTGGCGCGGACGGTCACGCCGGGCCGGGCGGGCACCGTGACCCGAATGGGGCGATAGGCGCCGTCACCCGGGGTCTCGGGGGTGTAGCCCATGAGGTACTGCGCGTTGAGTTCCTCGGCGATGCGCGCAATGGCCGGCGCAATGTCGGCCGTGCTTGTCACCATCTCGGCATAACCCCCGCCCTGTGCAGCCAGCTCACGGAACACCTGGGGACTCACGCGCTGCGATTCGCGCATCCCCGGCGTGTCGACGGCAATGCCGTAGAGGCACACGTCCGCTCGGCTGAGCTGCTGCTTGAGCTGCACAAGCGAGGCGTCGCTCGAGGTGTCCGCCCCGTCCGAGACCACGATCATCGCCGACCGTGAATGCCGGCGCTGGAGGCACGTCGGCAGGGCCGCAGCCACCGCATCGTAGATGCCCGTGCCGCCCGAGGGCCGGATGGGCGCCAGCGCATCGAGAATCGGCTGCCGGTCAGCCGTCCAGTCGGCCAGCATGCGCGCCTCGTGATTGAACACGAAGAGCGCCACCTCGTCCTCGGGCCGGAGGTGTTGCTCGACAAACAGCCGCACGGCCGTCCGCGCATCGTCCATGCGCGGCCCCCGCATGCTGTCACTGACGTCAAGCACCAGGGCCACGCTCACCGGCACGCGGTCACCGGTGAACTGCGTGATGGGTTGGGAACGGCCGCTCTCGGTGATCACAAAGTCGGCCTGCGTCAGGCCAGTCACCAGGCGTCCTGCCCCGTCACGCACCGTGACGGCTGTGGGCACCAGCTCGGCGCTGCCGCGGAACAGCCGGGCGGCGCGCCGCTCATCCTGCAGAACGAGTGTCCTGGCGGCCATCGTCGTGGGGCGCACGGCCGCGGCGGCCGTGCCCCCCCACGACAGCAGCATGGTCAGCCATGTCCGTCGCGTCAACATCGTCATCATTGGCTCACCACCGCAATCCTGCCCCCGTCGCTCACGGCCTCCGGCGGATGGACCACCACCACGACGCCGGCCTCGAGACCGGAGGCGACCTCGGTGGCCGTCGGAGTCTGGCGCCCCACCCCGATCAGCCGGCGCCGGGCGCGGCCCTCCTCGAAGACGAATACCGACCACTGATCGCCGGTGCGGAAGAGCGAGGCAGTCGGCACCTGCAGCACGTCCTGCCCTTCCCAGACGGCGATGCGCACCTCGACCCTGAAGCGATCACCGAGCAGGGTCCAGGCCTCGCGGTCGTTCTCGAAGTCGATGGTGACGCTCACCCGCTGCTCCTCGACGCCCAGCGGCGAGACCTTCGTGAAACCCGAGGGGTCGACGCGCTCGACCCGACCGCGCAGGGGCGTCGTGCCTCCCCACTGCTCGATCGACACTGGCATGCCGGGACGGATGCCGACGGCGTCGGTCGACAGGACATCGGCCTTCACTTCGAGGTGGCTGGGATCGCCAATCTCCAGCAGCGGCTCGCCCGGCACGACGACGCCTTCACTGTCGCGGATGCGACGCAGCACGACCCCGGTAACCGGTGCCGTGATGCGCACCGGGGCCCGTCGCGCGGTCGGTACCGGCCGCCTCAGCCGGGCCTGGGCGCGTTCGAGCTCGGCCTGCGCCGCCGCGACGGCGAACTCGGCGGCCCGGACGCGCTCCTCGGCGGCCGCATGCTCGGTGCCGCGCGCCTCGTAGGCCTGCCGTGTCAGCGCGCCGGCGGTCCACAGCGTCTGCGCACGCTCGAGCTCGGCTGTGGACTGGCGCAGCGCCGTCCGTGCCGTGGCATCGTCGGCCTGCGCCCGCCCGAGCAGGCCACGCGCCGTGCTGACGGCGGCTTCTGCTTCCTGCGCACTGCGCGCGTCGAGCAGCGGCGGGTCTTCGGGCGTCATCTCGGCGATGACCGTCACCCCACGCTCCACAAGATCCCCCGGCTCGAGGGTGATGCGTCCCACCCGTCCCATCAGCGGGGCCGAGACGGTGAAACGGTCATGGATGCGCGTCTCGCCCGAGGCATCGATGGTCACCTGCAGCGACCCGCGCGCCACGGTGGCCGTCTCGACGATGACGGTCGAGGGCCACAGCGCGACGGCCAGGGCCCCGCCCACGGCGCAGGTGGCCGCGGCGCTCCAGAGGATGCGGCGTTTCGTGACCATGACGCGACTACTCCCGTTCCTTGAGCACGCTCACCAGGTCGACGCGGTGCAGCTGCCGCACGACCAGCGCCGCCGACGCCAGCATCGCCGCCAGGTTGGTGAGGGCCATCCATGCGGTCGTCTGCCATGACACGTCATAGGACAGGCGATAGAGCTCATTGTTGAACAACTGCATGATGCCACTGCCGAGGGCCTGACCGAGCGCCAGTCCCAGCGGCAGGGAGGCCAGCGTCACAATCAGCAGCTCGCCGACCAGCAGCAGGCTGACCTCGGCCCGCGTGAAGCCCAGCACGCGAAGGCTGGCCAGGTCGCGGCTGCGCTCCGACAGCGCCACGCGGCTCGAATTGTAGGCGATGCCGATGGCGATGATCGCCGAGAACACCACGTTCAGCGAGATGACGAGGTTGAGGTTCTGCGCCATCAGCGCGCGGAAGTTCCGGAGCATGGCCGAGGTGCTCGACACGCCGGCCACCATCGGCAGCGCGCGGACGTGCGCGTAGAACGCTGGCAGCGCGAGGGCGTCGACCTGCAGCGCCACCCCCGTGACGCGCGGCTGCTCCCGTAGGGCACGGCTGAGGGCCGCCGCCGTCATGTAGGCCTGCAGCCCGAGGGCATCGTCGATGACGCCGACCACGGGCAGCGTCAGCGTGCGCCGTTCTCCTTCGAGAACGTCGGCCTCAACCTGCTGGCCAGGCGCCACCTGCAGCAGACGCGCCAGCGCCTGCGACAGCAACAGCCCCTCGCCGGGTGGCTGGTGCACCTGACCCAGGCGGTCAAGCACGCGGTGCAGTTCCGGCTGGCGCACCAGGCCGAGGATGGCGACGGTGCGGTGGCGCGGACCCGCCCGCATCCGCACCGCCACCGCCCGCTGGGGTTCGACCTGCATCACGCCAGGCAGGTGCGAGACAGCGGAGATCACGTCGGACGTGAGCGGCTGCGGAAACGTAAGGGTCAGATCCTGCCGGAGCGCGCGCTCGAATTGCTGGGCAATGAGCACCTCCATGATGTCGATGAAGGAAAATCCGATGAGCAGCACCGCCCCTGCCGCTGACAGCCCGAGCACCGAGAGCGCCGTGCGGGCCGGCCGACGCACCATCTGCCGCAGCAGCATGCGTGCGGATGGTGCGAGGCGCTGGAAGGCCCGGCGCCGCTCGAGCCAGCCCTGTCCGAATCGCGGGGGCGGCGCGGGCCGCATGGCTTCGGCCGGGGGCACGGCCAGGGCCCGGCGCACGGCCGATTGCGCTCCGAGTGCTGCCACCAGCAGGCTGACAAGCACGGCTCCGACGGCCACATCGACCGACACCTGATAGAAGAGCTCGGGCAGGCGGAAATAGCGGTGATAGAGCTCGCTGACCTGCTGCCCCAGATAGGCCCCGGTCGCCACGCCGGCCAGCGCTCCGACCGCGGCAATCACCAGCGCCAGCTTGAGGTAGTGCCAGAGCAGCGCGGCGTTGGAGTAGCCCAGCGCCTTGAGCGAGGCAATCTGCGGGCGCTGCAGGGCCAACGTGCGCGAGAGCGCGATGTGCAGGATGAACGCGGCCACGGCCAGGAAGATGGCTGGAATGGCCACGCCGAAGGTCTGCAGCTGCGCCAGCTCGTTGCGCACGGTCCACACCGAAGGCTGCTGCACCTGGGGATAGGCGCCGCGACCGCCATAGGGTGCCAGCAGCTGATCCACGGCCCCGATCACCGCATCGGGAGACGCGCCGGGCGACAGGGCCAGCGCCAGACTGTTGAAGCTGCCCGTGAAATCGGTCGCGGCGGCCAGTGCCCCGGGCTGCATCCAGAACACGCCGAAGCGCCGATCGTCCGGCACGATTTCCCCGGCGCGGATGCTGTAGACATACTCGGGCGACAGCGCCACCCCCGTGATCAGCAGCGGCCGCCGCCGGCCGTTGATGAGGACGCTGACCGCGTCGCCCGGCGACAGCCGGTTGGCCTCGACGAAGGTCTCGCTGGCGAGCACCTCGTCGGGTCGCTCGGCCGAGGGCCAGCGGCCCCGGCGAAGCACGAGGCCATTCAGCACGGGATGGTCCGGATCGGGGCGGCTGATCAGGCGTGCCGTCGCTGGATCCTCAAGGCCCGGCACCTGCAGCACCACGTCGATGACCACGCGCGCATCGACCGCGCCGACACCCGGCAGCGCCGCCACGCGGGGCACGAGCGTCAGCGGCGCCCGGGTCGCCACGGCGAAGACATCGGCCAGCCGCTGCGACGCGTAGTAGCGGGCCAGCGTGTCCTGCAGTGACGAGAAGTTCGACAGATACATCACCAGCATGGCCACGCCGGCCATCACCACGGCGGCAATCGCCAGCGCCTGCCCGCGCATCTGCCACAGCTCGCGCAGCAGCTTGCGGTTGAGTGCCGTGCGCACCACCCTCACCATGCCAGCGTCCTCGGCTCCACCGGCGACGGGTTGTGCTGTTCGCTGGTGACGCGGCCATCCCCCAGCCGCACCACCCGGTCGGCCATGGCCGCAATGGCGGCGTTGTGCGTGATGACCACCGTCGAGGTGCGCAGTTCCCGGTTCACCCGCGCCAGGGCCTCCAGCACGACAATGCCGGTCGTGACGTCCAGCGCGCCGGTCGGCTCGTCGCAGAGCAGCACGTCGGGGCACTTGGCGATGGCCCGGGCAATCGCCACACGCTGCTGCTCGCCGCCCGACAGCTGCGCCGGAAAATGATCGAGCCGTTCGGTCAGCCCGACCATGGCCAGCGCCGCCTCGGGCGTCATGGGCCGCTCGGCAATGTCGGTCACAAGCGCCACGTTCTCGCGGGCCGTCAGGCTGGGGATGAGGTTGTAGAACTGGAACACGAACCCGACGTGCTCGCGCCGGTAGCGGGTAAGCTCGGCCTCGGTCGCCCGGGTCAGCAGGTGGTCACGATAGGTCACCTCACCCGAGGTCGGGACGTCAAGGCCGCCCAGGATGTTGAGCAGCGTCGACTTGCCGCTGCCCGAGGGCCCCAGCAGGACGACGAACTCCCCCTCGAAGAGCTGGAAGTCGACTCCGCGCAGGGCGTCGACGGTCACCTCGCCCATGGGATAGCGCTTGGTGATGCCAGTCGCGACGAAGACGGGCTGCGGGGTCGCCATGCTCAGAATCGTTCGCTCCATTGTAGTAGTCTGCTGTCCTGGGGGTCGACGGATGCGGGTGCCTGCAATGCTGGTGGCGGGAGCGATGGTGGCCGCGGTGATGCTGCTCGGGGGCGCGCTGGCGCCGTCCTCGCTGGAAGCCACACAGGCGCCGCCGCGCGCCCTGCTGAATCCGTCCCTGCAGAAGCAGCCGGCACCGGCCACCTACAAGGTTCGCTTCCGCACGAGTGCCGGCGAGTTCATCGTCCAGGTCAACCGGCAGTGGGCCCCGCACGGGGCCGACCGCTTCCACCACCTCGTCCGCAACGGCTACTACAACGGGAACCGGTTCTTCCGGGCAATCGCGGGCTTCATGGTGCAGTGGGGCATGCACGGCAACCCGACCGTCACGCGCGCCTGGCGCGATGCGACGCTGCCCATCGACCCGGTTCGGCAGTCGAACCGCCGCGGCACCATTACCTTCGCGATGGGCGCCTCTCCCTCCCAGCGGTCCACCCAGGTCTTCATCAACCTCGTGAACAACGGCTACCTCGATCCGATGGGCTTTGCCCCCATCGGGGAGGTCATCAGCGGCATGGCCACCGTCGATCGCATCACGACCGTCTACGGTGAAGGGGAACCCTTCGGGCGCGGTCCCGACCAGGAACGGGTGGAGGCCGAGGGCAACAAGTACCTCCTGCAGTTTTTTCCCAAGCTCGATTCGATCACCACGGCGGTCATCGTCCGCTGAGATCGGCAGGGGCCCCGTTTCCACGTCACCATGGCCATGCATCGCGCTCCAGACCCCGCCCTGCTGCGGCAGATCTTCGACGAGGAACCTATCGGCGTGCTGACCGCCGATCTGGCCACCGGCGAGGTAACTGCCCTCAACCGTGCAATGGCCACCTGGCTGCGCGTGGCCGAGGACGACCCGTCGCTCAACGTTTTCTCGCTGGCGGTCTGGCATGTGCTGGTCGAGAACGCCGGTGGCCTCGAGGCCCTCATGGCCGCCGGCGGCGTGGCCCACGCCGAGGTCGGTGCGGCCGGTGGCCCCGCCTCCGTCTCGCTCACGCAGATTGGCGCGACCGGCGAGGTGCCGCCGCTCTAGCTGCTGCAGACCGTCGACAGCCGTCCCCAGCTGCGCCAGGCCCTCGAGCATCGCCGCGATGATCGCCTCGAGGCCGTCGCGCGCACAACCGGCCACCTGGCCCATGACTTCAACGACCTGCTGACGATCATCATGGGTTACAACGACTGGCTCGACTTCGACCAGGGGTTGAGCCAGACCTCGCGCGACGCCGTGCAGCAGATCCGTCTCGCCACCGAACGGGCCTCGGCACTCACTCGCCAGCTGCTCACGTTCAGCCGGCGCGCATCCGTGCAGCGGCAGCGCCTCGACCTGGCCGAGCTGGTCGAGACGGCCCGCCCGTTGCTCGAGCAGCTGCTGGGCACCCGAATCACACTGGTCGCCGAGCGGGAGGGCGATCCGCCCATCGTGCAGGGGGACGCCAATCAGCTGACCCAGGTGCTCATCAATCTGGTCACCAACGCCCGGGATGCCATGCCGAGGGCGGTACCGTCATCATCCGGGTCACCCAGACGCTCGGCGACCCCGAGGACGATGGGAGCGGCGGCATTGCGCCGGGTTCGCTGGTGGCTGAACTCGAGGTGCGAGACATGGGCGTGGGCCTCTCCCCGGAAGCCGAACAGCGCCTGTTCGAGCCGTTCTTCACGACGAAACCACCGGGGCAGTCTGCCGGCCTCGGCCTCGCGGAATCCCGGGGCATCGTGCTGCACCACGGCGGAACGATTCGCGCGGAATCGGTGCGCGGCGTCGGCACGACATTCCGCGTCCTGCTGCCCCTGGCCGAGCCGCTGTTCGACCCGCTCCGCCCGGCGCCGCGGCTGGGCCGACCCGCCACGGGGGCCCGCACCATCCTGCTCGTCGAAGACGAAGATGCCCTGCGGGAACTCGACACCCAGATTCTCAGGCGCGCCGGGTTCGAGGTGCTGGCCGCACGATCCGGACTTGAGGCCACCTCACTGGCCGAGACACACGGCGACGGCATCGGTCTGCTGCTGACCAACGTCGTGCTGCCGGGCATGTCAGGGCCGGTCGTGGCCAGCCACCTGCAGATGGTGCGGCCCGACCTGAAGGTGCTCTACATGTCGGGCTACAGCCACGACGAGGCCATGGGCGAGGACAACCCGGCCGGCCCGAGCCTGTTCCTGCAGAAGCCGATGACCGGCGAAGCGCTGGTCGATGCGGTTCGTCGGCTGATCGGCTAGCGCACCACTCAGCGGTAGCGGCGCTGCAGCTGGGCCAGGGCGTCGGCACCCGGGCACAGAGCCTCGTGGGGCAGCCGGTACAGCGGCGTCTCGGGAAGCTGAAGCTGGTCGGCCATGTCACGGTCGCCCGTCGCGACATGCAGCAGCCCCGTCAGTACCTCACCCGCCTGCTGCCGCTCACGAATCGCCGCATACGCCCGATCGCGATCGCCCGGATCGTAGTCGTCTGCCACGCGCCGCAGCCGGAGGAGGCTGCCGTCATGCAGCACCACGGATGTCGCCGCATCGGGTGGCTGCTCGGCCTCGATCGCCTCGCGCCGCGGGATGAAATCGGCATGCACCACCTCGACCTGGTGCTCGCGCGTGTGGGCGTAGCTCTTGGTCGAGCCTTCGTGGTCGTTGAAGGTGACGCACGGCGAGATGATGTCGATGAACGCAAAGCCCCGATGGGCCAGGCCCGCCTTGATGAGCGGCACCAGCTGCGCCTTGTCGCCCGAGAAGCTGCGGGCGACGAACGTCGCTCCCAGCGTCAGGGCCATCAGCACCGGATCGATCGGCTCCATCTCGTTGGCCTCACCCTTCTTGCTCTTCGAGCCCCGGTCGGCCGACGCAGAGAACTGCCCCTTGGTCAGCCCGTAGACGCCGTTGTTCTCGAGCAGGTAGAGCAGGTTGACGTTGCGCCGGACGGCGTGCGCAAACTGCCCGAGGCCGATACTGAGCGAGTCGCCGTCGCCCGACACCCCGATCATTGTCAGGCCGGCGTTGGCCAGCCCGGCGCCGGTGGCCACCGACGGCATGCGGCCGTGCACGCTGTTGAAGCCGTGCGCTTCACGCAGGAAATAGGCCGGGGTCTTCGAGGAACAGCCGATACCAGACAGCTTGGCCACGGTGTGCGGCGGCGTGGACAGCTCCCAGAAGGCCTGCACGATGGCGGCCGTGACCGAGTCGTGGCCGCACCCGGCGCAGAGCGTCGTCAGGGCGCCTTCGTAATCGCGGCGCGTCAGCCCGATGGCGTTCTTTGCCAGCGAGGGATGCTGCACCTTCGGCTTGGGCAGGTATGTCATGCGCGCCCCTCCAGTCGGGCTCTGACGCCCGCAGTCACGTGCTGTGCGCTGATGGGAAAGCCCGAGTAGTGCGTGACCGGCACAAAGCGGTCGCGCGGGGCCCCGGTCTCCAGCATCAGCAGGCTGCGCAGCTGGGCATCGCGGTTCTGCTCGACGACAAACACCGTGTCGTGGGCCTCGACAAAGCGCCGCACGCTGTCGGCGAACGGAAAACCGCGCACGCGCAGGTAATCGATCGCCAGGCCATCGGCGGCCAGTTCGTCGAGCGCCTCGAGGCAGGCCGCATGGCAGCTGCCGACGGTGATGAGGCCGAGCCGGGTTGGCGCAGCCGCCGGGCGTGTCACCGGCGCAGGCACGGCCTCGGCGGCGCGCTGAATCTTTCGCGCCAGGCGTTCCATGACCTCCTGGTACTCGTCCGGATCCTCGGTGTAGGCCCCGAGGCGGTTGTGCCCTGATCCGCGAGTGAAATAGGCCCCCTTGGGATGCTCGCCGGGCAGCGTGCGCGCAGTGATGTCGTCTCCGTCGCTGTCGAGATACCGGTGGAAGGCCTTCATCCCCTCGAGGTCGGCCGCCGTCAGCACCTTGCCGCGATCGGGCCGGTAGGACTCGTCCCAGGTGAGCTCGGGCACCATCCAGTCGTTCATGCCGATGTCGAGGTCGCTCATGAAGAACACGGGCGTCTGATAGCGATCGGCCAGGTCGAACGCCTGCACCATCATCTCGAAGGCTTCGCGCGGATCGGACGGATACAGGCACAGATGCCGCGTGTCGCCGTGCGAGGCGTAGGCGCAGAGCAGCAGGTCGCACTGCTGCGTGCGGGTGGGCAGTCCGGTCGACGGCCCGGCACGCTGCACGTCGGCAATGACCGCCGGCACTTCGGCGTAGTAGGCAAACCCCACGAACTCGCCCATCAGCGAGATGCCCGGCCCCGAGGTCGGCGTGAAGGCGCGCGCGCCGGCCCACGAGGCCCCGAGCACCATCCCGATCGCCGCCAGCTCGTCCTCGGCCTGCATGATGGCAAAGCGCTTCCGGCCCGTCTCGGGCTCGACCCGGTAGCGCTCGCAGAAGGCGCGGAAGGCCTCCATCAGCGACGTCGACGGTGTAATCGGGTACCACGCCCCAACGGTCGCGCCGGCATATACCGCCCCGAGCCCCGCCGCCGTGTTGCCATCGATGAGGATGCGGCTGCGCGTGGCGTCCATCCGCTCGAGGCGAATCGGCAGCGGGCACGCAAACTGCGCCTGCGCAAAGTCGTAGCCCAGCGCCAGCGCACGGTCGTTCGACGCGATCAGCGCCGGCTTCTTCCCGTACTTCTCCCGGGTGAGGCCGCGAATCTCGTCGGGATCGATCGCCAGCAGTGCCGCCAGGGCGCCGGCATAGGCGATGTTCTTCATCAGGATGCGCTCGCGCACCCCGCTGAACGCCTCGTTGCACATCGCCGCCAGCGGAATGCCGAGGTACTGCACATCGTCGCGCTGCAGCGACGCATCGAGCGGCCAGGTCGAGTCGTAGACGAGCCAGCCGCCTGAACGTACCTCGGCCACATCCTTCGCATACGTGGCGGGGTTGAGGGCCACCATCAGGTCGAACCGCGAGGTCCGCCCGGTGTAGCCCTTGTGGTTCACCCGAATCTCGTACCAGGTGGGCAGCCCCTGAATGTTCGAGGGGAACACGTTCTTGCCCGTCACCGGCACGCCCATCCGGAAGATAGCCTGCATGATGAGCCCGTTGGCACTGGCCGAGCCGGTGCCGTTGGCCGTCGCGATCTTGAACGCGAAGTCGTTGACCTGGCTCATCGGACCACCGCCTCGAGCGGAATGAACGTGACCCCGGCCATCGGCTGCTGCAGCACGAACTTGCGCATGTCCCACGCGTACGTCGGGCACCGCTCGGCACACAGGCCGCAGTGCAGGCAGATGTTCTCGTCCTTCACCATGATGCGGCCCGTCTGCTTGAGCGGCCCCGAGGTGAACAGGGCCTGACCTTCCTCGAGGGCGGGTGCCTTCAGCCGCCTGCGCAGCGTCTCGACCGGTTCCTCGGTCACCAGCGTCAGGCAGTCGGTGGGGCAGATGTCGATGCAGGCGTCGCACTCGATGCACAGCGAGTCGGTAAAGTGCGTCTGCACGTCGCAGTTGAGGCAGCGTTCCACTTCCCGCCGGGTCTGCTCCTCGGTGAAGCCCTGTTCGACCTCGATGGTCATCTTCGCAAAGCGCGCCGGCAGGTCGACATGCTTCATCTTCTGGCGGGCTGCCGGGCTGTAGGTGTTGCTATAGGCCCACTCGTGCAGACCCATCTTGGTGCTCGACAGCGTGAATGTCGCCGAGGGACGGTCGGTGACCGGAATGCCTTGGCAGTAGTGGTGGATCGAGAGGGCCGCCTGGTGCCCGTGTGCCACGGACCAGATGATGTTGCCGGGGCCGAACGCGGCGTCCCCGCCGAAGAACACGCCGGCGCGCGTGGACATGTGCGTCACACGGTCGACCACCGGCACCTCCCACTGGTCGAACGTGATCCCAAGGTCGCGCTCAACCCAGGGGAACGCATTCTCCTGGCCGATGGCCACGATCACCGTATCGCACGGCACGATGTGTCGACCGGCCGGCTCCTGCACGATGTCGTCGCCCGCCTCGCGCGCGGTGAAGGTGTCGAACTCGACGCCCACCAGGCGTCCCTCCTCGACCACATACCGCACCGGGTAGTGGTTCTCGAGAATCGCCACCTGCTCTTCCTCGGCATCCTCCAGTTCCCACGGGGAGGCCTTGATGAAGCGCCGGGTCTTGCGCTCGACCACGGTCACCTCGCTCGCCCCGAGCCGGCGGGCCGAGCGGCAGCAGTCCATGGCCGTGTTGCCCGCGCCGATGATGAGGACCCGTCGCCCCACGGAGGTCACGTGGCCGAAGTGAATCGACTCGAGCCACTCCTTGCCGATGAAGACCTGGTCCGACTCATGGCGGCCCGGCAGGACGAGCTCGCGTCCCTTGGGAGCGCCGGTGCCCACAAACACCGCATCGAACCGCTCCGGTCCCTCGAGCAGCGCCCGGAGGCTGCGGACCGGCGTGCTGTAGCGCATGTCCACACCCATGCCGGTGATGTAGCCGATCTCCTCGTCGAGCACCTCTTCCGGCAGCCGGAACGAGGGAATGTTGATCCGCATCAGGCCGCCGGGCTTCGGCCCCTGCTCGAAGATGGTGCAGGCATAGCCCAGGGGCATCAGGTCGTTGGCCACCGTGAGGCTGGCCGGCCCCGCGCCAATCAGCGCGACGCGCTTGCCGTTCCTCTCCGTGGGTGCCTTCGGCAGTCGGTCGCGGATGTCATCTTTGTGGTCGGCGGCCACGCGCTTGAGCCGGCAGATCGCCACGGGCGTGCCGTCGACGCGCGTGCGTCGGCACGCCGGTTCACACGGTCGGTCGCAGGTGCGCCCGAGGATGCCCGGAAAGACATTCGAGGCGCGATTCACCATGTACGCGTCGCTGTAGCGGCCCTGGGCAATCAGCCTGATGTACTCCGGCACATTGGTGTGGGCCGGACAGGCCCACTGGCAGTCGACGACCTTGTGGTAGTAGTCGGGATGGTCGACGTTGGTGCGGGGCATGCGCCGATTATACGTAGGCGAGCGGCAGGCGGCCCTGCTCGAGGTCGAGCAGCGTCCGCTTGATGCGCAGCCCGCCGCCGAACCCCGTCAGCGACCCGTCGGCCCCAATGACCCGGTGGCACGGCACCACAATCGCCACCGGATTGGCACCATTGGCGAGCCCGACGGCACGCATGGCACCGGGTGACCCGATCTGCCGCGCCAGCGCGACATAGCTGGTCGTCGTGCCGTAGGGGATGCGCTGCAGCGCCGCCCACACCCGCTGCTGGAACGGCGTTCCCGCCAGGACGACCGGCACGGTGAACGCACGCAGCTGCCCGGCGAAATAGGCCGTCAGTTCCTCGACGGCGGCATCCAGCAGACCTGAGCGGTCGGGCGCCTCCTCAACGCGCTGTCGTCCCTCGCCCGCCCCATCAAACTCGAGGCACGACAACCCCTGCGCGTCGCCGCCAAGCAGCAGCGGTCCCACCACCGTGTCAATCTGCCGATACACCATACGCGCTTCCTCCTGCCCCGCGATCATCATAAGATCGCGCGGGTCCCTCCACGCCCGTTCGCCGCCATGACCGAGCCCATCATCGCCCACGCCTTCCCCCTGCCGTTGACCGACTATCTCGACCCGGCGGGCGGGTCGGTGGTCGAGATCCTCCTCAGCCGGGTGGCCCAGCAGCCCATCAATGCCGTGGCCACCGGAGTCTTCCTGCTCGCCGTCGTGCATACGTTCTTCGCGAATACGTTCCGCCAGGCCGCACACCACCTGCAGCACGCCCACGATGCCACCCGCAAGGCCCAGGGGCGGCCGCCGCGCCTCAGCTTCCGCGCCGAGGTGCTGCACTTCTTCGGCGAGGTGGAGGTCGTGTTCGGGCTCTGGGCCGTGGTGCTGCTGGCCGCCATCGCAGCCACCGTCGACTGGCGCACCGCCAAGCACTACATCACGGCCTCGGTCAATTTCACCGAGGCTATGTTCGTCGTGGTCATCATGACGATGGCCTCGACCCGGCCTGTCGTCAATTTCGCCCAGCGGTCCCTGCGGCAGGTGGCGTCTCTGGGCAGGCGCACGCCGGCCGCCTGGTGGCTGACGATCCTCACCATCGGTCCGCTCCTCGGCTCCTTCATCACCGAGCCGGCGGCCATGACCATCTGCGCCATGCTCCTGGGGCGGCAGTTCTACGCCATGCAGCCCAGCCTCCGGCTGCGCTACGCCACGCTGGGCCTGCTGTTTGTCAACGTCTCGATCGGCGGCACCCTCACCCACTTTGCCGCACCGCCGGTACTGATGGTGGCCACGCCCTGGGAGTGGGACATGGCCTACATGGCCACGCACTTCGGCTGGCGTGCCGCCATCGCCATCCTCATCTCGAACGCCGCCGCGTTCACGGTGTTCCGCACCGAACTGCAGGGCCTCGCCTCGATGACCAGCGCCACCGAGGCTGAGGACGACGACCGGGGACCCGAGGCACCCTGGTGGGTCACGGCGGTGCACCTCGGGTTCCTAGCCTTCGTCGTGGCGCAGGCCCATTACCCGGTGCTCTTCATCGGCGCCTTCCTGTTCTTCCTCGGCTTCGCTCAGTCGACCGCACCCTATCAGTCGCCCATCGATCTCAAGCCCGCCCTGCTGGTGGGCTTCTTCCTGGGAGGCCTCGTGATTCACGGAGGGCTCCAGGGCTGGTGGATCGCGCCCGTACTGGGCAGCCTCAGCGAGCAGCCGCTCTTCTGGAGTGCCACCCTGCTGACGGCCTTCAACGACAATGCCCTCATCACGTACCTGTCGACCCTGGTGCCGTCCCTCACCGAGGCCATGAAGTTCGCCGTTGTCGCCGGCGCCGTCACCGGCGGCGGGCTGACCGTCATCGCCAATGCCCCCAACCCGGCGGGACAGGCGATTCTGAGCCGCCACTTCCCCGAGGGCATCTCGCCGGTCGGGCTGGCTGCTGCGGCAATCGGCCCCACGTTGGTGGCGGCCGTCTGCTTCCTCATCTTCTGACGATCACGCCGGTATAATCGCGACGTGCCGGTCACGCTCGGGTCCACGCATCTGCTGTCGTCCACGCGCCTGCGGGGGCGCCGGGTTGGCATCGTCTCGAATCCCGCCTCGGTCGACCACCAGTTCGTCCATGTCGTCGACCGCCTCATGGCGATGCGCGGCGTGACGGTCACGGCCCTCTTCGGGCCCCAGCACGGCTTCCGCTCGGACGTGCAGGACAACATGATCGAGACCCCGCACACCAGCGACGCCGTGCGGCGCATTCCCGTCTACTCGCTCTACAGCGACACGCGCGAACCCACCCGGGAGATGCTGGCCGACGTCGATGTGCTTGTCATCGACCTGCAGGATATCGGCGCGCGCATCTACACCTACATCTACACGATGGCCAACTGCCTGCGCGCCTGCACACGTCACGGCGTCGAGGTGATCGTCTGCGACCGCCCCAATCCCATCGGCGGCACCGCGATCGAAGGCCCGATGCTCGACGCCGGCTACGAGAGCTTCGTGGGGCAGTTCCCCATTCCCATGCGGCACGGCATGACCATCGGCGAACTGGCGCGGCTCTTCAACGATCACTTCCGCATCGGTGCCGCCGTCGATGTCATCCGCATGTCCGGCTGGTCGCGCGCACAGTATGCGGACGAGGCCGGGGCGCCCTGGGTGATGCCGTCACCCAACATGCCCACGCTCGACACCGCCATCGTCTACCCGGGCACCGTGCTCTTCGAGGGGACGATGGCCTCCGAGGGACGCGGCACCACCCGCCCGTTCGAGCTGATTGGCGCGCCGTGGGTCCAGGCCGAACGGATGGCCGCCGCGCTCAACGACCAGCGGCTGCCCGGCGTGCATTTCCGACCGGCTGTGTTCGAGCCGACCTTCCAGAAGCACGCCCGCGTCACCTGCGGGGGCTGCCAGATCCATGTGACCGACCGGGCGCAGTTTCAGCCCGTGCTGACCGGCGTGGCGCTCATCGAAGCCATCCGTCGCGAAGACCCAGCGGCCTTCGCATGGCGGCAGCCGCCATACGAATACGAGCACGACAAATGGCCGATCGACATCCTCGCCGGATCGCCCGCCCTGCGCGAGGCCATCGATGCCGGCGCGACGGCACGCGATATCGCCGCCCCCTGGCCCGCCGCCATGGCTTCGTTTCTCGAGGCCCGGCAGCGTGTGCTGCTCTATCAATGAGTGACGCAACCGGAGAAGCGCCCCGTGGGTCATCGCACCGCTGACGTAGTCATCATCGGGGGCAGCGTGGTCGGCTCCTCCATTGCCTGGCACCTGCGTCAGATGGGCGTGCCCCGCGTCGTCGTCCTCGAGCGGGACCGGCAGTACCAGCGGGCCTCGGCCTTCCTGGCCATGGGCGGCATCCGACAGCAGTTCTGCACGAGTGTCACCGTGAAGATGGTGCAGCACAGCGTGCGCTTCTGGCAGCGCTTCGACGACGAGATGGGCACGCCCGAGGCCAGGCCCCGTGCCTGGTTCAGGCAGCGTGGCTATCTCTTCCTGGGCACCGATGCCAACGCCGCAGCCCTGACGCGGCGCTTCGAGCGCCAGCGCGAGGCCGGGGCGGAGGTGTCGTGGCTGTCGCGGGCCGACATCCGCACGCTGATTCCCGAGGCCTGGCTCGACGATGTGGAGTTCGGGGTGTACGGTCCCCACGACGGCTACGCCAATCCGCGCGAGGTGCTGAGCGGCATGCATCGGGCGGCGCAGCATGCCGGGGCCATGTTCGAGGAAGGCACACCCGTGGCACTGGTGCGCGATGGCGCTCGCGTGACAGGCGTGCAGCTGGCCGGCGGCGACACCATCGCCGCACGTGTGGTGGTCAACGCCGCAGGCGCATGGGGAGGTGCCATGGCGAGGATGGCCGACCTTGACGTGCCCATCACGCCCCTGCGGCAGATGCTGTTCCGAGCCACACTGCCACGCCACTGGCCCTCGCGCTTTCCGATGGTGATTGATCCATCCGGCGTCCACTGGCGCCACGACGATCCCCTGGCGGAGGGTGATCCTGATCGCATCGTCGTGGCCTGCACGAAGTGGGACGATGAACCGGGCGAGCGCCTCGACCCCGACGACAGCCGATGGCAGCGCGATTTTCTTCCCCCGCTGGTGCGGCGGATGCCGGAGTTCCGGGACCTGACCGCCGTGCACGGCTGGGCGGGGCTCTACGAGATGACCCCCGACCACAATCCGGCCATCGGCGAACACCCTGACCGGCCCGGGTTGATCTTCGCATGCGGCTTCAGCGGCCACGGCCTGATGATGTCGCCCGCGACGGGACTCATCGTCAGCGAGATGGTCACCCGCGGCACGAGCGAGACGTTTGACGTCGGGCTCTTTGCCCCCGACCGCTTTGCGCGCGGGGCCCTGGTCCACGACGAGGCGACGATCTAGCGGGACGCCCGTCGCACGCGCAGGAAATTCGACACGCCGTTGTCGAGCGCCAGCGAGATGTTCACCAGCACCACGGTGGCCCCTTCCCGCAGCACGCCGCGCTCCACCAGCGCAGAAACCACCCGGGGCGCCACCTCGTCCACGTGCCCCTCGATGGGCATCACGGACGCACGGGTGCCCCACCAGCGCGACAGGCGGCGGGCCACCGCCTCGTCGCCGGTCACGGCCACAATCGGCGACGCGGGGCGCCGCGCCGACAGCAGCTGCGCCGTGCGGCCCAGGCGGGTCACGGCGACGATGGCCTCTGCGCCCGAGCGGGCCGCGAGGGTGAGGGCCGCGTCGCTGAGCGCTGCGGCATGGTCGACCACGTGGTGCCCCGTCGCCGCCGCATCGTCCGGGCGCTCGGCTTCGCGGATGATTGTGTCGAGGGTCTGCACCGCCAGCACGGGATGCGCCCCCGAGGCCGTTTCCCCTGACAGCATGATGGCGTCCGCGCCCTGGCGGACTGCCGTGGTGGCATCGCTCACCTCGGCACGCGTGGGGCGGGTTTCCACCCGCATCGATTCGAGCACCTGCGTGGCCAGGATCGAGGGCACGGCCAGCTCGCGCGCGCGGCTCAGGATCTGCCGCTGCACACGGGGCACCAGCTGCAGGGGAATCTCGAGTCCGAGATCGCCACGCGCCACCATCACGCCGTCAGAGGCACGGAGGATGGCTTCGAGATGCTGCAGGGCCTCCGAGCGCTCCAGCTTCGCGATGATGGGCACGTCCGGACGGCGCTCGCGGGCGGTGACGCGTCGCGCAGCGGCAATGTCGGCGGGTGACTGGACGAAGCTCAGCGCGACGAGATCAACGCCCTGTGCCAGGCCAAACACCAGGTCGATTTCGTCGCGCGCCGTCAGCCCGGCCGGCGGCAGCGGCACCCCGGGCGCATTGATGCCCTTGAACTGCCCCAGCGCACGGCCGGCAACGACTGTCGTGCGGATGACGCCATCCGCAACGGCCTCCACGTGCAGTTCGACATGGCCATCATCAAGTAGCAGGCGGTGGCCCGGCGCCAGGGCCTCGGCCAGTGGCGCATAGGTGGTGTAGACGACGCCCGGCGCGCCCATCCCGTCGCCGATGCGAATCTCAATCGGGTCACCCGGCGCGATCGGCAGGCCGCGTCCCTCGGGAAGCCGCCCCGTGCGAATCTTCGGGCCCGACAGGTCCTGAAGAATGGCCACTGGTCGACCGGCCTGCGCTGACGCGGCCCGCACATCCCTGATGCGGGCGGCATGCTCGTCGTGCGTCCCGTGCGAGAAGTTCAGGCGGAAAATGTCGACGCCCGCCTCGATGAGCGCGGCCAGCTGCGCTGGCTCTGAGGAGGACGGGCCGAGCGTGGCGATGATCTTCGTATGCCGCACAGCCCTAGTCTACAATCCCGCGCAGCATGGCCGCTGCCTCACTCGCCGACCTCCTGCAGTCGCGCCCCGCTCGTCGCGTGCTGGTCATTGGCGTCGCCGACACCGAGGCCCTGATCGCGATCGCCAGGGCACTGCCCCCCGACGGTCGGCTGCTGGCACTCGAAGTGAAGGCCGAACGCGTGGCACGCGCCCGTGCGTCGCTTGAGGCCGCACAGCTGGCCAGCCGCGCCTCGGTCATGCACGGGGACGCCTTCAGGTTCCTCCACAAGGTGGCCGGGCCGTTCGACCTGGCCGTGCTCTTTGCGTCGCCGGACCTGCAGGGTAGCGGGCCAGTCGGCGCCCCGACGCTGCTGGCTCGAGTGATGCCGCTCGTGCCGCCGCCGGGCCTCGTCGTCCATGTCGATTCAGCCTCTGGTCTGGTGCGGTCGCCTGCCGCCGGATCCGCCGGCGTCAGGGCCTGATACAGTGTGTCGAGGATGGCTGACGTATGAGTGACCGCCTGACCGAGTTCCGTGAATTCCGCGAGAAGATGAACAGTCGCATCCTCGAGAGCGGCAACCTTGAGATCAAGCGGTTCTTCGCGCTTGATTCACGCGCCTACGAAGAGGGAGCGCTGCCGGTCAGGACCAAGGAGCTGATGGGACTCGTTGCCTCCCTGGTGCTGCGCTGTGACGACTGCGTCACGTATCACATCGTGCGCTGCCGCGAGGAAGGGGTCACGCGCGCGGAGTTTCTCGAGGCCTTCAACGTGGGCCTCGTCGTCGGCGGATCGATCACCATCCCGCACCTGCGGCGCGCCGTCGCCACCCTGGACGAACTGGAGGCTCAGTGATGTCGCGCCCTGACTGGCTCTCTGCCGCGCGCGCGGATGCCCGGGCCCGCGGGCTCGACGCCGTGCAGCCGCTCCTCGATAACCTGTCGGCCGCCGTCGAGGTGCTGCGCAGTGAACCCCTGGTCGAGGTGGCCCGCCTCCATCCTTCCGCCGCATCGGTGCCGTTGCCTGCCGAGGTGCCCGCCACGGCGGCGCCGCGCGCCGACGGGCTGCTGGCCTGCGCCGCACGCGTGGCCGCCGGCACCACGACGGCCGAGCGGCTCACGGAAGACTGCCTCTCGCAAATCTCCGCTCAGCAGGAATCGCTGCGCGCGTTCATCACGGTCACGGCAGACGAGGCCCTGGCCGCCGCCCGGCAGGCCGACCGCGACATCGCCGCCGGACGCCGCCTCGGGCCGCTGCACGGCCTGCCGCTCTCGCTCAAGGACCTGATCGACCAGAAGGGCTGGCCCACAACGGCCGCATCCAGGGTGCGCGCCTCGCATCGCGCCACCGAGGATGCCCCGCTGACGGCGCGGCTCCGCGCCGCTGGTGCAGTCTTTGTCGGCAAGACCAACCTGCACGAGTTCGCATTCGGCACCACCAGCGAAGACACGGCATACGGAGCCGTGCATCACCCGGTGGATTCGCGGCGGTCTCCCGGGGGGTCGAGCGGAGGCTCCGCCGTCTCGGTGGCCACCGGCATGGCGCTCGGCAGCGTGGGTACCGACACCGGCGGTTCGATTCGCATTCCCGCGGCCGCCTGCGGCATCGTCGGCCTCAAGCCGGAGTGGGGCGAGCTGACGGATGAAGGCGTGGTGCCGCTGGCCCGGCAGTTCGATCACCTGGGCCCGATGACACGCACCGTGGCCGATGCGTGGCTGATGTATGACGTGCTGCGCGGTGCCGGCACGGGGATGGGGTTCACGCCCCGCACCATCGACCTCCGCCAGCTGAGCCTGGGCATTCCCGAAGGCTTCCTCTTCGAGCGACTCGACGAGGAAGTCGAGCGCAGTGTGCGCGCGGCCATCGAACGGCTGCAGCGGGCCGGCGCTCGCACCCAGGCCGCCAGCCTGCCACACGCCGCACAGACCCCGCCGGTATACCTCGCCATCCAGCTGGCCGACGCATCGGCGTATCACCTGTCGACGCTGGAAGCGACGCCCGAGCTCTACACGCCGCCCGTCCGGGATCGGCTGGAACTGGGTCGCTACGTCATGGCCGAGGATTACTCACGGGCGCAGGCGCTGCGCGCGCGGCTGCGCCACGAAGTCGATCAGGCGCTGGCGTCGGTGCATGCGCTGGTGCTCCCGGCCCTGGCCATTCCGGCACCCCCGATTGGCGCCGCCACCGTGCCCGTGCGCGGAGGCCAGGACCCGGTGCGGGCGGCCATGCTCCGCTGCACCCAGCTATTCAACATGACGGGTCACCCTGCCATTTCGCTGCCGTGCGGTGTCACGCGCGAGGGACTGCCGGTCGGCCTGCAGCTGGTGGGCCGGCGCGGCGGCACGGCGGCCCTGCTGGCATGTGCCATGGCCGTCGAAGCGGAACTCGGGCGTCAGAGGTAACCCAGCAGCTCGAGCAGCAGATCGCGCAGCGACCGCGCCAGCGTCTCGAGCAACGGCGACAGTTCGCCCGACTCAATCGCCTCGGCCACCGTCTGCGGCTCGGTGAACACGAGCCACATCACCGAGCCGGCAAAGAGCAGCGCCAGCAGCGAAAGCAGCCCGGCCACGCGAAGCCCCCCGCCGCCGGACTCGGGCGGGGGCACGGAGACACTGTCAGTCATGGTGACCAGTCACCGACCCCTGCGGTCGGTGTCCTCAGCATAGACGAACAGCATGCCGCCATGGTTTGGGGCGCGTGATGCCGGACGCCGACACCGCGGTCATAACGCCAGGTGCACAGGGGCCGGGGCTCCCAGCCCGAGTCCCTCGAGGCCCTCGCCCGCCTGCTCGAGATCGCCCACCACCACCACCGCCCAGCGGGCCGGATCCAGCACCCGTGCGGCCACGGCATGCACCTCATCGAGCGTGACCCGCATCAGGGACGGCACGAACTCTTCGAAGTACGTATCCAGCAGCTCGTGATGCGCCAGCGAAGAGGCCCCTCGTGCCAGCTGCTGCACAGTCTCGAACCCCCGGGGATACCCCAGGGCCACGGATGATTGCGCCCGCGCCAGCTCGTCTGCCGTGACCGGACGCGCGTCGCGAATGGCCCAAAGCTCATCCAGCGCCTCGCGCAGGGCGGGCACCGTCACGCCGGTGCCCACGCTGGTCTGCAGCACAAACGGTCCCTTGCCCCGCCGCAGGTCGAATCCCGTGCGGACACCGTAGGTGTAGCCTTTCGACTCGCGCAGGTTCATGTTCAGACGGCTGATGAACTGCCCGCCCAGCACCGCATTGAGCAGCAGCAGCGCGTGGTAGTCGGCCGTCGCCCGGGATACGCTCACCTGCCCAATCCGCAGCTCTGACTGCGCCGCACCGGGCCGATGCCACGTCGACAGCGCGTGCGCCGGCAGCGCCGGCGGCTCGAGGCGACCGCGGTCGCGCACGCCCGGAGCGCTCTCATCCGGGGCCTGCCACCCTGACCACACACGTTCAGCCGCGTCGAGCAGCGCCCCGGCCGGACGGTCACCGGCCACCACCAGCGTGGCTCCCGACGGCCGGAATACCTGTCGATGCACGCGCCGCACATCGTCCACCTGCAGCGACGAAATGGACGACGTGGTGCCGAAGCCTGGCTGTGCGTACGGATGCGATTGATACAGCACCTGGGCGAACGCACGGTCAGCCAGCGCACCGGGAAGATCGCGCAGCTGCTTCAGGCGCTCGAGGCGGAGCTGGCGCACGCGTTCGAAATCGTCCTCGGCCAGATTCGGGGCCACAGCCACGTCACGCAGCAGCGTGAGTCCGTCATCCAGGTACCGATCGAGCGTGATGAAGCTGAGCGTCGCTGCATCATGCGACACATCGATGTCGAGGTCACCGCCAAGCCGGGCGATCCGATCGGACATCGCGAGCGCCGACGATCCGTGGCTGCCCTCGTCGAGCAGGTCGGCCGTCATCGACATCAGGCCCGCCTGTGCGGGGGCATCGATGGCTGTCCCCCCGGGCACCAGCAGCACCATGGCCGTCACCGGCACCGAGTGATGCGATACCGCCCGCAGCTCCAGGCCGTTCGCCAGCTGGCGACGGGCCATCGTCGGGAAGATGAATGACCGGGCAGGCCCGGGCACCGGCATGCGCGTGCGGTCGACGCGGCTCATGACACCTCCACCGGCGTGGCCCCGGCCACGGCCAGGTCAGCGCGTCCGCTGGGCACCACGCTCAGCATGACCGAGGGGACGCCGCCCAGCCAGTGGCCCACCGCCTGCCGGACGTCGTCTGCCGTCACGCCCGTGTAGCGCCGCAGGTCGTCCGCAAAGTAGCCGGGCGTGCGCCTGAACACGTTGTACGCGTTCAGCTGATCGCCCTTCCCGCCAAAGCCGCCGACGGTCTGCAGCCGGTACACGAACTGGGCCTCGACCTGGGTAGCCACCCGCGAGAGCTCATCAGGTGTCGGGCCGTCGCGCGTCAGAGCACGCACCGCCGCCAGCATCGCCTCGCGCAAGGTGTCGAGTGACACGCCAGCCGCAGCCGTGGCCGCCAGCTGGAACAGGCTCGACAGCTCGCGCGAATGCTGGAAGGCCGACACATCGGTGGCCACGCGGCGCTCGTAGACCAGGTGCTGGTAGAGCCGCGAGGTCTTGCCGTGCGCCAGGATGTCAGCCGCCAGATCGAGCGCGGCATCTCCCTCGGCAAACATCGCCGGCGTGTGCCAGGCGAGGTACAGCCTGGGCAGCTCGATGCGGTCTTCCAGCAGCAGCGAGGCGGAGGGGGCCTGCCCGTCAGGCACGACCACCGTCGGCGGGTCAGGTCCCCGGGGAATGTCGCCGAAATACTGGGCCGCCAGATCAAGGGCGCGCGAGGTCTCGACGTCTCCCGCCAGTGTCAGCGAGGCATTGCCCGGGTGGTAGTACGTCGAGAAGAAGGTCCGCACATCGTCGAGCGTCGCGGCCCGAAGATCGTCGGGCTGGCCAATCGTGATCCAGTGGTAGGGATGCGTCGGCGGGAACAGGGCCTGCGCCAGGGCGACGGCTGCCAGGCCATACGGCCGGTTCTCGTAGTTCTGCCGTCGCTCGTTGAGCACGACGTCGCGCTGGTTGTTGAACTTCGCCTCGGTCAGCGCCGGCAGCAGGTAGCCCATCCGGTCCGATTCCATCCACAGGGCCAGGTCGAGCGCGCCGGTCGGCACCACTTCCCAGTAGTTGGTGCGATCCGCGTTGGTCGATCCGTTGAGCTGCCCCCCGGCCCGCTGCAGCGGCTCGAAATAGCCGTGGTCGTGGTGCGCCGAGCCTTCGAACATCAGGTGCTCGAACAGGTGCGCAAAGCCCGTGCGGCCCGGCCGCTCATTCTTCGACCCGACGTGATACCAGAGGTTCACGGCCACCATCGGCAGCTGCGGATCTTCGTGCACGATCACGTCGAGTCCGTTGTCGAGCGTGACTTTCGTGTAGGGTATCTCCACGCCTGTGATCCTCTCTGATGACACTGCCGTTCGCGACGCCTGGTGGCAATTGGGTCTCATCGCCGTCGCCGAGTTCCTTGCCATGACGCTGTGGTTCTCGGCCACGGCGGTCACGCCCTCGCTGGTGCGTGACCTGGCGCTGTCACCCGGCGAGGCCGCCTGGCTGACCATGGCGGTGCAAGTCGGGTTTGTGGCGGGCACCCTGGCGGGGGCCCTGGTGAACGTGGCCGACCTCGTGTCGGCTCCACGGCTGATCTGTGCCGGGGCCTGCCTGGCCGCCGCCGCAAACGCCGCGGTGCTCACCGTGGACAGCGGGCTCAGCGTGACGCTCCTGCGCGCTGCCACCGGTGTGGGACTGGCCGGGGTGTATCCGCCGGCGATGAAGCTGGCCGCCAGCTGGTTCCGCCGCCGCCGGGGCCTCGCCCTCGGCCTGCTCATCGGCGCACTGACGCTGGGCAAGGCTCTTCCTTATCTCATCACGACTTGGCTCGGAAATGACTGGCGATCTGCGATGCAGCTGACCTCGGCGCTCGCGCTGGCGGGCGGGCTGCTGGTCCTGGCCTTCGGACGCGAGGGCCCGCACGCCGTCGCCGCCGTGCGATTCGATCCGCAGGCAGTGCATCGCCTGCTTGCCGTGCGCGGCGTGCGGCTCGCCCTCATCGGCTACCTCGGGCATATGTGGGAGCTCTACGCGATGTGGACCTGGGTCGGGGTCTTTGCCACCGCCAGCTTTGCGGCAGCGGGCATGGGCCCGGCGGCCACAGCGGCGGGCACACTGGCCGCGTTCCTCGCCATCGGTGCGGGCGCGGTGGGGTGTGCCGTGGCCGGGGGATGGGCCGATCGATGGGGAAAGGCGCGCGTGGCCCGCTGGTCGATGCTGGCCAGCGCCGCCTGCGCCGCTGCCACCCTGATGGCCTACGGACAGGCCCCGGTCTGGACGTTCCTGCTGGTGATGCTCTGGGGGCTGACCGTCGTCGCCGACTCGGCACAGTTCTCTGCGCTCGTCAGCGAACACGCCCCGGCACCGCTGGTCGGCACGGCGCTGACGTTCCAGACCTCCGTCGGCTTCCTGCTGACCATGGTGACCATCGACGCCCTGCCACGCGTGGCCGAGGCCGCCGGATGGCAGTACGCCTCGCTGCTGCTGGTGCCCGGGCCACTGGTGGGCGCGGCCGCCATGCGGGCCCTCGCTAGGACACCGGCGTCAGGGGAATATGCCCCTTCGCATCCAGCGCAGACTTGATGGCCTTCATCGACACCTGCGCTGCCGCCTGCGCCGCCACCTGCGCGAAGGCGAGGGCCGCCGCCGACTGCGGCTCGGCCGCCACCAGGGGAATGCCCACGTCACTGCCCACGCGGATGGGCTCGTAGATCGGCAGACGCCCCAGGAACGGCACGCCCATCTCCGCGGCCATCTTCTCGCCGCCCCCGTGTCCGAAGATATTCGCGGTGTGATCGCACGACGGACACGCGTAGTAGCTCATGTTCTCGATCACGCCCAGCGTGTCGATCCTGAGCTTGTCGTACATCCGGATGGCGCGGCGGCTGTCGGCGAGCGACACCTGCTGCGGCGTCGTCACGACAATGGCGCCGGCGACGGGGACGGTCTGGGCCAGCGACAGGGCCACGTCTCCGGTGCCCGGCGGCATGTCGATGATGAGGTAGTCGAGGTCGCGCCACGCCACATCATGGAAGAACTGCCGAATCGCCGAGTGCAGCATCGGCCCGCGCCAGATGACCGGGGCTTCATCCTTCGTCATGAACCCGATCGACACGACCTGCAAGCCAAACTTCTCGGCCGGCCGGATCTTGTCCCCGTCCGCCTCGAGCTGCTGCTGCAGGCCGAGCATGATCGGCACGTTCGGACCGTAGATGTCACCGTCGAGGATCCCCACGCGGCTGCCCGCCTTCGCCAGCGCCAGCGCCAGGTTGACGGCCACGGTCGTCTTGCCCACGCCGCCCTTGCCGGCGCCCACCGCAATGACGTTCTTCACGCCGGGAATGGCGGCAGCGCCCGAGGGTGCCGCCGTGACCGCGCGCACCTGTGCCGTCATCGTGATGTCGACGGCGTCAACGCCGGGCAGCGCCCGCACCAGCGACTCGGCCTGGGCCTTCATCAGATCCTTGACCGGGCACGCTGGCGTGGTCAGTTCGATGTCGAATGCCACGCGACCGCCGTCGATGACGAGGTTCTTCACAAACCCCAGCGACACGATGTCGCGGCGCAGGTCAGGATCGATGACGCCGCGCAGGGCGTCGAGCACAGAGTCGTGAGTCATGCAGGGTATGACGTCGAGATTACCACGCACGTCGCAGCAGCCGCCGCCGCACAGGCGCCAGCCTCAGGCGTGGAACAGGCGCCGCGTCTCGTCCTTGAGCAGCACCCACCACGAGTACGCCGCCAGCGCCGTGCCGAAGGGCAGCAGTAGCAGGTTGACGATCGACAGGCCCAGCACGAACGTGCGCCCCCAGATACGCAAGGCCGCCAGGGCACGGGCCAGGGCCAGGTGCAGCAGCGCCCACACCAGCGTCAGCGCCGCCATCGAGGCCAGGCCTGCCGCCGTCACCTGCCCGGACATCGGGCTGCTGACCTGCACGGGACTGACGCCGGTGGCGATCGCCCAGGCGCCGGCCGCGAGCGCGACGCCCGCCAGGGCCACGATCAGGAACACCGCGCCCCACGCCGTGTACAGCCACACCAGCAGGTCGACATGCTTCTTCATCGGCCCGCCTCCACCACCACGCGCACATCCACACGGGTCCGGGGGCCGCGCCTGGGCGTCACCGCGAAGCGCAGGTGCTCTCCGTGGGCCGTGCCCGGGGGCACGGGAATGCCCACCTCCATCAGCCGCGCACAGTGCCCCTGCCCCTCGCACTGCGCGCACGGGTCGGGCCATGTCTCTCCGCGGCCGCCACAGGTCGCGCAGGTCTGGCGCAGCGACAGCGGCACCGGAACGCGACCGCCCCGCCGGGCCACAGACGACGACACGGTCACCACCGTGGTCAGGCGCAGGGATTCATCTGGGGCCAGGCACACGGCATTCACGGCCTGGCAGGCCGCACGCCTTGACGGGAAGTCAATCGCCACCTCATCGGCCAGCGACCGGCGGAACGTCCGGTGGTCGGGGCCGAGCGCACGGGCAGAGGCCTGTGTGAGTCGCGAGGACGGCATGGCTTCCATCACGATAGCGCGAATGGCCGGAACGGCGCTGACTGGCCGCCGAGAGAGACGACGCGCCCCGTGACCGCGCGGGACGGATGCTGCGCCCGCATCGAGGCGCAATACGCCTCGAGCTGCGCCTGGTGCGCGTCGTGCGCCTGGCCGGTCTTCAGCTCGAGGATGCGGATGCGCGACGGCTCGATAATCACCACATCCATTGACCCGCGCTCCACGGCCCCGTCGCTGCGGAGCCGCGAATAGGCGGCCTCGAACAGCACCACCCGGCCTTCCACCTGTTCGGCCAGCTCCGGCTGTGCCAGGGCCTCGAGGCACATCCGCACGGCCCGATCGATGTCGCCCGGAGGCAGCTCACCGAGCTCGCGGTCCAGCGCGAGCTGTCGTGCCGCAGCCTGCAGTGCCGCCACGTCAGACAGGGCCCGCGGATGGGCGTGGGCCACAAGCGCATGCACCACCGTTCCCAGACGGGCCGATGAACGGTCGGCAGGTGCCGAGACTGCGGGGCCTTCGTCAGCGTCAGGGAATGTCGCAGAGGCCGCCACGCGCGTGGCAGCCGTCGACCCGAGCGGCTCGTAGTCACGCAGGGGCTCGGCCAGACCGACACCCGTCCCTTCCGGGTCCTGCCACACGGTCGGTACATCGGGCGCCGGCGGCACCACACGGAACTGATGCGCACCGGTGACCCCGGACCAGACCATCGGGTCGGCGCTCCGGTGCAGGTCCATCTGCTCGCGCAGCGAGTCCGGCAGCACGCCGCCGAAACTGTTGCTCCTGCACTGGAACTTTCCATCACGCTGACGGACGCCGGTCAGATAGAGCCGGTCGCGCGCGCGGGTCAGGGCCACGTAGAGCAGGCGACGGTTGTCTTCCGTGTCGAGGGCCTTTCGCTGTTCATCCGCGGCAGATCGATGGGTGCCAATCGACACGTCGACCTCGTCACTGTCCTCCTCGTCTGGCGCATCGCCATCGGCCGCAGGGGCGACGGGCGTCACATGCACGCGGATGTCATCCTTCGTCTGCCCGCCCTGTTTCTGCAGGTTCACCAGGAACACCACAGGAAACTCGAGCCCCTTCGACGCATGCATCGTCATGAGGTTGACGGCGTGCGTGGCCTCGATGATCGCGTTGGCCTCGTCGCCCGCCGCCTGCACCCGATCGAAGTGCGCCACGACCCGCGCCAGCGTGGCATAGCCGCGGTTCTGGATGCGCCGCACCAGCCCCCGGAATTTCTTCACGTTCTCGCGTGCCTGTTCGGCGGTAGGTCCGGCCAGTTCCATGGCATAGGCGCCATCCGCCAGCACGTGGTCAAGCAGCTCAGCCGGCGTTAGCTGGTCGACCAGCGGCAGCCACCCGGCCAGTGACTCGCGCAACTGTGCCAGACGCGCGGCGTCGTCCGCGGGTATGTGCACATCGGGCAGCGGCGTCTGTGGATGACAGGACCGTGCAAGATGCGGTGCCAGCGCATGGATGGCCACGTCCGACATCGAGACCCATCGCGACCGCAGCAGGGCAGCCGCGTGCAGGTCGGAGGCCGGCGCCGCCAGGAAGCCAAGCATCGCCAGCACGTCGCGAATCTCATCGCTCTCGAAGAAGCCCAGCCCCTTGTAGACGTAGAACGGCACGCGGCGCGCCAGCAGCGCCTGCTCGATCACGCGGTGCCCCGAACGCGATCGGAACAGCACGGCGATGTCGCCTGGCTGAATCGGCGTCCAGTCGGCGCGGTTCGGGCCTCGCCTCACAAGTGCCCCCGAGTGCAGCAGCGCCACGATGTCCTCGGCCATTCGGGCCGCCTGTTCCTCGGCCGTGTCGCCGACCAGCACGCCGAGCGGCGCGTCACTCACCAGGGGGGGCGACGACGCCTCGCCTTCACGGTCGTGCCCGGCATTGGCGGCCGGCAGCGGGGGCGGTTCCGGAAACCGGTCTGCGGGGCCGTAGTGAAACTGCTGCGGGGTGTCAGGGGCAGTCGCGTGATCGTGAAAGACATCGTTCACGAACCGGAGGATCGGCCACACCGAACGGAAGCTGTGGGAGATCGCCCGGCGCGGCGCCCCTTCGGGCCTGAGCGCATGGATGTGACGGCCCGCGCGCGACAGCAGCGCCACCTGCGCATCGCGAAATCCGTAAATCGACTGCTTCCGGTCGCCGACGATGAAGATGGATGGCCGCAGGTGCGTGTCGGCCACCGACGCCCCTTCGGCCCACGACGACACCAGCTCACGCACGAGTGCCCACTGCAGGGGATTGGTGTCCTGGAACTCGTCGACCAGGATGTGCTGGTAGCGCGACTCGAGCTTGAAGCGGCTCTGCGAGAACTCATCGCGCCGCTGCAGCAGCTGCACGGCATGGTCCAGCACATCGGTGAAGTCGAGCACACCGAGCCGCGCACGCACCTGGCGATAGTCAGCGATGGCCCGGCGCAGCAGCCGGTCGGTCGCATGCACCATGACGCGGTTCAGCGCCGCCTCGTAGCGCTCGGACGCCGCCCGGACTCGTACCCCCAGGGCTTCGTTGACATCCTTCCAGCGGGGATAGGTGGTTTTCGCAGTGGGGCCGAAATCGTCCTTCTTGAATCGTGACCGAAGCCGAGGCTGTCCCTCCTTGGTAAACGCGATGTCGTGGAGCACGCCATGCATCCGCCGCAGCTGCGTCAGGTCTGGCGATTCGGCTCCGTCCACCGCACGCAGGGCCTCAGTCATAGCCTGCGCCTCTGGGGTCGGCGGCATGGCCTGGCACAGGGCGTCGATCGTGCCGCAGACTTCTCGAATCGCGTCCTGGTGATCGCGCCACAGGTCGTCGCAGATCTCCTCGACGCGTCTCGGAGGTCCCGACAGGAACCGCCGCAGGGCCCGGCTGGCAATCAGGCGCCGCTCGAGCAAGGCTTCGATGCCCGCGCGCACCTTGAACTCGCCGAGCTCTGCCAGCAGCAGCGCCATGGGCTCGTCGGTCGTGGCCTCGCTGCGGGCCCAGCGCAGCGACTGGTCGAGCGCCAGCTCGCGCAGGTGCGGCGTCATCGTCTCGTCGGCGAGGCCCACTCCGGGATCGACCCCGGCCTCCAGGGGAAACTCGAGCAGCAGCGACAGGCAGAACGCATCGATCGTCGTGAGCGCGATTTCCGATCGCTGGAGGTCGTACACCTTCTGCTGGTGCTCTGTCAGGAGGCTTGCGCGTGCCTGCTGTGCCAGCCGCTGCACGACGCGCTCTCGCATTTCGGCGGCGGCCTTGCGGGTGAACGTCAGTGCCAGGATGTTCCGCGGCGCCACGCCCTCACGCAGCAGCGCCAGGTAGCGGTCGACGAGTACCGAAGTCTTGCCGGTGCCCGCCGACGCCTCCAGCACGACATTGAGCTGCGGATCACGCGCCGCCTGACGCGCCTCATGATCCGGCGGCTGCCAGGGCGTCGATTCACTCATCGTTGCCTCCCTGCCCCGGCTCATCATGTGCATCCTCGCCAACAATGTCCTTCCGGCACACGCTGGCGAACGAGCAGCGATCGCACGTCGAGGCATCTGCCGGCTTCGGGGGAAACCGGCCCGCGGCAATGTCATCGATGGCCGCAAGCAGGCGACCCTCGCCGTCGCGCACCCGATCCTCCATCGAGTGTCCCCGTCCCGGCAGGGAGGCTGATGAAGCAGGTGCCTTCGTCAGTGACACGAAGCTGGCACTCGCCGGTGTCAGTCCCGAATAGCCCTCCTGACGGAGGGCCTGAGCCACCGCTGCCGCATACACCTGCAGCTGCACGGTATCCTTCACGGCGGGCGTGCCGCCCGTCTTGTAGTCGACGATACGGAAGGTGCCGTCGTGGAAGAGGTCGACGCGATCGACCTTGCCGTGGAGGCGCAGCTGGCGCACGTGGCCATCTTCCTGGTGGAAGGAGAACTCGCCCTGCAGCTCGAACTCGGTCCAGCGTCGCTTGACGGCCACGACCGATCGGACGTCATCGTCCAGTACGCGATCGATCATGCCCGGCGTCATGGCGGTGCCGAGCAGGCTGTGCCGTTCCAGTTGCGCTTCGGCATGAGGCAGCTCCTGCAGCAGCTGCTCGGTCACGGACACAAACACGCGACGGGCGTCGGCGCGGCTCGCACTGTCGATGGTGGTGTGCCCCAGCCGCTCCCACTCGCGATAGCACTCCTCGAGCACCCGGTGCAGAAAGCTTCCGCGACGCAGCGGCGACTGTGTCTCTTCGTCCTCGGGCGCCTCCTTGAGCCGCAGCACGTCGTGGGCGAAGTACTGGAACGGGCACTTGAGGTAGCGATCGATGCGCGTCACCGAGACGGTGTCCAGCGCGGTCGTACCCACCTGGCCGTGGTAGGCCGCGCCATCCCTGGCAGGCTGCGCTCCGCGCAGGCGGGCCCAGGCCGACGCCATCGCAGACACGGACGTGGTGTCGGGCGGCATATCGGTGAGGGCCTCGTCGGCCGTGATGCGCAGATGGTCTGGCGTGGCGTCGATGCGGGTCTGCGTGCCGAACTCACCGAGCACGGCCAGATACGGCGAGGGTGACACCAGGGAGTCGGCCTCCAGCTGGAACGTGGAGGCGCTGATCTCGTGCCGCGGCAGCGCAAGCAGGTCGCGGAAGGCGGCGAGCGCCGACGTGCGCAGCTGGTGCTCACGCTGCAGTGGAGCGATGGCGACAGGCGTGGGCTCGAGCAGCGCCAGCAGCGACGGCGCATAGAAGATGGATGGGCGCACGGGCTCGGGCCATTCCCCCTCGACGAGGCCCAGCAGATGCATCTCATCGAGATCGGCATACCGCGCCGACTGGGCATCGAGCAGCCGGACGCCTCCGCGGCCTGAGCGCAGGTCGAACGTGCGTCCCTCGAGCCACCGCCGGAGCATGGAGGAGAGTGAGGCGGCAGACGCCGTCGCCTCCGGATCGTAGGCACGCGCTGCCTGTCCGATGCGCCGCAGCGATTCGTGCACGGCGTGCTGCACTCGGCTCAGGCGGCCATCCGCCGCCTCGTGGACATCCGGGCGGCGATGCGTCACGAGGAAATCGTGCAGCAGCTCGGTCTGGTCGCCGATCGCTCGTTCCTCCGCAAGAGGTGCCAGCGCCTCCGACACCCGTGCCGCCACACGGCACGCGGCCGAGGCGGCGCGCGAGTGCCTGCGGCTGTGGTCGCCGGGGGTGACGGGATCGGCCGAGTGCCAGCGCTCGGCCAGGGCGCGCAGGGTCTCCCTTCCTCCCAGATAGCGGGCATCAGCCAGCGCGTAATCGAGGGCCAGCACCTCATCAGGCGTCAGCTCGGCGCCGAAGGCACCCCACGAAAAATGCGGCGATGCCAGCAGTGCCACCAGCGTAGAGCGCGAGCCGTCGCTGATGACGCATTCGAGCACAAGGTCGACAGCTGCGGCATAGGGCTCGGCAGCCAGCGGCAGCGTGTCGGTCATCTCGAAGGAGATGCCCGCGTGCTCGAAGATGCCGCGGGCGAGGTACACGTATGGCAGCGACCGCCGGACGACCAGCGCCTTGCGATGGAGAGGGACTGCCCCGTGCCGTCCGGCTTTCAGCCGGCGGGCAACATGGCGCAGTTCTTCCTCGCGGTCGCGCGCCACGAAGGCCGGCGCCGGCTCGGCGACGGCGTGACCGGTGCGGGTCCCGGGGATGACGAGCGTCGGCGTGCCGGCGGGTGCGATCCGCACGCCCGGAAGGTCTGCCGCCTGCACTTCCTCGATGCCCGGCATGGCGGCATGCAGGCGTTCCAGCAGGCCGGCGCTGCGGACCTGTTCCGTCATGAGCACGCTGACCTCTTCCAGGCCCGGCAGCGTGGACAGCAGCAGGAAGTCGACGGGCCACAGACCATCGGGATCGGAAATGCGATCACCGACCGTCACGACAACGCGCCGAAGCGGCTGCGCCGGCTCGAGTTCGAGGAGCCGTAGTCGGATGCGGTGTTCGTCGAGCAGCGCTCGCTCCTCGAGCTCGCCCTCGTAACGCCTGAACGTCTCGGCGAGAAAGCGCGTCTGGGCGAGCAGTTGCGCGGCCCCCCGATCGCTGTCAGCCGACGGCTCGAGTTCGCCCGCAAGATTGCGCTCGAAGTCGCTGATCGTGCGGCCCTGCCGCCGGATGAAGTCGTAGAGGGCGAGCATCTCAGCCGTCAGGGCCGGTCTCAGGGCAAAGGGCGGCTCGACGCCGTCCCGGCTCACCTCTCGGGCGACGCGGGTCAGGATGGCTTCGCGTTCAACGCTGGTCAGGGTGCCGCCCATGGACGGCGCACGGTCGCGCAGGGCCTGATACCAGTCGCTGCGTGTGCCGACAGCCGGCCAGGCGAGGGCGCCGCGCTCCGGCAGCACGCGATCTTCCACCGTGCGGCGCAGCTGCTCGGCTGCCGCCCGCGTGGGCACCAGGATGAAGGTGTCTGCAGCCCAGAGGGCATCGCCGCCGCCCATCATCCCGATCAGGGTGTCCTGCAGGGCCCGCAGGCTGCCAGCGCGAATCAGCCGACTGAGGCGCGGGGTGACGGCTGTCATGGAATCGCCGGGGCCTCCGGACGCACCATCAGGGCCTCGAGGTCTGCGCTGGCCCGGGCCCATAGCATCAGCGCACCCGCCGCGGCAGACGAGGCCTGGGCGGCGCGCGGGGCATCGTTGGCAGCCGCGGCAGACAGCCGCAGTGACAGCGCCTGCTCGCCCATCGACCATGCGCTGCGGAAGATCGCATGCAGGGCGATGAAATCGGCAGGCACCACCACCCGCTCGAGCCGGATGCCATCAGCCTTCCAGCGCGCCAGCAGGGCGGGCAGCTGCGAGGCCGCCGGGCCCGCCTGCGCCCGGACGTCCTGGAGCGCGGGCGTCGAGCGCGAGGCCGTGCGAAGCAGCGGCGCCATGGCATCCCGGTAGCGGCGGACCTCCGGCAGGCGCAATTCCCACTGATCACGCGCCAGCCGCAGGCGCTGGGCCTGAGCCAGTTGCCGATCGACGGCGTCGGCCAGCGCCCCGATGTCATCGGCGCGCGCCGCGCCGAGCCGGCCATCTGCCGTGCGCACCGCGGTGCGCAGTCGCTCGAGTCCCCGCACGTCGGCCCGCGCGCCGAGCCTCGCCGCCGTGGTCAGCGTGCGGGTGCGCAGCGAGGCATACGCGGCGTCGAGCGCGGCTTCCTCGGCAAGTTGCAGCGACGCATCGCGCCGCATCAGCATCGCCCACGCGCGTGGCAGCGCAGAGGCCGCCTGATCGATGAAGCCGAGCACCGTCTGCAGCAGCGATGCGCGCTCTGCCGGCGTGGGGGCGACGTCAGCCGCGGTCAGCAGTTGCTCAACCATCTCGGCCTCGGAGGGGTCCGGCAGCAGCGGCTCGCCCGGCGGCAGCGCCGGGGGCGCCACGAGCGCCAGCGGCACGCCAGACACGCCGGCCGACGCCCGCAGGTCGACCAGCGCCTCGTCGAGCAGCGAGAGAATCTCGCGCACGTCGACGGCGCGATAGCCGTAGGCGGCCCCGGGCCAGTCGAGCAGCAGCTGGCGCGCCGCCTCGACGCGCTGCAGACGTGCCACCGGGTCGGCGACCGTCGCAATCGCATTCAGTGCCGAGGCCACCTCGTTGCTCAGGACGGCGAAGTCGGCCTCACCCCTCGTGCGCGCATAGCGCTCGGAGCGCACAGCCCCGGCATACTGCTCGGTGCGCGTCCAGTCGACCTCGGACTCCGGCACCGTGACGAGGCGCAGGTCCGCTCCCGGGTCTCCGCGCCGAATCGGCATCGAGAACACTACGCGTCCGTCGACGCGCGCCCATTCCCCGTACGACGTCATCACCCGACCGTCCTTGAGGAACACCCGGAAGAGCCCCGCATCGCCGTCCTGCGCCGCTGCCGGCCGCACCGCACACGACACGCACAGCAGCACCACCGCGGCGAGGCGAAACGCCCGTGTGGAAATCCTGTGGAAATGCGGTGGATGGCCTGTGAACGGCACGCGCTGATCTTAATTCGTGCCGCTGTTTTCCGAGGGAACTTCCTGCCCGAATCATTCACGTGTGCAGTCACCGCTTCCTTCGCTTGCGCATGTCCCATCCGGCGGGACACACTGGGCGGCCCGTGACGAGACTGCACCTGTGACCACGTATCGCTTCGAACACACACTGGATGGCCGCACCTATCACATCGATGTCGTCGCGGTCTCGCCCGGGCGCTGGCGCGCCCAGATGGCGCGCCGTGCCGGCATTCGCACGGCGCTGATGCCATTTTACGGAGCGACCCCGCAGGAGGCCGCCGCCGCGCTGGTGCGCTGGCTCGTCGTGGCTTCCCCCGGACAGTCGGGCGCCGCATCGGCGTAGCGTCCCGTAGCTTGCGCCGGATGCGCGACGCGGGTTACACTAGCCTTTCTGGATGTGGGCCTGTGGCGCAGCTGGGAGCGCGCCTGAATGGCATTCAGGAGGTCACCGGTTCGATCCCGGTCAGGTCCACCACTTCTTCCCCCTCAGTTTCAGGCCGTGAGCGGCCCGCTCTCGTCGCGTGGCGTCGTTCTGCAGGGACCGACCCGGAATCTGGCCGGCGCCGGATGGAAGCGCACGACCAGTCATCAGCAGCGCCCCATACGCGTACTACTGATCGAGCGCATCCGCGATCATTACACCGAGCTGCTCGCCCACCGGCGGGTCGACATTGGTGAGGACGATGATCGTCCACTCGCCTCGGGCTTCCACGACGGCACTGATGCCGGGCGCGCCACCGGCGATGCCGAGGTCCGCCTCGGTGCCAGGGAATCGCCCGGCCTTCACGGCCTTCACGAACAGCAGCAGGTCGAGTGCCGTTGAATAGCCGCCGCCGGCGGCACTGCCGGCGACGCCATGCAGCGGACCATTGCGTGTCAGCGGCTGCGCCCCGGCGCGGTCGCCGTTGAGGCTGCGGCGCGTATAGCCGATGGCCATGTCGGCAGCCGGGCGATCGGAGCGCGGGTAGCCAGTGCTGGTCATCTGTGCCCGGGCAAAGATGCGCTCGGACACAAATCGCTCGTAGGGCATGCCAGACACCTTCTCGACAATCGCACCGAGGGCGATATAGCAGCC
>CAZXTM010000018.1:0-57817 GCA_964643765.1 uncultured Bifidobacteriaceae bacterium | reverse complement strand
CCCGCGAGTGCGTCGTACAGCTTCAGGCCCGTTCCGTAGAACGGCCCCTCCCACCACTTGAAGCTGGGGACGATGAAGGACAGCGGGTGCACGAGATGCGGCGCATTGGCGTGCAGCAGGCCGCGTTCGTGCAGCGCCTCACGCACCAGACCGAAGTCCATCTGCTCGAGGTAGCGCACGCCTCCGTGCACCAGCTTGGTGCTGCGGCTGCTCGTGCCCGCAGCCCAGTCGAGGGCCTCGACGATGGCCGTGCGCAGGCCGCGCGATGCGGCGTCGACGGCCACGCCAAGACCGGTGGCGCCGCCACCGATCACCAGCACATGGAAAGCCTCGGTGTCGAGGCAATCGAGCACCTCGCTGCGCTCGGCGTGGGCGTCAGCTCTCGCCTGCCGCAGCAGTTGTCCCAGCCGTTCTTCCAATGTCATTCGGGGGCCTCACGAGGCGTCTGCGCGTCATCGCCGGAGCCGGGCATGTCCGTGTCAGGCGGGCCGGCCGCTCGCAGCAGTCGTGCGGAACAGCGACGCCAGCCCACCCCACGGGGTCGCGTGGTGGTGTGCTGGCCTCACACATCCGTGACGCCGGCGGGTTAGGCCGACGGCGGATCGACGCCGCGCCACAGGTTGCTCGTGCCGAGCTCCTCGCGGCCGCAGGCCTTCAGATAGCAGAACAGCTGCGTGCGGTAGGCCGCATGCCCCCCCAGCACCATGTTGACGATGAACGCACCGCGTGTCGTCCTGGTGCCGAACATATCGAGTTCGGTCCGGAAGTCGGCGTCACTCAGGGCGCCGAGCGTCTCGGCGTAGAACGCCTTCTGGCCCTCGATCTCCTGGATGAGTTCAGCCAGGCTCTTCGACTCGGCGGCCTTGGCCTTCGCGCCCCACGCTTCGCGATCGAACGTGCCGGTCACCGCGGCCGACAGCAGCCCCGGCCCCATCAGGGAGAGATAGCGCAGTAACTCGATCGAACTCCGCTGCTTCGGCGTCGGGCGATAGTCCACAGACGTGGCGTCGAGCTTGCCCGCGAGGTGGACGAGGATGTTGACTTCGTGCTGCAGCGCGCCGATGAGTTCGGCTGTGGTCAGAACCATGAAGGATGCTCCAATGCGAGAGGGATAGAACCTCGAGCATTTTAGTCTGGCGGCCGGAAGCTGGCGCAGGGGAATGGCCGATGACGGTGCCCGGCCCACTGGGCGCGGCGTCTGACCTGCTGGAGTGTGAGGGGGAAGGGGTGGTGCGCGCTCAAGGATTCGAACCTTGGACCCCCGCCGTGTGAAGGCGATGCTCTACCACTGAGCCAAGCGCGCAACCGGAACGGAACATGAGTTTACCACGACTTACGTGGTGCCGTAGAGCCGGTCGCCAAAATCGCCCAGCCCGGGCACGATGAACTTCCGGTCGTTGAGGGCGGTGTCGACGGCCGGGCAGTAGAGGGGTACGTCCGGGAACGCCGTCTCGACCGCCTGCACGCCCTCGGGGGCGGCGACGATGCACAGCAGGCTGATGTGGCGGGCGCCGGCCTCGCGCAGCAGGCGGATGGCATCGATGGCGCTGCCGCCGGTCGCCAGCATCGGGTCGATCAGGAACACATGGCTGTCGGCCAGCCCATCGGGCAGGCGCTCGAAGTAGCGCGAGGCGACCGCCGTTTCCTCATTCCGCTTGAGCCCGATGAAGCCCACCCGGGCCTCGGGCACCAGCTGCAGCAGGCCGGGCAGCATGGCGAGACCCGCCCGCATCACCGGCACCACCACGACATCGACGCCAATCCGCTCGCAGGTCGTCTCGGCCAGGGGGGTGGTCACCGTCACGCGGCGGCGCGGCAGCGAGGCCGTCGCCTCGGCGGCAATGACCAGGCTGATGCGTTCGGTCAGCAGGCGGAAGCGGTCGGAGGGGGTCGAGGCGTCACGAAGCTGCGCGAGACAGTCGTGGGCCACCGGATGCGAAACCAGGTGCAGCACGCGCGCCAGCATACCGCAGCCCCGTCCCGTTCCGCCGCCCGCGCTACAATGGTCCATGCGGACATCACTCCACGGTGTCGTCCTGACCGTCGCGCTCCTTGCCGCGTCAGGCTGCCGCCCGGCGCCTCCTCCCTCACCGCACCCTGACAACCGCACCAGCGCCGACCTCATCATCACCGGCGGGGTCGTGATCACGATGAATGCCGAGCGGCAGGTGCTCAGTCCCGGGGCCGTCGCCGTCGGGGCCGGGCGCATCCTTGCCGTGGGCGCGCCGGAGGCCATCGCCGGCCAGTATCGCGCGCCCGAGACCATCGACGCGTCGGGCCAGGTCGTGCTGCCGGGGCTCATCAACACGCACACCCACGCGCCGATGGTGATGTTCCGCGGGCTGGCCGATGACCTCGCCCTGATGGACTGGCTCAACCAGTACATCTTCCCGGCCGAAGCGCAGACCGTCTCGCCCGAGTTTGTCCGCGCCGGCGCCGCCCTGGCGAGCCTCGAGATGATTCGCTCGGGCACGACCACCTTCGCCGACATGTATTACTTCGAGGAAGAGATCGCCGCCGTCGTGAAGCAGGCCGGGCTGCGCGGGGTGCTCGGGCAGACCATCATCCAGTTTCCGGTGCCTGATGCACCCACGCCCCAGGCGGCCCTCGCGCGGACCGAGGCCTTCATCACCCGCTTCAAGGGCGACCCCCTCATCACCCCGGCCGTGGCCCCGCATTCGATGTATACGCTCGATGCCGACACGCTCAGGGCGTCGCGGGCCATGGCCACGCGGCACGGCGTGCCCCTGCTGATCCATCTGGCCGAGACGAGCGACGAAGTCACCACGGCCCGCGAGCGCCACCGCACGACTCCCACGCGCTGGCTCGACAGCCTCGGCTTCTGGGGCCCGCAGACCCTGGCCGCCCACGGCGTCTGGGTGCCTCAGGCGGACATTACCCTGCTCGCCGCACGCGGCGTCGGCCTGTCGCACAATCCCGAAAGCAACATGAAGCTCGCCAGTGGCACCGCCCCGGTGCCCGCCTACCTGGCGGCCGGTGTGCCCCTGGGCCTCGGCACCGACGGCGCGGCCAGCAACAACGATCTCGACATGTTCGATGCCATGCGCCTGGCGTCGTTCCTTCACAAGCACGCCACCGGCGACCCCACCGTGCTGCCGGCGCGGCAGGCGCTCGAACTCGCCACCATCGGCGGCGCCCGGGCCCTGGGCATGCAGGGCGACATTGGCAGTCTCGAACCTGGCAAGCGCGCCGATGTGATCGTCGTGGGGATGGACCAGGCGAAGCAGACCCCGATGTACGACCCGGTCTCGCATCTCGTCTACACCACCGACGGAGACGATGTGCGCGACACGGTGATTGAGGGCCGCGTGGTGATGCGGAACCGGCAGGTGCTGACGCTCGCGGAGGGCGAGGTGCTGGCCCAGGCCCGGCAGTTCGCCGATCGCGTGCGCGAGGCCGTCGCGAAGGCGAGGGCCTCGGCAGCGGCGGAGGCGGGGAGCCCAGCGGCCGGAAACGGACAGGCCCGGCCCTAGCTAGCCGTCGAGGCAGCCGATGTAGGGGAGGTTCCGATACTGCTCGGCGTAGTCGAGGCCATAGCCCACGACGAACTGGTCGTCGATGGTGAAGCCGATGAACTCGACCGGCACCTCGACCTTCCGTCGCGAGGGCTTGCTCAGCAGGCAGGCTGTCCGCAGCGACCGCGGGTTGCGCAGCCGCAGCAGGTCCTGCAGGTAATGCAGGGTGAGGCCGGTGTCGACGATGTCTTCCACGATGATGACGTGGCGACCGTCGAGGCTGGCATCGACGTCCTTGAGCATGCGTACTTCGCCCGAGGTGCTGGTGCCGCCGCCGTAGCTCGAGACGGCGATGAAGTCGATGGTGACGCCGCCGGGGACGGCCCGGATGAGGTCGGCCATGAAGGGCACGGCCCCCTTCAGCACGCCCACAAAGTGGATATCATTCTCGGGAATGGCTGCGCGGATTTCGCTGGCCAGATCAGCCACCCGGGCGGCCAGGGTCGACGAGTCAATCAGCACGCGGGGCGACAGCATGACGCCCGGCAGCGTAGCATAAGGGCCGGGGGAGAGCGACCGACGCCAATGAAGACGTTCAGCATCATTACCGAGGCCGATGCGCGCCTGCTTGACCGTGGGTCGACGGTGACCCTGGCGGTCGGCGGCCACATCACGCCACTGGCGCTCGACACCCTGCGCGAGCGGCGGGTCACGGTGCTGTCGCCGGTGCCCTCGGTCGACCTGGCGCAGCTGGCCCCGGCCATGCCGGTGCGCCGCGTGGCGCTGGGCGGCGATCACACCTCGCTGGCCCTCAAGGCTCACCTGCTAGCGCACCTGCGGCAGCAGGGCCTGGCCGTCACCGACATCGGCACGCACGGCACCGAGGCGGTCGACTATCCCGACATCGCCGCGCAGGTGGCCCGGCTCGTGCTCCGCCACGAGGCCGACGCCGGCATCGTCATCGATGGAGCGGGCCTTGGGTCGGCCATGGCGGCAAACAAGCTCGACGGCATTCGCGCGGCCTGCTGCCTGACGCCGACGCTGGCCCGGTATGCGCGCGAGCACAACGGTGCCAACGTGATGACCCTGGGCAGTACCCTGGTCACGGCGGAAGAGGCGGTCGATCTCGTCCGCATCTTCCTCGGCACCCCGACCACAGAAACGCGCTACCTGCGCCGCCTGCAGAAGCTGCATGCGCTCGAGGCATCGCAGTAGCCCTTCCCCCTTCCATGTCGACTGATTACCGACGCGTCATCGAACTGATTCTCGAAGAGCTGGCAGCCGCCGGGGCGCTGGCACCGTCGCGGTGCACCTGCCACGGGTTCACGTTCGAGTGCTGCCCCGACCGAGTGCGGGGCGTGCTCGATGCCGGGGCAACGCGGCTGGGGCTGCACGCCCGCGAGGGCGGCGACAACGGCGTGGCCACGGCCATCGACCACACGCTGCTCAAGCCCGAGGCGACGGCCGACGACATCGAGACGCTGTGCCGCGAGGCGCGCGAATGGAAGTTTGCGACGGTGTGCGTGAATCCCACGTGGGTGGCCCTGGCGGCGAGCCGGCTGCAGGGCAGCGGCGTTGGGGTCTGCTCGGTAGTGGGGTTTCCCCTCGGTGCCACCACGCCCGACGTCAAGCAGTACGAGGCGCGACGCGCCATCTTCGACGGGGCGACGGAGATCGATATGGTCCTGAACGTCGGCGCGCTCAAGTCAGGCAATGTGCGCCTGGTCTCGGACGACATCCGCGCGGTGGTGGCCGCGTGCAGCGAGCGTCAAGTGGTGAGCAAGGTGATTCTCGAGACGGCGCTACTGACAGACGAAGAGAAGGCCACGGCCTGCACGCTGGCCAAGGCGGCCGGCGCCGATTTCGTGAAGACGTCGACGGGCTTCGGGCCCGGCGGTGCGACGGCGGCCGATGTGGCGCTCATGCGCCGCGTCGTCGGTGCCGAGATGGGCGTGAAGGCCTCGGGGGGCGTGCGCGACCTGCAGCAGCTCCAGGCCATGGTGGCGGCCGGCGCGACGCGCATCGGTGCCAGCGCCGGGGTGCGCATCGTGAAGGAATCGCAGGGGGCCGCGGTGACGCAGGCCGGGAGCGGCTACTGATGGTGACATCGCGCGCCGCACTGCTGGCTGTGGGGCTCGCCCTGGGGCTGACCGCCCGCGCCTCGGCGCAGGCGCAGGCCCCACTCACGCTGCCGCCGCCGGATGAGCGCCCCCGCGTGTCGGGCGTGGTGTTCGACGTGCGGGGCCTGATGGCCGCACTGCCCACAGGTGACGGATGGGTGCCTGCCGTGCCCGAGGGGCCGACATTGCCCGGGCGAGGGTTCGGCGGTGAGGTCGGAGGTCATGTCTACGTGGCGTCACTCGGCCCCATGCGGATTGGGCTGGGGGCATCTGCGGGAACGGCCGGCCGATCGGCGAGTCCCGACTCGCCCAGGGACGGCGCCACGCCGACGCCCCTGCAGGCAGCGGGGCTGACGGTCGCTACACGCGTCCGCTATGTGGCCCCGCAGCTGTCGCTCAATTTCGGGCACTCGAGGGGCTGGAGTTACGTGAGCGGCGGCTACGGTCTCTCACAGAGCCGCAGCGAGGCGACGGCCACCGACGGCTGGCCGGCGCAGGTGGTCGAGACAGACTGGGGACGTGCCATCAACGTGGGCTTCGGGGCGCGCTGGATGACCCGCCGGCATCTGGGCCTGTCGGTCGACCTCCGATGGCATCGGGTGCCCGGTGGGGCGGCCACGGGTGCGGCGTCGGCGCGGGCCGGGGCGACCCTGCTGAACATGGCCGTCGGCGTGGCCCTGCGCTGAGGCCACGCCGTCTGGCCGGGAATCCATTGCGGCCGGCTAGCCCCGCCGGGGCATGGGGGCTCCCGGGCCCTTCATGGCGCTGTAGAGTTCGATGTGTCCGTTCACGATGCGCTGGCGTTCCTTCTCGTTGACCTCGGGCGACCAGACGTCGCGTTCGGACGTGCCGCCGAGGATGATGCCGTCACGGCGCGGCATCATGTGAATGCCGAGGCCGGGCTCGGCCGACTGCACACGGGCGCCGCCGCTCGTCGAGTATTCGATTTCGGGCTGCGGCACGAGCACGGTCAGCTGGCCCTTGAGGGGCACGAGCTGGTCATCAGCGAACAGCGTCTTGGCCCCGAGGCCCGTGCAGTTGACGATGACCGGCTGCGGCAGCGCCGCGATCTCGTCGGCCTTCTCGAACTTCCGGATGATGATCGACGCGCCGAAGATCTTCACGTCCTCGAGCAGTGCCTCGAGGTAAATCGACGGCTCGATGCGCATCTCGGGCCGCTGGATGGCGAAGCGGGTGGGGAAGGGATGTTCGCCGGGCTGAAGCAGCTCGCGCGCGCCCTGGATGTGCGCCGGCAGCAGCACGTTGCTGCCCCCGGCCATCTTCTCATCGTCCGTGGGGGCGTAGTTGGTGATCCACGAGATGCCGTACTTGGGGCCGACGAGCAGCTGCAGGCGGCGGTAGGCGATGTCGACGGCCTGCTGGAACTGGGCGGTCCACTCGGGGGTGCGGACGTTGCCGCTGATGAGGCCCGAGGTCGGCGTGAAGCCGGCCAGCGACCAGTTCGAGGTGACTTCGGGGGGCAGGGCCGCCGCATAGATGGTGACGCCGAAGCCGCGCCGCTGCAGTTCGCGCGCGGTGGTGAGGCCGACGACGCCGCCACCGATGACGGCCACGGTGCGCTCGCCCTGCTGAAGAGCCAGGTCGGCCGCCATGGCCGCCGTGCCCCACGAGAGCGACATGCCCGATCCACCGTGGCCGTAGTTGTGAATCAGCAGCTTGCTGCCGAGCTTGTCGGCACGCAGGACGAAGCCGCCCGGGCGATGGGGTCGGAAGCCGACCGTGGTGCGGATGACGCGGTCCCACGACGCATGGATGCGCGGCAGCACAATCATGGGTCGCCGCGCCGGAGTGGTGACGATCGCGGCCGAGCGGGGTGCGCAGGCCGTGGCCGCCATGCCCAGCACCGCCAGGCTTCCAGACTTGATGAGATCACGACGCTTCACGGGTATGCCTCCGTTCGAGATGATACGCGAAAGCAGGGGCGGTCGAACCACGCGGCGCGTGTCATCAAGTGTCACGCACGGGCGTTCCTGCCTGAGGCGGCTGGACCAGGGGATGAACCGGGAGAGAAGGACGGAAGGATGGAGCGGGAGACGGGGATCGAACCCGCGACCAACAGCTTGGGAAGCTGTGACTCTACCACTGAGTTACTCCCGCTCGTGGCAGCTATCCTTCCAGTGTAGCAGAACGCCCGGGTGGCACTTCAACTGCCCCGAGGGGCGTCGTGGCACGGCGGCTCTCTGGCGTGCGGCGGGGGCACCGGGTGGCACGTGCGTGCCCACCCGCCGCCCGCAGCGCGTCAGTTCCGGATGATGGACAGCACCTCGTCGCGGCGCCGTTCCATGAGCTCGGGCGTCTCGGCCTCGAGGTTGAGCCGCAGCAGGGGTTCGGTGTTCGAGGCGCGCACATTGAAGTGCCAGTCGGCGAACTCGACCGACAGGCCGTCGATCTCGTAGGTGTGGCCGTGGCCATACTCGCGCTTGAGGGTCGCCAGCTTGGCGGGGACCTCGGTCATGCTGGCCACGCGCGTGTTGATTTCGCCCGAGATGAAGTAACGCTCGCGCAGCGGCTTGAGCAGGTCGCGCAGCGAGAGGCCCTTCTTCGACATCAGCTCGAGAATCAGCAGGGCCGGAATGAACCCGTTGTCGGCGTAGAAGTTGTCGCGGAAGTAGTAGTGCCCGGTCACCTCGCCGCCGAAGATGGCGTCGCGCTCGCGCATCGTGCGCTTGATGAAGGCGTGGCCGACGCGGTTCATGACCGCCGTGCCGCCGTAGCGGGCCACCGTGTCCTTGACGGCGTAGCTGGCGCGCACGTCGTAGATGATGGTCGACCCGGGGTGCTTCATCAGGAACGACTCGGCCAGCAGCGCCGTGATGAAGTCGCCGGCGATGAACTCGCCCGTGCCGTCGAGGAAGAAGCAGCGGTCGGCGTCACCGTCCCACGCGATGCCGGCATCGGCCTTGAGGGCGATGACCGCCTCGGTGATGTCGCGGCGGTTCTCTTCGAGCAGCGGGTTGGCCTCGTGGTGCGGGAACGTTCCGTCGACGTCGAAGCACAGGCGCGTCGTGCGGCAGGGCAGGCCGTCGAAGAGCAGCGGGGCGACCATGCCGGCAATGCCGCTGCCGGCGTCGAGCACCACGTTGAACGGGCGGATGACCGACGGGTCGATGAAGCCCATCACGTGCGTGCGGTAGCGGTCGAGGATGCTGCGCGACTCGACCGTCCCCGGCTGTGCCGGCGGCGGGGGAATGGTGCCCGCGAAGATCATCTCCTTCATTTCCCGGATGCCCGACTCGCCGCTCAGCGGAAAGGCCTCCTTGCGGACCATCTTGCAGCCGTTGTACTCGCCGGGATTATGCGAGGCCGTAATCTGCGCGCCGCCATCGAGGCCATCGGCCGCCACGGCGTAGTACATGAGGTCGGTGCCCATCATGCCGTAGTCGATGAGGTGGCCGCCCTGTAGGCGCGCGCCCTCAATGAACGCCGCCGCCAGTTCGGGCGACGAGGTGCGCATGTCGCGCGACACCGCGTAGCGGCCCGGCCCGAGGAATGCGACGAACGCCCGGCCCAGCTGGTGGAAGAGCTCGGCAGTGACTTCGGTCGGATAAATGCCGCGGACGTCGTACGCCTTGAAAACGGAAGGATCAAACACGTCGGTCACCCATCAGGCCTGTGTGTAATCGGTCAGAGACGTCTTGTCGCCCAGGATGGCCGTCGGGCCCACCCGTGCGAACCGTCCCACGTGGCAGCCCCGGCCGATGAGGCTGCCGTCGATGATCGCGCCTTCACCCACGCGGGTGTTCGGCCACAGGATGGCGCCGGTCACGCGCGCGCCTTCTTCGACCACGCAGCCGCGCCCCACCACGGCATAGGCACCAATCGTGGCGCCCGGCTTGATGTGGGCGCCGGCATCGACGAAGCAGGGGCCTTCGAGCGTCGCGCCGGCATCGATGCGGGCGTCGGGCGACACGATCGGGACGGTGCGGTCGGCCGTACGGAACAGGCCGCCGGCGAACCGTCCGTCGAACATGTCGCGGTGCACCTGGAGGTACTTCTCGGGCGTGCCGATGTCGATCCAGTAGCCACGTTCGATGTGCGCCACGAACGTCTCGCCGCGCTCGACGAGCGACGGAAAGTACGCCCGCTCAATCGAATAGGTGGTGTCTTTCGGAATGCGGTCGAACGTCTGCGGCTCGAGCACGTAGATGCCCGCATTGATGGTGTTGCAGGTGATCTCGTGCGCGGCCGGCTTCTCGAGGAAGCGGGTGACATGGCCGTCGGCTGAGGTCTCGACGAGGCCGTACGCGGTGGGGTTGTCGACCGGGGTCAGCACGATCGTCGCCCGGGCCTGCGCGTCGCGGTGCTTCGCGAGTACGGCGGGCAGGTCGACGTCGGTCATGACGTCGCCGTTGAACACGACGATGGTGTCGTCGATGCCCTGGGCGGCATAGCGGATGGCGCCGCCCGTGCCGAGGGGGGACGGCTCGACCACATAGCGCAGCCGAACGCCCGTGCCCTCACCGGCCCCGAAGACTTCCTCGATGCGCCGGGGCTGGTAGTTGAGGCTGAGGATCACCTCGTCGATGTCGGGAATCTTGTGCAGCCGCTCGATCTGGTAGTGGAGGAATGCGCGGTCAAAGATGGGGACGACCGGCTTGGGGGTGTTCAGCGTCAGGGGCCGCAGTCGCGTGCCCTTGCCGCCGGCGAGGAGAATGGCTTTCATGACAAGGTTTCATGTTACATGAGGGCGGGGCTAAGATACTGCCGGTCGCATGAATCTTCCGAATCTGCTGTCGGTCGCCCGCATCATCCTGGTGCCCCTGCTGGTGTCGGTGATGCTGACCAAGTTCGAGGGGCGCCAGGTGCTCGGGCTGCCAGTCGAACTGGTGGCGGCGGCCATCTTCGGGCTGGCGGCCATCACCGACTGGCTCGACGGCTATCTCGCCCGTCGCCGTCAGCAGATCACCTCGCTTGGCCAGATGCTCGATCCGCTGGCCGACAAGCTGCTGATTTCGGCCACCCTCATTTCGCTGGTGCAGCTCGACATGGTGTCGGCCTGGATGGTCGCCGTCATCATCGGCCGCGAGTTTGTGGTCACCGGCCTGCGCCATCGCGCGTTTGCCCGGGGCACGCCGATGCCCGCCTCACGGGCGGGCAAGGCCAAGATGATTTCGCAGATTGTGGCGATCCTGCTGCTGCTGCTCGGGGGCGAACGCGTGCCGCTGTTCGTGTGGCTTGGGCGCGCGGCCATGTGGGTCGTGATGGGCACGGCCCTGTATTCGGCCTTTCACTATTACCGCGAATACCTCAGGCTGACGCCGTCGGGCGAGCGCACCGCGGTGAGGCCGTCGCGCGACGAGCGCGGCTGACCGGACGCCCGGGGCCGCGCGGGGTGGCTAGCGCCCGGGAGGCGGCGGGGGCGCCGCGGCGGCCAGCGTCGCCTTGAGTTCCGTCACCCGCTTCTGAGTCTCGGGCAGGTAGGGGCTCTGTTCGAACTCCGACAGCAGCCGTTCGAAGTAGGGCAGTGCCTCGGCCTTCTTGTCGGTGGCATACAGCGCCTCGGCGAGGTGGTAGTAGACCGCGTCGCGGTGCGTGAACTTCGGATCCTTGTCGAGCACTTCCTTGAACCGGTCAATCGCCCCGGGATACCACCGCGAACGGTAGTAGAAGAAGCCCACCCGGTAGCCCGACTCGCTCAGCCGGTCGCGTGCCTCACGCTCGAGCGCCCGGGCCTGCGGCATGAGGGCGCTGTTCGGATAGCGCTGCAGGAAGACTTCGATTTCCTTCACCGCATCGCGCGTGGCGCTCTGGTCGCGATCGGGTGCCAGCATCTGTCCGGTAAACGACTTGGCCAGCTGCAGCTGGGCATAGTCGGCGCGCGGATGGGTCGGATAGAACGTCTGGAATTCCCGGAACTCGTTGGCTGCCAGCAGCAGGTTTTCGGCCCCGCGCTGCGCCAGGTAGGTGTCGCCGAGGGCCAGCTTCGCATCGGGCCGGAACGGACTCTGCGGATAGTTGTCGACGATGTTCCGGAAGTATTCGCGGGCGTCGAGCCACTTGCGATCCTTGAAGGCGGCCTGGCCGCGATCGTAGAGGAACTTGTCGGCATCGACCGTGCCGGGCGGCAGGACGGCGGGCTTCCGGCCGCAGGCAGCCACCGCCACCAGCAGCAGCACGGTCAGGGTCAGCAGTCGGCGTGTCATCGGTTCGTGGCTTCCATCCAGGCCCACATCGCACGCAGGCCGTCCTCGAGAGTGACTGACGGCGCGAAGCCCAGATCGGCCCGGGCCCGCGTCGTGTCGGCGTAAGTGTCGCGCATGTCGCCCTTCTGCTGGGGCTGCTGGTCAATGAGCACCGGCCGCCCGGTCACCTGGCCGAGCATCGCAAACACCTCGCGCACCGAGACCCGCGACCCGCCGCCCACATTGTAGACCTGACCCGGGACGCCCTGCACACAGGCCGCATGGGTCGCCGCCGCGGCGTCTGCCACGTAGGTGAAGTCGCGCGTCTGCAACCCGTCGCCGTAGAGCGTCAGGGGCTGCCCGGCCTGGATGGCCTTCATGAACCGGTGGAAGCCCATGTCCGGTCGCTGCCGGGGGCCATACACCGTGAAGTAGCGCACCGAGACGGTGGGCACGCCGTGGTTCACGAAGTAGAGGTAACAGAGCTGCTCGGCCGCCAGCTTCGTGACGCCATACGGCGAGACTGGGTGCAGCGGTACCTCCTCGCGCATCGGCAGGGTCACATCGTCGCCGTAGACCGACGAGCTCGAGGCGTAGAAGAAGCGGTGGATTGGCCGGCCGACGCAGGCCTCGAGCAGGCGCTGCGTCGCATCGACGTTGAGCGTCGTGTAGACCTGGAAGTCGCGCCCCCAGCTCTTGCGGACACCCGCCTGGGCCGCCAGGTGGAACACGTGCGTGACGCCGTCGAGCAGCGCGTCGAGGTCGGCGTCGGCAATGGTCGCTTCGACAAGGCGATAGCGGGGATGCTTGCGGAGGGCCGCGATGTTGGCGTCCTTGATCGCCCGCGCGTAATAGTCGGTGAAACAGTCGAGGGCCACGACCTCGGCGCCGCTGGCGAGCAGGCGTTCGGTGAGATGGGACCCGATGAATCCGGCCCCGCCGGTGATCAGCGCTTTCATGACAGCAACTCCAGGATGCGCGCAGGGATCCGCAGGGGACGACCCGTCGCGTTGGTGGTGGCGTGTTCGGTGTAGCCCGTCGCCAGGCAGGTGGCATCCGAGGCCCGCACGAGGGCGTAGTCAAACGCCAGTCGCGCAGGTGACAGGAGCCGTCCTCCCGTGTGAATGTCAATCACATCGTCGTAGCGTGCACTGCGGGCATAGTCGCAGTGGGCCGTGATGACCGGCAGGTACACGCCGTCCGTTTCCATGCTGCGGTAGTTCCATCCGAAGCGGCGCAGCCATTCGGTACGTCCCACCTCGAACCACGCCAGATAGTTGGCGTAGTAGACGACGCCCATCTGGTCGGTGTCGGCGTAGCGGACCCGCACCTGCGCCACCGGCGGCTGCTGCCGCAGTGTGTCTGCCACGACCGCTGCCTTCGTCTTCATTGCGCGGCGGCCCGCAGGGCGGCAATCGCGTCTGCCGGGTGTCCGCCGCCGAACACGGCCTGGCCGGCCACAACCATGCCGGCGCCGGCTTCGACGATGGCGCGGATGTTCGAGACGTCGACGCCGCCATCGACTTCGATGGGGGCGTGGCTGCCGGCCCGGTCGAGCAGCGCGCGGGTGCGGCGAATCTTGTCGAGCGTCGATGCAATGAACTTCTGGCCGCCGAATCCGGGGTTGACTGACATCAGCAGCACGTAATCGAGCTCTGACGCGACCTCTTCGAGGGCCGACACCGGGGTCGAGGGATTGAGCACGACGCCGGCCTTGATCCCAAGGGCGCGGATGGCGTCGAGCGTGCGGTGCAGGTGCGGCAGCACTTCGATGTGCACCGACAGCATGTCGGCGCCGGCCTCGGCGAAGGCCTTCAGGTAGGCGTCGGGATGCTGCACCATCAGATGCACATCGAGCGGACGCGTGGCGACGCGCTTCAGCGCCTTGACCACGGGCGGGCCGATGGTGATGTTCGGCACGAAGTGCCCGTCCATGACGTCGACATGAATGAGGTCGGCGCCGGCGGCCTCGGCTGCGGCGATGTCGCGCGCGAGATGCGCGAAGTCTGCCGACAGAATCGACGGTGCGAGCTGGAATGTCATCGGGCCACCTCGAGGGTAATCGCATCGCCCGCGGCCAGGGGGGCTCCCGAGTCCGGCAGCTGCCGGGTCACGAATCCCGATGCTCCGCCCGGTGTCGGGGCGACCGGCGAGACGGTCACGCGGAAGCCGCTCGTCCTCAGCCAGGCGGCGGCGGTTGCGCTGTCGACACCCATCAGGTCGGGCATCACGTAGAGCGGCCGTGCCAGGCCACGATTGACCAGCAGCCGCACGTCGCGGCCACCGCCCGAGGCCGGGGGATCCTGGGCTACCACCACATCCGGACCGGCCGTGGCCGTCGAGACCTCGGTGATGCCCGCCACGGCGAGTCCCTCCTCGGTGAGCCGCAGCTCAGCCATCCGCTGCGTCTGTCCGATCAGCGAGGGGACGCGGGTGACCTGCGGGCCGGCCGACACCCAGACCCTGATGCGGCGCTGGCGGCGGGTGATGGTGCCCGGTGCCGGATCCTGCTCGAGAATCTGCCCGGCCGGAACGGTCGGGTCGGTGCGCCGTGTCGGGTCGACGCTGAGGGGCAGTTCGATCGCAGCGGCCTGACGCGTGGCGTCATCCACCGACTGGCCGACGAAGGCCGGCACGGCCACGTCACGGCTGCGCGTCACGATGCGGGCCGAGAGGACGGCAAACACGACGAATGTGACGCCGAGCGCTGCCGTCAGCAGCATCATCCGACCGACCCTCCACACCCACGACGACTGTGACATGGCTGAACCCGAAAATGGTACTACAGGGCGCGCATCATGACGGCACCGGCGAACGCCTCGAGCTGGTGCTCGTGCGGCGTGGTGCGGTGCTGCGCGGTCAGGGTGAAGCCAGGGTGGGTGGCCAGGAACCCGTTGACCACATCCTCATTCTCGTCAGGTTCGCTCGAGCAGGTCGCATACACCAGCTGCCCACCAGGCGCTACGAGTGACGACACGCGCTGCAGCAGCCCCGCCTGCACGGCGGCGAGCCGCACCAGGTCGGGCGGCTGGATCTTCCAGCGGATGTCGGGGTCGCGCCGCAACGTGCCGAGGCCCGAACAAGGGGCATCGACCAGCACGAGATCAAAGGCGTCGTCGCGGAACGGCAGCGTGCCGTCAGCGGGAATCTGCACCAGGCGCACCCGATCGAGCTGGCAGCGACGCACCGTGTCGCGAAGGACGCGCATCCGGCGGGGACGCACATCGCACGCCACGACGAGACCCGTCGCGCCCACCCGTCCGGCCAGGGTCATCGTCTTGCCTCCGGGCGCCGCACAGAGATCGAGCACCCGTCCCCCCTCGGCGACCGTGCCGAGGTATCCGACGAGCTGCGAGCCTTCGTCCTGGATGAGGCAGAGGCCCTCCTGCAGCGCGGCCGAGTCTGTGATGCCCGGGGCGGTGACATGCAGGCCATCCGGTGAGTGACGGGTCGGGGTGACGGTGATGCCCTCGCCGGGCAGCCGATCGGTCAGTTCGTCGCGAGTGCCGCGCGTGCGGTTGGCGGCCAGCGTGAGTGTGGGCGGTATGTTGTTGAAGGCCAGCCAGGCGCGCGTGGTCTCTTCACCCATGCGCTGCAGCCAGCGGGCGACGAGCCACTCCGGATGCGAGTATTCGGTGGCCAGCCGGAACGCCAGCGGACCGTCGGGCCAGGTGAGGGGCCGCGGGGCACGGGCGAGCGAGCGCAGCACGGCGTTGATGAAGCCCGAGGCACTGGCGACCTGTCCCGTGCGGGCCAGCCGCACCGCATCATTCACGGCCGCCGAGGCCGGCACGCGTGTCAGGTAGAGCAGCTGGAATGCCCCCAGCTGCAGCAGGCGGCGCACCTCGGGATCGAGTGACGCGAGTGGACGCGTGCAGTGGAGCCCGATCTGATAGTCGAGGGCGACCCGCATGCGGACGGTGCCGGACACCAGTTCGGTGAGCAGTGCCTGGTCGCGTCGGTCCGTGAGGGCGCTTCGCACACGGTGCAGTGCCGAGGGCAGATCGGTGCCACCGTCGATGGCCCGGAGCGCCGCAGCCGCGGCCTGGCGGGCAGGCGCGATCATGCCGGGCCCAGCCGGGTGCCGGGCGGCAGCGAATGGCCACTGAGGAAGGCGGCGGCGTCGAGGGCGCGGCCGCCGTCGCTCTGGAGGATCAGCAGCGCCAGCGTACCTTCGCCGGTGGCCACGGTCAGCCCCTCGTGAGGCGAGGCTGTCAGGATGGTTCCCGGTGGCACGTCGGGAGTGGTCGCGGAGCCGACACGTGACCGGTGCACGATCAGACGTCCATGGGGGCCGGTCGTGTACGCGCGCGGCCACGGGGTGAGCCCCCGAATGTGATTGTGGATGGCCCGGGCCGGCTGCGACCAGTCGATCAGGCCTTCCTCCTTGCGGATGCGTGGCGCGTAGGTGGCGGCCGAGTCGTCCTGCGGCACCTCGTCGACGGGACCGTCTGCGAGGCGGTCGACCACCTCGAGCAGCAGCGCGGCTCCGGCGGTGGCCAGTCGGGGCTCGATGTCGGCGGTCGTGTCGTCGGGGCCAATCGGCACGCGCACAGTGGCCAGCATGGCACCGGCGTCGAGTGCCTGAACCACGCGCATGATGGTGACGCCGGTCTCCGGGTCGCCCTCCATGACGGCCCGGTGGATGGGCGAGGCCCCGCGATGCCGTGGCAGCAGCGAGGCATGCACGTTGATGAGGCCGAGGCGGGGCAGGGCCAGGAGCCACGACGGCAGCAACCGGCCATAGGCGGCGACCACGCCGAGATCCCACGCCAGCGATTCGAGCTGCCCGCGGATGTCGGGGTCGCGCAGGGTCTCCGGTTGCACGACGGGCACAGAGGCGGTGTCGGCACACTGCCGCACGGGGCCCGGGCTCACGCGCTGGCCGCGCCCGCGGGGGCGGTCGGGCTGGGTGACCACGAGCACGACGTGATGCCGGGAGGCGAGCAGGGCGTCGAGCGTCGGCACGGCGAAGGCCGGCGTGCCGAAGAATACGATGCGCAGCGGACGGCTCATGCACCCTCCCGCGACTGGCGTCGCGTCAGGGTGCGCAGCAGCAGGCGCCGCTGGATGCCGCGAAGCCGGTCGATGAAGAGGATGCCGTCGAGGTGATCGATTTCGTGCTGTAGGGCTCTCGCCAGCAGGCCGTCCCCGGTGATTTCGATGGAACGCCCTTCGACGTCCTGCCCCCGGACCACGACGCGTGCAGGACGGGCGACGGTCGCACTGAGCCCGGGCAGGCTGAGACACGATTCCTCTTCCAGTTGCATCCCTTCGCGGCGCACCCACTCGGGGTTGACCAGCGTGAAGGCCTCGCCGGGGCGGGCCCCGGCTGACAGGTCGACCACCACGAGGCGGAGCGGCACCCCGAGTTGCGGTGCGGCGAGGCCGATGCCGGGGGCTGCATGCATGGTCTCGATCATGTCGGCCGCCAGCACCGAGAGGCCGGGCGTGAAGTCGGTGACGGGCGTGGCCTTCTGGCGCAGCTCGGGAGCGCCGTAGTGAAGAATCGGGCGGATCATGCCGGGCGCGAGGTCCGGGCCACGACCGACGCACGCGCCAGCTCGACGTGCTGCTGCAGCTGCGCCACGGAATCGCCGCCGAACCGTTCGAGCAGCGCATCCGCCAGCACCAGGGCCACCATCGCCTCGGCGATGACGCCGGCGGCCGGGACGGCGCACACATCGCTGCGTTCGATGGCCGCAGGCGCGTCCTCGAGCGTGGTCAGGTCGACCGATCGCAGGGGCTGCATCAGGGTGGCGATCGGCTTCATGAAGGCGCTGACCCGCAGGTCCTCGCCCGTGGTGATGCCGCCCTCGAGCCCCCCGGCGCGATTCGTCGGGCGGCTGATGTGCCGGCCGGCATCGGTGTGCGTCAGGACGATCTCGTCGTGTACGAGCGACCCCGGCCGCGCGGCGCCTTCGACGCCGTCGCCAATGGAGACGGCCTTGATCGCCGGAATCGACATGACGGCCTGCGCCAGGCGGCCGTCGAGCTTGCGGTCCCACTGCACGTGGCTGCCGAGGCCCACGGGCAGGCCGGTCACCAGCACTTCGACCTGACCGCCCAGCGTATCGCCGGCCTCGCGGGCCGCGTCGATGGCGGCCATCATTTGCGCCGCCACCTCGTCATCGGCGCAGCGGACCGGCGACTGTTCCGCCGCGATGGCCTCGTCGAGCGTCACGACACGGCTGTCGGGCAGGTGCACGCCGCCAATGGCGCGCACGTGGCTGGTGAGGCGAACGCCCGCAGCGTGCAGCAGCTGGCGGGCCATGGCGCCGGCGGCCACGCGGGCGGCTGTTTCGCGGGCACTGGCGCGCTCGAGCACGTCGCGAATGTCCGCATGGTCGTACTTGAGAGCACCGGCCAGGTCGGCATGGCCGGGCCTGGGACGCACGACGGGCGCACGACGGGCACCGGGGGCATCGGCCGGGCGTTCGGCGCCGACATACATCGTGGCCTGCCAGTTGTCCCAGTCGCGATTGCGAATCTGGATGGCGATGGGCGCACCGGTCGTGGCCCCGTGGCGGACGCCGCCCAGAAACTCGGCCGTGTCCGACTCGATGACCATCCGGCGTCCGCGACCATAGCCGGCCTGCCGCCGCCGGATGTCTGTGGCGATTCCCGCAAAGTCAATCTGAAGGCCGGCAGGCATCCCCTCGAGAATGACCGTGAGCGCAGGGCCGTGTGATTCGCCAGCCGTCAGAAATCGCAGCATCGAAGTGTGATCTTAGCCGAACTTTCCGCAGCGCCTGTCGTGAGTGCGGTCCATCACGCGTCAGGTGGTGGCCTCGGCGTTGATCTTGCTTAAGGCCGTGGCATGGCCACTCACGATTGGTCTCGACAGGCAGCGGCGCTGCTGGGCACGGCAGCGATGCGCGCACGGTCAGGGGCACCGCGCGAGGTGTTGATCGTTTGTCCGGGGGCGCATCTGCACCGGGCGGTCGGCCGTGCCGCCGCACGAGTGCTCTCCCGACTGGGGTATCAGGTCCTCACCGACACCCAGTTCGCCGCGTTTGCCGATCGTCACCGGCGCACCCACACCCAGGAGACCGGCATTCCGACCCTGGCCATCCTGATCCGCACCCGGCCGGTGTCGATGGCCGTGGCAACCGGTCTGCGGTGGCTGGCGTCCGACAGCACGCTGCCGCACCTGGTGGTGTCACTGGTCGAGGGTCCCTATCAGGCGGCCGAGCCACTGGTGGCTGGCCAGTGGCTCGTGGCTGACGCCTCAGGCCCGCCCCTGCCGCCGCCGCACGCCCCTGCATCGGCGGCGATGCTCGAACTCGCGGAAGCCGCGGCCCGATGGGACCACATGCTGGCCCCGTCGGCAGGGGCCGGGCAGCCGGCCCTGCGTGCCCTGGGCGACGTGCTGCGGCGCCGCGGACGGCCCTGGGAGGCGCGTGCCGTCGAGGCGGCTCCTGCAGATGAAGAGGTGCCACGGCTGGTGGCCGACGATGTGCTGGCGATGTTGAGGCTGAGTCACACTACGGCCGAACCTGCCGAGGGCATCCGGCGGCAACTGGCGTTCGTGTGCGAACGGCTGCGGGCCGACGGCGTCTGGGTCATTCCGACCAGCCTCAGCGGCGAGGGCACGCCCATCAGTGGACGCCCGGCGCGCGCATGGGCGCCGTCCGCACGCATGCGCGAGGCGGTGCGCAGCCGCCTGCGCTATCGGGGCAGCCACGGGTCGGCTGTTGAGTGCTGCCTGCCCCTGCACGTGGGCGAGGCGCTGGTCGGCATGCTCGTGGCCTGCTTCGACATCGAGCCCGATGTGCGCGTCAGCGACGCCGAGGCGCTTCTCGAAGCAGCAGGCCTGGTGCTGGCGCCCCTGGTAACGGCGGCCGCCGGTGCGCAGCAGGCGCTGCCCGTCGCCGATGAACTGGTGGGCACCAGTGCCGCGATGCAGCGGGTGCGGCTGGCGATCGCGCAGGCCGGAGCCACGCCGTTTTCCGTACTGATTGAAGGAGAGAGCGGCACCGGGAAGGAACTCGTGGCTCGTGCGCTGCATCGTCAGAGCAGTCGTCGCGACCGGCGGTTTGTGGCCATCAACTGCGCGGGGCTCACCGACGACCTGGCCGAGACCGAGCTGTTCGGCTGCGTGCGGGGGGCCTACACCGGTGCGCAGGCTGACCGCGCCGGCATCTTCGAGGCTGCCAACGGTGGCACGGTGTTTCTCGACGAGGTCAGTGAACTGTCGCTCCGCGTGCAGGCCACGCTCCTGCGTGTGCTGCAGGAGCACGAAGTGCGCCGGGTGGGCGAAACACAGACGCGGAAGGTCGATGTCCGCATCGTGGCTGCCTGCAACCGTCCCCTGCGGGAGGGGGTGGCTGCCGGCCGCTTCCGGGCCGACCTCCGGTTCCGGCTCGAGGTGATTCACCTGCCCGTGCCGCCCCTGCGCGAGCGGCTCGACGACCTGCCGCGGCTGGTGGAACACATTTGGACGTCGCTCGCGCGGCGCACCGGGGCGCGAGGAGTACTGGCCCCGGCCACGATCGCGGCGCTGCGCCACCATCACTGGCCCGGCAACGTCCGCGAACTGCAGAACGTGCTGGCGATGACCATGGTGATGGCCGACGACCGTGTCAGCGTCGGCCCCGACTGCCTGCCCCCGATACTGGGCTATCCGTTCCTCAGCCGGGCCGAGGGTGGGGGCGGGCTGATCGATGCCCGCATGGCGTTTGAACGCCGCTGGGTCGAGGCGGCCCTGGCCCGGGCCGACTGGAGCGTCAGCCATGCGGCCCGCGAACTCGGCATCACCCGGCAGGGCCTCGCGAAGATTATGGCGCGCCTCAAGGTGCGGGGACCAGCCGGCGGCGCAGGCTCGTGATCCGTGCCTGCACATCGGGAGGCGATTCGTCGGTGACCTCGCTCTCGGCGCGTTCGAGCCACCGGCCAGCCCCCGCGGCGTCGCCGAGCGTGAGGCACAGCTCGGTCAGCCGCAGCGACACTTGCACGAGTGGTGCGCGATCACCAACCAGCGCGGCGTAGGCCTCGAGTGCGCCGCGCGCCGCAGCCGGTTCGCCACGGCGTTCACGGACCGTGGCAAGGCGCAGGTATGCGTCGGGCGCCACCGGTGGGGTGGCCACGGCACGCTCGAGGGCGGCCGCGGCGCCATCGAAATCGCCCTGCAGTTGCCGCACGCGACCCCAATCGCTGAGGGCGGTGGAGGACGGCGTCCGCTGGGCGGTGGCCGTCGCCAGGAGCGTCGAGGCCTTCTGCAGGGCATCGGCGTCGGTGGTGCGCTCGGCCCGCACCAGCCAGGCATGGCCGAGGGTCGCCAGCACGTCGGCATCGGACGGAAACCGCTCGCGCGCCCGCTCGAGCACATCGAGCGCGTCGGCGTCGCGGCCGATGCGGGTCATCGCCATCGCCACAGCCACGGCCCGCGACGGCCGGTCAGGCTCGAGCACGCTGAGGGCCGACAGTTCGTCGACGGCGCGGCGGTAGTCGCCCAGCGACTCGGATACCGCGGCCAGCGCCTCGCGCGTCGGCGGATGTCCGGGCTGCGAGGCCACGAGGTCATCAAGGACGAACAGCGCTTCGCGATCCTGCCCGAGCGCCAGCAGAATCAGGGCCCGCAGATAGCGCGCCTCGGAGGCATCCGGACGCAGGGCCAGGGCGCGGTCGACCGTCGCCAGGGCCTCGTCTGCCTGCTCGGACTGCAGCTGGGCCGTGGCCAGCTTGACCAGCAGGCGATCGTTGCGGTCCTCGAGCGCCGTGGCACGGCGGTAGTAGTCGACGGCACGACTGACACGGTCGTTGGCCAGGTGCCAGTCGCCGAGCCACTCGACCGGCCGTGTGGAACTCGGGTCGAGATCTGCCGCGCGGCGCAGGTCGCGCAGCGCGAGCTCCGTCTGGCCGGCCGACTGATACAGGCGTGCACGCTTCAGGTAGGGCGCCACAGCCTCAGGCAGCAGTGCCAGGGCGCCGCTGTAGGCCTCGAGCGCCTCGGCCTGGTCGCCGCGCTGGGCAGCCTCATCGCCGGCGGCGACGAGCCGCATGAAGGCGCGATCGGCCGTCACCGTGCCGTAGGCTACGGCCAGGGCCAGCAGGAGGCTGAGGCCCGCCAGGAGGGGAGTGGCGACGCGCCGCACGACCGCATCCTATCAGCGCGGAGGTACTTTCGTGACGACGCCCGCGGCGTTCTCCGCTACACTGCGCCCAGAGCAGGAGCACCATGGATCCACTCACTTCGCTTGACTGGTCGCAACTCGAGACCTCCGAGGCGACGCTCATCGCCCGCTGCCGGGCTGGAGAGCAGGCGGCCTGCGAGCAGCTGGTCGCCGAGCACCAGGCCATGGTGTTCCAGCTCGGGTGTCACCTCCTGGGAAGCCGCGATGAGGCCTATGACCTCTCGCAGGAAGTCTTCCTGCGCGTGTTCCGCACGATTGATCGCTTCCGGGCCGATGCGTCGCTGAAGACCTGGATCTACCGCATTGCCATCAACCAGGCCAGCAACCGTCGCCGGTTCTGGAGCCGGCGCCATCGGCTGGGCCAGGTCTCGCTCGACGCACACGTGGAAGTGCACGGCGAGCCCACTGAGGCGACCGATGCCTCGTCGCCGCACCGCATCCTGGCCAGCAAGCAACTGGCCGAGCGCCTCACCGTGGCTCTCGATGCGCTGCCGTTCGACCAGCGCACGGTCATCATCCTGCGGGAAGTCGAGGGGCTGTCCTACGACGAGATTGCCCAGGCCCTCGACATTGCCGTGGGCACCGTCAAATCGCGGCTGACGCGGGCACGGCAGGCGCTCAGGGCCAGCCTCGGCGAGGTGCGGCTGTGACCGCGACGGCCTGCCCCCGCGTCCGTGTGCTGCTCGACGCATTTGTCGATGGTGAACTCGAGCCCCGCCAGCGCGCCCAGGTGCGGCGTCACCTTGAGGCCTGCGCCCGGTGCCGGCACGAGGTCGAGGCCCGCCGCGCCCTGGGGACGCTGATCCATGTGACCCTGCGCGGACGTGCCGGCATGACCGCCGAGCAGCGGGAGGGACTGCCAGGACAGGTGGTGTTGCGGCGCATGGTCGAGCGCGATCAGGCCTGGTCGACGTTTCTTCGAGACGGAATCCAGGCACCGCCGCTGCGATGGGCGGCCACCGGGGCGACGCTGGCTCTGCTGGCCTGCCTGCTGGCCGGTGCGCTGACCCTGCGCCTGACCCAGCAGTGGCAGCCCGGGTCCCTGGCGGCCCTGATCGATGTGCTGGCCAACCCCGGGTCGAATGACAATCCTGTGCGCCTCGAAGAATGGATGAAGGCACCGGAATCGAAGCCCGACCTCTCGGCCTTCCTTCCGGTGACCGAACTGCCTGGACAGGATGCCACCGTGGCGCTCTCGGCCGTGGTGACGCGCGAAGGGCGGGTCAGGCACCTGTCCGTCATCGACGGCGGCTGGCGACGGACAGGTCGGCTCGATCGGCGTGCCCTGTCGGCCGTCCTCGAGGCCGCGGCGCACACCGAGTTCCGGCCGGCGACTGCCGCCAAGGGGACTCCGGTGGCGGTCAGCATGGTGTGGGTGCTCGCGCACACCACCGTCACCGGGGCGCTTCCGGCCGACGACCTCGGGGCCACCGGCGCGTCGCACTGATCGGGTTCGTCGGGGCCTGGGGCCTGTTCTGTCCACGAGGAACCAGCGCGCCGGGCCGGGCGCACCCGCGCGCTATCCGTGAGGGCGTGCCTCTCCAGCAGACTGCGCGTGCCAGAGAGAGCGCGGGCAGGCTGTCAGCGACGAGGGGCTGGCCCCGCGGGGGGCACCGGCACTGGCACCGCCGCCGCATTGCCCACCTGATCCGTCGCCCGGACCATCACCTGTGAGGGCTGGGTACCGTCGGCCACCTCAATCACGACCCGCTCCGTGCGGGTGTCGAAGATCGTGTCGGCGGCGGCCACCGGGCGCCAGCGCGTCCCGTCGACGCTGACGTCGACCGACGCAATCACCGAGTCGGCATCCGCCACCTCGAGGGTGATGAGCGCGGTTGTGCCGCGCCTGGTGGAGGACACCACGCGAATCGACGGAGGCGCGTGGTCCACCGTCACGATGGTGCTCTCGAGCGTGCCAGTGAGCGCCGCATCGGCCGGTTGTGACGCGGTGTCGCGGGCGTCGACCCGTGCGATGTAGCGACCACCGGGCATGGTCGTGGTGTCCCAGACAAGCAGCGCCTCGCTCAGTTCGCGGCCGATCGGCTGCCAGCGCGCCTCGCCCTCTTGCCTGACCCACACATCGTAGTGGAGGACATCGCCGTCCGGATCGTCGGCCTTCCAGGCCAACGTCTGCAACCCCGGCTGCATGACGCGCTTGCCCAGCGCCGGCGCGCTGCCGCTGGTCGTCCCGGCTCCGCTGCCGGCCAGCCGGCGTTCGTGCGGCTCCTCGGGAAAGCCGGCGATCTCGGTCTCGCCGGTCGAGTAGGGCTTCTGGAAGACAACGCCCGGGGGATGCACCGTCACCGACTCGACGCGCGGACGCTGATTGCGGCCACGGGAGGCCACGGTCACCGAGGTCAGGGTCGGCGTGACCGCCGCGGTGCCAGTCAGCTCGGCGCGCCACTGCAGATAGCGGGCGGGCGGGCTGCTGACGGGGGAACCGTCCGGCCCCGAATAAGGTGCCGACCACTCGCTCCACGTGTCGTCCGGGGCCTCGGAATTGCCGCTGCGGGTCCTGAGGGCGAGCGCGCTGCCGTTCGGAACGGCGGCCCGCCAGCTGATCGCGCCCCACGTGGCGAGTCCGCCGCTGTCGTAGACCTTCGACTCGACATGCCCGCTCAGCGCGCGCGCAGTCGTGAGGGCCGACACGCGCCCGGGGTTGGCCGAGGCCAGCACGATCCGGTTTGCCTGCGTGAGAGCAGCGGTGCCCTGGGCCGAGGGCAGCTGTCCGATGACCGCGGTCGCCCCGGTCGTGCGGTCAATTGACAGCAGCTGGCCGTCATGCGACGTGGCCGCCACGAGCCCACGCGCCTCGTCGACGGCCAGGGCCAGCGGCGCCGCATCCGGCGACGACCAGAGGCGATCCCAGAGGCCATCGGGCAGCACGCGGAAGATGGCGCCGGAGCTGGTGCCCGACGAGGTGCCGACAGACGAGGTGGCCGATGTGCCTGCCGAGCTTGCGACGGTCACCGATACGACATCGACCGAGATGGCCGCCCCCGGCGTGGCCACGGCGGTCGAAGGCGTGATGTCGGCAGGCGCGGTGGCCTGTGCCGTGCTCCCCGAGCCATTCATCGCGGCGACAAACACCTGCCCCGAGGCGTCGACGACCGGCTGCCGCACTTCCGGGAAACCCGAGTCGAGCAGCAGGAATCCCTTCCCGTCGCTGCCGACCGAGAACAGCCGCCCTGGTCCTGCGGTGGTCGCCATTACGGTGCCGTCAGGCCTGATCGCCAGGCCGGTCACGTGGTCGGCCTTCGAGGCGAACAGCACGGCGCCCTGGCCCGTCGGCGAGATGCGGTAAATCACGCCCCGGTCCCCCGTGGCGGCATACAGGCGGCCGGCGCTGTCTGTGGCCAGGGCCCAGATGTAGCGTTCTTCCGGATCGAAGAACGGCGTGGCCTCGCCGTTTGCCGAGACGCGATAGATGCGTCCCTCCGGGGAGGTGGCCACGAACAGCCCGCCTCCCGGTGCCGCCGTCATGGCATGCACTTCGGGTTCGGCGCTGTCGAACCACACCGTCGGTGCCCCTGTCGGCGTCAGCTTGAACACACGGCCGTCATGGCCCGTTCCGGCATACAGGGTGCCCGCGGCGTCGGTGGCCAGGCTCCACACAACCGCCGTGGCCGGATCGGCCAGCAGCGACAGCGACGGCCCGAGCGTTGCGCGGCCGAAGGTGTCGACGGTGACGTGCTCGACGCGGCCCTTGAGGAATTCGGCCTGCGTGGCAGTGACCCAGAAGGCCGGTGCCGCCGACAGGGCAAGGCCGAGGGCCGTGACTGCCAGCAGGCTGCCGGCAATGGCGGAAAGGACACGTGCGCGCATGGTCAGGGATGCCCGAGAGTGAGGGACAGGTGACGGGAGCCGGCCACGGCCAGCCCCACGGTGTGCTCCAAGCGCGCGCGAATCGCGTATGGGAGCGGGGTAATGCGGCCCTCATTGTCGCCGGCCTCGAGGACCGTGGACACCGAGGGCGGAAGGCCGGGCATGGGTTCGCCGCTAACCACCGCGCCAGGGCGCGCCTGCTGCAATCGCACATACAGCTGGTGGCTCTGGGGCGCACGGTTGAACTGCCGGACCAGCTCGGTGGCCGGCTGCCAGTCTGCCGACGGCCGCGTGCGACGGTCATCGGCGGCGATACGAGCCGCGTCGGCGACGAGCAGCTCGACCGGGCCGGTCACGTCTGCGGGCAGCGTCAGGGGGACGCGTTCCACGCGCTCCTCACCGGTGGGCGTCCGCAGCGCGACCAGCAGGGTCGTGCGCTGTCCGGCCCGTGGCCGGGGCGTGTCGAGCCAGATGCGTTCGATGCGGGCATGCCGGGTCTGCTCGGACGCGGTGACCGTCAGGGCAATTCGCGAGATGTCGACCGGGGCAGCGGCGTTGCGGGTGAGCTGGGTCAGCGGCCCCGCCACGTAGAGTGACGCCGGCCCGATGGCCTGATCGCCGACGAACGTGTCATCGAACGCCAGCGTGCCCGCGCCGGCAATGTCCGCCGTGCCCGCCACGCGGAAGGAGGCCGGGCCATTCGCGCGTTCGTAGGACGTCAGCACGTTGGCCAGCGCGAGATACGCCAGCAGCGGAGTGAAGGTCGTGTCGCGCACGAGCTGGAAGGAAAACGTGCGATCGCCGAGGCGTGCCGACTTGAGCTGCACGGACATCGGAATCAGCGTGGGGCCCGGCCCCAGTTCGCCAGCCACTGCCGTGGCGCGGTCCTGCTTGAGGGTGCCGACCACGCGGCCGAAGCTCGCCAGCTTGCTCGACTGCATCAGGCTGGGCAGGACGACATGCACGTAGGCGGTCGTCATCGGGAAACGTGTCGGTCCGAGGTTATACATCGGGTGCCCGAACGCGTAGACGCGCGAGCCGTCGATGTGAGTGACCGTGCCGGTCGCCCCCATCTCGAAGTCGCCGGACATCAGCGACACGCCGACGGCGCCGCCCGGTTCCAGTTGAGACGGGGCAGCGGCGCTGCCCGTGGCCGGCTGCGCTGAGAGCGGCACCAGTCCCGCGGCGTCAAACACGGGCGACACGGTCGAGAGCACCGCGGCGTCAAACCCGGCGGCTGACAGCGGCAGCGCCACTGGGCGCAGCAGTGCCGCGCCCAGTGCGGGCACCTGCGCCTGCACGGGCCGGGGGCGACCGGCCGACAGCGCCTGCGCCCACGCCGCGGTCACGGCCTCGTGCTGATAGGGCCACTGCAGCGCCACCGGAGCGAGTCGCGGCGGCGTCAGCGACATCTGCGTGGCGTCGGTCATCTCGGCAATGGGCGTGATGCCGGCGATGGGTTCGGTCGCAAACTGTCCGAGGGAATAGGACACCGCGCCGATGAGGCGACCATCGATGGTGAGCGGACTGCCGCTCATGCCGGCGATGACCCCGGTGCGGGCGAGCGGACCGCCTTCGAGGCGCGCCAGGATGAGGTCGCGCCCGGGAGCCAGCACATTCCGGAGGACGCCAAGGATGTGCGCCCGGAACTCTTCCAGCTGTGCCCCGGCAAACACGGTGCGGCCCGTGGCAATCATGCCCGGCCGAATCTCGTCCACCGGCATGAAGCGGGACTGCGCGGTCGGGGCTGCACCGGCGCACAACAAGGCCAGGAGGGCAGCCGCGACGGCGGCGGGCAGGGCACAGCGGGGAACACGCATGGCGGATGGTTGTTCCCATACTACGCGATATGGTAGGCTCCACCTCGTTCACATGGCTGTCAGTGCTGCCTCCCTCACGCTCGCCGTTCCGGCCGGATCCATCCGGCCCGGTCGTGCTGCGCATGGATGGTGGTGGTGGTGCCCCGACATAGAGGCCGCCTGACCGTCGACCCGACTCGACCACTGGCTCACCAAGGTTCTGCGCCTCTTCAATCCCACCGGTTGAAGGGGCGTTTGTGTTTTTGACTGCCCATGCACGGACTCTGCATCACCATCGCCGCCCCCACGATGGACGGCCTGCGCGCCCGGCGCGACGCGTGGCCGGACGGCACCTTCACCGAGCTGCGCCTCGATGCGGTCGACCGTCCCGATGTGGCCGGGGCACTCGAGGGCCGTCGCGGTCCGGTGCTGGTGACGTGCCGTCCGCGCCGGCAGGGCGGCTGGTTCGACGGCGCGGAGGCCGACCGGCTGGCCCTGCTGCAGCAGGCGATGGCGCTCGGCGCCGAGGCCGTCGATGTCGAGTTCGATGCAGGTGCGCCGGACTGGTGCAGCCCGGCGGACCGCCCACGGCTGGTGATCTCACACCATGATTTCGAAGGGATGCCGACCGATGGCGCCTCCCTCGCCCGCGCAATGGCGGCAACGGGAGCCGGCACGATCAAGCTGGCCGTGACGCCGTCGCGTCTCACCGATCTGCTTGCGCTGCGCGAGATCGGCCGATCGTTCGACGGCCGTGCCGTGGTGCTCGGCATGGGCGATGTCGGGATCGTGTCGCGCGTGCTGTTCCAGCGAATGCATTCGCGCTGGACGTACGCCTCTGACGACCGCGGTGTGGCCCCGGGGCAGTTGTCGGCGCGCACCATGCGGCAGCGCTTCCGGGTCGCGCAGATCTCCGGGACGACCGAGGTCTACGGTGTCGTCGGACGTCCCGTGCGCCATTCGCTGTCTCCCGCCATGCACAACGCAGCGTTCGCTGCGCTCGGGCGCGACGCGGTGTACGTGCCGCTCGCCGCCGCGACCTTCGATGACGTCCTCGCCGTGACCGACGCCTTCGGCATCTGCGGTGCCAGCGTGACCGCGCCCTTCAAGGGCGATGCGTGGCAGGCCTGCACCGCGCACGACGCCTGGGCGATGGCCACGCAGGCGGTCAACACGCTGGTGCAAGGCCCCCAGGGAACATGGCACGGGCAGAACACGGATGTGGAAGGCTTCCTGCAGCCCCTGGCCGCACAGCTCGCCCTGAACGGATGCCGTGCCGTCGTGGTCGGGGCCGGCGGTGCCGCGCGTGCGGTCGCCGCGGCCCTCCGCCAGTCTGGTGCCCATGTCGCCGTCCACGCACGTCGCGAAGAAGCTGCGCGGCTGCTGGCCGACACCGTCGGCGGTGTTGTGGCGACAGACCTTTCGGGGGCCTCATGGGATCTGCTGGTGAATGCCACCCCCATCGGAACGTCGCCCGACGTGGAGGAGTCGCCCGTGCCACGCCGCGCGCTGGCGGGCGTGGGGCTCGTCTACGACCTCGTCTACAACCCCGCCGACACCCGGCTGCTGCGCGATGCGAGGGCAGAGGGCTGCCGCACACTCGGGGGGCTCGACATGCTCGTGGCGCAGGCCGAGGCGCAGTGTCGCGCCTGGACTGGCACGCCGCCCCCATACGGCGTCATGCGCGCGGCTGCCGAGGCCGCGCTCGCCGAAGGGAATCCCTCATGAAGCTCACATCCTTCGAAGAATTCGTCGCCCTGGCCCAGCAAGGCACCTTCGTGCCGGTGTGCAAGGAAATCATGGCCGACCTGCTGACGCCGGTCTCGGCCTTCCTCCGCATCGCCGAACATTCCGACTATGCGTTCCTGCTCGAGAGCGTGGAAGGCGGCGAACATGTCGGCCGCTACTCGTTCCTCGGCAAGGATCCGTTCCTGCTGCTGCGCGGTCGCCACGATCGCACCACCATCGAGGAGGCCGGTGTCACCCAGGTCGTGCCCGGGCCCTTCGTCGAGACGCTGCGCCGCCTGATGAATCAGTTCCAGGCGCCGCACGTGCCGGGCCTGCCGCGCCTGACCGGCGGCGCCGTCGGCTACTTCGGCTACGACACGGCGCAGTGGTTCGAACCGGCGCTGCCGGCCACCCCGGCGGCCGACGATCCATCGGAGCAGGCCGGCTTCATGCTGTTCGACACCGTACTGGCGTTCGACCATGTGCAGCACCGGATTCTCATCATCGCCAATGCCCGCGTCACCGGGAACGACGACCTCCGCGCACTCTATGACTTTGCCTGCACGCGCATCGGCTTCCTGCAGGCCGAGCTCGAGCGCGCCCTGGCCGTGCCTCGCCCGTCCGCTCATCCGCCGCTGGCATTCAGCTCGAACCTGACCCGCGAGCGCTTCGAGGAGATGGTGCGCACGGCGAAGGAACACATTGCCGCTGGCGACATTTACCAGGTCGTGCTGTCGCAGCGCTTCGAGGCCGAGGTCGACGCCGATGCCTTCACGGTGTATCGGGCGCTGCGGCACGTCAATCCGTCGCCCTACATGTTCTTCATCCGCATGGGCGGCCGCGCCATCGTCGGCTCGTCTCCCGAAATGCTGGTGCGGGTCGAGGGACGGCAGGCCGTCACGCATCCGATTGCCGGCACCCGGCCGCGCGGCGCGACCGAGCAGGAAGACCGGCGACTGGCCGAGGAACTGCAGGCGAGCGAGAAGGAGAAATCGGAGCACGTGATGCTGGTGGACCTCGGCCGTAACGACATCGGCCGCGTGTCGACCTACGGCTCGGTCGAGGTGGCCCGATACATGGCGCTCGAGCGGTACTCGCACGTGATGCACCTGGTGTCGGTCGTGAACGGCACGCTGGCCGACCGATGCGACCGGCTCGATGCGCTGATGGCCTGTTTCCCTGCCGGCACCGTGTCCGGCGCGCCCAAGGTGCGTGCCATGCAAATCATTGCCGAGCTCGAGCCCGACCGGCGCGGCCTGTACGCCGGGGCCATCGGCTACCTCGACTTCGCAGGGAACCTCGACTGCTGCATTGCCATCCGCACCGTCGTGATGGAGGGCCGCAGGGCCCGCGTGCAGGCCGGGGCGGGCGTGGTCGCCGACTCGGATCCGACAGCTGAATATCAGGAAACCCGCGACAAGGCGCGCGCGATGATGCGTGCGCTCGAACTGGCGCAGGCCGGACTCTAGGACGCTGCCATGGTGCTGGTCATCGACAACTTCGATTCGTTCACCTACAACCTCGTCCAGTGCCTCGGCACGATGGGCGCAGACCTGCTCGTCCGCCGCAACAACGAGGTGAGCCCGGCCGATGTCAGCGAGCTGCGCCCCTCGCACATCGTGATTTCGCCAGGCCCCGGACGACCCGACGAGGCCGGGGCCACGCTCGACATTCTCAAGGCCGTGTCTCCGCAGACGCCCGTGCTCGGCGTGTGTCTGGGCCACCAGGCCATCGGGCTGGCCTTCGGCGGGCGCGTGATCCGCGCGCCCCTGCCGATTCACGGCAAGACATCGACGATCGAGCACGATGGCACCGGCCTGTTCCGCGGCTGGCCGGCCGACGCGTCCGTGGGGCGCTATCACTCACTGCTGGTCGAATCGGCCTCGATGCCCGACGCGCTGGTGGTCACGGCGCGCACGACGGGCGATGATCTCGTGATGGGGCTGCGACATCGCACCCGGCCCATCTTCGGGGTGCAGTTCCATCCCGAATCGGTGCTCACGCCCGATGGCCCGCAGCTGCTCCGCAACTTCCTCGAGGTCGCCGAATGATTCCCCAGCTGATTGGGCAGTTGCGCCGGCACGGTGATCTGTCGGCCGACCAGGCCGCCGCGGCGATGGAAGCCATCATGAGCGGCCAGGTGCCGCCGGCACAGATTGCCGGCCTGCTGATGGCACTGGCCATGAAGGGCGAGCGGCCGGCAGAGCTGGTGGGCCTCGCCACGACGATGCGCGCCCATGCCACACCGCTGGATCGCGACGGCGGTGAGGTGTTCGACACCTGCGGCACGGGCGGCGACGGTGCCGGCACTGTGAACATCTCGACGGCGGCGGCCCTCGTCGTGGCCGCAGCGGGCGTGCCGGTGGCCAAGCACGGCAACCGCTCGGTTTCGAGCCGGTGCGGCAGCGCCGACGTGCTCGAGGCGCTGGGCATGCATGTCGCCATGACGCCAGACACGGCGGCCGCGCTGCTGCGGCAGGAAGGATTCACGTTTCTCTTCGCGCCCACGTTCCATCCGGCGATGCGCCATGCCGGCCCGGCGCGCCGCGACCTGGGCGTGCGCACCGCATTCAACCTGCTCGGGCCGCTGACGAATCCGGCGCGTCCGTCACGACAGATTGTGGGCGTGCCGCAGGCGGAGCTGACCGAGGTCATGGCGCGCACGCTGCTGGCGCTCGGTTCGACACGGGCCTGGGTCGTACACAGCGCCGATGGTCTCGACGAACTGTCGACGTCAGGACACACCAAGGTATCGGAAGTGCTGCACGGCACGGTGCGATCGTTCTACGTGCATCCCGGCGACTTCGGCCTGCCGGTCTCGCCGGTCGACGCCCTGCGCGGAGGCGACGCCGCCGCGAATGCCGCCATCATCCGGGCCATGCTCGAAGGACAGCCGGGGGCGGTGAGGGACGTGGTCCTGTTCAATGCCGGCGCGGCGCTGATGCTGAGCGGGGTGGCGACCAGCGTCACCGACGGCATTGCACGGGCGGCCGCCGTCATCGACTCGGGACATGCTGCCGCATTGCTTGCGCGGGTCGCCGCCGCATCGCACGGGGTGAGCGCATGAGTGCGGCGGCCGTGCCCGATGTGCTCGCCGCCATCGTCGCTGCCACCCGCACGCGGGTGCGCGAGGCCATGCGTGAGGTGTCTCCTGACCAGGTGCGGCGCGACGGCGAGTGGTGGCAGCCTCGAGGGACCGCGTGTGTCGAGGCCTTGAGGGCCACTGACACGGTGCCCGTCATTGCCGAGTGCAAGCGTCGCTCCCCCTCACGCGGTGTGCTGCGCGCCGCCTACGATCCGGTGGCCATCGCCCGGGGCTATGCGGCGGCTGGCGCGGCCGCCATTTCGGTGCTCACCGAGCCCGGATTTTTCGATGGCGACCTGACGCATCTGCGTGCGGTGCGTGACGCCGTGACGACACCGTTGCTGCGCAAAGACTTCGTGGTCCACGAATACCAACTGCACGAGGCGGTCGCCCATGGCGCCGACGCCGTGCTGCTGATTGTGGCGGCGCTCGACGACGATGAGCTGCGGCAGCTGCGTGAGCAGGCCGAGGCGCTGGGCCTGGCGGTGCTGGTCGAGACGCACAGCGACGGGGAAGTGCGTCGTGCGCTCGACACGGGCGCCACGCTGATTGGCGTCAACAACCGCAACCTCCGGACGCTCGAGGTCGACATCGAGTTGTCTGCCCGCGTGGCCGCGTGGCTGCCGGCATCGGTCACTACCGTCAGCGAGAGCGGACTGCGGCATCCGGCCGAAGTGCACCGGCTTCGGGCACTCGGCTACCGGGCGTTCCTGATTGGTGAACGGTTCATGACCACGCCAGACCCGGGCGCGGCGCTCAGGGGATTTCTGCAGGAGGCCGGCGCCGATGCGCATTAAGGTGTGCGGCCTGACGCGCCCGCAGGATGTCGAGGCCGCAGTGGCCGCCGGCGTGGATGCACTCGGATTCGTCACGTGGCCCCGCAGTCCCCGCGCCGTCTCGGTCGACCAGCTGCGCCTGCTTGTGCGCGCGGTGCCGCCGTTTGTGTCGGCCGTGGCCGTCAGTGTGAGCCCCACGAGCGACGAGGTCCGTCAGTGGCGCGATGCCGGCTGCAGCTGGGTGCAGGTGCACGGCACGGTGCCGGCGTGGCCCGAGGGATGCCGGTTGCTGCGCGCGATCAGCTGGAATCACGAGGGGTCGTCCTGGCACCCCGACGAGGGCGACGGGGCGGCGGTACTGATCGATGCCCATGACCCGGTCAGGCACGGGGGCACCGGGCGGCAGGCCGACTGGGCGCGTGCCGCACAGCTGGCGGCGCGGCGTCCGGTGGTGCTGGCCGGTGGGCTGACGCCAGAGACCGTGGCCGACGCGCTGCGGGCCGTGCGCCCGTGGGCGGTGGATGTGTCATCAGGAGTGGAAGAAGCGCCGGGTATCAAGAGCGCGGCGCGCATCGCGGCCTTCGTGGCCGCAGCAAGGCAGCAGTTATGACGGACGTGTGGTTTGGTCGGCGTGATCCCGACGCACGGGGCTACTTCGGAGACTTCGGCGGACGCTTCGTCCCCGAGACGCTGGTGGCGCCCATCGAGGCGCTCGAGGCCGAGTACTTTGCGGCCCGGCGCGATCCGGCCTTCGCCGCCGAGCTCGATCGGTTGTTCCGTCACTACGTGGGCCGGCCCACGCCGCTGTGGGACGCCCGGCGCTTCGGCGAAGCCTGTGGCGGACTCCGGGTGCTGCTCAAGCGCGAGGACCTGACCCACACGGGCGCGCACAAGATCAACAACGCCCTCGGGCAGGCGCTGCTGGCCGTCCGCATGGGCAAGCGTCGCATCGTGGCCGAGACGGGCGCGGGCCAGCACGGGGTGGCCTCCGCCACCGCCTGCGCCCTGCTCGGACTCGAGTGCATCGTCTACATGGGCACCGAGGACATGCGGCGACAGGCCCTCAATGTCTTCCGCATGCGGCTGCTCGGAGCCACGGTGGTGGGCGTCGACTCGGGAAGCTGCACGCTCAAGGACGCCATCAACGAGGCCATGCGCGACTGGGTCGCGCGCCCGCACGACACGCACTATCTGCTGGGGTCGGCCCTCGGGCCGCATCCCTATCCGCTGATGGTCCGCGAATTCCAGAGCGTCATCGGCCGCGAGGCACGCCAGCAGTGCCTCGACCAGGTCGGAGCGCTGCCCGATGTGGTGGTGGCCTGCGTCGGGGGCGGCAGCAATGCGATGGGCATCTTCGATGCCTTCATCGACGATGCGGGCGTCAGGCTGATCGGCGTGGAAGCCGGTGGTGAGACGATTGCCGCCGGTCGCCATGCCGCGCGGTTCGCCGGCGGCTCGGCGGGCATCCTGCAGGGCACCCGCACGTGGGTGCTGCAGGACATGCACGGGAACGTCGAGGCCACGCACTCGGTATCGGCCGGCCTCGATTACGCCGCGATCGGACCCGAGCATGCCGCGCTGCACGCCAGCGGGCGCGCACAATACGAGTATGCCGGCGATGCCGATGCGCTCGACGCGTTCCAGGCGCTGGCTCGCACCGAGGGCATCATCCCGGCACTCGAGTCGGCGCATGCCTTCGCCTATCTGCTGAAGGCGCCGCACGGACTGGCGCCTGGCACGACGGTCCTGGTCAACCTGTCGGGTCGGGGCGACAAGGATGTGCAGAGTGTGGCAGCGCTGCTGCCGGAGGAACACCATGTCGCGCATCAGTGAACGCTTTGCCCTCCTGCGCCGCGACCGCCGCACCGGGCTGGTGACCTACATCACCGCCGGCGATCCGTCGATGGCCCACAGCGCCGCCATCCTGAAGGCGCTCGATGCCGCCGGTGCGGATGTGCTGGAGGTGGGCGTGCCCTTCTCCGACCCGCTCGCCGACGGCCCGGTCATTCAGCGGGCGACCGAGCGGGCACTGGCCGCGGGCGCCACGCTGGACGGGGTGCTCGAGATGGTCGCGTCGATTCGCCACGACCTGACGGCGCCGGTCGTCCTGTTCTCATACGCCAATCCCATCGTCCGCATGGGCCTTGAACGCTTCACGGCGCGGGCGGCCCAGGCTGGCGTCGACGGCGTCCTGACCCTTGATGTTCCGCCGGAGGAAGGGGGCGACTGGCATCGTGCCCTCTCCGGGGCAGGCATCGACACGATTTTCCTGCTGAGCCCGACCACGTCCACCGACCGCATGCGGAAAGCGGCGCAGCTGGGGCGCGGGTTCCTGTACGGCATCTCGCGGCTCGGCGTCACGGGCGCGCGGGCTGACATCAGTGACTCGGCGGCAGAACTGGCCCGCCGCGTGCGCGAGGTGACCGACCTGCCCCTGGCGCTCGGCTTTGGCGTATCAACCCCCGAGCATGTGCAGTCGCTCGGGCGCATGGCGGATGCGGCCGTCGTGGGCAGCGCCCTGGTGCAGGTGATTGCCGAACAGGGCACCGAGGGCGATCCGGCAGCCGCGGCGGCCACCTATGTCCGCTGGCTGCGGGGGTAACCTGAACAAGGGACTCCGATTCCCGGCGGCCTGCGTCACAATGAGTGGGACATGCGCTGCGCTCCCGCGGCGGTGCCTGATACCGATATGAAGAAACGTCTGAACAGTGCGGAGGAAGCCGTGGCCCTCGTTCCCAACGGGGCCTCGATCATGATGGGCGGCTTCGGGCTGGCGGGTATTCCGGAAACCCTCATCGCCGCGCTGCGGCGGCGCGGCACCTCGGGCCTGACCATCATCAGCAACAACGCTGGCGTCGACGAATTCGGCGTCGGGGCCTTGCTGAAGACCCGCCAGGTGCGGAAGATGATTTCCACCTACGTCGGCGAGAACAAGGAATTCGAGCGGCAGTTCCTCGAGAAGGAAATCGAGGTCGAACTGGTCCCGCAGGGCACCTTTTCGGAACGAATCCGGGCAGGTGGTGCAGGCATCGGCGGGTTCTACACCCCGACGGGCGTCGGCACGGTCGTGGCCGAGGGCAAGGAAGTGCGCGAGTTCGATGGCCGCCTCTATGTGCTCGAGCGGCCACTCAAGGCCGACTTTGCCTTCATCAAGGCCTGGAAGGGCGACACGGCGGGCAACCTCGTCTTCCGAAAGACGACGAGGAACTTCGCCCCGATGATGGCCACCGCCGCGCGCATCACCATCGCCGAGGTCGAGCACCTCGTGGAGCCGGGCGAGATCGATCCGGATGCCGTGCATACGCCGGGCATCTTCGTCCGCCACATCTTCCAGGGCGGGCCCTACGAGAAGCGCATCGAGAATCGGACCGTGAGCCATGACTAAGCGTGAACGCATCGTCTCGCGCATTGCGCGCGAACTGCAGGATGGCGACTACGTCAACCTGGGCATCGGCATGCCCACGCTCGTCGCCAACTTCGTCCCGCCTGGCGTGGAGATCACGCTGCATTCCGAGAACGGCATGCTCGGCGTCGGTCCCTATCCCACTGACTCGGAGATCGATCCCGACCTCATCAATGCGGGGAAGGAAACGGTCACCGAACGGCCCGGCGCGTCGTACTTCAGCAGCGCCGACTCGTTTGCGATGATTCGCGGCGGACATGTCGATGTCACCGTGCTCGGCGCACTCGAGGTCGACCGCCACGGCAATCTCGCCAACTGGATGATTCCCGGCAAGATGGTGAAGGGCATGGGCGGGGCGATGGACCTGGTGGCCGGTGCGCGCAAGGTGATCATCGCGATGGAACACACCACGCGCGACGGCGCGCCGAAGATTCTCGACCGCTGCACGCTGCCGCTGACCGGACAGCACGTGGTAAGCCTCATCGTGACCGACATGGCCGTCATCGACGTCACGCCCGACGGGCTTGTGCTGCGGGAGATCGCCGAAGACACCACCGAGGCCGCCGTACGGGCCGCCACCGGTGCCCCCCTGCTGGTGCGCCAGCCGCTCGGCCGCTTCTAGGCGGCGCACCCGGACTCTGCATGCTGGGCGCCGTCGCGATTCGCCTGAGTGCCTGGGCCGAGCGCGTCATCCCGGGTGCCCTGACCATTGCGATTCTCCTGTCGCTGCTGACCATGGGAGGAGCCGCGGTGGCGACGGGCACGTCGCCCTGGCGTGTGGTGCAGGCCTGGGGCGATGGCTTCTGGGCACTGGTGCCGTTCGCCATGCAGATGGTGCTCGTCATCGTGTCGGGCTTTCTCGTCGCATCGGCACCGCCCGTCGAGCGCGCCATGGCCCTCGTCGCCGCGCAGGCCCGCTCGCCGAGGGGGGCCGTCGTCCTCATGGCGGCCGTGTCGATGCTGCTGGCCTGGTTCCACTGGGGCCTCAGCCTGATCGGCTGCGCCATGCTGGTGAGGCACATGGTTCGGGCGGTCCCTGCGGTCGACTACCGACTGCTGGTGTGTGCCGCCTACTTCGGCATGGGCGCCACCTGGCATGCCGGCCTGTCGGCCTCGGCTCCGCTGCTGGTCGCCACACCGGGGCATTTCCTCGATCAGTCGATGGGCCTCGTTCCCATGGGAGACACGGTGTTCAGTGCCTTCAACCTGACGCTGACAGGTATCGTGGTGACACTGCTGCTGGGGCTGGTGTGGTGGATGCATCCCGCCCCGGCCGACGCGCGTCCCGTGTCACCAGACACGGTCAGCCAGCTGGCTCGCTTCGTTCCCCCGGCGCCCGCAGGGCATACACTGGCGGCCCGTCTCGACCACCACCGGGCCCTGCCGCTGGCCGTGGCAATCTGCGGCGGGGCCTGGCTGGCCGGCTATGTCGTACGCGGCGAGGCCGGGCTGACCCTCGACGTGCTCAACTTCGCGTTCCTGATGCTGGCCATCGGCCTGCACCCGTCACTCGCCAGCCTCATGGCCGCGGCAGAGCAGGGGGCGCCACTGGCGGCGGGGGTCATCCTGCAGTTTCCGTTCTACGCGGGGATGTACGGCGTCATTCAGGGCACCGGGCTGGCGAAGATGCTCGGCGAGGCCATTGCAGCCTCGGCCTCGGCCGAGTCGCTGCCGCTGTTGCTGTATTGGTACTCAGGTCTGGTGAACTACTTCGTCCCCTCCGGTGGTTCGAAGTGGGCCATCGAGGCGCCCTATCTCGTGGATGCCGCGCTCAGACTGGGGGTGCCCCTGCCGCAGGTGGTGCTGTCCTATGCGTGGGGCGACATGGCCACTGATCTCATTCAGCCGTTCTGGGCGCTGCCGCTGCTGGCTGCCGCGCGCATCGATTTTCGCGATATCCTCGGATACGCGGCCGTCGTCTTTGTGGTCTACAACGTCGTGGTCAGCATCGCGTTCTGGCTCTGGCCGAGACTCGTCTAGCTCGTCGCGTCCGCTCCGTCACCATCGCAGGAACCCGTCATGTCCCACGCCTTCCATGTCCCTGAGATCACCTGTCACGTCAGCGCCGGCCCCATGCCGGAGGCCGACGCCCTCGTGGTATGGGTGCCGTCCGACCAGCTTGCCGACGCCGTGGCGCAGTACGGCGAGGCCACCGGCGGTGGGCTGACCGCAGCCGTCGCCAGCGGGGCCTTCACGGGCAAGGCGTGCGATGTTTCCACGTTTCCCTGCACGCGCGCCGACTGGCATGTCACGCACGTGGTCTGCGTCGGCGCCGGCCCGGCCGCCGACGTCGATGCCGAGCGCGTGAGGCGACTGGCATCGGTCGCGGCCCATGTGTGCCGCAAACTGCGGGCCCCGCGGGTCGCATGGGTCGACGCGGCCATGGGATCTCTCAGTGATGCCCAGCGCCTCGACCTGCTAGCCGAGGGCCTCGCCCTGGCCAATTTCGACGGCGGTCTCTACAAGACACGCGATGACCGCACGCCGTTTCTCACCGACATCGGAGTGCTGACCACCGTCGCCGGCGCCGACGCCGCGCTGCGGCGCGGCCGCGTGGTCGGTGAATCGGCGAATGCGGCCCGCGTGCTGATCAACGAGCCGGGGAACTACCTGTGGCCTGAGCGGCTCATGGAATCGGCCGGCACGCTGGTCTCGGTTCCTGGCATCAGCGTCGAGGTACTCGGGCCCGGGCGCCTCAAGGACCTCGGCATGGGCATGCTGCTCGGCGTGGGGCAGGGCAGCGCGCATCCTCCGCACATGCTCGTGGCGCGCTACGAGCCCGAGGGCATCTCCGGCGGGCCGGTGCTGGGCCTGGTGGGCAAGGGCGTCACGTTCGATACCGGCGGCATCTCACTCAAGCCCGCCGACGGGATGGACCGGATGAAGGACGACATGGGCGGCGGGGCCACGGTCGTCGCCGCCCTGCGCACCCTCGCGCTGCTGAAGGCGCCTGTCCGGGCGATGGCGGTCGTGCCGGCCGCCGAGAACATGCCCGGCAGCCGCGCGCTGAAGCCTGGCGATGTGCTCAAGAGTGCAGCGGGCCTCACGGTCGAGATCAACAACACCGATGCGGAAGGGCGGCTCATTCTGGGCGACGGCCTCTGGTATGCGCGCCAGCTGGGAGCGACGCACCTTGTCGATGTGGCCACGCTGACCGGCGCCTGCATCGTCGCACTGGGCAAGGTCTCGACCGGCCTGTTCGGCACGCCCCTGCCCTGGGTGGAGGCCGTTCAGGCAGCCGCTCGACTCGGCGGCGAGAAGGTGTGGCCGCTGCCGTTGTTCGACGACTACAAGGACGGCCTGAAGAGCGACATCGCCGACATGGTGAACAGCGCCGGCCGCCCGGGCGGGGCCATCACCGCGGCCCTGTTCCTGAAGGAATTCGCGGGCACCGGGCCCTGGGCGCATCTCGACATCGCCGGCACCGTCTGGGCCGAAGACGCCAAGCCCTGGATGCCCCGCGGCGCGACGGGCGCCATGGTGCGCACCCTCGTCGAGCTCGGGCACGGCCCGCTCGCGTAACGCTCTGCTACACTGGCTTCACATGTTCCAGGCGCCCGCGACATCGCCGCCCCCAGACGCCGGCTATCCGACCGTCACCATCGTGGAACGGATCGGGCAGCCCCTGCCGAAGATGAGCACCATCGACGTGGCGATCGGGGCGGTGGGCTTCACCAGCCTCATCATCGTGGCCGCCGCCGTGGCCGGCGTCGTTGCGGGGGCCCTGTATGTGTGGTTCCGATCACGCGGCCCCGTCTCAATCATCGAGGCCCGGGGCGGCAAGCACGACCTGTTCAAGGTCTGACGCCCCGTCAGTGACGCGCCGGATCGTTGCGGGTGTCTGTCGGCGTGCCGGTCTGCTTCAGCGCCCGGCGATACCGCATGACCGCATCGAACAGGGCCTCGGCCACCCGCTGCTTGTAGGTGTCGGTCTTCAGGCGCTGCGCCTCGGCGCGGTTCGTGACAAACGAGATCTCGGCCAGCACACTCGGCATGCGGGCACCGATCAGCACGACAAACGGCGCCTTCTTCACGCCGAGATTCCGCACCGCCTTGTTCTGACGCCGCAGGCGGGTCACCATCGATTCCTGCACCACGGCAGCCAGCTCGCGTGATTCATCGAGCTTGTCGTTGAGCGCGATGGCCCGGATGATATCCGGCAGTTGCCGCATCGCTCCTCCTGATGCGGCGTTCTCGCGCGCAGCTACCGCTTCGGCCTCAGGATTGGCGGCAAAGCTGAGGTAATACGTTTCCACACCGTTGGCCGTCGGGTTGCGGCTCGCGTTGGCGTGAATCGAGAGGAACAGGTCGGCCTGCACGCGATTGGCAATCGCCGTGCGCTCTTCGAGTGCGATGAATTCGTCCGTGCGCCGGGTCAGCGTGACGTCGATACCGGGCGTCTTCTTCAGGAGGCGCTCGAGCCGCAGGGCCACGTCGAGCGTCAGCAGCGATTCCTGCACGCCGTGTCCGCTGGCCCCGGGGTCCTTGCCGCCATGCCCGGGGTCGATGACGATGTGCGAGATGCCCAGGCCGAGTTGACGTGAGAGGGAATATCCCTGGGCCCCGGGAAGAGGCTCGACCGGTGGGGCGGTGATGGCGGTCGTCGCGGGTGGTGCGCCCGGTGCGGGGCCGGGGCGGGGCAGTGCCGCGGGTGTCGTGGGGGGCGCGGCACTCGCGGTCGCGGAGGCCGTCGCTGTCGAGGTGGCTGAAGCAGGGGCGACAGGCGGGGGTGCCGGCACGGTGGCGGCGGGAACCGGTACCGCCGTGACAGGCGGCGCTGCGGAGGTCTGTCCTGAAGGGGAGGACGAAGGCGCGGGCCGTTCGGAGGCCTGCGTCGTTCGCCGTTCACCGGTAGGGCCTCGCGACGCGGGTCGGCTACTGAACTCCACGACGATGCGGAATGGGGTGTAGAGCGTGTAGAGACTTGTCTGCACTTCGCCGCGGGTTGTGAAGACAACGCGCGTCATTTCAGGCGACGGCGAACCCGTGCGAATCTCGCTGACCGGGGCGTCCTGGGAGAGTGGTGCCACCGTCGGCGATTCATCCAGACTGACGGTGCGCAGGTCGAGATACATGCGATCCGGGTCGGTGACACGCTGCTCGGTGAACGCCACTTCACGGTCAAGCGTCAGCACCACGCGGAGGCCGTCTGCTGTCGCCTGATGAATCAGCGAAGTGAGCCGCGCCCGGGTCGCCGAGGCCAGCGTGGGCGTGACGCGGGGCGGAAGCGCGGCGGTCATCGCGGGCGTCGATGCCGCCGGTGCTGTACTCGCTGTCGCAGGGGCAGTGCCCTGTCGGGCGGCAGGCGGCGCGGCCGGCGTTCCGGTGCCGACCGTCTGCGCAACGCGCGCACTCTCAGTGAGCGCGGACGTACGGCGCGTGGCGTGGCGGACGTGCGTGCTGCCCGGATATTCCTTGATGAGCCAGCGGTACAGCCTCAGCGCCGTGGTGCGGTCGTTCTCGCGCGCGAACCGCTGGAAGGCCGCATCGGCGAGCGAGGCCGCCTCGTGGAGGGCGAGATTGGCCTGCCGGCTGCGTGGATAGCGGCGCGGGATGCCTTCAAGGCGCACGACCACGCGATCGATCAACTGCAGCAGCGTACGTCGCTCGGCGCTGGTCGGCGTGGTGGGGTCGTCAAGCGCGCGCGACACGTCGGTCGCCTGTGCCATCGCGGCAGTCAGCAGCGAGGCGGCGTCTGACTGGCGGGCCGTGGCGGCCCCCGGCCAGATCAGGCTGCACAGCGCCAGCGCGGCAGCAAGCACGAGACCCGTGGGACGTCCAGTCATCGCAGTTGCGCGTCGACCTCGTCGAAGTAGTTCCGGGGCACCGTGACCTCGCGGGCCTTGCTGCCATCGGCCGGCGACACGAGGCCCTCGGCCTCCATCATGTCGACGAGGCGCGCGGCGCGGCTGAAGCCAATCCGGAACTTCCGCTGCAGGTGTGAAATCGAGGCCTGGCCCGACTGCACCACCAGGCGCGCAGCTTCGTCGTAGAGGTCGTCCTTCTCGTATTCGACGCCCTCCGGGCCATCCTTCTTGTCGTCCGCCGTGATGGATGTATCGAACACCGGGCGCCCCTGCTTGCGCAGGAAGCTGGCCAGCCGCGCCGACTCCTGTTCAGAAATGTAGGGGCCGTGCAGGCGCAGGTAGCGCGACGAGGCGGGCGGCAGAAAGAGCATGTCGCCCTTGCCGAGCAGTTGCTCGGCGCCGTTGCTGTCGAGGATGGTCCGCGAGTCGATCTTCGACATCACCTTGAACGAGATGCGCGAGGGCAGGTTCGCCTTGATGAGCCCCGTGATGACGTCGACCGAGGGTCGCTGGGTGGCCAGAATCAGATGGATGCCGACGGCCCGGGCCATCTGCGCCAGGCGGCAGATCGATTCTTCGACTTCGTTGCCCGCCACCATCATCAGGTCAGCCAGCTCGTCGACCACGACGACGATGAAGGGGAGCGGGCGGGCCTGACTGTCGTCGTCAGCTTCGCCGGCGGCCATCTGCGCGCGGATGTTGCGGTTGTACTGCTCGATGTTCCGCACGCCCACGGCGGCCAGCGTCTTGTAACGCTCCTCCATTTCGCGCACCGCCCAGCGCAGCGCGTTGGCGGCCTTCTTGGGTTCGACCACCACGGGCGTCAGCAGATGGGGAATCTCCTCATACATCCCGAGTTCGAGGCGCTTCGGGTCGACCATGATGAGCCGCACATCGTCCGGCGTGGCCCGGAAGAGGATGCTGGCCAGCATCGCGTTGAGCCCCACCGACTTGCCCATGCCGGTCGAGCCGGCAATCAGCAGGTGAGGCATGGTGGCCAGGTCGGCCACGTAGGGTTCCCCGTGAATGGTCTTGCCGAGCACGACCGACAGCTTCGACGGCGACTTGGTGTACGTGTCTGATTCCAGCAGCTCGCGCAGCGAGATGGCCTCGCGGTTCGGATTCGGAATCTGAATGCCGACGGTCGACTTGCCCGCGATGCGATCGATGAGCACCGACTCGGCCTGCATGGCGAGGCAGAGGTCGTCAGAGAGGCTGGTCACCTTCGAAAACCGCACGCCGGCGTCGGGCTTGAACTCGAAGGTCGTCACGACCGGGCCCGGATGGATCTGGACCACGTTGCCCTCCACCGAGAACTCGCGGCACTTCTCGGTGAGGTGGCGGGCAGACTCGAGCAGCTCGCGTTCGTCGATCTTGGTTTCGGGCCGGGCCGGATCGAGCAGCGTGAGCGGCGGCAGCATGAAGCCCCCGACGCGTCGTTCGGAGGGCGTGCCGGGCTCGGGCAGGGGCAGCTTCTGCTTGGTCGGGCCCGAGTCGGCCCTGGCCGGCACCACCACCGGAGGGGCCTTGGGCGACCGACCGGCGGGCGCATCCGCGCCGGGAGCCGCAGGTGCCGCTGCGCCCCGCGTCGCACGGACGGGCGCACCCTCGGCATCACCCTGTGCCTTGCCGCTACTGGCTGACGCCCGCTTCGACTCGCGTCGGGCTGAGGACTGCTGGCGAGCCGCCAGCCACTGCTGCAGCCGCGCGCGCATCCCGCGCACGCCGCCGGCCACGCCGGTGCCCGTCTGCTGGGCCGCATCGCCCAGCGAGAACTGCGTCGATAGCACCACCGCCACCCCCATCAGCGCCAGCAGCGCAATCACGGCCCCTGTGCGATTGAGGTAGGCGCTCATCATCGTGCCGACGCCGCAGCCGAGGGTATTCCAGGCGAGCGCATCAGCGGCGGCCGGGGCACCGCACGAGACCGTGGGCGAGAGGCGGTCCACAGTCAGCGAGAGCACGGCGCTGGTGCAGACCAGCAGCAGCGTGCCGCCAATGAGCTTGGTGTATCCGGCCGCGAGGGGACGGCACCAGAAGAAGTGCCAGGCCGCAACCGCCATGGCCAGCGGCAGCAGCCACGCGGCATAGCCGAAGAACTGGAACGTCCAGCCCGACAGCCACGCGCCGATGGGCCCCACGAGGTTGTTGGTCTCAGCCTGTCCGGTGGTGACATGAAGCCCGAGGGCCGGATCGGCAGGGTCGTAGCTTGACAGGCCCATGATCCAGATGAGCGCCAGCGCGAAGAGCACCAGTCCGGTGATCTCACTGACCCGTCGGGAGGCGAAGGATGTACGCGTCGCTGCCACGGCCATCGTCAGATCTCCATGACCACCGGCAGCACCAGCGGGCGGCAGCCCGTACGCTTCCGCACATAGCGCCGCACTTCCTGGCGCACGCGTTCCTGCATCAGTCCGGGATCGCTGCGTTCTTCGGCACTGCAGCGCTCGAGCATGTCGGCCAGGGCGGCCGCACCATCGGCCAGCAGATCGCCATCCTCTTCGTCGGTGACAAAGCCGCGGACGACCAGTTCGGGCAAGCCCTCGATCTGGCCGCTGTTCGAGTTGATGGCCACGACCGGCACGATGATGCCGTCTGAGGCGATGTGCCGGCGGTCGCGCAGCACCTCGTCATTCACCTCGCCGACGCGTGTGCTGTCGATGTAGACACGCCCCACCGGCACACGCTCGGTGATGCGGGCGCCATCGGCATCGAAGCGCACGCGGTCACCGTCCTGCGCCAGCAGGACCTGCACACGCGAGGGCAGGCCGCTTGTGACCAGTTCCGCGATGCGCGCGTGGCGGGCCAGTTGGCGATACTCGCCGTGAATCGGGACGAAATACTTCGGGCGCACCAGCGCCAGGATGAGCTTCAGCTCCTCGCTCGAGGCGTGCCCCGACACGTGCACCTTGCGGTCGCTTTCGGTGACGATATCGACGCCGCGGCGCGCGAGGTGGTTCATCACCCGGCCGATGGCCTTCTCGTTGCCAGGAATGGCGCGGGCCGACAGCACCACGCGATCGTCCGGCGCGAGCGTGAGGTAGCGATGGTCATCGATGGCCACCCGCGACAGGGCCGCATTCGGTTCGCCCTGCGAGCCGGTGGCAATGCACAGCAGGTCGCCGGGCGCGATCGACGCGATGTCGACGTTGCGCATGACCACGCCAGTGGGCAGGTGCAGGTGCCCGGTCTTCTGGGCAATCTGCGAGTTGCGCTCCATGCCGCGCCCGAGGAAGACGACCTTGCGGTCATACGCCGCCGCCAGATCGACCAGCAGCTGCACCCGGTAGAGGCTGCTTGAGAACGTGGCAACCACCAGGCGGCCGACCGTGCTCGTGAACAGCTCCTCGAAGGCGTCGTGCACCTCGCGTTCAGACCCCGTGATGCCCGGACGGTCGACGTTGGTGCTGTCGGCCAGCAGGGCCAGCACGCCTTCGCGTCCCAGCTCCGCGAACCGCGGCAGGTCGAACAGCTCACGGTCGAGCGGCGTCTGGTCAATCTTGAAGTCGCCCGTGTGGAGAATGACGCCCTGCGGTGTGTGGATGGCCACCGCCAGGCAGTCGGGGATGCTGTGCGTCACCCGCAGGAACTCGAGGGTGAACGGGCCCACTACGACCCGCTGGCCCGGTCCCACGCCGATCATCCCCGGCGCGTGGGTGACCCGGTGCTCCTCGAGCTTGGGCTCGATCATCGCCAGGGCGAGGCGCGGTCCGTAGACCGGGCCGTCGACGTGCGGCAGCACGTACGGCACGGCACCGATGTGGTCTTCGTGTCCGTGGGTCAGCACGAGGGCCCGGACCTGCCCGCGGCGGGCTTCCAGATACGAGAGGTCAGGCACGATGAGGTCGACGCCCGGCAGGTCGCTGTCCGGGAACATGGCGCCGGCGTCAATCAGGATGGTCGTGTCGCCGCACGACACAGCCATCATGTTGAGGCCGAATTCGCCCAGGCCGCCGAGCGGCACCAGTTCGACTGGAAGATCGCGCGCAGCCGCAGCCGCGTCAGACACACCGTGCATGAATCTCAATCTCGGTCGGCAGCCACCCCGGGCGGGCTGACGGTGACGACACCACTTGCGGTCAGGCGCTGGGACACCCGACAGAGCAGGGCAGGAAGAACCTGCACACTATAGCACGGGACGTCAAGTCCGGGCGGCCAGCAGGCAGACGATGCGCGACACCTCGCCGAGGGTGAGCGTCTCGGGGCGGCGCCGGGGATCGATCTCGGCCAGCGCCAGGACGTCGGCGGCCGATTGCCCGACCGCCGAGGCGACCGGCTGCAGCGCATTCGACAACACCTTCCGGCGCTGCTGGAAGATGGACCGCACGACCCGGGTGAAGAGCGCCGGGTCCGGCAGGGGCACCCGCGGCGGGTGGAAGGTGAGCCGGACGACGGCAGACGACACCTTGGGCGCCGGCCTGAAGGCGCCGGGGGGCAGCGACAGCAGTCGTGTGACGTCGGCGTGCACCCCGGCCAGCAGCGTCAGCACCCCGTATTCGCCCGTGCCCACCGGGGCGACCAGTCGGTCGGTCACCTCCTTCTGCAGCATCAGCGTGGCATCCGTGATGCCCTGTGTGCGTGCGGCGACCTCGAGCAGCTGGAACAGGATGGGGGACGAAATGTTGTACGGGAGGTTGCCAACGACCCGTGCCGGATGGGTCGGCGACAGCGGAGCCCCCTGCCACTGTTCGACGGCTGCGGCCAGGTCGACGTCGAGCACATCGTGCTCGATGACCGTGAGCGACGGCATGTCCCAGGTGCGCAGCGCGGCGGCCAGGTCGCGGTCGACTTCGATGGCCAGCAGGTGCGTCACCTGGAGGGCGAGCGGGCGGGTGATGGCGCCGCGTCCCGGACCGATTTCGACAAACCGGTCGTCGGGATGGGCCCCGAGGGCGGCGACGAGCTTGGTGACCCAGGCCGGCTCGAGAAAATGCTGGCCGAAACGCTTCCGGGCCTTCATTCGGCCGCCGAGGGACACAGGGAACGGGCGTGGCACAGGCGGCACTGGGGCCTGGGCTTGCAGATGCGCCGTCCGTGCAGAATCAGGGTGTCGGATGCCCGCGTCCAGTCTTTCTTCGGGAAGAGCGCACAGAGGGCGTGTTCCACCCGCACCGGGTCATCGCCCTGCACGAGGCCGAGGCGGTTGGCGACCCGGAGCACATGGCGGTCGACGGGGAAGCCGGGAACGCCGAGCGCATGCCCGAGCACCACGTTGGCCGTCTTCCGGCCGACGCCCGGCAGCGTGGTGAGTGCGTCGATGTCGGCCGGCACCTCGCCCCCGAACTGCTCGACCAGCGCCTGCGACATGGTGAGCAGCGCACGGGCCTTCTGCCGGAAGAATCCCGAGGCGTGGACAAGCGTTTCGAGTTCGGCAATGTCGGCCCTGGCCATCGCACGCGCGTCGGGAAAGCTGGCGAACAGCGCCGGCGTGAGCTTGTTGATGCCCACGTCGGTCGATTGCGCGGCCAGGATGGTGGCCACCAGCAGCTCGAAGGGCGTGCGGTAGTGTAGCTCGGTATCGGCGTTCGGGTGGTGGCGCGTGAGCGCCTTCAGAATGGCTCGGGCCTGGGCGGGCGTTGTCATGCCGCTCAGTGCACGGGCCCCTGACCGCCGGCGGGCGGCACCTGCGCCGGCTGTGCCTCGGCGAAGGCCCGCATGTTTTCCTGCAGGGCGGCGATGAGCGTCGGCACGAGCGACAGCGGCAGCGCCACGCTGACGCGCACCGGTGCCTTGACCACGTGATTGGCCTCTGCCGTCTGCAGGTCCTGATCGGAGAGGGGCAGCACCTCGCAGAAGCTGAGGGTCACATCAAACGGCGTGTGACTGACCGCGCAGAAGTTCGAGTAGACGCGCGTCTCCGGCGCCTCGCCCGGGACAATCGTGAAATTGATGTGCTTGCGTTCGCTCATACGGCCTCGGGCGCATCGTACTACGGGGTCAGTACTTGCGCATCACACCCACCACCACGCCCTGAATCTGCACGCGATCGGGTTCCACATAGATCGGTGCCATCGTCGGATTGGCCGGCTGCAGGCGGATGCGTCCGCTTTCGCGATAGAACTTCTTGAGTGTGACGTCGTAGCCCCCGACAAGCGCGATGACCATCTCGCCGTTATCGGCCGAATGGCGATCCTCGACCACCACCCAGTCGCCGTCGCGAATCTGCTCGTCGATCATCGACTCGCCCTTGACGCGCAGCACGTAGGTGTCGCGGCGCCCGGCCACCAGCGCCTCGGGCACGGCAATGGTGTCGGCCCCAATCACCGCCTCTATGGGATGGCCGGCGGCCACGTAGCCCAGCATCGGCAGCTCGACGGCCCGCTGGCCCGTGCGCGCTGCCAGCAGTTCCACCGACCTGCTGCGGTTCCACGAGCGACGGATGAAGCCCTTTTCCTGAAGGTTGCTGAGGTGCTTGTGCACCGTGGCCAGCGACGACAGGTTGAAGCGCCGGCCAATCTCCTCGAGGCTCGGGGCGTAGCCGTGCTGCTGGATGAAGTCGTTCAGGTAGTCGAGAATCTCACGCTGGCGCTTGGTGAGTGGCTGCACGGGGCCTCCGGGTTCAGAGAGGAACACACATCAGTTTCGCTGGGAAAGCGTAACCAAAGAAAAGGCGAAAATCAACCACTCCTTCGCGGTCCTTTCGTGCGCTACACTGCGGACATGCGTGCGTCCACCGCCGTTGCCCTCAGCATCCTGCTGACCGTCAGCCCCGTGGCCGCCGCGACGGCGCAGGCACCGGAGGCCGCGGCCGCCTTCGACAGCAAGCTCGGCCAGATCATCGCCCGCGGTCCCCAGACCGCCAGCACCCACTTCACGATCTTTTCGAACGACGAGCTCAACTCCTACCTCGCCCTGACCTATGCGGCCGAGCTGCCGCCCGGCCTGTCCGCTCCCACGGTCACGCTGCGCGACGGCGGCGGGGTCGACGTGCGGGTGCTGGCCGACCTCGATCGCCTGGCCGGCCGGCGCACCACCGGGGGGGCCTTCGACCCGCTCTCGCTTCTGAAAGGACAGGTGCCGGTGATGGCCCGCGGCACGTTCGGCGCGGCCGACGGGCAGGCGCGGTTCACGCTCGAGCGCGCCGAACTGGCCGGGTTCGAGATTCCGCCCGCGTTGCTGCAGCAGTTGCTCTCGACCTACACGGCCACGGCAGACGACCCGCAGGGCATGCAGCTCGGCGACCCGCTGCCCATGCCGTATGGCATCCGCACCATCACGGTCCTCGCCGGCCGGGTGATCGTGACGCAGTAGGCCTGGGCATGCCGCCACTCGAGTCACACGCGGGGCACGATCCCCGCCACCCCCTCCAGACGCCGCTCCAGTTCCTGAAGGGGGTCGGTCCCCGCAAGGCGGCCGATTTGAGGAAGGCCGGACTGCACGTCCTCGAGGATCTCCTCTACCGGTTTCCCCTCCGCTACGAAGACCGCAGCCGCCTGCAGCCCATGATCAGCGTGCGGCCGGGGCAGACGGTGGCCGTGGCCGGAGAGGTGCTGCAGTGCCACCTGCAGCACACCCGCCGCTCGAACTTCCGGCTGTTCACCGCGCTCGTGCAGGATGCCAGCGGGCAGGTGCAGGTGGTCTGGCCGAATCAGGCATTTCTGAAGGATGTGATCCGTCCACATCAGCACGTGGTGCTGTTCGGTCGCGCCGAGCTCTGGGGCACGCGCGGACTGCAGCTCACCGACCCGGAGTTCGAGGTCGTCGATACGGAGGCCCCGGGCCAGGGCGAGGGCAGCCCCTCGCTCCACACCGGGCGCATCGTGCCTGTGTATGAGCGCATCGGCACGGTGAGCGGCAACGTGCAGCGCCGGCTGGTGTGGCAGGCCCTCCAGATGCTGCCGGCCGACCTGTACGATCCGGTGCCGGCTGATCTTCGTCGGCAGCAGCAGTGGCCCGACCGTGCCGCGGCGTTGCGGGCGGCGCATTTTCCCGACACATCGGTCCCGGTCGACGACCTGAACGCATTTGCCACCCCCGCCCAGCGGCGCCTCGTCTTCGAAGAGTTCTTCGTGTTCCAGGCCGGGCTCGCCCTGCGGCGGCACCGCAACCTGCAGGTCCGCAAGGCGCAGCCGGTGGTCGTGACCGAGGCGACACGGGCCGCCGCGCGCGCCGTCCTGCCGTTTCCCCTGACGCAGGGGCAGCGCGAGGCGCTGCGCGAGATTGTGGCCGATCAGCAGCGCCCGTGGCCCATGCAGCGGCTGCTGCAGGGCGACGTCGGGGCAGGCAAGACGATCGTGGGCCTGCTGGCGGCCGTGGTCGCCATCGAGAGCGGCGGGCAGGTGGCCCTGATGGCGCCGACGGAAATCCTGGCCGAGCAGCATTACCGGTCGATCACGCGGATGCTCGACGGCACCCGCTACCGCGTGGCCCTGCTGAGCGGACGCGTGGGCGCCGCGGCACGCCGGACGCTGCTGCCGGCCATCGCCCGGGGCGAGGTCGATCTCGTCATCGGCACCCACGCCCTCGTCCAGGATCAGGTGGCGTTCCGGGCACTGACGCTGGTCGTCATCGATGAACAGCACCGGTTCGGTGTGGTGCAGCGCGGCGAACTGGCCGCCAAGGGACTGCATCCCGATGTGCTCATGATGACGGCCACGCCGATTCCGCGCACGCTCGCGTTGACGGCCTGCGGCGACATGGATGTGTCGGTCATCCGCGGGCTGCCGCCCGGCCGGCAGCCCATTCGCACCATCGTCAAGCCCGATGCGCGACGCGATGAGGTCTACCGGTTGCTGCGCGACACGCTCGCCGAGGGACGGCAGGCCTACGTCGTGTATCCGCTGGTCGAGGAATCGGAGAAGGTCGACCTGCGTGCGGCTACGGCCATGTATGAAGAGCTGGCGCAGGTGTGTGCCGGGCGCACGGCGGCCCTTTTGCACGGGCGGATGAAGGGCGACCAGAAAGACGCCGTGATGCGGGCCTTTGCCGCCGGCGAGGTGCACCTGCTCGTCTCGACCTCGGTGGTCGAGGTCGGGGTCGATGTCCCGAATGCCACGCTCATGGTCGTCGAGCATGCCGAGAGGTTCGGGCTGTCGCAGCTGCACCAGCTGCGCGGCCGTGTCGGGCGCGGTGTGCACGCGTCCACCTGTCTGCTGGTCTACCAGGCGCCCTGGTCGCCGGATGCGCAGCAGCGTCTCTCGGCCATGGCGGCCACCCAGGACGGCTTCGTGCTGGCCGAGCGCGACCTGCAGATTCGCGGGCCGGGCGACTTTTTCGGCACGCGGCAATCGGGCCTGCCGCAGCTGCGCGCGGGGGACATCGCGCGCGACGCCGACCTGCTGGAGCTGGCCCACAACGAGGCACGCGACCGTATCGAAGCCGATCGGCTGGGCACCGAGACCGAGCAGTACGTGCTGCAGGTCTGGGACCGGCAGTTCGGACTCATTGCCGTCGGCTGAACAGGAACATGCGCATCATTGCCGGACGCCATCGGGGGCGCGTGCTGACATCACCGACATGGCCGGGCTTGCGGCCCACGTCGGATCGCCTGCGCGAGACGCTCTTCAATATTCTCGCGCCGCGCCTGCCCGGCGCGCGCGTCCTCGATGTGTGTGCCGGCACCGGTGCTGTTGCGCTCGAGGCGCTCAGCCGCGGCGCCTCATCAGTGATATGCATCGAATCGAACCGCCGAGCGCAGGCCTTGATCGCGACAAATCGCGACACGCTCGGCGAGGGAGCCCGATGTATCATTCTCTCCGGTGACGCCCTGCCGCTGATGCGGGGCGCGCTGGCGGGCGGTCCGTTCGATGTGATCTTTCTCGACCCGCCGTACGACACGCCGGCGCTCGACGACCTGGTCGGCGCGGCGGCACGTCATCTCGCACCGGAGGGCATCCTGGTGGTCGAACATGCGTCGCGGCGCGCCTCGCCCCTGCGGAACGGAGAGCCTCCGACCCGCACGGTGCGGGCGGGAGACAGCACACTGGCGTTCTACTCATGACTGCGCATCCTCCACGCATCGCGCTCTGCGCCGGCAGCTTCGACCCGCTCACGCTGGGCCATGTCGACATCATCGAGCGCGCCGCCGCGCTGGCCGATCGCGTGATCGTGGGCGTGCTCGTCAACCCGTCGAAATCGCCCCTGATGGCCATTGATGATCGCGCGGCGGTCATCACCGAGGTGTTTGCGGCGCATCCCGCCGTCGAGGTGCGCACCTTTTCAGGGTTGCTCGTCGATGCAGCCAGGCAGTGGGGCGCCACGCTGGTTGTGCGGGGCGTTCGCGGCGTCCACGACTGGGACTTCGAGGGGCAGCTGGCCCAGATGAACCGGCACCTCGCACCGGAGATCGACACCGTGTTCCTGGCGCCGACGCCAGCACGGGCCTTCATCTCGTCGACGCTGGTACGCGAGGCCTATCGGTTGGGCGGGTCAGTCGACGAACTGGTGCCGGCGCCCGTGGCCCGGTGGCTGGCCGACAGGCGCCGCACACTTCTTCCTGAGGCACGGCAGATATGACGTTCGCATCACGCATGGCACAGATTGCCCCGTCGCCCACGCTCAAGGTGACGGCCGAAGCTGACCGACTCAGGCGACAGGGCATCGACGTGGTCGACCTCGGCGCCGGCGAGCCCGACTTTCCGACCCCCGAGCACGTGAAGGCCGCCGCGCACCTGGCGCTCGACCAGAACTTCACCAAATACACGCCCTCAGCCGGCATTGTCGAGGTGCGGCAGGCCGTGTGCCAGCGCTACGCGGACGATTACGGCGTGACCTTCGCACCCGAGCAGGTGCTGATGACGGCCGGCGGCAAGCAGGCGCTGTTCAATACGGCATTCGTGCTGCTCGATCCCGGTGATGAGGTCGTCACCCATGCGCCGTACTGGCCCACCATTCCCGAGCAGGTCAAGCTGGCCGGGGCCACGCCCGTCATTGTGCAGACGTCTCCCGAGGACGGATTCGCCATTCATGCCGAGGCGATGATCGCCGCGATGACGCCGCGCACGAAGGCCGTCATCATCAACTCGCCGAGCAACCCGGCCGGGGCCCTCATCAGCGAGGGCGACCTGCGCGCCATTGCCGAGGAGGCGGCGCGCCGGCACATCTGGGTCGTGGCCGATCTCACCTACGAGAAGCTGATCTACGACCCGGTGCCGCACAACCTGCCGGCCGTGCTGCTCGACACGGTGCCCGACCGGTTTGCCATCTGCAGTGCCGCGTCGAAGGCCTATGCCATGACCGGGTGGCGCTGCGGGTGGGTCATCGGCCCGAAGGCGTTCATTGCCCAGTGCAACGCCCTCCAGGGGCACTCGACCTCGAATATCAACTCGATCACGCAGCGTGCGGCCGTGGCCGCGCTCACCGGTCCGCAGGACAGCGTCACCGAGATGCTCAACGAGTATCGTCGTCGCCGTGATGCCGTCACGGCGCTGCTGACGGCCGATCCGCGCATCACGGTCGTCAAGCCGCAGGGCGCCTTCTACCTGTTTCCGTATCTGGCCGATGTGCTCGAGGCCACCGGCCTCCGGACAACCGCCGAGTTTGCCGAGGCGCTGCTGGCCGAGGCCCATGTGGCCGTCACGGCGGGGGAGGGGTTCGATGCGCCAGGCTTCGTCCGCCTGTCGTATGCCACGTCCATGGAGCGCCTCGAGGAAGGCATGCGTCGGCTGCACGCCTTCATTGCCCGCCGAAGCCAGTGAGTGCGCGTGACCGCCTCCGCGACGCCGTCGCGGCACACCTCGGCGCGCAGGCCGTCTCTGACGATGAGCAGGCACGGCGCGAGTACGGCACCGACGCCTTGCTGAGGGGGGCCACGGCCGACCTGGTGGTGTGGCCCTCGTCGACTGCCGACGTGCAGTGGCTGGTGCAGCAGGCACAGGTCGCGCGCATGCCCATCGTCCCCCGCGGCGCCGGGACCGGATACACGGGCGGTGCCGTGCCCACGTCCGGGGGCATCGTGCTGTCCTTCGAGCGGATGAACCGCATCCTCGCCCTCGACGTGTCCGATCAGGTCGCCGTGGTGCAACCCGGGGTCATCACGGCCGACCTGCAGCGGGCGGCCGAGGCCGCCGGCCTCTGGTATCCGCCCGATCCCGCGAGCCTGCAGCGGTCGAGCATCGGCGGCAACATCGCCGAGTGCGCCGGTGGTCCCCGGGCCGTCAAGTACGGCACCACACGCCGCTATGTGCTGGCCCTCGAAGTGGTGCTGGCCAGCGGAGCCGTCATCCGCACCGGGTCACGCGCCGTCAAGAACGTCGTCGGCTACGACCTCACGCAGCTGCTGGTGGGATCCGAAGGCACACTCGGCATCATCACCGAGGCCACGATGCGGCTGGTGCCCAGGCCCGCGCATGTGGCGACGCTGCAGGTCGCCACCGTCGATATCGATGCCGCCGTCACGGTGGTCGATGCCATCACGGCTGCCGGCGTGACCCCGGCGACCATCGAGCTGATTGATGCCGGATCGCTGCGGGCCGCCGAACGTCATGTGGGCCGGGCGCTCGCGCCGGCCGGCACCGGGGCGCTGCTCATCATTGAAGTCGACGGCACCGAGGGTGGCGTGCGCGACGAGGCGCAGCTCATCAGGCACGCTGCGCAGCAGGCGCAGCCGCTCGGCATCGACGTGGCCTACGACGCGCCGACACGCGAGGCGCTGTGGGAGGCCCGACGTTCGATGTCGTATGCCCTGCGGGCTAGCGCCCCCCGGAAGATTAACCACGATGTCTCGGTGCCGCGTGGGCGGCTGGGCGAGCTCTACCGCTGCATCGCCACCCTCGAGCGGACGCATGACCTGTGGATGCCGAGTTTCGGGCACGGCGGCGACGGCAACATCCACGTCAACATCATGATCGACCCGGCCGATGCCGACGCCGTCGCCCGTGCAGAACGCGCCACCGGCGAACTGTTTGCGGCGGTAGTCTCGATGCAGGGGTCGATCAGTGGCGAGCATGGCATCGGCTTCTCGAAAGCCCGCTACCTTCCGCTCGAACTGTCGCCCGAGGTGGTGGCGCTGATGCAGCGCGTCAAGACGGCGTTCGACCCCGAGGGGATCCTGAATCCCGGAAAAATCTGGCCCGACGCGCCGCTGCCCGAGCGGTAGGGATCAGGGACGCTCGACGACCACGACCTGCGTCAGGTCGCGGTCGGGGTCGGGGGTCAGCAGCGTCCGCAGCCGGATGCCGGCTTCGTTGAAATACGACACGGTCAACTGCCGCGACAGCGGTTGCCCCGCCAGTGCCTCAATCGCCCGCAGACGTTCGACGGTGGTGACCAGTAGCCGTGGACCGGCGCCGGCAAAGAAGGCCGCGAGCGCTTCGTCATTCGGAAGGTCGCGCGTCGGCACGTGCGCATAGAAGACCAGGTTTCGCACAAACACCTGATGCGTCCCGACGACGTGCGCCGGCGTGTGGCGGCGCGCAATCACCCGGGCGACCTGCTCGACGGCGCTGTCGCCCGCGCTGGCCAGCGGACCGAACTGCAGGGCCAGCACACACACCGTGCCGGCGACAGTCAGGGCCAGCGGCAGCTGACGCCAGCGGCGGCTCACGCTGACCGCCACCACCAGCAGGCCGGCCACCACCAGCGCCGCGCTCGCCAGCAGCGTGGTCGACGCGGACACGTGGATGAGCAGCGGCCGCGCGCGCCAGGTCAGCAGACCAATCACGGCCAGCACGGCGCCCGTCACGCTGCCGCCGGCGAGCAGGCTCATCGGTGCGCGGTCGGGGACCTGTCCCGCGGGTGAGTCTGGCGCCTCACGCCCCGCGAGGGCGCGGCGCACGCCATCGGCCAGCAGCATGGCCAGCGGCGGCAGCACGGGCAACACATAGCGAGGCTGCTTGCCGATCGAGAGGGAATAGAACGCGAGCGGAACCGCGGCCCACGCCAGCAGCCGCAGCGTCGAGGACGACGGACGACGGCGGCGCTGCAGCGTCTCGCGCACACCCGGCCACCAGGTGCCCATCAGGGGCGACCACGGCAGCAGCCCGCCGAAGACGACGGGCAGGTAGAACCACCAGGGCCGGGGATCGTTGAAGCGATCCGTCGCAAACCGTTCGAGGTTGTCGCCGAGGAAGAAGCCTTCGAGATAGGCCGTGCCGTGGCGTTCCCACATGAGGCCATACCAGGGGAGTCCGACCGCGAGGAACACCAGACTGCCCAGCAGCAGGTCTGCCAGCGAGAGGCCCAACTGCCTTCGCTCGACGAGCGTGACGGGCACCACGACCAGCAACGGCAGCAGCACAGCCACGGGCCCCTTGGTCAGGAAGCCGAGTGCCATGGCCAGCGCCGAGAGCAGCAACCATCGCCGGGGCTGTGGCTCGAGCTGCAGCGTGCCGGTGAGCCCGGTCCAGGTGGCGAGCGTGATGAAAAACGCCAGCGGCAGGTCGGGCAGGGCCATCCGGCCGATGGAATAGCAGCCGAAGGCCGTGGACACCATGGCGCCTGTCAGCAGCGCATGGTCGTGATCGCGCCAGCGCCGGGCGCAGGCCGCGGTGATAAGCACGAGACCCAGCCCCGAGAGCGCCGCCCCCAGCCGTGCGGCCGCTTCGGTGGGACCGGTGACGAGATAGAAGGCCGCGGTCACCCAGTAGTACAGGATGGGCTTCTGGAAGCGGTGCTCGTAGTTGAAGAAGGGCGTGATGTAGTCACCCGAGGCGACCATCTCCCTCGCGGCCTCGGCGTAGAAGGCCTCGTCGGCGTCGGTCATGGCTCCCCGGCCGAGCCCTGCGGCAAACGTCAGCAGCGCCAGCAGGGTGAGTGGCAGGTACAGTCGGCGCACGGCCTCCCATTCTAGTCTCCGGGGGCCTTCTGGTATACTACCGGCGTTCGCTTGCATTTCGCCGATAGACCTTCCGGCGGCGCGCGTGCCTGCTGCACCGGGGCTGCCGTCCACTCCTCTCCATTCCAGAACTGAACTATGGCCGCAGCCAGAGAACGCCGCCCCTCTCAGGGTCACAAACGCCAGGGATCACACCGCGGGCCCCAGGCCCCGCCGCAGCCCGATGTGGCCAACGAGGTGCTCGAGCTGCAGGAAGCCGAGTTGCGCGAGGGCAAGAAGGGGCTGAACATCACCGACCTCAAGGAGATGTCCATCCAGCACCTCACGCAGGTCGCCAAGGACCTCGAGGTGGCCGGCGCCACCGGCATGCGCAAGCAGGAACTCATCTTCCAGATCCTCAAGGCGCAGACCGAGCAGAGCGGGTTCATCTTCTCGGAAGGCGTGCTCGAGGTGCTGCCCGACGGGTTCGGCTTCCTGCGGGCGCCCGACTACAACTACCTGCCCGGCCCCGATGACATCTACGTCTCGCCGTCGCAGATCCGCAAGTTCGACCTGCAGACCGGCGACACCATCTCGGGCCAGATTCGCTCGCCGAAGGAAGGCGAGCGCTACTTCGCGCTCATCAAGGTCGAGGCCGTCAACTTCGAGGCGCCGAACCAGGCCCGCGACAAGCTGTTCTTCGAGAACCTCACGCCGCTCTATCCGCAGCGGCGGCTCGTGCTGGAAACCGACCCCGACAACCTGTCGGGACGCGTGATGGACCTCATGACGCCCATCGGCAAGGGCCAGCGCGGCCTCATCGTCGC
>CAZXTM010000017.1:5998-58865 GCA_964643765.1 uncultured Bifidobacteriaceae bacterium | reverse complement strand
GTGACGTCTTCCCAGGGCAGGCCGGGGCGGCCGAAGTGGCCGTAGTTGGTGGTCTGCCGGTAGATGGGACGCAGCATGTTGAGGCGCTCGACAATGGCGCGGGGCCGGAAGTCGAACTGGGCCTTCACGAACTCTTCGGCGGCGCGCTCATCGCCGGTGCCGAAGGTGTCGACCTTGACCGAGACGGGCTGGGCCATGCCGATGGCGTAGGCCACCTGCAGCTCGGCGCGCTTGGCGAGGCCGGCGGCGATGATGTGCTTGGCCACGTAGCGGCAGAAGTAGGCGCTGCTGCGGTCGACCTTCGAGGGGTCCTTGCCGCTGAAGGCGCCGCCGCCGTGACGGCCCCAGCCGCCGTAGCTGTCGACGATGATCTTGCGACCGGTGACGCCGGCGTCGGCTGAGGGGCCACCGTGGATGAAGCTGCCGGTGGGGTTCACATAGAGCGGGGCGGTGGCATTCCACCAGTCGCCCAGCACGCGCGGGCCGAGGTCCTCGCGGACATATTCGGTGATGCGCGCCTGGTCGGCGGCGGGAGTGTGCTGGGTCGAAACCACGACGGCCGACACGTACTTGGGCTCGTTGTTCTCGTAGACGACCGAGACCTGCGACTTGCTGTCGGGCCTGAGGAAGTCGACCTTGCCGGCCTTACGGTCCTGGGCGAGGCCGTAGGTGAGCTTGTGCGCCAGCAGGATGGGCAGCGGCATCATCTCGGCCGATTCGCTCGTGGCGTAGCCGAACATGATGCCCTGGTCCCCGGCGCCCTGGTCGCCGCTCTGGCTGGTTTCCGCGGTGACGCCCTGGCTGATTTCGTTCGACTGGGCGGTGATGAGCGAGATCAGCTTGAGGGTGGTGTCGCAGAACGGCTCGGACGGATCGGTGTAGCCGATGTCCTTCACGGCCTGACGGACGATGGCGTCGAAGTCGAGCGCGGCGTTGGTGGTGATTTCACCGGCCAGAACGACGTGGTCGCTCTTCACGAGCGTTTCGCAGGCGACGCGGCTGTGCGGGTCTGCGGCAAAGCAGGCATCGAGCACAGAGTCGGAGATGTAGTCACACACCTTGTCGGGATGGCCTTCGGACACCGACTCGGACGAAAACGTGAACTGCGACATCGAGCACCCTTCTTCGAAAAAACAAAACGCCCGCCGACAGTCAGTCGCGGGCGTGCGCGACTTAGATAGTGAAATCGACGGAGTGGTTCCGTCGAGCGCGGCCCATCAAGTCAGCGGGAAAATCGCCGCGCGCACGAATCAGCAGTATGGCCGAGGGCCGGTGCGCTGTCAACGCATCGGCCCCCGGAGGTGACGGTGGCTACTTCTTGTGGGAGGCGATGTAGTCGAGCGCGAACTTCTCGAGCCCGGGGGCGGTGAGGCCAATCGCCTTGGCCTCGTCGGTGGCGCGGGCCACATCCCAGCCATCCTGCATGACGCGCTTGACGAGCCACACGGCGCCGACGCGGTTCGCCGAGGCGCAGTGGATAAACACGGGCTGGTTGGCCTTGGTGGCCACGACGTTCAGGAACTGGTCGACCATGGCCGGGTCGGGCGCATTGCCGGCAATTGGCAGGTGGAAGTAGTTCAGGCCGAGGGCCTGGGCCTTCACCTTGCCTTCCTCGACGTTGGCGCCGGGTTCTGTGGCCACGCGAAGGTTGACGATCGACTTGAAGCCATCGGCCTTGAGTCCCTCGAGGGCGGCGGTTTCCGTGGCGCCGCCGCACGCGACGACGGCGTCGACCTTGGTGAAGTTGGTGACGCCTGCCCGCTGCTGTTTCTGCATCTGTGCTCCCACTCCTGCACTCATGGCCACGACGACGAGCGTCGCGGCGATCCCGATGTTGCGCATGCTGCTGCCTCCAGGGGCGATTCTATCGCGAGTGAAAAAAAGGGCCACGCCGACGCGGCGTGGCCCAAGGGAGGAACGGACGGGAGGAGGATTAGTCGCGCGGCACGGAGACGAGGATCTGCTCGTGCATCCGCAGCGTGATGGTGGTGCCGGCGCTGAGGCGCGCGGCGTCGGGGGTGTTGGTCATGGCGGCGGCGGTGCCTCCGGCGGCGCCGATGCCTGCGCCCACGGCAGCGCCGCGCTGGCCGCCGAGAATGGCGCCGAGGATGGCCCCGCCGATGGCGGCTCCGCCCACCTTGGCGGCAGATTCACCCGAGGCCGATTGCCCCTCCCGGATGACCGGATCGGTGCGGAGGGTCACCTCGGTGCCGTCGTTCAGTGTCAGCGTGTGGAACCGGATCGACAGCCGGGAGCGCCCGCGGACGCGACCGCCACGGTCGACGTCGAGGACAGACCCGGTCACCAGTGATCCGGCAGGGATGGCGATGCGGTTGCCGACCCTGACATCACGGGTGACCCGGGCGGTCACGCGGTCTTCGGTGCGGGCGTTCTCGCTGCTCACCGTCCGTTCGATCTGCAGGCCGAGGACGGCGTCGCGGGGGACCGTCAGTTCCACGTACTGGGGAGCCGGCGGCGGCTCGGGGACGGTCTCGGCCACCATCGGGGTTTCCGCCTGGACCGGCTGGCGCGATTCCCACATGGTGCCGGCAGTCTGCGGCACGGGTGACCCCGAGGCCGGCCCGGGAGCGGGGGCCGTTGCCGGAGGCAGGGTCGGAGTGACTACGGGAGAGGCCACTGCCGTCGTCTCGCTGGTCTCACGAGAGGACGATGGGGCTGGCCTCGATGCCGGCCGGCGACCGGCCGACGTGCCCACCCGGGTGGCGACCCTGACGGGGGCGCCGGAGCGCGGGTCTGGCGTTGCCGCAGGAGGGGGAGGCTGGACGGTGACGGGTGACGCTGCGGGAACGCGTGCCGCGACAGGGCTGACAGAGGGTGCCGCCTCGGGACCGGCGGGAGCGGCCTGAGTCATGCCGGCCTGGCTGCCGGGTGCCCCGGGCTGCACGGGGTCAGCGGCACTGGGAACGACGGCCGGGGCGGCGGGGTCAGCCGGAAGAAGGGTCGCCTGGGGGGCCGGCTGCGCGAGTCGGACGGCCAGAAAGCCCCCGGCGCCCGCCGCCAGCAGGCAGCCCACGGAAAGTGCGGCGAAGACCAGTTTGTTCATGCCCATGATGTGGATCGGAGTCTTGCCCCGAACAGACAGCAACAACTATGCCGGGACGGTCTGTCCTCGCCTGAGGATACGACAAAGCCCTGCGGCATCCTGCCGCAGGGGCGGAGTCGTCGGGCTGCTTTCACGATCCGGTGCTGAACAACGGGCCGGGTTCCCTGTAGGATGAGGGAGCCATGGGACTCCACACGACCTCGGTGCTGCGGCGGATCGCATTCGGACTGCTGGGACTGCTCTGTGCGGGCGAGGCCTCCGCACAGCTGCGCCGCATCCCGGCTGAGGTGACTCCGCGTGTGGCCAGTGACGGCGTGGCCGCCGGAGCCCCCGCCCGCCTGGCGCTGCAGGTGGCCCTCCCCGACGGGTTCCACGTGCAGTCGAACCGGCCGCGCGATGCGTCGCTGATTCCCACGGAACTGACCGTTGAGGCCCCGGAGGGGGTGCGGGTCGAGGAAGTGGTGTTCCCGCGTGCCGTCGACTTCGTGCAGGCCGGGCTCCCTGAACCGCTCCTCGTGTTCGACCAGCGATTCGTGATTGGTGTCGTGGTCCAGGTGTCCCCGGCCGTGCCACCGGGCACCCTCGCGGTGCCGGTGCGCCTTCGCTATCAGGCCTGTGACGACAAGATGTGCTACGCCCCGAGCACGGTGCAGGCGGAATGGTCGCTGCGCGTGGTGCCTGCCGGGACTTCCGTGACGGCCCAGCATGCCGACGTCTTCGGCGCCATCGCGTTCGGGACGGGTGAAGCGCCTGGGGCGGCACCGGCCCCGGTGCCCCGGACGGCCGCGCCGGTGGGCGGCGCCGAGGATGTCCGGACAGGACTGGCCGCACTGGACCGGTTCACCATGGCCGCCACGACGGGTGGATATCTGGGGACTGAGGATTTTCTGGCCTTCATCCGATCCGCCGAGTCGGGTGAGCCACAGCGTGGCCTGTTTGAAGGACAGGGGCCGCTGGCCATCCTGCTGATTGTCTTTCTGGGGGGGTTGGCACTCAACCTGACCCCGTGCGTGCTGCCGATGATTCCCATCAACCTGGCCATCATCGGTGCCGGCGCACAGGCCGGCTCGCGGCGGCGGGGCTTCCTGCTGGGCCTGACGTATGGTGCCGCCATGGCGGCGGTCTACGGGGTGCTGGGGGTGGTGGTCGTGCTGACGGCGTCGACCTTCGGCACGCTGAACGCGTCGCCGTGGTTCAACCTCGGGATCGCCGTGCTGTTTGTCGGCCTTTCGCTGGCCATGTTCGATGTCTTCGAGATCGATTTCTCGCGCTTCGCCGGGTCGGTGGGCGACGGCGGCAGCCGCGGCACATTCGTGCTGGCCTTCACGATGGGGGCCGTGGCGGCGCTGCTGGCCGGGGCGTGTGTGGCGCCGGTCGTGATTCAGGTGGTGCTGTTCGCCAGCAATCTCTACGCGACGGGCACCACGATCGCGCTCGCGCTGCCCTTCGTGCTCGGCATCGGCATGGCGGTGCCGTGGCCGCTTGCCGGGGCCGGGCTGTCGGCGCTGCCGAAGCCCGGACCGTGGATGGTGCGGGTCAAGCAGGGCTTTGGCGTGCTGATTCTCGGCACCGCGGTCTACTACGGGTATCTGGCGTACGGGCTCTTCGCCAATCAGTGGGTCGATTCGGCGGAAGTGGCCTCGAGCGTCGAGGAGAAGCTCAAGGCCGGCTGGCACGCATCGCTGTCCGAGGGACTGGCGGTGGCCGAGCGCGAGCAGAAGCCGGTGCTGATCGATCTGTGGGCGACCTGGTGCAAAAACTGCCTGACGATGGACAAGACGACGCTGGTCGATGCGGGCGTGACGCAGGCGCTGTCCGGGTATGTGAAGATCAAGGTGCAGGCTGAGCAGCCGGACGAGGCCCCCACCAGCGAGCTGATGAAGCGGTTCAACGCGGTGGGGCTGCCGGCGTATGTGATCCTGCAGCCGCGGCCGCCGGCGACGGCGGGGCGTTAGGCGGGCCGGGCACCCTGCCGCCGCCGGCCTCGCGTCCGGTCGGTCCCCGAGTCTGTCGGTTGGCGATGGGGGCTAGCCCGCAAACTTGTAGCCCAGCCCGTGCACCGTCAGGATGAACTGCGGCACGCGCGGGTTGGGTTCGAGCTTCTGGCGCAGCCAGGCGACGTGCACATCGATCGTGCGTGTCGACGAGGTTGAGGTGTAGCCCCAGACATCGTGCAGCAGCGTCTCACGGGACAGCGTGGCTCCGCGGTGCTCGATGAGATACCGGAGCAGCTGGAATTCCTTGGCCGAAAGCTCGAGCGGCGTGCCGCTCCGGGTGAGCTCGGCCCGCCGCAGGTCTACGGATACGTCGCCAAACCGATGCTGCTCGGCCACGACCCACGACTGCCGGGGCACGCGCCGCCGCAACGCTTCGATGCGCGCCAGCAGTTCGCGGACGTCGAACGGCTTGGTCAGGTAATCGTCGGCGCCGATCGAGAGCCCGGTGACGCGGTCGTTCACCTGGGCCCTGGCGGTCAGCATGAGAATCGGCGTCCCGACGCCCTGGGAGCGCAGGGTACGGGCCACCTCGAAGCCGTCGATGCCGGGCAGCATCACGTCGAGCAGGATCGTGTCGTAGGCCTGCACGCGCGCCTGCGCCAGTGCGCCGGGGCCGTCACTGGCGATGTCGACGGCGTAGCCCTCCGCCGCCAGCCGATCGCTCAGCGTGAGCTGCAGGCCGGGCTCATCTTCCACCAGCAACACACGCGGTGTCGTCATACGTGACCCTGTGGAGACACTACCACGGGTGCGGGCGCGGCCACCGTCGCCACGGCCGGGTCGGCGGCCCGACGGTCGATGACGACTGGCAGGGTCAGCGATACCTGCGTGCCGGTCTCGGGCTCGCTGTGGATGGCGATCTGGCCGTGGTGCGCCTCCACGATGCGCGATACCAGGTGCAATCCCAGGCCACTGCCGGGAATCTGCCGGCGCACGGCGTCACGGCCGCGGTAGAACGGCTCGAGGACATGCACCCGGTCGGCGGGCGCAATGCCCAGGCCGCGGTCGCTGACCGAGAGGGTCATCATCGGCTGCCCCTGCGACCCGACGGCGGCCACGGCACTGATGCCGACCCAGCGGGACTCGCCGCCGTACTTGACGGCATTGCTGATGAGGTTCTGCAGTGCCGACCGCAGGGCCGGGGCGTCCCCATACAGGTCAGGCAATCCGGCAGGCAGGGCAACGTCAACCCGCACGGAGTGGGCGTCGAGCTCGCCCTGGCAGGCAGCCAACGAGTCGCGCACCAGCGTGTCGACGGGCACTGCGGCGTGCGGCACGGCGGCAGTGCCCGCCGCGATTCCTGACAGCTGCAGGACGCGTTCGACGGTTTCCGTCAGGCGCCGGGCCTCGGTGCTGATCGTGCTGCCGTAGGTCCGCACGCGGGCGGGGTCGGCCACAAAGCCGTCGGCCAGGTTGCGGGCGGCCGTGTCGATGACCGAGACGGGCGTGCGCAGTTCGTGTGACACCGCCGCCACAAACTCGAGCTGCTGGCGTGCGAGGGTCTGCGCGCGCCGGGCCGAGACGACGATCAACCCGATGGCCGTGGTCAGCAGCAGCAGCATGCCAGAGCTCAGCAGCAGGTTTCGCCGGCGTACCGCCGAGACGGCCGCCGTCAGGGACCCGGCCTCGTGTGTCGCCAGCAGCAGCCAGCGCGCGTCGGCACCCGGTGCCTGGATGGGCCGGAGAGACGGGGACTCACCTTCCGGTGCGGGCGGCGCCGGGACCAGTTCGAGGAACAATCGGGGTGCCGAACCCGGCTGGCCCGCTTCGCGGTCCCGGCCGGCCGGTCCGGATCCGGTGGAGGCCACCACAATGGTGGGTCGCATGCCCAGCAGCGGCTGGGTGACGTCGGGCGTGCGACTGACAAGAGGCGCGATGCCCGGAGATGACTCCCAGATGATCCGGTCAGGCGCGTCGGCTTCGACAATGGCGACCCGATAGTCGGAGGCCGGATCACCGATGTGGAAATGCTGCGAGGCGAGTCCGGGTAGCAGGGACGTGGTGATGAAGGCGGGGTCAAGCCTGATAATGGTCGCGCCAATGACTGACAGCCGCGGGGGCGCTCCGGGGCTGTCCGGGGAGAGGAACTCTGTCGCGGGGCGCAGGAGGGTGAAGGCATCGGTCGGGGGGAGGCCGATGGGCTCGCGCCGGCGTCGCCAGTCGCGCCCGGTGCGCAGGGGCACCGGGCCGAGGCTGGCCGCGATGCCGTCCTGCAGAGGCGACAGGTCGGCCGGCCAGATGACCGGGTCGGCCGCATGGGTCACCGGATTCCATCGCCGTGTGCGGAGCCGCGCCGAGCCGCGTGGATCTTCGTCGACCACGATGATGTCGCTGACCAGCCGGGTATCGGCGGCCTGGCTGGCCCAGCGGTCGTAGCGCTCGGCATAGGCCGCCCACTGATTGTCGCGAATCGAGACGGCGTCGACCTGCAGGGTCTGTGCGGCGCGCGAGACTTCCTGATCGAAGGCGATGCTGAACTGGGCGGCCGCGGTGCGGACGCTGCGCTGCATGCGATCGCGTTCGGCCTCGCTGACCTGCCCGAGCCAGCGATACTGCAGCCAGGCCAGCGTCAGCACCATGACGGCGACCAGAGCGACCAGCACAGACAGCGTCGACTCGCGGCTGAACGGGGAAGCCATCAGGCGCGAGTCTAGCATGCGGTCCGAGCGCCTCTGGCCCTGCGCTCCCGGGGGCGTGTGGCAAGATTTTGCGACCGCTTAACAACTGTCACGGCCGTTCATGCGTCAATGTTGACGATCCTATGAATCGACACATGCTCCGAACCCTTGTCGTGCTGGCCGCTGTCGGTGCCAGCGTTCCCCTCATGGCGCAGGACCGGGTGGCCACCGTGGTGGCCGAGGCCCGCCGTGCGCTGGGCGGGTCGGCCCTCGACTCGCTGAAGACCCTCAGTGCCGAAGGACCGTTCCGCCGCTCGATGGGGCAGCGCGACATGGAAGGCACGATTGCCCTGCTGCTGTCACACCCCGACAAGCTGCGCCGCAGCGAAGAGATGGGCATGGGCGGCATGGTCAACGGCCCGACGGTCGAGCGCATTTCCGGCTTTGACGGCACGGAGGCCTGGGACGACATCCAGAACCGCGGCGGCATGGGGGGCAACATGCAGATGGTGATCCGCGGCCCCGGCGGACCCGGGGGGCCGGGTGGCCCCGGCGGCGGAGCGCTCACCGAAGAACAGCAGGCGCAGGCGCGCGCGCGCCGCATGAAAATGGAACTGCAGCGGTGGACCGTGGCACTGCTGGTCGACAGCACGGTCCCCTTCACGGACGGCGGCACGGTAGAGTCGCCTGACGGTAAGGCCGATGTGCTGGCGACCACCGACGAGGCGGGCCGACCGGTGAAGCTCTTCATCGATCAGGCCACGCACCTGCCCGTGATGCTGCAGTATCAGGAGATTCGTCCGCGCGTGATGATTGCCGGCGGGCCCGGAGGTCGCCGTGGGGGACCAGGCGGCGCGCCGGCGGGCGCCGGGGCGACGGGCACTGATCAGGCACGGCAGCGTCCCTCGGAAGAGGAGATGCGGCAGCGCATCGAGGCGATGCGACGCGAGGGACCACCGCAGCCATCGCAGTTTGCGATGTATCTGGCCGATTACAAGAAGGTGAACGGCGTGATGCTGCCTCACCGCATCAGCATTTCCATCGAAGGCCAGCCCAACGAGGAATGGACGGTCGAGAAGTATCGAGTGAACCCGTCGGTGAAGCCCGCCGAGTTTGCCAGGCCGAAGAACTAGCATGCGGCACGCACTGGTCTGTCTGTGGGTGTTCGCGGCCGGCCTGCTGGCCGCGCCGGCCCTCGCCCAGACACCGGCGGGTGGCGCCACGCTCAAGGTGTCGGTGAAAGACGCCACGGGCCTGGGACTTCCGCATGCGGTCGTGACCCTGATCGACACGGCCGGCGTCACGCGTGACGTCAGGGTGGACGGCGAAGGGGTCGCCACCTTCACCGGGGTGACGCCGGGGACCTACCAGGTGCAGAGCGCCGCCGAAGGGTTTCGGGCACTGACGCAGACCGTGACGGTGCGCCGGGGCGCGAATGCGGTCGAAGCCACACTGCCAGTGGCGCTGTCGGAAGAGGTGACCGTGGCCGAGCGGTCGGCCGAAGAGCGGCGCGATAACGGCTTCACGCAGACGCTGACGGCCGACGAAATCGACGCACTCTCGGATGATCCGGACGAGATGGCCGATCAGCTGGCACAGATGGCTGGTCCGGGTGCGCAGATCTTCGTCGACGGCTTCCGGGGCGGGCGGCTGCCGCCGAAGGACCAGATTCAGCAGGTGCGCTTCAACAGCAATTCGTTCTCGTCCGAGTATCACGACGCCGGGCAGGTGCGGGTGGAAGTCATCACCCGTCCGGGGATGGGGAACTGGCGCGGGCGCGGCAACGTCGGCTTCCGCGACGAAGCCCTGAATGCCCGGAATGCGTTTGCGCCGACCAAGGAACCCACGCAGCAGCAGCGGTTCAACCTGTCGATGCAGGGTCCCCTGGTGAAGGGGCGCACCGGCGTTTCGTTCGGCGTGGACGGCAACTTCTCCTACGACTCGCGCACGATTCGCGCGCAGTCGTCCCCCTCGTCTGCACCCGTCGCCGGCCTGGCGAAGAACACCAATGACGGGCTCGGCTTCAATGCGCGCGTCGATCACAGCATGGGCGCGAATGGCCAGCTCCGGCTCGAGTTCGATCACCGGATGAACGAGCGCGAGAATCTCGGCGTCGGCGACTTCGACCTGCCCGAACGCGGCTATGACACCCGCCAGGTCAACGACAGCTTCCGCCTGCGCAGCACCGGGGTGATTGGCCGCAAGGTGTTCCGGGAGACCAAGCTCGAGTGGACGCGCAGCGATGGGGCGACCAGCCCGTATTCTGACTTGCCGACGCTGCGGGTGAACGATGCCTTCACGTCCGGCGGGGCCGGACAGATCGGCACGCGCACCAGCCACGAGATCGAGTTTGCACAGAACGTCGACTTCACCGTCGGGCGGCGGCACAGCCTGCGGGCGGGTGTGCTGGTGGAAGCCGGTCGCTGGCGCAGCACGCAGCAGCAGAACACCAACGGCGTCTATGTGTTTACCAGCCTGGCCAACTACCAGCGGGGGATTCCCGCGACCTACACGCTGCGCGTGGGCGACCCGCTGGTCGAGTATTCCCAGGTGAAGGCCGGCTGGTTCATTCAGGACGACTTCCGGCTGGCCAAGACCCTGTCGGTGAGCGTGGGCCTGCGGCAGGAAGTGCAGACGCAGGTGCGCGATCGCCTCAACCTGGCCCCGCGGGCAGCGTTCACGTGGAACGCCAGCCGCAAGACCACCGTGCGCGGCGGCTACGGCCTCTTCTACGACTGGTACGAGTCGAATCTGCACGAGCAGACACTGCGCGTCGACGGCCAGCGCCAGGTCGACATCGTCGTGCGCGATCCCCTCTTTCCGTCGACGGCCGGGGGCGGCGAGGTGCTGCCGCCGAGCATCGTCCGCGCGGCCAGCCTGGGGCAGCCGATCATCCAGCAGGCGTCGATCGGCGTCGACCGTCCGCTGGCGGCGACCATCTCGCTACGTGCCGACTATCTGATGACGCGCGGCAGCGGCGCCCTGCGATCGGTGAACGTGAACGCCCCGGTCAACGGCGTGCGTCCGGTGGCCTCCGCCGGCAATATCACCGAGATTCAGTCGACGGGGCGCCGGTCCAGCGATCGGCTGACACTCAGCCTCAATGCGCGCCACGATCGGCTGCGGATGTTCTCGAACGTGATGTATCAAATGGCCAGCGTGCGCAATCACGCCGACTCGGCGACGGCGCTGCCGTCAGACAGCACAAACCCCGACGTCGACTGGGGGCCGTCGATGCAGGACATCCGCCACCGGCTCTTCGTGAATGTGAATGCACCCATCCCGTATGGCATCCGGCTCGGGCTGAACATGCAGATGGCGTCGGCCGCACCCTACAACATCACGACCGGGCGCGATGACAACGGCGACACGGTATTCAACGATCGCGCCCCGGGTGTGGGACGGAACTCGGGCCGCGGCGCCGGCAGCATCAATGCCGGCCTGCGCATCAACAAGTCGTTCGGCTTCGGCGGTGCAGCGGCGGGTCCCGGGCGGCCCCCGAGGATGCCGCCTCCTGGCGGCGCGGCGTTCCGCACTCCGGGCGCAGGGGCGGCGGTGGCGGCCCAGCGCGGCATGGGCGGCGGGCCTGGGGGTGGCGGCGACGGGCCGCAGATCATGATCATGGAAGGCGGGAACCAGCGCTACCGCCTCGACATCTACGCGCAGATCAGCAACGTCTTCAACTACGTCAACTACAACACGTTCGTCGGCAACCAGCTGTCGCCCTTCTTCGGCCAGGCGACGTCGGCCGGGGCCCCCCGCCGCATCGAAGTGGGGCTGTCCCTCGGCCTCTGAACGGCCGCGGGCGGATAGAATGAGGGCGTGACATCCGCAGTCGTTGTCGGTGCCGGCGTGATCGGCGCCACCGTGGCGTGGTCGCTGGTGCAGGCGGGCTGCGACGTCGACGTGATCGATGCGCGTGGGCCCGGCGAGGGTGCCACCCGCGCGTCGGCCGGCGTGCTGGCGCCCTTCATCGAGGGCGCCCCGGCCTCGCCCCTGAGGACGCTGGGCCACGAGGGGCTTGACCTCTACGACACCTTCATCGCGCAGCTCACCCGTGACAGCGGGCAATCGGTCATCTACGCACGCGGCGGCACGCTGGAAGTGGCCCTGACCGTCGAGGAGGCCGAACGGCTCGGCAGCGAGTCGGGCACACTCTGGCAGGCGGGCATCGAAGGCCGCTGGGTGCCGCCGGCCCTGCTGTCGGACGTCGAGCCGGCCGTCAGCCCCGAGGCTACCGGAGGGCTCCTGGTGCCGATGCACGGCTACGTGGGGGTGGGGTCGCTGACGCGTGCGGCGCTGGCCGCGGCACAGGCGCGCGGTGCCCGCGTGCACGTGAAGACCGGGGCCGTCCACATCTCGTCAGGCTCGCAGGGTGGGGGTGTCGTGCGCACGGCCGACCGCGTGTTCATGGCTGATGTCGCGGTGATGGCTGCCGGCAGCTGGTCGTCGCAGGTGACCGTCGAAGGCGCCGACCCGATTCCCGTGAGCCCGATTCGGGGGCAGTTGCTGCAACTGCAGGCGGCGCCCGGCCTGCTGCGCCAGGTGATTTGGGGAACGGCCGGGTATCTCGTGCCCTGGCCGGATGGCACCGTGCTGGTGGGAGCGACGGTGGAAGACGTGGGTTTTGACGAGTCGCTGACCGACGAAGGGTGCGCCGGCCTGCGGCGCATGGCCGGGGCGCTCATTCCGGCCCTGGCAGAGGCCCCGCTGGTCGAGGCACGCACGGGCCTCCGCCCCAAGAGCCCCGACGACCTGCCGATGATCGGCCGGTCATCAGTAGTGCCGGCCCTGATCTACGCCACGGGACATTACCGGAATGGCGTGCTGCTGGCGCCGTACACCGCGCAGCTGGTGCGTCGCCTGGTGAGCGATCCGCTCGCCCCGGTGCCCCCCGAGATGCGCCCCGATCGCTTCGGGGTGCGCGTCTAGCCATCGGCATACGTCGTGCCGCTGTTGCCCGCGAGGAGTGCCCTGATGTGCCGCCTGACCGCTGAAGAATGTGCCCGCGCCGCTGCCGAACTGCCCGGCTGGTCGATCGAGGGTGATGCGCTGCAGAAGACGTTTGCGTTCGAGGATTTTCCCGAGGCCGTGCTGTTTGTCAGTGCGCTGGTGCCGGGCGCGGAAGCCGCCGACCACCATCCCGATCTGGCCATCCACTACCGGCGCGTGATCGTGCGGTACTCGACGCACAGCGAGGGCGGCATCACGTCGAAGGATGTCGAGGGCGCGCAGATGGCCGACGAGGTGGCCGCGCAGCTGCCGCACCTGCGCGAATTCGGCGACCCGAGCTGACGGGCGGCCGGTGGCGGCCGCAGGCTAGCGGCTCTGGCCGGGCAGCGTGGGAATGATGGGGAAGATGCGCTCGAGGTCGTCGCCCGGGCGGGGGATGACGTGCACCCCGATCAGCTCGCCGACGCGCCGGGCGGCAGCGGCTCCGGCATCGGTGGCGGCCTTGACCGAGCCGACATCGCCCCGGACGATGGCCGTCACCATCCCGGCGTCGACCTTCTGCCAGCCCACGAAGGTGACATTGGCCGTCTTCACCATGGCGTCGGCCGCCTCGATGAGGCCCACCAGACCGCGGGTTTCGACCATCCCGAGCGCATCGCCGTAACGAGGAGTGTCAGCCACGGCCCCATTCTAGCCGCGTTCGGCAGGTCGTGGCTCGGATAGACTCGGACGCAGTACACACCACGCGGGCGCAGGCCGGCGTCGAGGAGCACATTTCATGCGATTGATGACACAGACACTGATGGTGACGGCACTGCTGGCAGTGGCCGGTGCGGCTTCGGGGCAATCGATGCCCGAGGTCAAGCTGCCGGCCTCGCCTGCCGGCCAGGCGTCGGTGCAGGTGGCCGGGCGCTGGGAGACGCCGGCGCAGGGCAGCCGACGGTATGTCGACGGCAAGTGGATTCACGTCACCTACGGACGGCCGCTGCTGCGCGGTCGCACGGGCATCTTCGGCAGCGGGGCCGACTATGGCAAGGTCATCTCGGACGGGGCCCCCGTGTGGCGCGCTGGTGCCAACGACACGACGCGGCTGACCACGCAGGTGCCGCTGCGGCTGGCCGGAAAGACCCTGCCGCCGGGTACCTACAACGTGTTTGTCGACCTCAAGCCCGGCGCCTGGACGCTGGTGCTGACGAACCAGCCGGTGCAGGCCAAGTACGACCCGAACGACAAGGTCAACCTTTACGGCTCCTACAACTACGACCCGCGGTTCGAGCTGGTGCGCGTGCCGATGACCGTGCAGGACACTGACCTGGCGTTCGAGCAATTCACCATCGCCTTCGTGAACACGACCCCCTCGGCCACGACGCTGGCCATGTGGTGGGATCGCACCCGCGCCACGGTGACGCTTCCTGTAGCTACGCCCTGAGGCCGCGTGCGTCGCCGTCCCTGACCGGAGCTGCCGATGTCACTGCCAACCGATGATCTGAACCGACGCGAGTTCCTGAAGCTGGGCAGTGCGGCCGTGGCGGCCAGCGCTGCGACGCTGGCCCCGGGCGGTGCGGCGTCGGCGCAGCCGGCCCAGCTGCCGGTGGCGCCGCCGATTCCACTCGTGCGCATCGGCATGGTGGGCATCGGCCTGCAGGGCGGCAGCCACCTCGAGAATTTCCTCAAGGTGCCCGGGTGCCGTATCACGGCTGTGTGCGACGTGCGTCAGGAGCGCACCGACTGGGCCACGCAGCAGATTGTGGCTGCCGGCCATCCGGCGCCCCGGGCCTACACGCGGGGGCCGCGCGACTTCGAGCGGCTGTGCGAGACCGAAGACCTCGACCTCATCTTCACCGCGACGCCCTGGGAGTGGCATGTGCCCGTGCTGCTCTCGGCCATGGCCAACGGCAAGCATGCCGCCACCGAAGTGCCGGCGGCCATGACCGTCGACGACTGCTGGAAGCTCGTCGAGTCGGCCGAGACGCATCGCCGGCACTGCGTGATGATGGAGAACTGCAACTACGACCGTCCCGAGATGATGGTCTTCAACATCGTCCGGCAGGGCCTGCTGGGCGAGATCCTGCACGTCGAGGGCGGCTACCTGCACGACCTGCGCGAGATCAAGTTCGAGAAGAAGGACGAGGGCCTGTGGCGGCGCGCGTGGGCGACGAAGCTGGACGGCAACCTGTATCCCACCCACGGGCTGGGGCCGATTGCCAACTGCCTCGACATCAACCGCGGCGATCGATTCGATTACCTGGTCTCGATGAGCGGCCCCTCGCGCGGGCTGTATGACTGGGCGCGCGAGCATTTTCCAGCCGATGCTCCCGAGCGGCGCGAGCAGTATGTGCTGGGCGACGTGAACACGAGCCTCATCAAAACGGCACGAGGACGCACGGTGATGGTGCAGCACTGCACCAACCTGCCGAGGCCGTACAGCCGCATTCATCAGGTGCAGGGCACTCGCGGCCTGTTCCAGGGCTATCCCAATCGGCTCTACATCGAGGGGCGCAGCGCGCCGCACCGATGGACCGATGGTGCCGAGGCGCTTGAAGAATTCGACCATCCCCTGTGGAAGGAACTGGAGGCGCGCGCAGCCGGTGCCGGCCACGGCGGAATGGACTACATCGAGGATTACCGCCTCATCAAGTGCCTGCGCGAGGGGCTGCCCACCGACATGAACGTATATGACGCCGCCGCACTGTCAGCGGTCGTCGAGCTCAGCGTGCAATCGAATGCGTCGCGGGCCCGCACGGTCGACTTCCCGGATTTCACCCGCGGCCGGTGGCGCACTTTCGCGCCGCTCGGCATCGTGGGGGTGTAGCCGGTGGCGCTGACGCCGCTCGACTGGCTCATCGTGGCCGCCTCGCTGGCCGTGTCGTTCGCGCCTGCCGTGTGGCTGGCAGGGAGGGCGGGGCGCAGCACGTCAGAGTTCTTCGCCTCGGGCCAGGCGGCACCGTGGTGGCTCATCGGCGTGTCGATGGTGGCCACCACGTTCAGCACCGACACTCCCAACCTGGTGACCGATCTCGTGCGCCAGGGCGGCGTGGCCAGCAACTGGGCATGGTGGGCCTTCCTGCCCACGGGCATGACGACGGTGTTTTTTTATGCGCGGCTGTGGCGGCGGCTCGGCATCATGACGGACCTCGAGTTCTACGAGCTCCGCTACTCGGGTCGCAGCGCCTCGTGGGTGCGGGGATTCCGCGCGATCTATCTCGGGCTGTTCTTCAACGTCGTGATCATGGCCACGGTCAACCTGGCTGCCGCCAAGATCGCGAACGTGCTGCTTGGCTGGCCGCTGGCGCAGACGCTGCTGGTGTGCTCGGTGATCAACGTTGCGTTCGCAGCCACCTCGGGCCTGTGGGGTGTGATGGTCACCGACTTCCTGCAGTTCGGACTGGCGATGGGCGGGTCCCTGGCGGCGGCGGTATATGCCGTGAAGCATCCGGCGGTTGGCGGGATGGCAGGTCTGGTCGAGCGCATCACGCCCTCGACCCTGGCCATGCTGCCCGACTTCACGCAGTGGGAGGTGGCCGTGCCGGTGTTCGTGCTGCCGCTGGCCGTGCAGTGGTGGGCGACGTGGTATCCCGGATCGGAGCCAGGTGGCGGCAGCTATGTCGCCCAGCGGATGCTGTCGGCCCGCACCGAACGAGATGCGATGGCCGGCACCTTGCTCTTCAACGTGGCGCACTACGCCCTTCGGCCGTGGCCGTGGATCACCGTGGCGCTCTCGTCGATGCTGGTGTTTCCGTCGGTGGATGACATCCGTCGCGCCCTGCCGCACGTCGACCCGGCGCTTGTCGGACATGACATGGCCTACTCGGCCATGCTGACCTTCCTGCCTGAAGGCGTGCTAGGGCTGATGGTGGCCGGGCTGCTCGCTGCCTACATCTCGACGATTTCCACGCACCTCAACTGGGGCACGTCGTACCTGGTGCACGACTGCTACCGGCGCTTTGTGCGTCCCGATGCGTCAGAGGCGCACTATGTGCAGGCTGGACGCATGGTCACCGCCGGCCTCATGGTGGCCGCAGCGCTGATGACAGCGGTGCTCGAGTCGGCCCGGACGGCTTTTGATCTGCTGCTGTCGATCGGCGCAGGTACGGGCCTGCTGTATCTGCTGCGCTGGTACTGGTGGCGCATCAATGCCTTCAGCGAAATTGCGGCCATGGCCAGCTCGTTCCTGCTGGCGATTGCGGTGCTCGCGCTGAAGGCGCAGGGATGGGAGCTTCCCCAGTACGTGGCCTTGCCAGGCACGGTGGCCATCACGACCCTGGTGTGGATGGGTGTGACGCTGATGACGCCGGCAACCGATCCCGTGACGCTGCAGCGGTTCTATCTGCGGGTGCGACCGGCGGGACCGGGCTGGCGGTCCATCCGGCACGCGCTGGGCGGGGTGCCTTCCTCAGATGATTTGCCCATGGCCCTGGTCGGTTCGGTGGGTGCGTGCGCCGGTGTCTACGGCGTGCTCTTCGGCACGGGGCATTTGCTGATGGGGCGTCCGGGGCCGGCGGCGGTGGCATTCGGCATCGCCGTGGTTGCGGGCATGGCGACCGGGTACGCGGCGCAGCGCGTGTGGCGTCAGTGAAGCTGATTGTGATGGCGCGGGGCCTCGGCACGCGCATGCGGGCCGCTGGTGCACGCGGTGCCCTGACGGCCGATCAGGCGGCGGCGGCGCAGCGCGGCGACAAGGCACTGATGCCGATCGACGCGATGGGGGAGCGCGTGCTCCTCGACTACGTGCTGAGCCGGGCCGCAGATGCCGGGATCACCGAGGTGTGCCTCGTGGTGCCGCCAGTGCACGACGGGTTTCTGGCCCACTATCAGCCGTCGCGCCTCAGCCGGCTGCGCATCGACGTCGCGGTGCAGGCGCAGCCAACGGGCACGGCCCACGCGGTGCTCGCGGCGCGGGCGTGGGCCGACGGACATGACTGTGTCGTGGTCAACGGAGACAACCTGTATCCGGTCACGGCACTCCGGTCGCTCGTCGAACGCGAAGGGGCAGCCATTGGCGCCTTCACCGTGCGATCGATGGTGGGTGGCCCGATGGGGCTGCCGCGCGAGCGGCTGACGGGCTATGCCCTGGTGCAGGTCGATGCGTCGGGCGGATTGCAGTCTCTCATCGAAAAGCCTGACGCGCACACGCTGCACGAGGCGGGCGATGAGGCATTCGTCAGCATGAACCTCTGGAGAGTCGACACGCGCCTCTTCGAGGCCTGTGCGGCGGTCGGCGTCTCCCCACGGGGCGAATATGAGCTGCCAGCGGCCGTGATGCTGGCCCTGGCGCGCGGCGCACATGTCGCGGTGTGCCGTGTCGACGGCCCGGTCCTCGATCTGTCGCGTCAGGATGATGTGGCGGTGATAGCCCGTGCCCTGCGCGATGAGCAGGTGCACCTGTGACCATCGCCGACTGGGTTGCACGGGGGTTCAGCGACGCCGATGCCCGCAGCCGATCACTCCTGCAGCAGCGCGTCGTGGACGGCTTTCGCCAGCGCCATCGCCGTGAACCGGTGTGGCAGTGGTGGGTGCCGGGCCGCGTGGAATGGTTCGGCAAGCACACCGACTATGCAGGAGGCGATTCGCTGGTCTCGGCGGTGCCTCGCGGGTTCATCATCGCCGCTGCCCCCAGAGACGATGACCGCCTGGTGGTCGTCGATGGGTGTGATGGTGCACAGGTCGAGCTGCACGTGCCCCAGGGAGTACCGTCCGCCGCGATTGGCTCAGGGACCACCCATCCATGGGCCGTGTATGTGCGGGCGGTGGCCAGGCGACTGGCGGCCAATTTTCCCGAAGCCCTCCTGGGCGCAGACATCGTCTTCGGGAGTGACCTTCCGCGGGCGGCCGGTCTGTCGAGCTCGTCGGCCCTCATCGTGGGTCTGTCCCTCGCACTCATCAGGCGTGGTCACCTCGAGGCGCATCCGGCCTGGCCGCCGCTTCTGCGTACTTCCAACGGGCTCGCCTGGTACCTGGGATGCGTCGAGAACGGCAGCGCATGGGGTCCCCTGGCCGGAGAGGCTGGCGTCGGTACGCATGGGGGCAGTGAAGACCATGTGGCGATCCTGAATGCGCGCCCGGGCCATGTGAGCCACTATGGCTATGTGCCCGTGCGGCACCGCGGCGAGGTGCCGCTGCCCGCAGGCTGGACGCTGCTCGTGGCGTCGAGTGGCGTGCAGGCCGAGAAAACCGGCGCGGCGATGGCCGGCTACAACCGCGCGGCCGATGCGGTTCATCGGATGCAGGCATGGTGGAATGCGCAGGCGGCGGCACCTGTGACGTCACTTGTGGATGTGCTGGCGCAGGGCGATGCCGAAGGGCAGCTGCGCCACTGGATGTCGACGCAGCCCGATGGCGCGTGGCTGGCACATCGGCTGCAGCACCTGCAGCGCGAGCACGTGCGAGTGGCACAGGCGGCACAGGCACTGGCCGGGGGCGACATCGAGCTGCTGGGTGGGCTCGCGGCGGCCTCGCAGGCCGACGCCGAGGCGCTCCTGGGCAACCAGATCGCCGAGACCTCGACGCTGGTCGAACTGGCCCGCGGCCTCGGGGCGGGAGCCGCCAGCGCCTTCGGGGCTGGCTATGGCGGCAGCGTCTGGGCGCTGGTGCCGACGGCAGAGTCAGCGACGCTGGCGCACGCATGGCGCACGGCCTATCTGCGGCGATGGCCGCAGCATGAGGCGCGGTGTGAGGTGTGTGTCGCGCAGCCGGGCCCCGGAGCCTTTGCGCTGCCCCCCGTCGCGCCTACGTGAGGCAGCCGCGGGCGGCGATGGGCAGCGGCGTGGCTACGCTGTGCCCGTCGATGAGCCAGGCGGCGTCGATGAGATTCGACACCACGCACGAGTGATTGGGCACGAGGCGCACGAGATCGCCGGGCACCAGTGCGGTGGGGCCGACGAGGCGCACGGTGGCGTGCTCTTCTGACAGGCGCTCAATCACCAGCGACGGATCGGCGGTCTGTTCCACAGCGGCGCCGTGGTCGGCGGGATGCCCGCGGAGCACGACGCCATACCCTGCGCCGGGCGTGAATCCACGCGCACCGTCGCTGCTGAGCGTCTTGCTGCCGGCGTCGAGGATCAGCCGCTCGGCCGACGGCGCCGACACGACGCGGGCCAGCACGGTCAGCGCGCAGTCATCAAGTGTCCCTGCGCCCAGGCCCACCTGCGTACGGTCGAGATACACGTAGTTGCCGGCCCGATACTCGGTGAGCCCGGGCTGACCGACAGAGAAACGCGCGGTGGGCGTGGCGCCGGCGCTCAGTTCCGCAAGCGCAAGGCCCTGCGCGGCGCAGGCATCGCGCAGCGTGCACAGCGTTGCGGCTTCATCCTCGGCCATGGCGCGGAGGTGCGCCTCGGAGGCGGCGTGATACGCCTGGCCCGCATGCGACAGCAGGCCCACCAGCCTGAGGCCGGGCAGCGCTGCGACTGCGCGGATGAAGGGCACCGCCGTTTCCGGAGCCGGAGCGATGCCGCACCGGTGGAAGCCCACATCGATCTTCACCAGCACGTCAACGGTGACGCCTGCCTCGGACAGCACGCGCGACCAGGCTCGGGCGACCTCCAGGTGATCGACGATGAACGAGAGGTGCGTGCGGCGGGCGAGGGCGATGAGCCGTGCCGACACCGCGGGATGCAGGGGATAGGGAATGCGGATGTCGCGGATGCCGGCATCGGCGAACACTTCGGCTTCGCTGAGCTTTGCGCAGCAGATGCCAATCGCCCCGGCGGCCAGCTGCCAGCCGGCGACGATGGGGCTCTTATGCGTCTTGGTGTGGGGCCTGAGGGCGAGGCCGGCCTCGCGGGCGGCCGTCGCCAGCCGGGCGATGTTGCGTGAGGCCCGATGCTGATCGATGAGGACGGCAGGCGTCGGCAGTGTGGCGACAGTCACGTCAGGATCATGCCATGGAGTACCGTAGTTCGCATGGCTCTCATCGTGCTGCCCGCCTCGGGTCCTGAGGTCGAGCGCATCCTGGACTACACCTTTCCGCTGTGGCACGACGGCCTGACCCGTGCCGCGTACGGCCGCTTCTGGACGGCGCAGATCCGCACCCCGTGGGGCGCCGGGCACCTCGACCGCGTGGCCCTGCAGGATGGACGGCACCTCGTGTCGACTGCCAAGCGCTATGACCTCGCGTACCGCATCGACGGTCGCATCCGCCGCGTGCTGGGCATCGGCGCGGTGTTCACCCCGCCCGCGTATCGGGGACGGGGCGCAGCGCGGCAGCTGCTGACGCAGATCCTCGAGACTGCCGAGGCCGAGGGCTACGAGTACGCCGCGCTGTTCTCGGAGATTGCACCGGCCTTCTACGAGCAGCTCGACTTTGTGCCGGTGCCGACGGTCGACTGGCGACTCGATGTCGATCGCAAGGACGGCGGGCCTCCGGCCATGCTGGTGCGCAGCGGCGAGGATCGGGATCTTCCCGGGATGGCCGACATGCAGGCGGCGCGCGGGGCGGCGGCGCGGCTGTCGGTGGAGCGGAGTGAAGACTACATCCGCTATGGCCTGGCGAAGAAGCGGCTGCTGGCCGGCCTCGGGGCACCGGGTGCGCGGTCCGTGGAGTTTCTCGTGTCGGAAGAAGGCCACCAGCCGGTCGCCTACCTGGTGTGCGTAGTGCAGGGCCAGGTGTGGACCATTGAGGAGGCCGGGGATCGCGACCCGTCCGGGGCGCGGCTGGGCGGCATGCTGCAGGTGATGCTGTCGCGGCATCCCGGCGAAGCGCCGCCCGAGATTCGCGGCTGGTGGCCCGCGTCGCTGCGGCCGCCGCAGGTGCGCCTGAGCGACCCGCGGCAGCCTGGCGAGGTGCTGATGCTGCGGCCCCTCAAGGACCGCAGCCTTCCGCTGCCCCCGCTGTCAGCCGACGATATCGCCTACTGGCACGGGGACGTGTTCTAGCAAACGCCGCCGGTCAGGCGAGCGCCTTGCCGTACAGCGCCAGCAGCCGGCTCCACGCGCGCTCGGCCTGCGGCTCGTTGTAGACGCCCGAATCGGGCGGGCACCAGCCGTGGGCCGCACCGGTGTAGACCTCGATCTCGGCGGGGCGCTTCGCAGCGTCGAACGTGTCCTTGAGCGCGGTCTTGTCGTTCGGCGAACGCTGATCGTCGTTGGCGGCGATGGCCACGAGGAACTGCGCCTGCGTCTTCGACGCCTGCACGTGCGGACTGTTGGGCTGATCGGTCACCAGTCCACCGCCGTGGAACGAGGCCACGGCCCCGACGCGGTCCGGCATGGCCGCCGCCGTGCGGAAGGCCATGGGCCCGCCCATGCAGTAGCCCTGCGTGCCCATCCTGCGGTTGCGCGCCACCGAGGGCTGCTGATCGAGCCATGCCACAAACGCGCGCGCATCGGTCATGTGCGTCTGTTCATTGAGCGTGCGCGCCAGCGGCATCACCTCGGCAATCGGTGTCGCTGCCCCCTTCACGGCCGTAGGCGACTTCTGCGTGCGGTAGAAAGGATTCACCACCAGCACCGAGTAGCCGCTCTCTGCCAGGCGCCGGCCCATCTGGCGCATCGACCCGCGCAGCCCGAAGATGTCAGGCCACACGATGACCCCGGGCGCCGTGCCTATCGAGGGATGCACGAAGTAGGCGTCGCACGTGCCGTCGGGAGTCGTGATGGTGACCTCGGCCTCGACGACCGCCACGGCGTTGGCCACCTGCGGCAGGGCCATCGCGATGCCCGCGCCGAGCAGCACGCCGAACTGCCGCCTCGTGACGAGGCCCTGCGCCTCATATTCCAGCTTGTCGTCGTCGAAGTGATCCTGATCGCACATGGTCGGTCTCCTTGGGAAACGTATGCACTGAAACGTGGCGTGAGGTCAGCGCCGTGTCCGGTCGACGACCATGCCGTTCAGGTACACCGCTGAAATCTTCCGCGTGTTGGTGATGTCGTCGAGGGGATTGGCGTCGAGGACCAGGAAGTCGGCGACCTTGCCGGCCTCAAGCGTGCCGGCGTCTGTGAGCGCCAGGAACGCCGCGCCGTTCTTCGTGGCGGCGGTGATGACCTGCATCGGCGTCATGCCTGACGCCACCATGTCGGCCATCTCGACGTGCGGGGCCCAGGGCGTGTTGCCGTCGGTGCCGAGCGCGATGGGCATGCCGGCGGCCGAGAGTCGCTTCAGGTTGCGCGCCTGGATGCCGAAGGCGGCCTGCGCCTGCGGGCGGTTGGTGGCGGCGGCCTGTATCCGCGCAAGTTCGTCGGCAGGTATCTGCCCCGAGAGCCAGCTGTAGTCGGCGACCACGCCCCGATCGGGCAGGTTGGGAATGAGCACCACCCGCGGATGCGCCTTCACCAGCGCCATCAGCTCATCGTCGACGTCCATGTCGCGGATGCCGTGCGCGAAGGCGTCGATGCCGGACTTCAGCAGCCCCTTGGCATCGGACAGGTTGAAGATGTGGGCGGCCACCCGGAGGCCGCGGCCATGTGCCTCGGCGATGATCGGCGTGTAGATCTCGGACGGCATCTTGCGATACTTGCCGTCGCGGTCGTCGACCCAGATCTTGATGATGTCGACCTTGAGGGCGGCCTGTTCCTGGACGGCCTTCCGGCCCTCGTCTGCCGTGGTGATCCAGTAGGGCACGTCGCTGCGCCCGGGCTCGGGCATCGTGATGCCCCGTCCCGCCGTGAAGAGGCGTGCCAGGCCCGGGGCGCGCTGCGCGCGGATGTCGAAGGTGACCGGTGTGTTGTCGAGCCCCAGACTGAGCGCCGCACTGATGCCGAACGCGGCCCGCTGCTGCAGGTCGCGCACGAGCGCGTCGCGCGTGGTGCTGGTGTGCACGTGGGTGTCGATGATGGCGGGCATGACGGTCTTGCCTGTCAGCGACACCCGCGTGGCTCCTGCGGGTACCTGCACCTGGCCCGAGGGCCCGGCGGCCGCGATGCGGCCTCCGCTGACGACGAGCGTGGCGTCCTCGATGGCGGGGCGCCCGTCACCGACGATCAGCCGGACCTTGTCGTAGGCGATGGCGGACGGCACCTGCGCGAGCGCCGCCAGTGCACTGGCGGTCACCGCCGTCAGGGTGACCAGCAGGAGCGCTGCGCGGTTCACGGCTGTGTCTGCCTGGCGCGCCGGGCGGCGATGAACGATTGCACCCCGGCACGCACATAGAACAGCAGCACCGCTGCCGTGGCCAGCTGCGACAGCACCGCGGGGCGCATCAGGTCGCCGCCGATGGCGGCCGGCACGGCGCGCGCCAGGACGCCGAGGGCGCCAATCAGCGCCAGCGCCACGGCGGCGTGCATCATGTGACGACGCAGGCTCTCGCGCTGCGCGAGCAGGGCGAGCAGGGTGAAGACGATGCCGATGAAGGCGGGAATGAGGGCGGTGACGCTGGTGCGCCCGGTGAGCCAGTAGCTGGCCAGGCCCAGAATCATCAGCGCGAGACCGACGTAGCGAGTGGTGAGCGGCATGGGTCAGATGATAGCGAAAACGTGCAGTCGGCGACGGGGCCTAGGGCTCGGCCACGACGGGGTTGCGGAGCGAGCCGATCGACTGGATGGTGCAGGTCGAGCGGTCACCCGCCTTGAAGTAGACCGGTGTGGCGCGTGCGGTGCCGACGCCGGCGGGGCTGCCCGTCGAGATGAGGTCGCCCGGATGCAGGGTCATCATGTGCGAGGCGTACTCGACCAGCTCGAATACCGTGTGGGTCATGCGGTCGGTGTTCGAATCCTGCATGACCGTGTCGTTGAGGGTGAAGGTGACCTTCAGCGACTGCGGATTGGGCACGAATTGGCGGGGCACCACGAAGGGCCCGAGCGGTGCAAAGGTGTCGTGGCTCTTGCCGAGCTGCCAGTCTGATCCGTGGCGGCCATCGGCGCGCCCCCCGCGGTCGGAGACGTCGTTCATCAGAGTGTAGCCGAAGATGTAGTCGGCAGCCTGCTCGCGCTTGACGCGCTTGGCCGTCCGGCCGATCACGATGTTCATCTCGCATTCCCAGTCGATGCGGTCGCGGCCCTTCGGCAGGATGATGGATGAATTGTGGGCCGTGATGGCGCTGTTGGCCTTCACGAAGAAGTACGGATTCTGCCGGGGGTCGCCCGGGCGCCGTTCCCAGTAGCCGGGGATGCCCTGCGCCACCTTCGGGTCGACGGCGGCGGCACTGTCGGCCGTGGTGCGCTCGCTGCGCATTTCCATGGCGTGTTCCTGGTAATTGACGGCGGTGCTGAGCAGCACGCGGGGCTGGGTGATGGGCGGCAGCACGGTGAGGGCCGAGACCTTCATGGCCGAGGCCGGCGGGTTGGCCACGGAGTCGGCGGCCACCGAGGCGAAGCGGGCCGCCGTCGGTTCGCTCCACTGGGCGATGAGGCCCTCGAGGGTGGTTGGCGTGCCGCCAATGGTGCGGTTGAGGTCGATGACCATGTCATCGTTCAGCACCATGCCGAGAAACGTGCGTGTGCCCTGCTGGAACATGCCCAGCTTGTACGGCGTGGGCGCCTGGGCGCCCCGTGTGACCAGGCCAGTGGCGGTGGCCATCGCGAGCGCAAGAACGACGGGACGGATGAAGTGACGCATGGAAAGCCTCCGGTGCGGTTTGATGATACATCCGGGCCCGCGGCGGCGGCGTTCGGCGTAGACTGTCGCCCTCATGAGTGAACTGCGCCGCACGCTCGGCCGGTGGGACCTCACCGCCATCGGCATCAACCAGGTGATCGGCAGTGCCATCTTCCTGCTGCCGGCCGACGTGGCCCGGCTGGTCGGCCCGTGGGGACCGCTGGCGTTCCTCATCATCGGCCTGCTGTCGATGTGCATCGCCCTGTGCTTTGCCGAAGTGGGCAGCCGGTTCGACCGCACCGGCGGGCCCTACCTGCCGGCGCGCGTGGCCTTCGGGCGGTTCATCGGCTTCGAAGTCAGCTGGATGATGTGGTTCACGCGCGTCACCAGCCAGGCGTCGGTGGTCAACGGGCTGGCGCTGGCGCTGGCCTTCTACTGGGCTCCGCTCGCGGAGGGCTGGCCCCGCATCCTGCTGATCGGCGGGCTCACCACGGTGCTGACGCTCGTCAACGTGGCGGGCGTGAAGCAGTCGTCGCTGGTGGTCAACCTGCTGACGGTCGGCAAGCTGCTGCCCCTGGCGCTGTTCATCGTGCTGGGCATCTGGTTCGTCGATCCGGCCAACTTCACGCCGCTGCCGGCCGTGACGCGCGAGCAGTTCGGGACGACGGCGCTGCTGCTGATCTTCGCGTATGGCGGCTACGAGGTGACGGGCATCCTGGCCGGCGAGGCGGCGAACCCGCAGCGCGATGTGCCGTTTGCCTTCGTGATGACCCTGGCGGTGGTGGCCACCGTGATGACCCTGACGTCGGTGGTGGCCACGGGCATCCTGCCGGGCATCGCCGAGACGCGCACACCGCTGGCTGACGGCGCGGCCCTGATTCTCGGCGGCGGCGGGGCGCTGCTGGTGTCGCTGGGGTCATCGTTCTCGATGGCCGGTCACAACATGGGGGCCATCCTCAATGCCTCGCGCTCGCTGTTTGCGATGGCCGAGAATGCCGACCTGCCGCGCTGGTTCGCGCATGTGCACCCGACGTACCGCACGCCCGTGAATGCGATTCTCTTCACGTCGGGGATGGCGCTGGCACTGGCCCTGTCCGGATCGTTCGTGTTTCTGGCGGCAGTGAGCGCCGTGGCACGGCTCGTGATTTACCTGGCCGTCAGCCTGTCGACACTGCGGCTGCGCCGGCAGTCGACGTCCGATCAGATGGGGCCGGCGCTCTTCACGACGCCGTTCGGCATCGCGATTCCGGTCGTGGCGTCGCTGGTGTCGTTCGGCATTCTCTTCGGAGCCACGTCGCAGCAGCTGGCAGCAGGTACCGCAGCACTGGTGGCCGGCGGCATCCTCTACGCCATCGCCCGCCGCGAGTAGCGGGGCGCTGGCGGGAGTCTGGCAGCGCGCCCGGGGCGCGCGCCGGGTCGCGGCTCCCTCAGGCCCGACGGTTCCGGGCACGGGCGCCCGGCTCGGGGGTCAGTGCGCGCGACCCGATGCCGTCCCCCCGGGCGGCACGGTCTCGGGCACGGGCGGCTGCGACGGCAGCAACTCGTCGAGGCCGGCCGACACGTCGAGAAAGTCGCCGTCCTCGAGGTACTCGTCTTCCACGTTGACCGTCCACGGATCGACCTTCCGCCCCTGGAGGGCCTCGGCGGCGAGGATGCCCGTGATCATCGAGTGGTCCTGGTTGTTGTACTTGTGCAGGCCGTTGCGGCCGGCCAGCGTCAGGTTGGTGAACGTGTCGAAGTAGGCGCGCAGCGTCTCGAGTGCCTGCACGTGCGTGCCGTCGTATACGGGATAGGCCTTGGGGACGCGCACCACGGCACCGTCGCGCACGTCGGCTGCGCGTGCCAGCCCGGTGACCTCGAGCTCGCGCGTGCCGAGGGCGATGAGCTCGGCATCGGACATCGACCAGAGGCCGTCGCCCTCGAAGCAGAAGTACTCGAGGCCGAGGCACGTGGCGTTGGCATCGGGCACGAGGTCTGGGCTCCAGTTGCGGAAGTTCTGGATGCGGCCCATCTTCACGTTCGGATCGTGGATGTAGATCCAGTTGTCGGGGAACGTGTCGCGCCGATCGAGCATGAGCGCCACGGTGAGGAAGTCGCGATAGCGGAGCTGGCCGGCGGCCTCGCGGACGGCGTCTGGCGGCGGCGGCGACAGCCGCTCCACCAGCGTGCGCAGGGGCATCGTCGAGATGAGGGCCTCGACCGGCACGGTGCGTGCGGCACCCCCGGTGGCGACCTCGACGGCGGTGACGCGCGACCCCTCGTGCAGGATGCGCACGACTTCCGTCGACAGCTCGACGGTGCCGCCCGACTGCGTGATGCGATCGGCAGCCGCTTCCCACATCTGGCCCGGGCCGAGGCGGGGATACTCGAACTGCTCGATCAGCGTGCGCACTTTCGTGGGGCCGCGGCGGAACGGGGCCGTGAGCATCTCGCGCGCGGCCACCCACAGCGACAGGCCCTTGATGCGCTGTGCTGCCCACTGGGCGCTGATCGTTGTGCAGGGAATGCCCCACACCTTCTCGGTGTAGGCCTTGAAGAACGTTTCGTACAGCTCGCGGCCGAAGCGGTTGATGACCCAGTCTTCGAAGCTGCGCTCGGGATGGATGGGCCGCACGCGTGCCCACCCGTAGCTGGCGACGATGGCGACGGCCTTGAGCAGGCCGAGCTGCTGCAGGGCGTTGCTGGCCTTGAGGGGATAGTCGAAGAAGCGGCCGTTGAAGTAGATGCGCGACAGGCGGGGGCGCGTGAGAATCTCGGTGCCCAGCAGGTCGTGCCAGATATGGCGGACGGCGCGGACCTTCGAGAAGAACCGGTGTCCGCCAATGTCGAAGCGATAGCCCTTGTAGTTCTCGGTGCGGGCAATGCCCCCGACAATCGTGTCGGCCTCGAAGACGGTTGAGCGGATGCCGCGGCGGAGCAGGGCGTAGGCGGCGGTGAGGCCGGCGGGCCCGCCGCCGATGATGTGCACGTGTTCGAGGGGTGTCATGAGGGCGTCGATTCTTCAGAGGCGGCCAGTGGCCGGGTGCCGAGGGCCAGCACACCGAGCAGCAGGAACGGGGCGTACCAGGCGACGTAGGACACCGTCGCATGAATCTTCCAGAGATTCGCGCCGATGGCGGCGCCCGCCGTCAGCAGGGCGAGTCGCGGCAGGTCGGCCCGTCGGGCGAGGATGGCGGCCAGCAGCAGGCTGCCGACATACAGCAGGAAAAATGGCGAGGCCATCGTTGAGGTGCCCACCAGCGGGCGCGCCAGCCAGGCCATGAGACCGGCCTGCTGTCCCCAGAGCCCGAAGAGACTGCGGCCGTAGCCGTCCGGATCGGAGTGGTGCCCGAGCGTGTCACGCACGATGGTGCCGATCAGTGAGAGTCCGGGAGCGGGCTGCGAGCCGAGTGCGACCCACACGAGAATCGCGCTGCAGACCAGCCCGAATCCTGCCGTGAACCACAGGGCGGCGGTGCGGCTGCGGCCCCACTGTGCGCCGGCCCAGATCGGGAAGAAGAACGCCGGATAGAAGCCCAGGCCGGCCGCCACGGCGAGCAGCATGCCGCTCATGACGGGCCAGTCGAGCGCGGCGAAGGCCGCGAGGGTCGCCGCTGGCGGCACGATGTGCGACACGTAGGTGAGCCCGGCCACGCTCGCGCGGGTGCTGGCCATGTCGACCAGCCACGGTGCGCTGGCGTAGAGCACGAGCAGGCCCCACGCCGCCGCCTCGCCCATCAGGCGGCGGCCCAGCGTGAACAGCAGCACCAGCGTGGCCAGGTGCGAGAAGGCCAGCACCAGCCGCGGCACGACATCGGGTGGCCGGGGGTCATCGGCGATGTTGCGGAGGGCAGCAGGGTCGCCCGTCGCGGGCACGGGGGCGCCGACGGCCTGCTGCACCACCGCATGCAGGCCGTACATCATCGGGCCATAGGCCGCCCCGGCCGTATTGGTCAGCAGCGGATCGCCGTAGGGCAGGCGACCGGTCTCGCGCAGGCGCTGGGCGCCGAGGTTGGCGAAGAAGCTGGAATCATCCGGCAGGGCGATGAAGACCACCGCGAGGTTCATCGCGACGAGCGTCACGGCGACCGTCTTCAGCGCCGGGGCCGGCAGGGCCGGCTGCCAGGCCACATGCTCTGGAGACCGCTGCAGCAGGAAGGTCCTCACCCACAGCACCGCCGTGACGAGGCTGGCACCCGTGAAGGCCAGGCGCATGTAGGCCATGGCTTCGGGGGCGCGCTCATTGGCGAGAAAGTCGAGGGTGCCAAAGAGCAGCCAGCCGACGGCCTGGAGCAGCAGCAGGTCGACGAGCCGTCCGGAGCGCCGCCCGGGCGACAGGCCCACCAGCAGCGTGAGCACGAGGCTGAGCCACAGCGCTCCGCCCTGGTTCGGGAGCACATCGCGCAGCCACAGGTCGCCGCCGTGGGTCGTCACATAGCGCCCGAGCCAGGCCAGGGAGTCTGCGGTCGACGGGAGGGTGATGACAGGAAAGACCGGCGTGCCAATGGCACCGACGGGTGCGGCGGTCTCCCGCTGCAGGCTGACCAGCGCCAGCCCCATGATCAGGACGGCCGCTGCGACGACCAGGCCTCCCCCCTGACGACTCGGGTGCTGCACAATCTGCTAGGCTACCGGCTTTTCAGTCCGGGGTGCCAGTTTTCCTGCGGGAATTCGGCGGCCCGCGCCACCAGCGGCTCGTTCAGGAACCCGACGAGCGGGGCCAGCGCGCGGAAGGTGGTGACCACCGTCGCGTAGAAGTCCGGCGACGTGGCCAGCGACGCGGGGTCTTCCCGCCAGCCGAGCCACTGCGAGTGCCTGAGCCAGTCAGCCGCCGGATGGTCTGCAGGCCATCCGCGAGGCACACGCGTCAACTGCTGGCCGCGCAGGCCGCCCAGCCGGGTGAAGGCCGCGGCGCGCACGATGCGGCGGAAGCGGGTCTCGTGCTCGACGATGTGCGTGCGGATGGCATGGCGCTGCGCCGTGTCCGGGGCCCAGGCGCCGCCCCCCATCCAGACGCCCTTCGGGCTCACTTCCAGGTAGAACCCGGCCCCTTGGAGGCGCCCCAGGGCCCGGTGGGGGAAGCCGGCCGCGATATTCGTCTTCAGGGGCGCCTTGTTCTCGCTGAAGCGCGTGTCGCGCCAGGGACGGAACACCGAGGTTGCCGGGTCGGCCACGAGATCGGGGGCGAAGCGCCGGAAGTCGATGGCCAGCTGCTCGACCAGGGCCAGCATCGGTGCGCGGACGTGCGCGTCGTACTCGTCGCGGTGCGCATGAAACCACGCACGGTCGTTGTTGCGGGTGAGCGCGCGCAGGAACGTGAGAGTGCGGGGCGTGAAGCCCTGGACGGCCGCTGCCATACGCGCCATCGTAGCAAACGGTTACCATGCCGGTATGCAGGCGCTGATCGAGGCTCTCAGGGCGCAGTTGGGCGATCGGGTGTCGACGACCGATGCGGTGCGCGACCACCACAGCCATGCCGAGTCGTGGCACGCACCGGCGCGGCCCGACGCGGTGGTGTTTCCCCTGTCGACCGACGAGGTGGCGGCGGTGGCGCGGCTGTGCCACGCACACCGGGTGCCGATGATTCCGTTCGGCATGGGCAGCGGCATGGAAGGGCATGTCAATGCCGTTCGCGGCGGCGTCTCGATTGATACGACGCGCATGACCCGCCTGCTGCGGCTCAGCGCAGAAGATCTCGACGTCACAGTCGAGGCCGGGCTGACGCGCAAGGGGCTCGAGCACCACCTGAAGAACACGGGCCTGATGTTTCCGATCGACCCCGGCGCCGACGCCACGCTGGGCGGGATGGCGGCCACGCGCGCCTCGGGCACCACGGCGGTGCGCTACGGGACGATGCGCGACAACGTGCTGGGGCTGACGGTGGTGCTGGCCGATGGGCGCGTGATCCGCACGGGCACCCGGGCGCGCAAGTCATCGTCGGGGTATGACCTGACGCGGCTGTTCGTCGGGTCGGAAGGCACGCTCGGGATCATCACCGAGGTGACGCTGCGGTTGTTCGGGCGGCCCGAGGCGGTGGCGACCGCCGTGTGCCCGTTCCCCTCGCTCGAGGCGGCGGCGCAGACGGTCATCCAGACCATCCAGCTGGGCATTCCCGTGGCCCGCATCGAGATCATCGACGCCGTGCAGCTGGCGATTGTCAACGGCTTCTCGAAGACGAACTATCCGGAGGCGCCGACGCTGTTCTTCGAGTTCCATGGCACGAGCCGCGCCTCGGTGGATGAGCAGGCCGAGGCCGTGCAGGAGATTGCGCGCGACCATGGCGCCACGGCGTTCTCATGGACGTCGACGCCGGAAGATCGCGCCCGCCTCTGGCAGGCGCGGCACGACGTCTACTACGCGACGGTGGCGTCGCGGCCCGGGGCCCGTGCGCTGACGACCGACGTGTGCGTGCCCATTTCGCAGCTGGCGCCGTGCATCGTCGAGACGCAGGCCGACGCCGAGGCCAGCGGCCTGGTGGCACCGCTGGTGGGGCACGCGGGGGACGGCAACTTCCATCTCATCTTGATGCTCGACCCTGCGGATGAGGCCGAAGTGGCGCGCGTCGGCGCCTTCACCGAGCGGCTCGTGCACCGCGCACTGCGCATGGGCGGCACCTGCTCGGGCGAGCACGGCGTGGGGCTGGGCAAGATGAAGTATCTGCAGGCCGAGCACGGCGCGGCGCTGGACGTGATGCGGACCATCAAGCAGGCGCTCGACCCCGGCGACCTGATGAACCCCGGGAAAATGCTGCCCGACCCCCAGGGCCGCTGACCGGACCGCTGACCGCCTGCGCCCGGCATCCGGTATCCTTGTGAGTCTGCGCTGTGCAGAAGAGTGCACCTGACCGATGCCACGACGTCCCGTAGAACCGACCCTGTTCGATGACACCGCCGCTGCGGCCGGGAGTGCTGTGCCTCCGCCGCCCCAGGGCAGCGGCGCCGGCGCGCCACCGGCCGAGCCGCCCGACGCCGTGCCGCTGCACGAAGCCGCGCAGGTGCGCTACCTCAACTATGCGCTGTCGGTCATCACCGCCCGGGCGCTGCCGGACGTGCGCGACGGGCTGAAGCCCGTGCAGCGCCGCATCCTCTACACGATGTGGCAGCAGAACCTGACGGCCGATGCCAAGCACCGGAAGTGCGCCAAGGTCGTGGGCGACGTGATGGGCAACTACCATCCGCACGGCGACTCGGCCATCTACGAGACGCTGGTGCGCATGGCGCAGCCCTTCTCGCTGCGCTATCCGCTGGTAGATGGCTCGGGCAACTTCGGGTCGCTCGACGGCGACGCGGCGGCGGCCATGCGCTACACCGAGTGCCGCCTGGCGCGCCTGTCGGATGAGGTGCTGCAGGAAATCGAGCAGGAGACGGTGGCGTTCCGTCCGAACTACGACGGCACCCGGCAGGAGCCGGTGGTGCTGCCGTCGCGCATCCCGAACCTGCTGGTCAACGGCGCCACGGGCATTGCCGTCGGGATGGCGACCAACATCCCGCCCCACAACCTGCACGAAGTCTGCACGGCGCTGATCAAGCTGCTGGACGATCCCGATCTCACGACGGCGCAGCTGTGCCGGTGGGTGAAGGGACCCGATTTTCCGACGGGCGGCCACATCCTCAACTCGCCCGACGAGCTGAAGGAAATCTACCGCACCGGGTCGGGGTCGGTGCGACTGCGGGCCACCTGGGAGCCGGGCCTGGTCACGCGCAGCACCAAGCTGCTGCACATCACGAGCGTGCCGTACGGCGTGAACAAGGCGCAGCTCGTCGAGCAGATTGGCGACGTCGTCCTCAGCCGGAAGATGCCGCACCTGGTCGACGTCCGCGACGTGTCGACCGACGATGTGCGGATCGAGCTCGAGCTGAAGGCGGGCGCCGACGAGCAGCTGGTGATGGCGTACCTGTTCAAGCACACCTCGCTGCAGAGCACGTTCGCGGTGAACCTGACGTGCCTGGTGCCCACTGAGAACGCCGAGGTCGGCCGCCCCGAGCGGCTCGATCTGCGGCAGATGCTGTGGCACTTCCTCCACTTCCGGCTCGAGGTCGTGACGGCGAGGCTCGGACACGAGCTGGCGCAGCTGCGGCGGCGCATGCATGTGCTCGAGGGTTTCGAGCGGGTCTTCGATGCGCTCGACGAGATCATCCGGATCATCCGCCGCTCGGACGGCAAGGCCGATGCGGCGCAGCAGATCATCCAGCGGTTCGGACTCGACGCCGAGCAGACCGATGCGATTCTCGAGCTGAAGCTGTACCGGCTGGCGCGGCTCGAGATTCAGGTGATCCAGCAGGAGCTGCGCGACAAGCGCGCGCGGGCCTCGCAGATCGAGGCGCAGCTGGGCGACGAGTCGAGCCGCTGGACGCTGGTGCGCGACGAACTGCACCAGGTGCGCAGCACATACGGCGACGGCAAGGCTGACCGTCGGCGCACCCTCATCGAGGAAGCCGTGGAGGTCGAATACTCGGCCGACGCCTTCATCGTCGAGGAAGACAGCATCGTCGTCGTGTCGCGCGACGGGTGGATCAAGCGGCAGAAGGAAGTGAAGGATCTGTCGGCGACCCGACTCAGGGAGGGTGACAGCGTGCTGGCGGCGCTGGCCGGAAGCACACGCGCGACTGCGGTGTTCTTCACGAACCTCGGCACGGCCTACACGTGCCGCTTCGTCGATGTGCCGGCGTCGACCGGCTACGGCGAGCCGGTGCAGAAGCTGTTCAAGTTCAAGGACGGCGAGCGGATCGTTGCGGCATACAGCCTCGACGCCAGAGTGCGGGGCGACATTGGGGTCGTGCCGGCGTCCGGCGAGGGTGACGAACGCCCCGCAGACGCGCCTGCGGCCGAGGCACCGCCGGTGCATGCGGTGGCGGTGACGAGCGACGGTTACAGCCTGCGGTTCTCGCTGGCCGGATTTGTCGAGCCCAGCACGCGCGCAGGACGAAGGTTTGCCCGCGTGCCGGACGGTGCCGAGGTCGTGACGGTCGAGCGATGCACCGGGCGTGAGACGATGATTGCGGCGACCCGCGAGGCGCGAGCCATGCTGTGCGCGGTGGAGGAGATCAACTTCCTGTCCGGTCCCGGGCGCGGAGTGATTCTCATCAAGCTGCAGGATGACGACCGGGTCATCGGGGCGATGGCCTCGCGTGGCGATCGCGACCTGATGACCGTGGAGACGTCCCGCGGCGCCGAGCAGACGATCAGCACCGCGAAGTACGATGTGACCGGACGCGGAGGGCGTGGCCGCGAGCTGATGCAGCGCGGCCAGTTCATGCGCGTCATTGCCGAGCCGGTGGCACTGCCCGTGCTGCCGTCCTGAGGCCGCCAGCCATGATGCACGAGCGACAGACCGTAGCCATTGCCGATGACCATCCGCTGATGCGGGCCGCGCTGGCCACCACACTCTCGGAGGCGTGCGATGTCGTGGCGACCGTCGGCGACGGGCGGGCGCTGCTCGAGTCGGCGTTGCGGCTGAACCCCCGCCTGGTCGTGGCCGATGCGGTGATGCCGGTGCTCGACGGCATCCAGGCGGCCGCGCAGCTGCGGACATCGCTGCCGCGGACGGGCGTCATCATCATCTCCGGCTATGACGATGCAGGGCTGCGTGCCCGGGCGGTCGAGGCGGGCGTACAGGGCTGGCTGTCGAAGTCAGCGCCTCCCGCCGAGCTGATGGCTGCCGTGCAGGCGGTCGGGGCTGGCGGCCAGTACTTCGCCGCTCGTGACCATGGGGGGCTGCCGCTGGCGACGCCTCCAGCGCCGGCGGTTCCCATGGCACCCCTGGCGGTGACGCCGCGGGAACGCGAGGTGCTTCAGCTGATTGCGCGCGGGTTCACGATGAAGGAGTCGGCCACCCTGCTGGGCATCACGCCGCGCACGGTGGCGTTCCACAAGTACCGGATGATGCAGCAGCTCAAGGTGTCGTCGACAGCCGAACTGGTGAAGCTGGCGCTCCGGCACGGCATCGAGTAGCGGCCGTCAGGGCGCGGCGTCGAGCGTCGCGAGCAGCCGGTCGACGGTGGTGTTGCTGGTCGCCCAGCCGCAGACGAACCTGACCACCCCCGGCCCGAGCGAGGGCCAGTCGAGGAACTCGGCCCCCTGCGAACGCAGGTGGCGCACCTGGGCATCCCGCAGTGAGGCAAAGACCAGGTTGGCCTCCACCGGCTGCACCACCGTCACGCCCGCCCGCTGGGCCAGCTGCTGACCCAGCCGACTGGCCTGAGCGTTGGCATGCCTCGCCAGGCGCAGCCAGAGGCCGTCAGCGAAGTAGGCCTCGAGCTGTGCGGAGAGAAACCGCATCTTCGACGACACATGCCCGGCGCGGCGGCGCCGGTGTTCGAGTTCCTCGAACAGGGCCTTCCGGAAGACGACGATGGCTTCGGCGGTCATGGTGCCGTTCTTGGCGGCACCGAGGGCCAGAGCATCGACGCCGGCGCGCCAGGTGATGTCGGCCGGGCGGCAGCCGAGTGAGGCCACCGCGTTTGCGAACCGGGCGCCGTCCATGTGCAGGGCCAGGCCGAGTGTCCGTGCAGCCTCGCCGAGCGCCTGCACGGCCTCGACGCGGTACACCGTGCCGGCTTCGGTGGCCTGCGTGATGGACACGACTGAGGGCCGGGCTGCGTACAGCGTGTCGGTGACGCGCGCGGAGAGCGTCTCTGGCGTGATGCGGGCGTGCGGGGCGTGAATGGTCTGCAGGCGCGCGCCCCCGGTGAAGAATTCCGGGGCGCACCACTCATCGCGGGAGATGTGCGCGAGGTCGTGGCAGTAGATGGCGCCCCACGGCGGGGTCAGGGCAGCGAGAGACAGTCCGTTGGCCGCAATGCCGGTCGAGACGGGCAGCACGAAGGCCTCGTGCTCGAACAGCTCGGAGACCTGCCGCTGCAGCCGGGCCGTGATGGCATCGGCTCCGTAGGAGGCGTCGGTGCCGGTGTTGGCTCGAGCCAGCGCCTCGAGGATTTCCGGTGCGCACCCGAGCACATTGTCAGACTTGAGGTTCATGGGACGCGGCCTGCCTGTGGTGAGCCTGTACGCAGCGAGGGCCGGGGGAGCACCCCGGCCCTCGGCCTGTGTGTCACGACGTGGTGCTAGCGCTTGGCGACGTTGAGCTCGCCCAGCTTCTTCACCATGTCGGGGCCGGACGAGGCCGGCGAGACGGTCTTGTCGATGTGGAGGATCTTCCCGTCGGGGCCGATGTAGAACGTCCAGCGCCGCGCCATGCCCGCCGGGTTGAGCACGCCGTAGGCCGTGGCAATCGCCTTCGACACGTCGCTCAGGATCGGGTAGTCGGCCTCGTGCATCTGGGCAAACTTGGTGTTGTCCTCGAGGTTGTCGACGCTGACCATGTAGTAGTCGACGTTGTATTGACGGATGAGTGCGCCGCTCTCACGGAGCGACTTGCATTCGGCCGTTCAACCACCGGTGAATGCTTTGGGGAACCAGGCCAGCACCACCGCCCGCTTGCCCTTCGAGGCCGCAAGGCTGTGGGTCTTGCCGTCTGAGCCCGGCAGCGAGAATGCCGGTGCGGCATCTCCCACCTTGAGCTCGGCAGTCTGCGCCTCGGCGCGGTCAGCTGAACCGACCAGCACGCCCAGCGCCGCCGCCAGTCCGACGAATACGGACTTTACGCGCATGAACGACACCTCCACCGCGCGATGCTACCAGAGGAGGGCCTGCTTTCCCAAATGGCCCGGCAGGTAGAATCACGGTGTGGGCACAGGCATCCGGCGCTGGCTGGCAGGAACAGGCGTCGCCGTCACGGCGATGATGGTCCTCGCGCTGGCCGTGCTGCACCTGCCTCCGGTCCAGCAGCGCGCCCTGTCGTGGGTGACCGCATGGCTGGCCCGCGAAGCCGGGCTGTCGCTGCAGACGTCCGACTTCCGCTACAACCTGCTGACCGCGACGGCCTCGCTGGCAGACGTGCAGCTGGCCACGGCGGGGCGCGAGGAGCGTCCGTTCCTCACGGCCCGGCGCATCACCGTCGACCTGAGCGCTGCCGTCTACGTCGGGCGCGTGATGATCTCGGACATTGCCATCGATCGTCCGCGCGTGTCGCTGTCGACAGACGCCCAGGGCGTCAGCAACCTGCCCGACAGTGATGGCGCCCCCGCTGATCCAGTTCCACTGGCCCTGACGGTGCGCGGGCTGCATGTCAGCGACCTCCGCTTCGAGCTCGAGGATGTGCCCGACGGCGAGCGATTTGTGGCGGAAGGCGTTGACATTGCCCTCGAGGCCTCGCCGGGTGCGGGTGTAGACGGCGCCAGCGGGGCGGTGGCGCTCACCCGCGGGCTGCAGCTGCGCTGGCCTGACCGTGTGCTCGACGTCGAGCCGCTGGTGGCGCGGGCAGCGTTCGACCGGCACGAGGTCGCGCTGCTGGACGTGCCACTGGCGGCATCGCTGGGGCGCTTCGGGATCAGCGGGCGCGTGACGCGCGTGCTCGACGCACCGGCCCTCGAGCTGCAGTACGCGGGGCAGCTCGACACCGGCGCGTTCGGCCGCTGGATCGACTTCGGGTTCCCGCTCGCGGGCGATGCGGATGTGCGCGGAGCCGTCTACGGTCCGCTGACCGCCCCGGAAGCCAGCGGACGATTTGACAGTCCGCAGCTGTCGGTGGGGGCCGAGCGTCGCCTGTCGGCCGGCGGGTCACTGCTCTACACGTCGGACGGCCGCATTACCCTGTCGCGCCTCGTGCTGTTCCCCGAAAGTGGCGGCGAGCTGGCCCTCGACGTCGACATCCCTCCTGGTGCCGACGAGGGGAGCCGCACACGCGCGACGTTTGGCGCGGTCGATGCGCGGGTGTTCATGCGGATCTTCGAGACAGCTGAGCTGCCCGTGGCCGGGCGCGTCGATGGCGACGCGCTGTTCGTGGGGGGCGACCGTCCACGCCTGGCCCTGCAGGCCTCGGCCCGTCGCTTCCAGAGCCGGGGTGCCACGCCCGTGTCGGGCCGCGCACGCGTCGACATCCGCGATGGACGCTACGCCGTGGCGCACGCCCTGCAGGCCGATGGCGTGGTGGCCGAAGGCCGCGTCACGGGGCAGTTTGACTGGGACGATGTGACCCGCAGCACGCTCGGCGGGCAGACGCAGTTACGCGTGCTGTCGCTGGCAGGGGCCGATCGGTCGCTGCGTCCCCAGGGCTATCGCGTCCCGGTAGCCGTCCGATCCTCGCGGGGCACCGTGCAGGCCGGCCTCACGCTGGGGGGGCGGATGGGAGCGCCACGCGTGGCGGTCGACGCCTTCTCGCCATCGCTCGAACTGCCCGGGCTCGGAGACACCGTGGTTCGGGCGCAGCTGACGGCAGACAGCCGCCGCGTCGAGGTGGCGCAGTTCTCCGTGGCCCAGGGATCGACCGTGGCTGCCGGCCAGGTGCAGGTCGACCTTCGGCGCGAGCAGCTGAGCGGCACCATGCGGATCGAGGTGCCCAGCCTCGAGCAGTGGCAGCCCAGTACGGAAGAGGCCTCACGGCTGCGCGGGGCGATCGCCGCTGACGCGGTGATCGGCGGCACGCTCGAGGCCCCGGCCATCGATGTGTCGCTCGCGCCGGCCGACCTGCAGCTGGCTGGCGAGGCGCTGCACATGGCGGGTGGCGCGGTGCGTGTGCGCGCCGAGGACGTGTGGCTTGATGCACTGCGAATCGAGCAGGGGACCGGCGCGCTAGAGGCCAACGGTCGCTACGGCCTGGACGAGACGCACGATCTGTCCGTGCGTGTCGAGGGGCTCTCGTGGTCGGGCGCTCTCGTGGACGACGCGCCCTCGCAGGTCATCGTCGACGGGACGTTCGAGAGTCACGGCCCCCTCTCAGCGCCGCTCGGCGACGGACGCTTCCGCCTGCGGCTGTCCGGGGGCGCCGTGAGCGATCTCATCAGCGAGGGGACCGCGACGGTGGCCCTCAACGGACGCGAGGCGCGGGTGAGCGTTGACGCGCCGGCACTCGGCGCCACGGCCGAAGGGGCGATGGCCCTGACGGCACCGTATGCCTATACAGGCGCCCTGAGGGCTGACCGCCTGTCGCTCGGACGCATTGCGCCCATGGTCGATGCCCTTCCCAACGCTCTGACCGGGCTGGTGTCGTTCGAGGCCCGCGGCAGCGGCGTGTGGGACGACCCCGACGCGGCAACGGCCGAGCTGCATGTGCAGCGTCTGGATGCGCAGGTCAACGGGGTGTCGGTGGCACTGCGCGCGCCGGCCCGCGTGACGTGGACGCCAGCGGTCGTCTCCGTGGATGGCCTGGACGCCACCCTCGGCGACAGCCTGGTGTCTGTGTCGGGCTCGCAGGCCGGACGGGGCAGCGGCGTGCTGTCGGCGCGGTACCAGGGCACCGTGCAGGAGGTCGCCCGGGCCGCGGCCGCCTTCGGCGTCGAGCTGCCAGTGCCGGCGACTGGTCGGCTGCAGGCCATGGTGAGTGCGACGACCCGACCCGAGGACCTGCGCGTCTCCGTGGCGGTGGACGAAGGTACCGTCGGCACCCCGGAGGAAGGACAGGTCCGTGAGCTGGCGGCGCGCCTGTCGATGGAAGGCGACGCGTTCCGGATCGAGAGCATCACCGGCAGCCTGCAGTTTGCCCGCATCAGCGGTCCCTTCACCTTCAGCGGGCGCGGCCGGCTGCCAGACTTCAACGTGCGCGAGGCCACGGGCCAGTTTGTCCTCGAGCGCGGGGCGTTTGACGCCGGTGGCGTGGCGGTGACACAGGTGCGTCCGTCCAACGTGTCGCTGACGCGAGGCATCCTGTCCATGGATGACGTCGCGTGGGAGGCGATGTCGACGCGGCTCTATCTGGAAGGCAATGTCGACCTGCTGCCAGCCGAGCCGGCCCTCAACCTGAACCTGAGCGGCGTGGCGGTGATGCGGGTGCTGTCGGCGGTGCTGCCCGATGTATCGGTCGACGGCCTCGCGGATGTGGCGGTGTACATCGGAGGCACACCCAGTGCGCCTGACTTTGCCGGCACGATCACCCTGCGCGGGGCAGAGTTCGGGATGCAGTCGCCGCGGCTGGTGGCGACCGGCGTCAGCGGCCCGATCCGCCTGGCGGGCAACCGCATCACCTTCGAGAATCTGCGCGGCGAGGCCAATGGTGGCGAGGTCAGCGTCTCGGGCGAGGCGCGGGTCACCAGCGATAGTCTGCAGGAGGGCGAACTGACGGTCGTCGCCCGTGGGCTTGGCGTCGAGTATCCGGTGGGGCTGCGAAGTGAAGTGGACGCACAGCTCACCGTCCGTGCCGTGGGTGGCGATGTGTACGACCTGAGTGCCCGCGGCGATGTGCACATCAGGCGCAGCGGCTACACCGACCCCATCAGCCTGGCGGCACTGGCCCGCGCCGCCTCGACATCCGGGGTGCAGCCGGCCCCGACGCTCATCGACGGCATGCGGCTCGACATCGCCGTCACGACAGATGAGGACATTCGCGTCGACAACAACTATGGCCGCTTCGACACCGGCGCGCAGGTGCGGCTCGTGGGCACCTACGCACAGCCGGGCCTCAGCGGCCGGGCCACGTTCCGCGAGGGCGGCACCCTCTACGCGGCGGGACGTGCCTTCACACTGACACGCGGTACGGTCTCGTTCACCAACCTGTCGCGCATCGAACCTGACCTCGACCTGCAGGCCGAGACGCGACTGCCCGGGCAGGGCACCGTCACGCTCACGCTGCAGGGCACGCCCGAACGGTTCTCCTACGAACTGCAGTCGGAGAACGGCGGCACCGACGAAGAGATTGCCACGGCGCTCTTCGGCGGGGCGGTCACGGGCAGCAATGCGCTGACGCTGCTGTCGAGCGACCTGCTGGGCGTCACGGGCCGGCAGATGGGCTTCGACAGCGTGCGCCTCGATCGCGGCGACGTCGTACGCGACGAGTTCCGCGAAGATCCCAGCCTGCTGTTCCAGGACAACGCCAATCCGGTCACGCGCCTCACGTTCTCCAAGCGGGTCCGCGACACGGTGGAATTCGTCCTCTCCCAGAATCTCCGTCAGAACGGCAAGACCACATTCGTGGTCAGCTACTATCCGCGTCCGACGCTCGAGCTGCGGGCCATCTCGCGCGACGATGGCACGCTGGGCGCGGGCGTGCGGCATGACGTCACCTTCGGAGGGACGCGGCGACGGACGACGCCAACGTGGCGTGACAGTGTGCGCGTGGCCGCCATCGCCCTGGTGGGCGACTACGCGCCCGTCAACGAGCGCGACCTGCGCCGGCGCGTGCGGCTGGCGCCGGGCCGTGACTTCGACTACCTCACCTGGCAGCGCGACATCGATGCCCTCCGCAGCGTCCTGGTGGCCAGAGGCTATGCCGAGGCCCGCGTGCGCGGCGAGCGCGAGACGCGCGAGGACGGCACGGTCGAGGTCACCTACGCCATTGCCCGCGGGCCCGAGACACGGCTCGAGGTCGAGGGGCTCGAGGTGACGCCGCGCCTGATGACCGACGTGCGCGAGATGTGGAGCCGTGCGGTGTTTGACCGCTTCGTGGTGCAGGACGCCGAGGCCCGGGTGCGCCGGCTGCTGCTCAGCCGCGGACAGATGACGGGCGAGGTGGCCGGCCTCATGGATGTGGACGGGCCGGTGAAGACCGTGCGGATTACAGTGACGCCTGGCCCGGCATCGACCCGCCGCGAGCGTGTCTACGAGGGGAATACGCAGATCGGGCGTGATGCCCTCGAAGCGGTCGTGGCGCGCGCGGGTCTGTCAACGGACGGATGGGCCGACCGGCCGCGGCTCGCGCAGGCGCTGCAGCAGCACTACCGGTCGAACGGCTTCCTCGTGGCGACGGTGGCCGTCGATCCGCCACGCATGCAGGGCGACCACGCCGAGCTGCCCGTGCGCATCGTCGAGGGCGCGCGTGCGGTGGTGGGCGAGGTGCGCTGGGCGGGGGTCAGCGAAGGGCGCCTGGCGGCCATGACAGAGGCCGCAGAGCTGCGTCCCGGCGACGCCTACACCCTGGCGGCGGTAGGTCGGGCCCGCGACCGCGTCGACCGGCAGTATCGGCTGCTGGGATTCAACGAGGTGTCTGTGGCCGTCGCGGCGACGCCTGGCACGCCGGGGACCGTTGATGTGAGTCTCACGGTGACGGAAGGCTTGCGTCAGATCCTGCGGCGCGTCGAGACCAGAGGCACGGCCCGCACGAAGGACGGCGTGGTGCGAGGGGCCCTGCGGCTGCACGAGGGCGAGCCGGTCAACCTCGATGAATGGGCGCTGGCGCGCAAGCGTGTCTTCGACACCAACGTATTCCGCGCGGTGGACATCACGGCCGAGCCTGACGGCGCGTCCGAGGGCGGCGATCAGCCGGTGGTGGCGGTGGTGACCGTCGAGGAGTATGCGCCCTGGCGCCTGCGATACGGTGCCCAGGCAGACCGCGACCGTGAGGTGGCCGGAGAGACAGGACGCGTTGACACGGCCATCGGTGTGATCGGCGAGCTGCGCAATCAGAATCTGTTCGGGCGTGCGCTGACGGCTGGTGTTGCCACGCGCATCGAGCGGGATTATCAGCGTGCGAACACCTTCCTGCAGAACGCCAGCCTCTTCGGCCTGCCCGTGCGCACCGGCCTGTTCGGGGCGGTGTCGAGGGAACGCATGCGGTTTGAGGGCGACGTGGTCAGCATCACCGATACGGCCAGCGTGAGTCTCGAGCAGCGCTGGCGCCGGCGCCGGGGCTGGGAAGTCACCTATGGCTACCGCCTCGAGACGAGCCATACCTACGACCCGTCCACGTCGCCGCTCGACTTCTTTCCCCTCGACGAACGGGCCACCGTGGGCCAGGTGACGGCCGCCGCCCTCATCGATCGGCGTGACAGCCCGGTGAGTGCGACACGCGGCACATTTTCATCGATTTCCCTCGAACAGGCGGCCCGGGGGCTCGGCTCGGATGCGCGCTATGGCAAGGTGTTTCTGCAGCAGTCAGCCTTCCGTTCGTGGGGCCCTGTGGTGATCGCGGCACGCGTCCTGGCAGGCACGGGTTTCGGTCCGGACGAGCTGCTGCCGGTGGACCGCTTCTTTGCCGGTGGCGGCACTACCGTCCGGGGTTATGCGGAAAACGGACTGGGCCCGCTGTATGCCGACGGTATGCCGTCGGGTGGCCGGTCGATGGTCGTGGTCAACCAGGAGGCGCGCGTCTCCCTCGGACGCTGGCTGAGCGCCCTGGCGTTTGTCGACGCAGGGAACGCTTTTGAACGCGATCAGTTCTCGGCACGCGACCTGCGCGTGGGCTACGGCGTCGGACTGCGGGTGAACTCGCCCATTGGCCTGCTGCGCGTCGACTTCGGCCTGCCAGCGTCGACACCGCGCAATTCATCGCGGCGTGCCCACGAACTGGGATCGGGTCGCTACTACCTCGGGTTCGGGCACATCTTCTGAGTCGCTGACCCGACGGTCACTACTTGAGCGCGCGCAGCAGGGCCTGCACGGTGGCCGTGTCCGCAGACGCCGGTGCCAGCTGCAGGAACCGGCGATAGTGCTCGGCCGCCTTCGCCAGATTGCGCTGCCGCTGGTACGCGCGCCCGGCGTAGTAGTGGGCGTAGGCAAACGAGGGACGCAGCTCGAGTACGCGCGTGAAGGCCCGCGTCGCCGTGCCGAAGTCGCTGTTGCCGACGGCGGCGAGTCCCAGCTGGTACTGCGCGAACACATGCTCGCCGTCGAGCGACACGGCCTTGCGTGCTTCCTCGAGGGCCTCGGCGTCACGGTTCGAGAACAGCGCCACCGCCGACCGGCCAATCGTCGCCCACACCTCGTCGTCGCCTGCCTCGAGCCGGTGCATCTGTGCCGACGCGCCCTCGAGGTCTTCGCGCTTCTGCAGCGTCATGCCCGCGATGAAGATATCCTCGGGCGCCGCGTCGCTGCCCTCGGCCACGCGCGCGAGCACGGCATCGAATTCGCCGGTCTCGAACAGGGCCTGGGTCGAGACCTGGGGGTCGACGGGCTGTGCCGGCGCGGGTACGCACAGCGCCAGCAGGAGGAGTGTCGTGAGGAGGCGCACAGACCGGAAATGATGCTGAGCCATGCCGCCATCTTACCGGCCACCGGGGGTGGACGCATCTGCTAGGATCGCCCGCGCGTCTCAGGAACGGAGGTCATCATGATGCGTGTTCTCGTTTCGTGGGCACTCGTGCCGGTGCTGCTGGCGGCCACCCTGGCGGTGGGTCGTGCACAGGCCCCATCGGTCTCGGGTGCGTGGCTGTTCACCGTCGACACAGGCCAGGGCAGCGGCACGCCCACCATCGTGTTCAGGCAGGAGGGCGAGAAGCTGACGGGTCAGTATGAAGGCCAGCTGGGCACGTCCGACCTCGAAGGCACGGTCAATGGACCGGCCATCGAGTTTTCCTTCACGATTAACGTGCAGGGGCAGCAGGCTCCGGTGACCTACGAGGGCACCGTCGACGGTGACTCGATGAAGGGCACGATGAACATCGGCGGCATGCTGACCGGCAGCTTCACGGCGAAGCGGAAATAGCGGCCCGCACCATCCGGTGCGCGCTTGGGGGTATACTGGACTTCGAGCCACGTGAAGCAGCCCGGGCTCCGGCGGTGACACGTCAGCGGCAAGTAGCCGTGGCGGCCACCGCGCTTCCTCCCTCAAGAGATCCATCGGCATGTCTGATCAGAAACTGAAGATTGCGGTATTCATCGACTTCGACAACGTCGAAATCGGCGTGAAGACCACCCTCGGCCTCCCCTTTGACATCGGGGCCGTGCTCGAAGCCATCAAGGAACGCGGCGAGATTGTGACCAAGGTCGCCTTCGGCGACTGGAAGCGGTCGGGCGACTACGGCCGTGCGATGTCGAACCACGCCGTGCGCCTCGTGCAGCGCGTGATGACCCCCGGCGGCGACAAGAATGGCGCCGACATCAACCTGGCCCTCGATGCCCTCGAGATGGCCTTCACGCATGCGCACATCAATGCCTTCGTCATCGTGGGCGGCGACAGCGACTTCATCACGCTCGTCGAGAAGCTCAAGCAGTACGACCGCAAGGTCTTCGTGGTGGGCGGCCGGGCGTTCACCAGCCAGGTGATGCAGAAGAACTGCACCGAGTTCATCGCCTACGAGAACATCGTCCCCGACCGGCGTCCGCATGCGCGGGCCGAACGCGGCGAGCGGCAGCGCGGCGGCGCCGGCCACGGTGGCCAGAGCATCGATGGTGCCGTGACCCTGGTGAAGCGCGCCCTGCAGGTGCTGGCGGACCGCGAGGTCACGCCGCAGCTGGGCCTGCTGAAGAGCACGCTGCTGCAGCTCGACTCATCGTTCTCTGAGCGCGACTACGGCTCGGGCAGCTTCCGCGACTTTGCCGACAAGCTCGCCCAGCAGGGCATCGTGGTCCTGCGCCATCAGGGGCGCACCACGCTGGTCGAACTGGCCGAGGGCCGCCACGGTGACGATCAGGGCGACACGACCCCGATCCAGCCCGTCGACGCTCCGGCCGAACCGATGGCCGTCGATGAGGGCTCGCCGCAGGCCGGTGCCGACCTGATGCCATCCGCGGACGCGGCGCCCCAGCGCCGCCCCGACAGCCCGTCCCTCGGGGAGGGCGTGGCCCTCGTGCGTCGCGTGCTGGCCGAGGCCACCGTGCCGCCGCGCTGGCCGATGTATCCGCGGCAGTTCAAGCAGTTCCTGCGGGCGGCCGATCCGACCTTCGACGAGCGCAAGTACGGCTCCATCGCCGATCTGATGCGGGCCTGCCAGAAGGACGGCCTGCTCAAGCTCGAGCGCGACCGCCAGGGCGCGCTGCGCGTCTTCAGCGGCGCAGGCACGGCCGCGCGCGGCCCGGTGCCGCATGGATGGGCCACACTGGCGCCCGGTGCACAGGCCGACGCGGCAGACGATCAGCAGGAAGACACGGGCGAAGGTCCGGAGCACCAGCCACTACCGCTGGCCGCGTCAGACGAGATGCCCGACGATGACATCGGCAACCGCATCATGGGCGGGGCCATCGATCCGACCCGCGAACTGCTCGGCACGGTGGGTGGCGACCGCCAGCCGCTGCCCGAGGGCGACGACGACGAGATCATCGACGAACCCCAGCCGCCAGAGCTGTCGCTGACGGGCACGCGCGGACGTCGCACGGGCGCTGCCCGCAAGCGTCCGGCCGCCCGGAAGACCACCGCCCGCAAGGCGCCGGCGCGCGCGAAGAAGACCTCGCGCTAGCGGTAAATCCACTCCACAAAGCCATCCTGGCGGGTCCACTGCACGCGACGCAGGGCCCGCCGGTGATGCGGCTGGTGGAAGAACACGAGAATCTCCTCATAGCGGGCCCGATCGTCCCGCGTGATCAGCTCGGCCAGTTCCAGGGCGTCTTCGGGATCGCGCGTTTCGATGTCGAGGACAAGCATGTGGTGCGCTGTCGTCCGTCTGGCGACGGCGTAGCGCGGCCCGGCCGGCGGCGTCAGCCACCAGCCGAGGCCCAGCGCGGCGGTCAGCACCAGCGCCGCCACGCCAAATCCGACGACCCGGGGATGCACGGCCTCCAGAGATATCACATCGTCACGGCTGCACGGGGTTTCCCGTAGAATCATCGGATATCGTGTCGACGACGTATACCGCCAAAGACATCACGGTGCTCGAAGGCCTCGAGCCCGTCCGCAAGCGCCCCGGCATGTACATCGGGGGGGTCGGCAGCGCCGGCCTGCACCATCTCGTGTGGGAGGTGCTCGACAACTCGATCGACGAGGCGATGAATGGGCATGCCTCGAACATCCGGGTGACGCTGCATCGCGACGGAACATCGATCACCATCGAGGACGACGGGCGCGGCATTCCGGTGGATGTGCATCCCACCACGAAGAAGAGTGCGCTCGAGGTGATCTTCACCGTGCTGCATGCCGGCGGCAAGTTCGAGTCGGGCAACTACAAGACGGCGGGTGGACTGCACGGCGTCGGCGCCAGCGTGGTGAATGCGCTTTCGCGCGAGCTGCTGGCGACAGTGCGCCGCGACGGGGCGCAGTGGGAAATGCGCTTCCGCCAGGGCAAGCCCGAGGGGCCCATCCGGAAGGTGGGGCCGGCGCGTGGCAGCGGCACGACGGTGTTCTTCCGGCCTGACTCGACCATCTTCCCCAAGGTCGAGTTCGATGCGCAGGTGATCCGCGAGCGGCTCGAAGTGGCCAGCTACCTCCACCGCGGCGTGAAGGTGACCTTCGAAGACGAAGCGCAGGGACGCAAGGATACGTTCCAGCATGCCGATGGGCTGCTCGACTACCTGAAGAAGATTGTGTCGGAGCGCGGGGCGAAGCCCGTGCATGACGCGCCGTTTGTCCTCGAGAAGGACGGCGTGGTCAAGCTCGAGGTGGCGCTGCAGTGGACCGAGTCGACCGACGAGCACCTGCGCAGCTACGTGAACGGGATTCCGACGGCCTCGGGCGGCACGCACGAGAACGGCCTGCGGGCCGGGCTCGGCAAGGCCGTGCGCAACTACATCGAGACCCACAACCTGTCGCCGAAGGGCGTGACCCTGACGGCCGACGACATCCGCGAGGGGACGACCGGCGTGCTGTCGGTGTTCATCGCCGAGCCGCAGTTCCAGGGCCAGACCAAGGATCGGCTGAACAATCCCGAAGTGCTGTCCGCCATCGACGGGCTGGTGCGACCGGCCCTCGAGCAGTGGCTCAACCACACGCAGTCGGTGGCCGAGGCCATCGTGGCCCGCATCATCCTGGCGGCGCGCGCCCGCGAGGCCAGTCGCGCAGCGCAGCAGGAGGTCGTGCGGAAGGGACCCACCGCGGGACGCGTGAACCTGCCCGGCAAGCTGGCAGACTGCACAAGCCCTGGCTCACTGGCCAGCGAACTGTTCATCGTCGAGGGCGACTCGGCCGGCGGATCGGCGAAGCAGGGGCGCGACCGGGCGCGCCAGGCCATCCTGCCGCTGCGCGGCAAGGTGCTCAATACGGAAGGCGTGTCGACGGCCAAGGTGCTCGAGAACAAGGAACTCGCCGATCTGGTGACGGCGCTCGGGTGCGGGGTGGGCAAGCAGTTCGACCTCGCGCGCATGCGCTACGGCAAGGTGATCCTGCTGGCCGACGCCGACTCGGACGGCCATCACATTTCGACGCTGCTGCTGACCTTCCTGTTCCGGCACATGCCGCAGCTCATCCAGGCCGGGCGGGTCTATCTGGCACAGCCGCCCCTCTACCGCATTGACATCGGCAAGGAAACGCACTGGGCACTGGACGATGCGCAGCGCGATGCCATCGTGAAACGGGCCGGACGGGGCACGCCCGAAATCACGCGGTTCAAGGGGCTCGGCGAGATGATGCCGAAGGTGCTGTGGGAGACGACGCTCAACCCGCGCACGCGGCGGCTGCTGAAGGTGCAGATCACCGATCAGCTGGTGACAGACCGTGTGATGAACGAGCTGATGGGCAAGGACGCGTCGGCCCGGTTCCGCTTCATCATGGAGCGGGCCGAGGATGCCGGCGAGATTGACGTCTGATCCCGGCGAGTGACGGCGCCGTCAGGCGCCGAACCACTCCCAGAACGCGCTGCCACCGGCACGCTGCGTCACCGCGTCGGCCGGCAGCCCCTCGGCATCGGCCGGCCAGCCCTGCGCGGCGGCCTGCAGCAGCAGGAACACGGCACGCACTTCAGCGAGGCCCCAGCGCGCCTGCGCGGCGGCCACGCGCGCGGCAAACGCCGCATCACCCACCGGGTCGTGATCGAATGGCTCGAGCTCGGCCAGGCCCTGCAGGATGCGGTCGCGACGCGCGGCCAGGGGCAGTTGCGCAAACTCCTCATGCGCAATCGGGCGGCCCAGCACGAGCGTCTGCCCGCCCATGCCACTGGGAAACTCGAGGCGCGCCTCGGTGCCGCTCACGGGGAGTCCTCCGCAGTAGCGGAGCGGCACGATGGTCAACCCGGCACTGAGCGCCAGGTCGGCCCACACGGAACTGGTCTTGCCCACGGGCTGCCGGCCCCGAGTGGCGCGCGTGCCTTCCACGTGCACCATTAGTGAGCGCTGTCCGGTCATGGCGGCGGCGGCCATGTCGGCCACTCGTTCCGCCATGTCTTCCTTGCGGTCGCGATCCACGTAGACGATGGCCGGACCGTGGCGATCATCGTTGAGGCCCATCGCCAGCCGGCCGACCCAGGTGTCGCGGTGCTCGCGCTTGGCAAGTGTCAGCAGCGGGCGGCCCAGAACTGGAGGCAGCACCGTGCCGGCCAGGACTGACTCGACGGCCACCTGGTGGTTGGCGACGAGCAGCAGCGGGTGTCCATAGAGGGCCGCGATCGCCGATGGGTCAATCAGGCGGATGCGCTGCACGAACTGGCGGCTGGCCTCGAGGAACAGGGCCTGCAGCGAGGGCTCGCGGCTCTGCCAGCGGGCCGCATCCCACCACTGCTCGATGCGGGCGATGTCGAGGGCCGGCCGGGCGACGTCGCTGACGGTGACCGAGGTGGGCGTCTGCGCGACGTGCAGCCGATAGTCGAGCAGCGGGAAGGCCGGAGACGACACGCGGCCGTCTGCCGCCACAGACAGCTCGCGGGGATGCGCCTCGAGGCGCAGCGCGGCGTGTTCGCGCGCGGCGACTGCCGCCACGGGCGCGTCATCCGCGGTCAGGCCGTAGAGCGTGCGCACGGTGCCGGGCACCCAGTCGGCCGAGGCGACCGCGTCCTGCGTCAGGGTGGTGGTGGTGCCGTCGGTGTCGCTGAGGCGCGCGCCGGGCACATAGCGACCGTCGCGCAGGAATGCCAGGCGATCGGCGGGCGGCAGCGTGCCGAGCCGCGTGGCCGGGAAGCAGGCCTCGACCAGCCGCAGATCGGCCAGCACGCGCCCCTTGTGAATCCACTGCACATAGACGCGGGGAAAGCGCGGATGTCCCCAGACTCCGTCCGGGCGCACACGCACCTCGACCGTGCCGCTCGACGGCAGCGGGTGGTAGAGGCGGAACCGCTCGATGCGCGCCGGGTAGGCGACCTGCCCGTCGGCGACGTCGGGAAACCATTGCGGCATCGCATCGTGGGGCACGCCGTGCAGGGCGGCGTCGAGCACGATGTGCGAGACGCGCTCGCGGCTGTCGGCATCGGCCTCGATCCGCAGCGTCAGGTCGGCGCCTGCCGACGACCGGCGTCCCGACACGACCCGGTGGTAGGCCGGGCCATGAAACATCGCGCCGCTGCCATAGGGGTCGGCGAGCGCGGCGGCCTGCTTCGGCAGGGCCGGCACCACACGAGGCGCCGGACCGGCGTCGAGGCACAGCTGGCCATCGGCCAGCGGGCGTCCGCCCTCGGCAATGGTCACGTGCGCGCCGTCGCGGCTGACGGCCAGGCTGCGCGGCCCGTCGAGCACGAGCCACCGGCGCAGGGTCAGGTCATCGATGCCTGCGGCATCGGGCGCACAGTCGAGCGCGGTGCTGACCATCGCCATGCCCGGCAGCACCGGGTCGGCAAACGTCGGCCGATGGTCGTTCCACCACGGCTGCGTCGCCGGGTCGAGGCGGCGCATCTGTGCGCGGCCCTGAGAGGGCCGCATGAACGAGACGCGGAGGCCACGCAGGCTGTAGATGCGACGGCCGTCGACCCACACCGAGCCTTCGGCTTCAACGGTCCACCGGTCAGCCGACTTGTCGATCGGCTGCGCCGCCAGCGTCAGCGAGACCAGCTGGCTTTCCGGCAGGACCTGTCCGCGGAACTGCCAGATGCCCTTGTCGTCGGACACCATGTCGGCGAACTCGCCGCCAGGGATGGCGGCGGGGGCGCCTTCGAGCAGCAGGTGCGCCTGCAGCAGCTGCACGAGTGCCTCGACGCCGAGCGAGCCGGGCTGCACGGGATCCTGGAAGAAGTGCGACCGGAAGAACCACTCGTCAGGCCGCACGGTCTTCTCACCGCGGAGCGCGGCTCGTCCATCGGAACCGATGCGCCGCTCGGTCACGCGTTCGCACATCCGCAGCATGTCTTTCGGCAGGCAGGCCTGCGCCGCGGCATCGAGACTCGCGAGCAGGTCGACGCCTGACCGCGCATCCGCCAGCGCCCGCTCGTCATCAGACGCGGCAAGCCCGGCCTGCCCTTCGAGCGCTGCCTTGGGGAAGAATCCGAAGGCGGTCGCGAGCTCGTAGATGAGCTCGTCACCCACGTGGCAGGTCACATCGAAGCTGACCAGGGTCATGCCGCCCGCGCGCGCCAGCGACTTGAGGCGGCTCTTCACACGCAGGCAGCCATCATCGTGCCGCACCGCGCGGTGGAGCGTGCCGGCGCCGTCGAGGTTCCGGAAGAACACCTCGTCGCGCTCATGCACGGCGCATCCCACATAGGAGGCCAGCCAGCCGCAGGGCTGCAGCGCCGCTTCCACCAGCACGCAGACGGGCATCTGCCCGGTCGGATGGGCCGTGAAATACCAGGCGTCCGGAGGGATGTCGTACGCCGTCTCGACGACGACGCCGGCCTCCATGCCGCCGGGCGGATGGCTGAGCGACGTGACGCGTGAGATGAAGTGATAGGGTGGCGCCGGCAGCCGCGGCACGCGGCGCGTCGGCGGCAGGCTGGCGTAGAGCGCGCCGAAGGCCTCGACCGGATCGCCGTTGGCGCAGGCCAGCAGCGACGCCTGTCCGTAGCGGAAGCCGGCATGCTCGGCGACCGGCTCGCGGTCGGCAGGCACGGCGGCCAGCTCGCGCGGGCCGAAGGGATTGTCGGGCGTCAGGCGCAGCGCCATGCGCCGGCAGTGGAAGGCCCGCAGCCCGTCGACCGTGCACATGAGATCGGCCACCAGCATCGGCTCAGGCCCGCTGATGACTTCCGCCACATACACCTCGTAGATGACCGATGTGGCCTTTGGGGTGACCTGTCCGCGGCACCGCAGCAGGTAGGGCCGTCCCTGCACCGGCTCGAAGCGCCAGCCGTCGTGGTCGATGGTGTAGCCGAGCGCCGCCATGTAGAACGCCATCGTCTGCAGGCAGCCCTCGAACATGAGCGTGCCCGGCATGCAGGGGTCGTTCTTGAAGTGACCCGGGAAGAACCACTGGTCTGGCGAAATGTCGAGCACCGCCCGCATGTAGCCCCGACCCCAGGGCCCTCCGTGCAGGTCGAAGGCCTCGACGCGATCGAAGAGCCGCATCGGGCCATCGGGAATGCGCGGCGTGCGTGTGTGGCTGGCACCGCGCACGAAGGCAGGTCCGAAGGCGTCGACCAGCCGTCCCTGCGCGAAGGCCCGCACACGGTCGGCATCGTAGGCGTCACCCGGCACCACACCCGGGCGGGGGCCATCGAGGGGCGCATCGGCTGCCGGCACGTCATCGGCCGGATCCCAGAGCACGCCGGCGCTTTCGGCGAGTTCCTCGTCGGTGAAGAACCCGGCCTGTCCATGCCGCACGCTCAGGCGCACCGTGTCGTCGATGCGGCAGTCGTAGTGGAAGAAGAACAGGCCGATGTCGCCGTGACGCGCATGCGAGTCGATGTGAATCTCGTAGCGCAGCGTGTCGCCCACGGTCGGCAGGCCGCCATGGAACGTCAGCTCGCAGCCGAGCAGCCGATACACGCGCTCGCCGCGATCGAGCAGGTCGATGCCGAGCCAGCTGATGAGGAACAGATCGGCCTGGCCCGACTCGATCATGATGCCGGTCGGCATCCGGTTGTCGTACAGGTACCAGGAATCGGGCGTGACGTCGGTCTCCGTCCACACGATGCCGGTCTTCATGCTGGCCGGTTCGCCCACCATGCCGGTGACGCGGTCGGCCAGCAGCAGGGGTTCCATCGGCATGCGCACCTGCCGGCGGTTGCGGTCCTGCGGGATGAACTGCGGCCCGAAGATCTCCGAGATGGTGCCACCTGCATGAATCGCGAGCTGCTCGCGCGTGAACGTGAGCGAGCCCGGCGGCGGCATGCCCGGGCGGCGCGCCTCCGGGGTCACAGGT
>CAZXTM010000017.1:0-5898 GCA_964643765.1 uncultured Bifidobacteriaceae bacterium | reverse complement strand
AGCGCATGGAGGTAACTGACCGCCAGGTGCTGCACCTGCAGCAGTCCCTGCTGGACAGTCGCGAGCGCCTGCAGCGCAGCAGTGGTGTGCGTCATATCGACACTTTCAACAAACCAGGGCCCGTCTGTGGCGGGCAGCACAATGGGTTCGAGCACGGCGGTGACCGCAGGCGCGGTCTCCGCAGCCGCGGCCACGGGATGGAGGCGCGCCTCGAGCGCCGGCACTAGGTGCGGCGCCGGCGGCAGCGCCGCTTCCGTCGCTGCTGACTGGAATACCGGCTGTGGCAGGTGTCCGTGAATGCGGATGGTCCCGGCACCCGTGCGCGCAGGATCAGGCGCGGCAATGACGCGGATGTCCGCGAGCATGGCGCGCCAGGCCTCGAGGCGAACAGGATGGCCGGCGGCCGCGACGGTGGCCAGCGCATCTGCCGCGTCGTGCAGCGACCCGCGCGTACCATCGAGCGCGGCGCTGTCGTGCACGCGGCCCTTGAGGATGTGATCAATCCAGGCCGTACACGCGGCGCGCGGTCCCAGTTCGAGGAACGTCCGCACGCCGTCCGTGTAGGCCTGCTCGACGGTGGGATGGAACCGCACCAGCGAGCGTGCCTGCGTGGTGAGCATCGTCGCGCAGGCGTCGGCCGACGGTTCGTAGGCGCGATGGATGGCGTTGGCGTACAGCCGCGGGTGCTGGAACGTGCGCGTCGTGCGGTGATGCACGGCGTACCACGTGTCGGCGAACGGCTCGAGTTCGGGGCAGTGCACCAGCAGGTCGTGATGGATGGGCACGGCACTGGCCCGCAGGGCCTCGATCACCGCGAGGCACTGCCCCTCGTCGCCGCCGATGACGGCGTCGCGCTCGTGGTGCTCAATCAGCACGCGCACCCGCGGATGGCGCGCGACTTCGGCTTCGAGCGTCGCGACCGGATGCGTGACTCTGTAGCAGCGCCACGAGACGGGTGCATCATCGGCAAGGCCCCACGCGGTGCGCAGGGTCTGATAGTGCCCGGCCAGGTGACGGTCATACATGCCCGACTGCCGCACATCGGCAAACAGGTCATCGGGGTCGGCCCACGCGCGCGTGGCCATGATGGCGTTGGTTTCGCCGCTCGACAGGCCAAGGCAGGCCTGCGGCACGACGCCCAGCCTGGAGAGCAGCAGCGCGTGCGACTGGCTGACGAGGGTGGCCAGCTGCAGCTGGTCAATCAGCGACAGTGTCGGCTGCGCCAGCAGCGAGGGCAGCGACGCAGCCAGCCGCGGGGCCATGGCCCGGAGGTCATCCCCGACGGCGGGCAGCGCCCGCAGCAGCGTGCGGCCGGCACCCGGGTAGGCAGCGGCTGCGCCGGTGAACACCCAGCCCAGCTCGCCCGCGGGCGCCTGCGGGGCGTCCTCGAGGGCGGGCATAGCGGGCACGTCTTCGGCGAGGCCCTGCACGCGTGGCGACTCGATGCGCCACCCCTGCAGCGTCATCACCCGATCCGCACCCACCCAGGGCTGCCGCGGATCTTCGGGCCACAGTGCATGGCGGCAGCACAGCGCCGCCGTCGACAGCTGCAGCAGCGCCTGCGCGTGGCCGGCGTCGGCCCATGGCACCGCAATCCCACGTGCATCGTCACTGTCGGTGACCGGCGTCAGCGTGGCCAGGACATCGCGCGTTCCCGTTTCGCCCGCGCGCATGACGATCCACACCACGCAGGTGTCGGCCAGCGACGGATCATCGCCAAAGGCGCCGCCACTGGCATCGACCGCCCCCACGAGTGCGGCGTCGATGTCGCCACGGCCCAGTGCGTCGGCTGCCAGGCGCAGGGCTTCCGTCCCCGACGCACTGCCCGCACTGACGACCATCCCGGGACCGCGCGCATCGAGCGCGCTGTTGAGCCGGTTGGCCGGCATGTTGGGCATCGTGCCCAGCACGCCGGCGGCCTGCAGCGGCGAGACGACGGCATCGCGTTCGGGCTCGCTGACCTGGCGACCGAGATACTGCGCGAGCCGCCAGCGGCAGCCGTGACGGGCTCCGGCCGGGTCGACATCCGTGCCGACGAATACGCCGATGCGGTCGCGATCGAGATCGTGCAGCTGCGCGCGCAGCGCCTGCGCTGCCCGCAGCAGCAGCACCTGCTGCGGCAGGGTCTGCTGCAGGTCGGCCGGGGGAAAGCCGAGTCCCTTCAGTTCGAGGTCGATGGCACCGGTCCGGCGTGTGGCGGCATCGAGGCCGAGCAGCACGCGGAGGACCGCCGTGGCCGAGTGTGCTGCGCCGATCGACAGTTCACACGCGATCAGCGCAAGCGCCGGCGGCGTCGGCGCCGCGGGTGTCACCGCCGCCCGCGCTGCCGGACGTGACCGGGAGGGACGTACGAGGTCAGCGGCCCCTTCCGGACCTTCGAGGATGGCGTGGGCGTTGCAGCCGCCGAAGCCGAACGCGTTGATCGCGGCGCGCCTCGGGGCCCGGCCCGGCGTCCACGCATCCGCGGCCTCCCGCAGCTGCAGGCCGCTGCCGTGCAGGGCATCAATGGGATGGGCCAGGCTAATCGCCGGCGCCGGTGGACGCTGCGCGTGCTCGAAGGCCCCGAGCAGCTTCAGCACGCCGGCCGTGCCGCTGGCGGTGATGAGGTGCCCCAGCTGCGCCTTGAGCGAGCCGATCGCCATCTCGTGCGCGTCGCCGAAAACGGCGCGCACGCTGAGAATCTCCTCGCGGTCGCCCACCAGTGTGCCGGTGGCATGACACTCGAGCAACTGGATATCGGCCGGCGTCAGTGTGGTGCCGTCGTAGGCCCGGCGGATGGCACGCTGCTGCCCGACGGTGGCCGGATGCAGCAGGCCCGACCCGCGGCCATCATTGCTGAGCCCTACCCCGCGGACGATGCCGTAGATGCGGTCGCCGGCGAGGACGGCGTCATCGAGGCGCTTGAGCACCAGCGCGGCGGCGCCCTCGGCGGGCAGCAGGCCATCGGCCTCGGTGCTGAGCGGGGAACTGCGGCCTGTGCGGCTCAGGGCTGACAGTGCGGTGAAGCCGACGTGCAGGAACAGATCGTCGGCGGCATTGAGGCCGGCAGCCACGGCCACGTCGGCCTGGCGCGACTCGAGCAGGTCGCAGGCGGCCTTGAGGGCATAGAGGCCCGAGGCGCACGCGGCATCGAGCGCAAAGCGGGGACCGGCGATGCCGCAGGCCGCCGCCGCCCATGTCACCGCACCATACTGGCCCGCCAGGGCGGGGCTGTCGGCATCAAGATCGCCGCACCACCGGCGTGCTGCCGTGTCGGCGAAGGTGCGCGTGGCGTAGCCGAGCGAGCCGAGCACAAGTCCGGCACGTGCGCCGGGCGCCTCGATGCCGGCTTCACGGAGCGCCTGCCGGGTGGCATGCAGCAGCCAGCGCCAGCCCTCGGGCAGTGCCGCCAGCTGATCGGCATCGACCAGAAATCCTTCGGGCGACCAGGCGCGATCGAATCCGGTGACATAGCCACCGCGGGCGCAGGCGGCTGGTTCGCGCGGATCGTCGCAGACCGCGGCCGGCGACAACCCCCACATGGCCCGGGTACTCGGGCCGGTCAGGTCGTCACGCGAGAGCACGCGCTGCCACAGCGTGGCCGTGTCGAGGGCTCCGGGGAGCACCGCGCCGCGTCCGACCACGGCGATGGGCGTGACGCGCGCGCTCATGACCCGTGCACGTGCATCACGATGCTGTCGAGCGACACCAGCGGAGCCCCGGTGGCGAGGTCGAAGAACCGCGCATCGGCTGTCAGCTTGAAGGCGTTGTCCTTGCGGCACTCGAGCACGCAGCCCACCTCGCCCTGCGCCGGCCAGGCGTTCCACACGCGGCAGCGGCCGATGCTGGTGGGCAGGCTGTGCCTGCCGTCCCGGGCCACGCCCCACACGCGCAGCAGCTGCAGCGCGCCGTCGAGGGCCGCCGGGTCGACCTGCCACTCGTCGGGCCACTGCATGGCCCCGGCGGTGGCGAGCCGCGCGGCGATCTGGCGGTCGTTGCAGACCGTGATGTCACGAATCACCTGGAACGACGGTCCGTGGAAGAGCGCCCCGGCGTATGGCGTGCGGCACACGTCGGGCAGCCCGGCCGCGTCCTGCGCGGGCAGCGCCATGGCCCCGGGTCGGGCCTCGCGGCCATCAGCGCGCAGGGCCAGCGCCTGGTAGGCCGGACGTCCCTCGGGATGCACGAGCGACAGCTGCAGGGCTCCATCAGCGCCTGCCGCCACCCGCACATCAAGGTCGGCGCCATCGTCGCCGAGCACGACCCCCTTGACGAGGCGGAGGTCACGCAGCTCGCACGTCTCGCCGAGCTGCTCGCGGCCCGCGCCCATCAGCGCATCGAGCGCCATGGTCATGGGCATGACGATGGCGTGTTCGATGCGGTGGCCGTCGAGCAGGGGCCAGCGGGTCGAGGAGATGTGAAGGCGTTCCACGGGCGGCTCGTCCATCTGGTCGAGGCCGCAGCCGAGGATGACCTGCGTGGCGGTGCCGTGCGCCAGTTCGTCGACGAGGGCGAGTGCGCCGTCGCGCTGGGGAATGAGGGCGATGCCGCGCGCGGTGAAGTGCCGCGCGAGCGATTCGGTGACCATGCCGCCGGCCCATGGCCCCCAGGCGGTCGAGACCACGTGGCACTGTGGCCCGCGGCGCGCCTGTTCGGCCGCGGCCAGCGCGTCGAGGACGGCATTGGCGGCGGCGTAGTCGGACTGGCCGGCGTTGCCGCTGTGCGCGGCCACGGACGAGAAGAAGCAGATCTGCTCGAGGGGATCGTGCTCGCAGGCGGCGAGCAGGGCGTCGACGCCGTCGAGCTTCGGCTGCAGCACGCTGGCAAACTGCTCGGCGGTCTTCTCGCCGAGGCGCTTGTCGGCCAGCACGCCTGCGCCGTGGATGAGGCCGCGCATCGGGCCCCAGGCGGTGCGGGCTTCGGCGATGGCCGAGGCGACCTCGGCATGGCGGGCCACATCGACGGGTGCGTAGCGGACGTCGGCCCCGGCCTGTTCGAGGGCGTGGATGGTGGCCCTGATCTCGCGCTGGCCGAGGATGGAGGCGACCTGCCGTCCGATGGCGCGCAGGTCGGGCCTGGGACCGGCGGCGGTGATGAGCGCGCGCTTCAGGGCCGGCTCATCGGTGAGGCCGGCGCAGACGGCCGGCTCGGGCTCGAGTCGCGAGCGCCCGAGCAGGAGGATGCGCGAGGCGCCGGCCTGTGCGAGCGCGACGGCGCAGGTGGCTGTGACGCCGCGCGCGCCGCCCGAGATGACCCACGGGCCGGGCGTGATGCCGCGTGTGGCGCCGGCGGCGGGCCCGGCCACCCGGGTCCGCACCTGGCGGCGCGCGCCGAGGCGCACCTCGCGCGCAATCCCGCCGCCGGTGAGCGCGTCGGCCACTAGCGGGGCCGCGTCTGTCACCGTCGAGGGAGCGGGCGCGTCGAGGGTCAGGGACAGCCAGGCGGCCTGCCATTCGAGGGCCGCCGTCTTGACGAGACCCGCCAGGCCCGCCCCGAGGGGCGAGGCCCCGGCGAGGCCGACCAGCAGGCGCGGCGGCGTCGGCCGCGCGGCCAGGGCGGTCAGGTCTGCAAACGCGCGCGCCAGGCCTTCGTCGTCGGCAGGCACGGGTGTGTGAGCGCCGGCGGCGGTGCCCCCGGGAAGGCCCGGGGCCGGGCCCGGGGCGGCGGCCGTCGAGGCGCCCGCCGAGGTTCCGGCGCCGGTCGCGCCCGAGAGGCCCGGGGCGCCCGAGACGCCGGGAGCGCCCACGCCCGCATGGCCCGCCGCCGCGCCGCCGGGCGTCAGCAGCCCGTGCGCGAGCACGACGAGGTCGGCCCTCTGCGCGTCAGCCACGGTGACCGCCGTGCCCCGCGCGGCCAGGGCGCGGGCCAGCGCCTCGGCGCCGGCGGCTCCGCCGCCGGGCGCGGCGTCGCCGAGCACCG
>CAZXTM010000016.1:0-65558 GCA_964643765.1 uncultured Bifidobacteriaceae bacterium | reverse complement strand
ATGGAGCGGGAGACGGGGATCGAACCCGCGACCAACAGCTTGGAAGGCTGTGACTCTACCACTGAGTTACTCCCGCCTTCGCACCATGCTCGACCAGGCGCGCGTACACGCCCGACCACGCGTCTCACCCCTTCTGTCTCGCCTGCCTGACGCTCGCACCCACCGGACGACCACCGCCCACCGCCGACCCTTGCCGGCGACTGCGGACCACCTGACTCCCCGGAATCAGATGTTGGTGGGCAGGGGAGGATTCGAACCTCCGTAGCCCATGGGGCGGCAGATTTACAGTCTGCTGCGATTGACCGCTCCGCCACCTGCCCGACACCTGAATCGCCCGTCGTACTGCGAACGGCTCCCTGCCGACCCTCCGTCCCCGCCTGCCCCGGCCACACGGCCGGCCGGGCACCGTCTGTAGCGCGAAGAGCCGGTGGAGCTGGCGGAGGGATTTGAACCCCCGACCGGCTGATTACAAATCAGCTGCTCTACCGGGCTGAGCTACGCCAGCCAGACAAAGAAGGGAAGAGTAGCACGTCCAGGATGGACGCGCAAGCGACAGGTTTCCGTCAGACACGCACCTCCTCCGGAGTCGAACGGCCCTGCACCCTGCCCGCCCCGATGATGAGGAGCAGACGAGGCCAGGTTACCTCCCCCGGCTTCGCTGGCGCAGCGCTTCATAGAGCACGACCGCTGCTGCCGCCGAAACATTCAAACTGCCCACGTGGCCCCGCATGGGAATGCTGACCACGCTGTCACACCGTTCCCGCACGAGCCGACGCAGCCCATGCCCTTCGGCGCCAAGCACGATCGCCGTCGGAAGAGTGAGATCCCACTCATGATACGGAATCTCGGCCGAGGCGTCCAGTCCAATTGCCCAGACCCCGGCCGCCTTGAGCTGTTCGACCGCCCGCGCGATATTCACCGTATCGGCCACGGCCACATGGTGCACCGCCCCGGCGGAGGCCTTCGCTGCGGCGCCGTCCAGCGGCGCGGCCCGCCGCGTCTGCCGCACCAGGCCGGTCGCCCCCACGGCGTCCATCGTCCGCAGGATGGCGCCGACATTTTGCGGATCCTCCACCTCGTCCAGGACCACGATGAGGGGCGGCGGGTCGAGCTGTGCAGTGAACGCCTCGAGGCTCCCCGGCGGCAGCGGGTCGACCTCGGCCAGCACGCCCTGATGCACGCCGTGCTGGGTCTCCCGGTCGAGCGCCTCCCGGCTGGTGCGGTCCACCACTACGCCGGTGCGCGCGGCCAGGTCGAGCAGCTCACGTATCCGGCCATCGTCCCGATCGGCCACCCGCACCCGTCGCACGCGACCGGCCCGCAGGGCCTCCATCACCGGATTGACGCCGTAGATTCGCACAGTGTCGACGAGTATACCGACCCCGGGTCGCCGCGCCGGCCCTGTGCTATGCTCCGCGCCATTCGTTGGCCCTTCGGGACCGACGATGCGGGACATCCGTCCGCCGGTGGGGCTTGTCGCCTTCCTGGTGGGACATCTGACCGGATGCGCGCCTTGGGGAGTGCCCCCTGGAGGAGGTTGTATGCGAAGTCGTGTGATGGCATGGGTTCTGGCACTGGTGCTGGGAGCAGGCGTGGGCGTGGCAGCCGCGCAGGACGCAACACTCCTCGGCACCGTGTCCGACGATACAGGAGGCGCCCTGCCGGGCGTGACGGTCACGGCGACCGGCATTGACACCGGCCGCGTCTTCGCGGCGGTCACCGACGAGCGCGGCGAGTACCGCCTGCGCGGGCTGCCGCCGTCCCGCTACAAGGTGACGGCCGAACTGGCCGGCTTCAACACCGTGCTCATTCCCGACGTGGAACTGCTGGTGGGCCAGTCGCGCACCGTCCCGTTCTCGCTGAAGGTGGCGACCCTGCAGGAGACGGTCACCGTCACCGGCGAAGCCCCGCTTGTCGACATCAGCTCGACGCAGGTCGGGGGCAACGTCGACCGCCGCCAGATGGAGGAACTGCCGCTGCAGGGCCGCAACTGGATGGAGCTGGCCATGCAGGTCCGCGGTGTCGTGGCCAATGCCATCGACAACAACCCCGGCGTGCGTGACCGTGCCTTCCAGCTGAACCTCGACGGCCAGGAAATCACGCAACAGGTCGCCGGCGGCGGCTTCGGCCAGCCGCGCTTCAGCCGCGAGGCCATCGCCGAGTTCCAGGTGGTCACCAACCTGTTCGATGTCACCCAGGGCCGCTCACTCGGCATGCAGGTGCAGGCCATCTCGCGCTCGGGGACCAACAACGTCGACGGTGCGGTTTACGGCTTCTTCCGCGACGACAAGTTCAACGAGAAGGACTTCGTGGCCAACCGCGTCCTGCCCTACTCGAACCAGCAGATGGGCGCGGCGATCGGCGGGCCGATCATGCGCGACAAGATGCACTACTTCGTGTCCTACGAGCGCGAGAACGAGCCGAACACCATCATCACGGCCCCCCCGGGCCTCCCGGGCCAGAATTTCTCGTTCGACACCAAGACCGTGCAGAACAGCCTGCTCGGCCGCGGCGACTGGCAGGTCAAGCCGCAGGATCACCTGACGCTGCGCGGCTCGTACTGGGACCGCAAAAATCCCTTCACCCAGGTGTCAGGCACGGAACACCCCTCGCAGGCCGCCAACCGCTCGCAGCGCGCCGGCAATGTCGTGGGCACCTGGGCCAAGGTGCTCGGCCCCTCGACGCTGCAGGAGGTCCGCCTGGGCTACACGCACTTCAACTGGCGCAACGACCTCGCCGTCGAGGCCCTGCGTAACACGCCCAACTACGTGTTCCCGGCCCTCACCGTGGGCCAGCGCCGCAACTATCCACAGCGGTTCTACCAGAACACCTTCAGCGGGCGCTACGACCTGAACCTCACGCGTGGCAAGCACGACATCAAGGTCGGCGCCGAATATCTGCGGTGGCGTGACACCGGCGAGTGGCAGTTGCTGTCGCGCGGCGAGTTCATCTTCACGCGCAACCCGACCGACCTCGACCGCCGGTTCCCCGCCAGCGCCTGGAACGACCCGAGCAAGTGGGACCTCACGGGCCTCGACGGGTTCGTGCAGCGCTTCGACCTCAACTTCGGCGACTGGACGATCGAGATTCCCCGGCCGACCGTGGCCCTCTGGGCCGGCGACACGTGGCGGATGACCAACACGTTCACCGTCAACTACGGCATCCGCTGGGACGCTGACTGGGGCGCCCTCGACCCGCCGTTCGTGACCTCGCAGCTCACATTCAACCCGCGCGGCGGAAATCAGTACCAGGACATCCCGCTCAACCCCGGCGACAAGCTCTATCCGGGCGGCCTGCGTGACCTCCGCAACATCGCCCCGCGCGGCGGCTTCAACTGGAACGTCGGCGGGAAGGGCAACGTCGTGGTCCGCGGCGGCAGCGGCCTCTACTACAGCATCCCCGACTCGAACACCACCTTCAGCCAGCAGTCCTTCAACGGGCAGCGCATCCTCGTGAACTCGTTCCCCTACGACGGCCTGCCCAACTTCGTGCAGGATCCCACCCGCGGCCGCACGGCGCAGGACTACATCAGCGGCAAGTATCCGCTGCCGGCCCAGTCGCCCCGCGTGATCGCGCACGACTACAAGATGCCCTACACCTGGCAGAGCACCCTGGGTGCTCAGGGCCAGCTGGGTGAAGTGATCGGCATCGAGGCCGACTTCACCTACTGGAAAGGCTATAACTTCGCCCGTCAGCGCGATCCGAACCTGTTCTTCAACCCCGCTACCGGCTACAGCCTGAATCCCACCACGGCCGGGCGGCCGGACCCGCGCTTCGGCGTGATTCAGTGGCTCGAGTCGAATGGCAAGGCCGACTACGCGGCGATCTCGTCGGCGATCAACCGCCGGTACCGCAACAACTGGCAGGCCTCGCTCTCGTACACCTATCTGCTGTTCCAGCACGACAACACAAACAGCTTCCAGTACCAGGGAGACAACCCGTTCAATCCCGACGCGGAGTGGGCGCGCTCGACTGACTTCCAGCGCCACACGCTGCGCCTCAACGCCATCTGGCGCGTGAAGTGGGGCATCAACCTCTCGGGAGCCTACCTCTTCGGGTCGGGCAACTACTACCAGACCAACTACGCGGCCAATCCCTTCGGCCACGGTGGTGTCACGCGATACGTGACGGCGCCGGTGTCCATTCCGTCCACCGTCGCCGATCGGTGGGAAGGCAAGTCGTCGTACGAGATTGGCGAGGTCATCCCCCGCAACGCACTGCGCGGGTTCCCGCTGCACCGCGTCGACGCGCGCCTGTCGAAGGACATTCCGCTCGTCGGCGGCTCGCGCCTCACGGCGATTGCCGAGGTGTTCAACCTGCTCAACCATGAGAACTACGGGGCCTACAACGGACAGGTCAACTCGGCCACGTTCGGCCAGCCCCGCCAGAACCTGCTCAACGCGTACCAGCCCCGCGTGATGCAGTTCGCCTTCCGCCTGGCGTTCTAACCGCCCGGCCCCGCCCGGCACCCCGTCCTGGGGTGCCGGGCTGTTCTTCCCCCCCGTCAATGCAGGAGGACTCCATGCCTCATCTCCGTGTCCGTCGTTCGCGTTCCCTCGTGTGGGCGCTGCTCGCGCTCGGCCTCGGCACCGCCGCGGTGCTGGGTGCCCAGTCGCAGTCGCCGGTGCCCATTCCCATGCAGGGCGGCTCACAGCAGCAGCAGGCCCGTGGCGGTCAGCGTCCGTATGCCGCCGCCCGCACGGGCGATAACTACATGCACAATTTCTACCTGCCGCCAGCGGTCAGCTCTACACCGTGGTGGCCCGAATGGTCTCCGGACGGGAAGTGGATTGCCGTCGCCATGAGCGGATCCATCTGGAAGGTTGACCCGACCACGGGGCATGCCGAGGAGCTCACCGCCGGCACCGCCTATCACTCGTCGCCAGACATTTCTCCCGACGGCAAGTGGCTCGTCTACACCGCCGACCACGACGGTCAGAAGATTCAGCTCGAAATGCTGAACCTCGCGACGGGCGTGTCAACGCCGCTGACGTCGGACGACCACGTCTACACCGATCCGGTCTTCTCGCCCGATGGCACACGCCTGGCCTATGTGTCGACAGCCCCGAATGGATTTTTCAATCTGAAGGTGCGCCCCGTGCGCGACGGGGCTTTCGCCGGCCCCGAGATTGCGCTGACGACAGACAACACCTTCCCGAATGACCGGCTCTATTTTGGCAACACCGACGTGCACATCGCTCCCTCGTGGATGCCCGACAGCCGTGAGCTGCTGGTCATCTCGAATCGCAACGTCGCCCTGGGCTCTGGCAACGTCTACCGTGTGCCCGCCGAGCCGCGCGCCATGGAACGCGGCACCGTCGTCCTCGCCGAGCAGACCCTGTACCGCACGAGGCCCGACGTTTCGATTGACGGAGCCCGCTTCGTGTATACGTCGACCCGAGGGTCGGCTGATCAGTACAACAATCTCTACGTGCAGCCCACCAAGGGCGGCGAACCCTACAAGCTCACGTTCTTCGAACACGATGCGTTCCACCCGCGCTGGTCGCCTGACGGCGAGTGGATCGCCTACATCTCCAACGAAGAGGGTCTGCCGCAGCTGGCACTGCTCGAGGTATACGGCGGCGCCCAGCGCACGGTGCATATCACCGAGCGGCGCTACAAGCGTCCGATGGGCACCCTGTCGGTGCGCGTGGTGGACGACCAGTCCGGGCAGGTCATTGCGGCACGCACGCACCTGACCGGCGCCGACCGCAAGCAGTGGGTGCCCACCACCGCCTATGCCAGGGTCAGCGGCATCGGCGACCGCATCTTCCACACGCCGGGCACCTTCACGGTGCAGATGCCCGTCGGCCAGTCAGAGATGACGACCGTGACCGGCTTCGAGGCGGCAGTCGACCGCCAGTCGGTCGCCATCCGCGCCAATGAGGTCACCCATGTCACCGTCCGCATGAAGCGCATTGCGGACCTCAATGCCCGCGGCTGGTACAGCGGCTCGACGCACGTGCACATGAACTATGCCGGCAACCTGCACAACACGCTCGACAATCTGATGATGATGTCCGCCGCCGAGGATCAGGACATCGTCAACGAGCAGGTGGCGAACAAGGACAACCGCGTGCTCGACTACCAGTACTTCATCAAGGGGGGCGGGCCGCATCCGCGGTCGACGGCCGACCGTGTGCTGGTCGTAGGCCAGGAGTATCGTCCCCCGTTCTACGGGCATGTCTTCATGTTCGGGATGCGTGACCACCTGCTGTCGCCGTTCACCACCGGTTATGAAGGCACCGCCATCGAGAGCCTATATCCGAGCAACACCGACATGCTCCGAAAGGCAAAAGCCCAGGGTGCCACGGTCGGCTACGTGCACGCCTTCGGCGGCGACAACGACCCACTGCAGTTCGGGCTCGGCGGCGGCAAGGGCTTCATGGTCGACGCCGCCCTCGGCACCACCGACGCCGTCGAGTGGTCAGATGCCGCACGAGCCGGCTTTGCCCCGTGGTACGCCGTTCTGAACAACGGCTTCAAGGTGACGGCGGTCGGCGGAGAGGATTCGATCAGCAGCATGCACGCCAGCAAGCTGGTGGGATCCGTGCGCACCTATGTCTACACGGGCGAACGCGGGCTGACGATGCCTGCGTGGTTCGACGGACTGCGGGCAGGACGCGCGTTTGTCACGACAGGGCCGCTGGTCACGATGACCGTCAACGGCCGGGGACCGGGCGAGGAGGTCGCGCTGCCCGCGGGCGGCGGTAGCATCGAACTCAGCGGCTGGGCCAAGTCAATCACGCCCGTGTCGATGGCGCTACTCGTGCACAATGGCCAGGTGATCGAGGAGATACCCTTCACGGGCGATCGCATGGCGCTCGACTTCACCCGGACCATTAAGGTGACACAGAGCGGCTGGTATCACCTGCGCATTGAAGGTGCCCGCAGCGAGCGCTTCCCGCTCGACGCCGCGTTTGCCCAGGCCTTCACCAACCCCGTCTGGGTGACAGTCGGTGGCGCCCCGGTACGCAGCGCGGAGGCGGCGGCCTACTCGATGAAATGGATCGATACGCTGCGGCTGATGGCCGAGGCCTGGCCCGGCTGGCGCTCGCCGAAGGAACGCGCCCATGTCTTCGCGCAGTTCGACGAAGCGAAGAAGATTTACCAGCGGCGTGGCGCCGAAGCCTCGGCACCGCGCCGGCCCTAGCCACTACAGACGGAAACGGGCGGAGCCACCGCGTGGCCCCGCCCGTCCGTTCCTTTCGCGATGCCGGCCACCGGCGGCCAGCGCTCCTGCAGCCGCCCCGGCCTAGCGCCGTCCCGCCGCGGCCCCACCCTTCACCAGTTCCGACACGGCATGGTAGGTGCCGTTGGCCACCACGCCGGTCACGCGCGTGGTGTGGGCGATGTTCTCGAGCGGGTTGCCGTCGAGCACGATGATGTCCGCCAGCTTGCCCGCCTCGATGGTGCCCGTGTTCACGTTCAGGGCGCGAGCCGGGTTCACCGTGGCCGTCTTCAGCGCATCGAAGTTGCTCATCCCCGCCATCGTGTAGGACATCAGCTCGCCGTGCAGGTTGACGGCATTCGGCGTGTCGGTGCCGGCCACGACCAGGCCGCCGGCCTTCATGACGTCGACCACCATGCGCCCGCTGCCGCCGCGCGGATCACCGCCGCCGCCGGCGTTCATGGTCATCGGCTGCGCCGCCACCTGGCGCTGAATCCAGCCGGGATAGAGCAGGAAGCGGGGATCGGCCTTCAGGGCCGCGTCCTTTTCAAACAGTTCCCGCGTGCCGCCGCCTGAAATCATCGGGCAGAAGATGCGCTGGCTCTGCCCGAACAGCTGAATGACGTCCTCGTACGAGCGCTGGAGCGTGGCCATCTTCGGCGAGTAGCCCCGACGGCTCGACGCGGCGGTGTGCTCGGTGTTGTCGACGCCCACAAACGACGCCGGGAAGATCTCGTGGGTGGCGACCGGCACGCCGATGCTGTGCGCGAACTCGACCATCCGCTTCTGCTGCGGATCGGGCAGCCGCACGTAGCTCTTGATGAGGTCGTGCTCAAGCACCTTCGCGCGCTGCATCTCCATCTCAAGATGGCTCGCGCTCGAAATGGCGATGCCCATCTTGTAGTACACCCGGCCCCACTCCATCAGGTAGCCCGTCCCGAAGACGCGCGGTCCCGGTCGCACACCCGCCTCGACGGCCTCGCGGTCCTCGACGGCCTCGTAGGGCGTGTTGCCGGGGCTGCGTACCGTGGTGATGCCGAAGGCCAGCCAGGCCCGCCCCTGGGCGGCGCCGTAGTCCTTCTGCAGGTGCGAGTGGAACTCGGTCAGGCCCGGCATGACCGTCTTGTCGGACGCATCGATGAACTGTCCGCGACCACGATTGCTGTCGGCATGCGGCACCACGCGCACGATGCGGTTGCCTTCGACGATGATGTCGACGTTGGTCTTCGGGGTCGGCGACGTCATATCGATGAGCCGCCCGGCGTGAATCACGAGCCGCGAGGTGGGCACGGCCGGCGTCCACTCGAACGAGATCGGCACAGTGCGTGTGGCTCCGGTGACCGTGTCGAGAATCTTCAACGCATCGTACGACTGGTAGAGGATGTGCCGCGAATCGCCCTGCCACGATGGGGCGTGCGCCAGCTCGGACGTGACCGCCCGGGGCGGTCCCAGCGGCGCGCCGGTGTTCGACACCGGCCAGATGTGCAGCAGCCCGCCATACACACCCGCCATCTTGGTACCATCCGGCGACCAGGCCGGGCCGCCACCGCCACGCGAGTCGATGCCCATCATGGGAATCGGAGCATGCCACTCCACCGGACCGCCGACGGTCGAGATGGTCATCACCTGATTGGTGCCTTCGCGGAAGCGCGTGCTGAGCGGCGCCACGGCGCCAATCGCCACGCGCGTGCCGTCAGGCGACCACTGCGGGCCGCCCGGCTGCGGCAGCGTGTTGTGAATCTGGGTGACCGTGCCCGTGGCGATGTCCATCACCGAGAGCGGCGCCACTCGCCACATGCCGTCCACGTGGATGAAGGCCAGCCGCTTGCCGTCGTGAGAAAACACCGCCGCCTGAGGCTGCGTGTCGAGGTTCGTCACCTTCCGCGCCTGACCGGTCGTCATGTCGCGGATCCACAGCTGGAGCTGGGGGCTGTCCTTGTCCGACGAATACACGAGGCTCTTGCCATCGGGCGACCAGGCCGGGTCGGTGTCGAGGGCCGAGTCGTTGGTCAGGTTGACCGGCGTGCCGCCGGTGGCGGGGACGACGTAAATATCGCCCACGGCCGCGAAGGCAATCTGGCTGCCATCGGGCGAAATCATCGGGCGCACGATGCCGAGTGCCTTGCGGGGACGGGTCGACGTGAAGTCGCGGGCGCGGCGCGGATACTGGGCGCGCGTCACCTGCAGCGCCGCCGTGAAGGGCACGCTCGCGGCGGCCGCCTGACCGATGGTCCGGCGGCGGATGCGGCCGTCGGACACGTAGACCAGCTCGGAGGGCGACGCCCATGAGGCGCGGAACGCGAAGACGTTCTCGCTACCTGTGATGGGGGTGCCATCCACCACGTACTGGCTCGTGGTGGCCGTACTGGCGTGATAGACGAAACGGCCGTCGGGTCCCCAGGACGGCGCATCGAGGCGCACGGTGGCCGGCCAGAAGTCAGAGCGCACCAGGGCGCGCTGCTGCTTCGTCTCGACCGACACCGCCAGGATGCTGCGCCCGCCCTCGCGCGTCGACGCAAAAGCAATCTCGCGGTCGTCGGGCGACCAGCTGGGCATGTAGTCTTCGGATGGGTCCGTGGTCAGCTGCGTCAGGGCACCGGTCCGGACATCGAGCACCCAGATGTTGTAGTCGCTGCCCAGGTGGTCACCGCGGTCCGACGAGAAGGCCAGCCGCGTGCCGTCGTGCGACCATGCGGGTTCGCGGTCGTCGAACGCTCCCCAGGTCAGCTTGCGGCGGTTGCTCCCATCCGGAGCGACGCTCCAGATGTCGTAGTTTCCCTCGGCATACGAGAAGTAAGTGATGGACGAACCATCAGGCGACCATACGGGCTGCCGGATGTCTTCGTAAATGTCGGAGATCCGCTTGGCAGCGCCCCCCGCCACCGGGAGGGTCCAGAGCCCGCCCTGCAGGTCGATGGCCAGCGTGCGCCCGTCAGGCGAGATGGCCACCGACATCGAGGTGCCTTCCTGCACCGTGAGATCAATTACTGGCGGCGCTGCGGGCGCCGCCGCCTGGCGCGACTGCGCCTGAAGCACTGCCACTGACACTAGCGCCAGCAGCAGCGCTGAATACACCCCAGCCTTCGTCGACATCAGCACTCCTCCGGGAGACGGTGCCGTGCCGCACGCTCCCGCGGGGATTCTATGCTGAATGTGAGGTCAGTCGTTCGGCGATTGCCGCGGCGCGGATTCGGCAGCTGACAACCGGAGACAATCCTGAGCCCGTCGCGAAGGCAGCCGCCCGATCGATGGCGGGCACCAGCAGGTCGAGTTCAGGGCCTTCCGCCGCCCCGGTCAGGATCACGCGAATCGGGTGGAACAGGGCCTTGCCCTTCTGCCCCGTCGCGTCCTTCACCCGTGCGGCCAGCGCACGGAACTGCTCGCGCGTGTCGAGCGGGCCCGCCGACGCCAGCAGCCCGGCCAGCGACTGCGCGACGGCCGCGGCGCCTGGCTCACGAAGCTCGGCCTGCAGGACCGGGTCGGCCAGCACCGCATCGGCGTCCATGTGAAAAATGGTCGAGAGCCGCTCGGGTAACTGCGACAGCCGGTCGACCGAGGCCGCCGCCTGGGGCAGCACGTCGAGCAGCCAGGCCTCCGCCTCCTCCGACAGCGGGCCGGTGACCATCCCCGCCTCCCGCAGGAAGGGCAGCGCCTCGCGCACCAGCCGCGCAGGTTCGCACGCCTTCAGGTAGTGCCGGTTGACCCAGGCCAGCTTCTGTTCGTCGAACACCCCGGCGCTGTGCGACACATCCGACAGGCGGAAGCGGCGGGCCATCTCCAGGGCCGGCACCAGCTCATCGGATGAGGGCAGCCCCGCCTCGGCCTCGCCCTCAGGCACACGCTTCGGTGACCAGCCGATGAGTGCCAGATAGTTGACGAGCGCCTCGGGCAGATAGCCCTTCTGCCTGAATTCGGCGACCGAGGTGGCCCCGTGGCGCTTCGACAGCGGCGCATGGTCGGGCCCGAGCACCAGCGACAGGTGCGCAAACGCCGGCGGCGTCCAGCCGAACGCCTCGTAAATCAGCACCTGCCGTGGCGTGTTCGAGATGTGGTCTTCTCCCCGAATCACGTGCGTCACCTGCATCAGGTGATCGTCAATGACGACCGCGTAGTTGTAGGCCGGCACACCGTCTGACCGCACCAGCACCGGGTCACCAATGACGTCCGTGTGGAAGCTCACCCGCCCGCGCACCTCATCCTCGAAATGCACTTCGCGCTGCTGCGGAACCGTGAGCCGGACAACGGCACGCTGCCCTGCGGCCAGGCGCCTGGATACCTCTTCGGGCGGCAGCGCACGACAGGTGCCTGAGTATTTCGGCGGCAACCCCGCCGCCAGTTGGGCACGCCGTTCCGCCTCCAGCGCCTCCTCTGAACAGAAGCAGCGGTAGGCCGCGCCCGCGTCCAGCAGGCGCGCGGTGTGCTCGCGGTAGATATCAAAGCGCTCGGTCTGGCGGTACGGGCCGGCGTCGCCGCCGCAGTCGACGCCTTCGTCCCACTGCAGGCCCATCCATCGGAGGTCATCCAGGATGCGCTGCTCAGACGCCCGTGTGGAGCGCTCGCGGTCGGTGTCTTCGATGCGCAGGATGAACGTGCCGCCCTGCCCCCGGGCCAGCAGCCAGTTGAAGAGCGCCGTGCGCGCATTGCCGACATGCAGATGGCCTGTCGGCGAGGGAGCGAAGCGTACTCTCATGACACCACCATCGCGACGGCGTGGCACGCCATCGACTCGCCGCGTCCCATGCTGTCCACCTGTTCGTTGGTCTTGCCCTTGATGCTGACGGCCGCGGCTGGCACCTGCAGGGCTGCGGCCAGATTCGCGCGCATCGCGTCGAGATGGGGCAGCAGCTTCGGGCGCTGGGCAATCACCGTGACGTCGACGTTGCTGACGCGGAACCCGGCCCGGTGCAGGTGCGCCACGGCGGCCTCCAGCAGCCGGAGGCTGTCGGCATCCTTCCATTGCGGATCGGTGTCAGGGAAGAGCCGACCGATGTCGCCGGCCGCCGCCGCACCCAGGACCGCGTCGGTGACGGCGTGGCAGACAATGTCGGCATCGGAATGCCCGTCCAGCCCGCGCTCGAAGGGAATGCGGACCCCGCCGAGAATCAGCGGCCGCCCCTCGACGAGGCGATGCAGGTCGTATCCCGTCCCCACCCGCATGGCCCCGGCCTGCGCCTCGTGACGCCGGGCCCATTCGAGGTCGTCCTGTGTGGTGATCTTCACGTTGGTTGCCTCTCCCGCCACCAGAAACACCGCCTGCCCCTGCGCCTCGACCAGCATGGCCTCGTCGGTCACATCACGCTGCACACCCGCGGCCAGGGCGCGCGCCAGCACCTCCCGGCGAAATGCCTGCGGGGTTTGCGCGAGGAAGATGTCTTCGCGCGGCAGCGTGCCGGTGACCGGTCGCGAGGGCGCTGTGCGGTCGCCCCCCGCCTGCTTGACGGTGTCACGCACCGGCAGGGCGGCAATGGCCGCCCCGTGTGCCGCGGCCGCGTCGATCGTGGCGCCGATGAGCGCCGCCGACACAAACGGCCGGGCGGCATCGTGGATGACGATCACGTCGGCATCACTGCGCGACGCCGCAAAGGCGGCCGCCACCGAATCCTGCCGTCGTCCTCCACCTTTCAGGCAGACGACGCGCTCCCAGCCGCGCGCCCGCAGTCGGGCCGCAACCGTGGCGACCCGGTCGGCAGGCAGGGCCACCACCACCTCGCCAATGTCCGGGTGCGCCAGCATCCGTTCGATGCTGTGCTCGAGGATGGTCTGCCGGCCCAGCACCAGGAACTGCTTCGGCTCGGCCGCCCCCAGCCTCAGGCCCTGGCCTCCGGCCGCAATGAGGGCCGTGGCCCTCGGATGCCCGGTCATGCGACCCACCGTCCGCTCTCGCGTCCACCGCAGACCCGCAGCAGCCGCCCGGCTGTCAGGTCGAGAACCTCGCTCAGCCGGCCACGGCTGACCTCGGCCGGTGCGTACACCACCACAAGCGCATGGCTTGTCGAGAAGGTGACCATCGTGCGGGCGGAATCGGACGTGGGATTGCCGAACGGCCCCTCGGCATCGGCGACGACCAGGCGCCCTCCCACGTGCACCGTGTCTTTCCGGATGCCCGCGTACTCTTCGCCGTCCGCGCCCAGCCGCAGCGTCACGGGCACGTGCATCCGCGCACGGTCGTAAAGTCCGTAGGGCAGCTGGCACTCGACCGAGCACCAGTTGATGACGTCGACCATCGCATTAATGCGCGGCAGGCGGTCGCCCTTCCGCAGGCGGCGCAGCAGCGCCTCGTTTGACGGGCGGTTCCTCGTGGGATCGAGCCCGATCCGCTTGTACATGGTCCGCACGGCTGCCGTCTCCTCAGGGGGGAGCATCCGAACGCGTGCCTCGGCAGGCGGCAGCTCGTGGTCGAGGATGTCGGACGGGCCAGACACCCGGGCATCGTCCCACCAGAGCACGGCGGGGCGCACGATCAGGGCGACCGCCGCATCGACCGTGAAGGGGGGCAGTGACGTCATCCGGTCATATTGTAGCTGCCGGTGCGTGTACACTGAATTGCTGATGCTCGACCTGCTGCTGCACGCCGATGAACAACTTGCCCTCTGGGCCAGCCAATACGGCACGGTCCTGTACGGCATCCTGTTCGCCATCATCTTTGCCGAAACCGGACTGGTCGTCACCCCGTTCCTGCCGGGCGACTCGCTGCTGTTTGCCGCCGGCGCCCTGGCCGCCACCGGAGCCCTGCGTGTTGACGTGCTGTCTGCGCTGCTGATCGTCGCCGCCATTCTCGGTGATGCGGTCAACTATGCGGTGGGACGCCGGCTGGCCCACCAGTTCCTGTCGCACGACACGGCCCGCACAGGCGGCCTGTCGCGCTTCGTGAAGCGCGAACACGTGGCCCGGGCCCACGAGTTTTTCGTGACGCACGGCGGCAAGGCCGTCATCCTCGCCCGGTTTGTGCCCATCGTGCGCACGTTCGTGCCATTTGTCGCCGGCGGCGCCGACATGCCGTATCGCACCTTCGCCGTGTTCAACGTCATCGGCGCGGTGCTGTGGGTCGGCATCTGCGCCGGGGCCGGCTATGCCTTCGGCAACATCCCCGTCGTGAAGGACAACTTCGAACTCGTCGTCCTGGGCATTGTCGGCGTATCGGTGCTGCCGCTGGTGATTGAAGTGGCGCGCAGCCTGCGGCCCTCGCGCTAGTGCGCCGCTTCAGCGTCGGGCGCGGTGCGGATCAGCTGGCGCACCTGCTCGGCCACCGCCCGCACCTCGCTGGCCGCCGGTGCATCGCTCTGCCGGGTCTCGACGGGCGGATGAACGACCAGTGAGACGCGACCGGGCCGGGCCGTGAGTTCGCCCTTCCTCATGACATGGCGACTGCCGACGACCGACAGCGGCACCAGGGGCAGCCCCGCCTGCATGGCCAGGTAGAAGCTTCCCCCCTTGAAGGGCTGCACACGGCCATCGCGGCTGCGCGTGCCCTCGGGGAACACAATCAGAGAGAGGCCGTCGCGCGTCAGGCGGCCCGCCCATCCGAAGATGCCGGCCCGATCAGGCCGGCTGCGATCGACCAGCATGTGCCCCGTCCGCCTGAGGTGCGCCCCGATGACGGGGAAGCGGCCCAGCGATTCCTTGGCGATGATGCGCAGCTGAAACGGCAGTGACCAGAACAGCACCGGAATGTCGTAGAGGCTCTGGTGATTGGCCACGAGCACATACGTGCGCCCGGGCTCGAGGTGCTGCAGCCCCTCGACGTCCACCCGGACGCGGGTGACCAGCAGGATCACGCGCGCCCACACCCGCGCAATCGTATGCGCGGCATGGCCCCGCCGGTCGACGAGCGTGGACAGCAGCGAGGCGGCGCCAAGGATGATGGTGCTGATGCCAATCACGGGGATCAGGAACACCACCGTCCAGATCAGATGCACGGCGTCGGCCATCAGTGTCCGTCCGAGGCCGAGACCGCCTCAGGCCCCTGGGGCGCCGAGGCTTCGAGCAGCCGTCCGAAGATCATCTTGCCTGCCGAGGTCTGCAGGACGCTGGTGACGCTGATGTCGACGGTCCGGCCCATCATGCGCCTCGCGTGGTCAACCACCACCATGGTCCCGTCGTCCAGATAGGCGACGCCCTGATTGGGCTCCTTGCCTTCCTTCAGAATGGCCACTCGCATGAGCTCCCCAGGCAGGGCCACGGGTTTCAGGGCATTGGCCAGCTCATTGATGTTCAGCACCGGCAGGCCGCGCACCTGCGCGACCTTGTTGAGATTGAGGTCGTTGGTGACGATGCTGCCGGGCAGCCGGCGGGCCAGTTCGATCAGCTTGAGGTCGACCTCGCGCACCTCGGGAAACTCCATGTCCGAGATCAGCACGTCGGTGTCGGCCATCTTCTGGATTTTCTGGAGGATGTCGAGGCCCCGGCGACCGCGGTTGCGCCGCGACGCATCGGTCGAGTCGGCCACATTTTGCAGTTCCCGCAGCACAAACTGCGGAATGACGAGCGTACCTTCGAGAAAGCCCGTCTGACACAGGTCGGCGACGCGCCCGTCGATGATGACCGACGTATCGAGAATCTTGTAGTGGCGCTCGGGAGTCGTCGCTCTGAACCGGCTGACCAGCCGGGCAGGTTCCAGCCACTGGCCATGCTGCCACCCCAGGCTGAATCCCAGCGCCGGCCCCAGCAGCCGCACGACGGCCTGCAGGAACGAGACGCGCGGGTCGCCGCCACCCGCGGCCAGCAGAGCATCGCCCAGCGACTGCGCCACGGGCAGCGTGAGGGCTCCACCGAGCAGCGCACCGCCGAGTTGAGACAGGGGAGCGGCCTTCATCCGGTGCCCCGCCCAGAGGGCCAGCAGGCCCACCGCAATTCCGAGGACCGCATCGGCCGCAGACCCGAGGCCAGAGGGACGCCACACAAGCGCCGTCCCCGTCACGGCCAGCACACACCCGACACGAAGCAGCATCGACCAGCTCATGGCACCAGACCTCGACGACACGCCCGACCGGAGGTCGGCCGGGCGCGATCAGCCTGTGACCTCACGGATGTCGCGCGGCTCAAGCTGCCCTTCCCAACGGGCAATGACCGCCGACGCCAGGCAGTTGCCCGTCACGTTGACGGTGGTGCGCGCCATGTCCATGATCGCATCGACGCCCAGAATCAGCGTGATGCCCTCGAGTGGCAGGTTGTAGCTGGCCAGCGTCCCCGCCAGAATCACCAGCGACGCGCGCGGCACACCGGCCACGCCCTTGCTCGTCAGCATCAGCGTCAGCAGCATGGTGATCTGCTGACCCACCGTCAGGTCGACGTTCGCAGCCTGGGCGACAAACACAGCCGCCAGCGACAGGTACAGGGTCGAACCGTCGAGGTTGAAGCTGTAACCCAGGGGCAGGATGAACGACACAATCGGGCGGGGCACCCCGAACTGCTCCATGCGCTCGAGCGCCAGCGGCAGGGCGGCTTCGCTCGAAGTGGTGGAAAAGGCAATCAGCGCCGGATCCTTCATGGCCCGCGCGAACCCGGCGATCGGAATGCGGAACATGATCATGACCGGCAGCAGCACAACGAGCGCGAAAAAGGCCAGCGCCACGTAGAGGGTGAAGACCAGATAGCCCAGGTTCCACAGCACCCCGAGGCCATTGCGGCCGATGGTGTAGGCAATGGCGGCCCCGACCCCGATGGGGGCATACATCATGATGATGTGCGTGACCTTGAACATGGTCTCCGCGAGCACCTCGCACCACTGCACATAGGGGCGTCCGCGCTCGCCGAGCATGCTGAGCCCCACGGCGAAGAGCATGCTAAAGACCACAATCTGCAGCACGTCACCCTTCGCCGCCGCGTCGATGACCGATGTGGGCACGACGTGCAGGATGATCTGCTGCCACGTCTGAGGCTGCGCCGTGATGGGAGGCGCCCCGGACGGCTCGGGCAGCGTCAGGCCGACCCCGGGCTTCATCACGTTGACCGCCAGCAGGCCGATGAGCAGGGCCAGCGTGGTGACCACCTCGAAGTAGATGATGGCGCGCAGGCCCATGCGGCCCACGTCCTTGAAGTGGCCGGCGCCGGCAATGCCCCCGACCAGCGTCGCAAACAGCAGCGGCGCGATGATCATCTGGATCATGCGGATGAAGAGCTGGGCGAAGGGCCGAATCGCTTCAGACGCATCGGGGTCGGTAATGCTGACGGCGTAGCCCAGCGCGACGCCGAGAACCAGCCCGATCACAATCTGGGTCGTCGGCGAAATACGCGGCTTGGGGGCCTCGGCAGTGGCGGCAGTGGTGGTCACGAACGCTCCTTTGGGGATCAGAAGACCGTCTGAGAGCTTACACCGGACGTCAGCTCAGCAGGAGGTCGAGTGCCTCGCCGACGCTGCGCACGCCGAGCAGTTCGACCTCTCCTGCAGGCCGCTCGCCCGAGGGACGCCCGTCGCCAGACTCGGCATTCGCCGCCGGAACGAGGATGCGGGTGAAGCCCATCTGCTCGGCCTCACGGATGCGGAGGGCCGCCTGCGGCACGCCGCGCACCTCACCGCCCAGGCCGATTTCGCCGCAGACCGCCGTCCCCATGGCGATTGGGCGGTTCCTGAGGCTCGAGGCCACGGCAGCCACAATTGCCAGGTCGGCCGCCGGCTCGTCGATCGTCATGCCCCCCGCCACGTTGACGAACACATCGTCACCGGCGAGGTGCAGGCCCGCACGCTTCTCGAGGACGGCGAGCAGCAGGGACAGTCGCGACTGCTCGATGCCCGCCGCCATGCGCCGGGCCATGCCGTAGCTGCTCGTGCTGACGAGCGCCTGCACCTCGACCAGCAGGGGGCGCGACCCTTCGAGGCAGCACAGCACGGCCGATCCCGGCGTGGCGACGGGGCGCTCGGCCAGGAACAGGGCCGAGGGATTGGGCACCGCCCGCAGGCCACTGCCCGTCATCTCGAACACGCCGAGCTCGGAGACCGCGCCGAAGCGGTTCTTCACGGCGCGCACCACGCGGTGGGCGTGGTGCCGCTCGCCCTCGAAATAGAGCACCGTGTCCACCACGTGCTCGAGGGCCTTGGGGCCGGCGATGTTGCCGTCCTTGGTGACATGGCCCACCAGGAACGTGGGAATGTTGTGGCCCTTGGCCGTGAACAGGAACTGCGTGGCCGCCTCGCGGACCTGGCCGATGCTGCCCGGCGCCGACTGGAACTTGAGCGAAAACACCGTCTGCACCGAATCGACGATGAGCAGGCGGGGCTGCACGCGGGCCACCTCCTCGAGAATCCGCTCGAGACAGGTTTCGGCCAGCAGGAAGAGCGGCGCCTGGCCGATGCCTAGGCGATCGCCGCGGGCCTTGATCTGGTGCTCGGATTCTTCGCCCGAGGCATACAGCACGGGACCAACCGTCTCGGCGAATCGGGCGGCCGCCTGCAGCAGCAGCGTCGACTTGCCGATACCCGGCTCACCGCCCAGCAGTACCAGCGACCCCGGCACGATGCCGCCGCCGAGGACCCGATCAAACTCGCTGATGCCGCTCGACAGCCGTTCCGTCGTGCTGGCCTCGATGTCAGCGTAGCGCGTCGCACCGCGCGTCGCACCTGCCAGCGCGTAGCGATGTCCACCGCTGGCCCCGCCGGAGGCCCCTGGGGCTTCGAGCGGCCGCTCTTCGACAAGCGAGTTCCACGCGCTGCAGTCGGGGCAGCGCCCCAGCCACTTGGGCGACTGTGATCCACATTCCTGGCAGACAAAGACTGTACGGGGCGCTTTCATGGCGGGCAACGCTCAGCCGATTGTCTCATCGTCCCCGGCCGTCCCGGTCAGCCGGGCGATGCGCGATCCCAGGCGGCACACGATTTCGTAGGGAATGGTGCCGATGGCGGCGGCCATCTCGCGGGCATCGATCCGCTGCCAGGGCGCATCCCCTTGGGCGCCGAGCAGCACGACCTCATCTCCCGGGAAGACCTCCGGGATGTCGGTGACGTCAACGGTCATCATGTCCATGCTGACGGCACCGACAATCGGCGCACGCTGGCCACGGATGAGTACGGCCCCCCGCCCCTCGAGCCGACGGTCGAGGCCATCGGCATACCCGGCGGGCACCACGGCCAGGGTGGTCGGCCGCGAGGCCACGAACCGTCCGCCGTATCCGACGGCTTCGCCGTCACGGACACCCTTGACGGCCACGACGCGGCTGGTGAGGGTCATGGCCGGGCGCAGGTCCATCGTGGTGTGCAGCGCGCCCGGCGCCATGCCGTACAACAGCAGGCCGGGGCGCACCGCATCCAGCCACAGCCGCGAGTCGCGAAGCAGCGCGGCCGAGTTGGCTGCGTGGCGCCTGACTGGCCTGGCATCACAGTCGGCAAGGGCGATACAGGCCGCGTCAAACGCCAGGCGCTGCGCCTCGACACTGGCGACGTCGGGGTCGTCAGCCGATGCGAAATGCGTGTACACGGCCTCCAGTTGCAGCACTGGCGAAGCCAGCAGGGCTGGCAGCGTCCACCGCAGGTTGTCGTGTCGGAATCCCAGCCGATGCAGTCCGGTGTCGACCTTCAGGTGGTAGCGCAGGGGGGTGCCGCGATCGCGGGCGGCCCGCTCGAGGGCGCGCCCGGCACCGGGGCTCGAGATGGTCGGCGTGAGCCCGTGCGTGAAGAGGCCCCCGACATCGCTGACGCTGAGCGCCCCGAACACCAGAATCGGCATGCGGATGCCCGACTCGCGCAGCTCGATGCCTTCCTCGATGTCGGCCACGGCCAGCATGTCGGCACCCGCGTCCTCGAGCGTGCGTGCGACGGCCACGGCCCCATGCCCGTAGGCGTTGGCCTTGACCACGGCGATGATGTCCGGGGGAGTGGTCGGCCCTGCGCCGGCGGCACGGTTGAGGATGGTGTCCGCGGCCAGCGTGGCACGCAACGCCCGCAGGTTATGCCCGACCGCGTCGAGGTGCACGTGGGCCGTGGTGCAGCGAATCACCTCGCCTCCCTCGTGTACGGGCTACTCGCCGGCGTCGGCGCCGTGCGCCAGGTTGGCGAAGCGCGTCTGCTCGCGCAGGAAGGCGAGCTTGACGGTGCCGGTGGGGCCATTGCGCTGCTTGGCGATGATGATTTCCGCAATGCCATCGCTCTCGCTCGGCTCGTCGCCGAGCTTGTACATCTCCTCGCGGAAGATCAGGGCGACGACGTCGGCATCCTGCTCGAGAGCGCCTGACTCGCGGAGGTCGGACAGCTGGGGCCGCTTGTCGGAACGCGCTTCCGAGGCGCGCGACAGCTGCGACAGGACGATGATGGGCACGCCCAGTTCCTTGGCCAGCCCCTTGAGCGACCGCGAGATCGACGCCAGCTCGAGCGTGCGGTTCTCGAAGCGCCCGCGCCCGGTCATCAGCTGCACGTAGTCGATGGCCAGCAGGTTGAGGCCGTGTTCCGCCTTGAGTCGGCGAGCCTTGGCGCGCATCTCGAGCACGCTGATGCCGGCGGTGTCGTCGATGAACAGCTGCGCCTCGGACAGCGACTCGAGCGCCTGCGTGATCTGCCCGTACTCGCGCTGCCCGATCTGCCCGCTCATCAGGCGATGCATGTCGATGCGGGCTTCCGAGGCCAGCATGCGCATGAAGAGCGACTCCTTCGACATTTCGAGGCTGAAGAAGCCGGCCACACCACCGTGGGTGGCCACATGCTGACAGATGTTCAGCACGAGGCTGGTTTTGCCCATCGACGGACGCGCGGCGACGATGACCATGTCACCAGGCTGCAGCCCGCGCGTCTTGCGATCGATGTCGGCAAAGCCGGTGGCCACGCCCGTGATGTGGCTCTTGTGGGTGAAGAGCTTCTCGATTTTCGGAAAGCTCTCGCTGACGAGTGTCCGCATCGGCACGAAGCCGGCCTTCACGCGGTCGTCGGCCACGGCGAAGATTGAGCTCTCGGCCTCATCGAGGATGAGGTCGGCCTCCTGCTCGGCCTCGTAGGCGGTGGCGAGGATCTTGTTCGCCGAGAAGATCAGCGCACGGAGGGTGGCCTTCTCCTTGACGATCTGCGCGTAGTACTCGGCGTTGGTCGACCTGGGCACGCCGTCGGTGAGCGAGGCCAGGTAGGCTGGCCCGCCGACCTCGTCGAGTTCGCCGGCGCGCGCCAGCTCTTCCTTGAGCGTGATGAAGTCGATGGGCTGGCTGCGCTCGGACAGGTCCGCCATCCGCTCGAAGATGCGCCGGTGCGCATCGCGGAAGAAGGCCTCGGGCTGGAGGACGGCCGCCACGACGTTGAACGTCGCGTTGTCGATGAGGATGGCGCCCAGCACGGAGCGTTCCGCATCGAGGTTGTGCGGCAGCGTGCGAACGGAGGGGGCGGAGGCCGGTGTGGACACGGGAGGGGAATCTTACCCGAAGGCCGCCTGGCGCTGGCGGGCCGGTCGGTGACCGCCGGGGTCTCCGGGCGATGCCCGGAGACCCGGCCGGTGCGGCTACTGCTCGCGGACGACCTGCACGCGCAGCTGGGCGGTGACGTCGCGGTGGAGCTTGACGGGCACGGTGACCTCGCCCAGCGCCTTCAGCGGGTCGGGCAGGAGGATCTTGCGCCGGTCGATGTCGAAGCCCTTGTCCTTCAGGGTGTCGGCAATGTCCGCGTTGGTGACCGAGCCGTAGAGGATGTCGTTCTCACCCACGCGGCGGGCGATGGCGACCTCAATCGCGGTCAGGCGCGACGCAATGGCCTCGGCGGCCGACCGCTGCTCGGCCTCGGCGGCCTCGAACAGCTTGCGCTCGCGCTCGACGCGCTTCTTGTTGCCCTCGGTGGCCAGCAGGGCCAGCTTGCGGGGCAGCAGGTAGTTACGGGCATATCCGTCGGCCACCTTGACGATGTCGCCGCGGTTGCCGAGATGTTCGACGTGATCTCGCAGAATGACTTCCATGATGTGCGTCTCTCTCCGGACTAGTCAGCCGCGTAGGGCAGCAGCGCCAGCTGCCGAGCGCGCAGGATGGCGACGCGCAGGCCGCGCTGGTGCTTGGCGCAGGTGCCGGAAATGCGGCGCGGCAGCACCTTGCCGCGCTCGGGCACGAAGCCGCTCAGCAGCTTGACGTCCTTGTAGTTGATGTCGTCCATGCGGTCTGCGCAGAACTTGCAGACCTTGCGGCGACGGAAGAGCCCCCGGCGCTGTCCGCCCTGCTTGTCCGCACCTGCTGCGGCCTTGCCGCGTGCCCCGGGTCCCCCGGGCCTCTTGCCACCGAACGCCATGACTAGACCTCCCCATCCACGCCGTCGTAGCTCACGTCGGCATCATCATCGTTATCGCCCTGCGGTCCCTCACCCGGCTGGCGCTCGGGCGGCAGCCCGCGCGCCACACGGCGGCGCGCCGATTCGGTCTGCCGCTTGGTGCGGGCCCGGTCGGCCACGCGCTGGCGCTCGTCAACGCGGACGATGAGGTGGCGGATGAGCCCCTCGGTCACCTTCAGGCGACGGTCGAGTTCCTTCATCAGCTCGCCCGATCCGGTAATCACGTGCAGGACGTAGAAGCCGTCCTTGTGCTTGCCGATGTCATAGGCCAGCTTGCGGCGTCCCCACACGTCGGTGGTCTGGATGGTGCCGCCCAGCCGCTGCACGATGCCCTCAACCTGCGTCTGCATGTCGGCCACGGCCTGTTCCGTGACGTCGGGCACCATGATGTAAATCAGTTCGTATACTCGTGCACTCATAGCTCTCCTTGTGGACACGGCCACGCCCTCACCCCGGTGCGCCCCGTGCGGACGCCCGCCTGCCAGTCCCCGAACCGGAGGTCTGGCGGTGACAATGCTGGCCCCGGCCACCGCAGTGGCAAGGAGACCGGTCGGCCGACATTGGCCGCCGCGTCTAACTTCCCGTCTGACCTGACTCCGAACCCGACGCAGACCGCGAGGCCCTGGTCGAATCGGCAGCGTTGAACGCGTCCATGACGCGTCCGATGTCCTCGGCCACAAACAGCGCCGAGGCATCGGCAGCCCGCCGCACAGCTGCCTCCACCGTGGTGCGCTCGTCGGGCCGGAACCGGCCCAGCACGTGCTGCACCATGTCGGGACGGGCGATGACCTGTCCGTCCGCTCCCCTGATTTCTCCTCGGCCGACCCCCACCCGCAACCGCGGATAGTCGTCGGTGCCGAGTTCGGCCGACAGCGACCGGAGGCCGTTGTGTCCCCCGCTGCTGCCCGACCGCCGCGCCCGCAGTCGACCCACGGGCAGCGCCACATCGTCGGTGACCACCAGGATGTCTGCCGGTGGCACCTTGTAGAACCCCGCCAGGCCGGCCACGGCCCGGCCGCTGAGGTTCATGTAGGTCAGCGGCTTCATCAGCCAGACCGACTCGGCACCCACAGCACCGCGCACCGTCAGGCCGTCGAAGGCCTCGCGCCACTGGTGCTCGAGTCCCCAGCGGCGCGCCAGTTCGTCGACCACCATGAACCCGACATTGTGCCGGGTCTCGCGGTATTCGGCGCCGGGATTCCCCAGGCCGACGACGAGCTTCATGTCCCGGCCTACTTCTTCTTCTCGGCCTTCTTCTCTTCGGGCTTGTCGGTCTTGCCCTTCTTCGCCACTTCCGGCTCGGCCTTGCCACCCGGCGCAGCGGCTTCGGCCGCGTCGGCCGCGCGCGGCGCGGTGACGTGCACCAGCATCAGGTCGCTGTCAGAGATCGGCGTCCAGGTCGCAGTGGCCGCGAGGTCGCGCACATACACGGCCTGGTTGAGGCCGAGGCCGGTGATGTCGATTTCGACCGCGTCAGGAATCTGCGTCGGGAGGCAGTTGATCTTGATGTCGCGGTGCAGGAACTCGAGCACCCCGCCGTCGGTCTTCACGCCGCGCGATTCGCCCTTCAGGACGATGGGCACGGTGACCGCGATGGCCTTGTCGACGTTCACGCGGTAGAAGTCGGCATGCAGCGGGTGATGCGTGATGGGGTCGAGCTGGACCTCCTTCACGAGCACCCGGGCGTCGGCCTCGCCGTCCAGCTTGAGCGTGATGAGGGTGTTGAACCCCGACTGCGAGTGCAGGATGCGGAGGAACGGCTTGGGATCGACGGCCACCGGCTGCGGAGCCACGGCATCGCCCGCCTTCTGCGCCCCGTAGACCACGCCGGGCATCAGCCCCTGGGCACGCGTGCGGTTGTTCTCATTCTTCCCGATGGTGGTGCGCTTGACGGCTTCGAGTACGGCTTCCATGGTTGTCCTCTGCAATCACACGAACAATGACGAAACGGAGGTCTCTTCGTGAATGCTCCGGATGGCCTGCCCCAGCAGGCGCGCCACGGAGAGTTCCACGAGCTTCTGGCACGCGGCCTTCTCGGGGCCGAGCGGAATGGTGTTGGTGACGATGAGCTTCTCGATGGGCGACTTTTCGATGCGCTCGATGGCCGGGCCCGACAGCACGCCGTGGATGGCGCACGCCAGGATACGCGAGGCCCCGGCCGCCTTGAGGGCCTGCGCCCCCTTCTGAATCGTGCCGGCCGTGTCGATGATGTCATCGGCAATCACGCACGTACGCCCGTCGACCTCACCAATCACGTTCATGACCTCGGCCGTGCCGTCCTCCGACCGCCGCTTGTCGATGACCGCCAGTTCGCCCCCGAGGCGCTTGGCATAGGCCCGCGCGCGCTCGGCCCCGCCGGCGTCGGGTGCCACGATGGTGAGCTTCTCAATCTGCTGGCGCGACAGGTAATCGACGATGACCGGGGCGGCGAACAGGTGGTCGACCGGAATGTCGAAGAACCCCTGAATCTGCGCCTTGTGCAGGTCCATCGTCAGCACGCGGTTGACCCCCGAGGCGCTGAGCACGTTGGCCACCAGCTTGGCCGAAATCGGCACCCGCGGCTTGTCCTTCCGGTCCTGCCGCGCATACCCGTAATAGGGAATGACCGCCGTGATCCGCGCCGCCGACGACCGACGGAAGGCGTCGGTCATGATCATCAGCTCCATGAGGTGCTGATCCACGGGGTTGCTGGTGGGCTGCAGGATGAAGACATCCGTGCCGCGGATGTTCTCGTCGATCTGGAAGGACACTTCCGAATCGGGAAACCGGCGCAGCCGGGCCTGGCCCAGGGAGACCCCCAGGAACTCGGCAATCTCGGCAGCCAGCTTGGGATGCGCACTGCCCGAGAAAATCTTCAATTCACCGTAACCCGTCGTCGACATGATGAAACTGGTTGGGGCGGAAGGATTCGAACCTTCGAATACGGGTTCCAAAGACCCGCGCCTTACCGCTTGGCCACGCCCCAACACCCGGGGGCAAACCACTATTCTAGTCGCCCCCGCCCGGTTCTGGCAATCCCGGACCGCGCGACCTCGAGCCGGGACGCGGTGCGGGTGGCCACCGCGAGCCATCCCGGCCGTTGCCAGGCCCCCGCGGCCGCGCGGGCCCCGGCCGCCGTGCGGAACAGCCCGAAGACCGTCGACCCCGACCCCGACATGGCCGCCGCGAAGGCCCCGTCACGCAGCAGCGCCCGCCGGATGCGCCCGATGACCGAATGGTGTCGGATCACCGGCGGCTCGAGGTCGTTGCCTAGCATGCGGGCCCACACAGGCCAGGCCGGCGGCGGGGACACGACCGATACGTGCGGCGAGCGGCCAGAGTCGGCGTCCCACCAGCGATACGCCTCAACGGTCGAGACGCCGAAAGCCGGTCGGATGAGGGCCACCCAAACCGGTGGCAGGTCCTCGAGCGGATAGATGGCATCGCCCCGGCCCAGCCCGAGCGCCGTCCCCCCGCGCAGGAAGAACGGCACGTCGGCGCCGATGCCGGCGGCGATCTGCGCCAGGGTGGCCTCGTCGGCGTCGATCGACCAGAGGCGATTGAGGGCCTGAAGCGCGACCGCCGCATCCGCACTGCCCCCGCCCAGGCCAGCCTCTGCGGGAACGCGCTTGGTCAGGTGAATGGAGACCCCCTCCGGGGCCCGACGCGCGCCCCGCCCCTCACGCCACAGCCGCTCGGCCGCACGCCAGACGAGGTTGCGATGATCGGTAGGCACACCGGGTGTGCGGCAGGTGAGGGCGAGTGGACCGGGACGAGCCTCGAAGGTCAGCGTGTCGTGCAGGCGCAGGGTCTGGAACACGGTGCGCAGCTCGTGATAGCCGTCGGGCCGCACGCCGAGGACACGCAGGTCGAGGTTGATCTTGGCGAACGCCGGCAGGCGGAGGGTCATGGCGTCCTCAGGGGGGCCACCGAAGCCAGGTCATCGAGGCGCAGCGGCGAGGCGTCAGGGGGGCGGACCGCCCGGAACGCCTCCGGGGGGATGGGCCCATTCAGCGAGAGCTGGCGCACATCCACGCGCAGGTCGACGACGCCGTCCCGGGTCTGCACCCGCGCACGCCGGGGCACCTCGTTGAGCCAGTCGCCGTAGTCGACCCGCCAGTCGCCGGCATCGACGCTGACGACACGCCAGGCGCCGTCGCGTCTCGCCAGCCAGGCCGTCTGGCCCTCCTGCGTTTCTACGGCCCGCCAGCCGCCGGTCCATTCGAAGCCCGTGGCCGGTGCGTCAGCCCCGAGGCAGCCAAGCAGCGCGAGGCGCAGCTCGTCGGCCGACAGCGGCAGTCCCGTCAATCGCTCGAGTACGGCCCCCATCGATGCCCCCTCCAGTATCCGGCGTTCGCGCGGTAGCACCAGCGCGGCCAGGTTGGCCTGCGCCGTCAGGATAAAGAGCGGAGGTCCGAAGGGGGCCAGGCCTTCAAGCCGGGCCTGTCCATCGGCGGCCAGCCCGGCCAGGACGCGCCCGCGCACCCGTTCGCGGCCGGCGCGGCCGCTCAGTGCCAGTTCGGCCGTCATCGTCCGCACGCCGGTGCAGGCCCTGGTCACGCGACGGAAGTCAAGCAGGGCCACGGGCGCCTCGGTCCCCGGAGTGACGGGACGCGACCCCAGGCTCGCGGCACAGCCAGAGGCCAGCAGGGCGACGCCCACCAGTGCGATGAGGCCTGGCAGCACCGGTCTAGCGGCGCCGCCGGGCATCCTGCAGCTTCTTGGTGACACCGGCGCGATCGAGCGACTCACCATCGCCGTCAAGGGCGCGCTGATACGCGGCGGCCGCCTCGGCCCACTTCTTCTGCCCGGCGAGCAGGTCGCCGTGATGAACCTGAATGACCGAGTTGGCCGGCAGGGCAGCGGCTGCCTTGCCGAGCGGCCCGGCCGCCTCCGCCAGACGGCCCTGCTTGAAGAGCGCCCAGCCGTAGCTGTCGAGATAGGAGGGATTGTCGGGATCGAGCTTGAGGGCACGCTCGACCAGGGCGACACCCTCGGCCGCACGCGGCGTGCGATCGGCCAGCATGTAGCCGAGGTAATTCAGGGCCAGCGCATCCTCCGGGTTCGCCTCAATCAGGCGCCGCAGCCGCCGCTCGGCTTCCTCGATGCGCCCTGCCGATTCATACACGCCAATCAGTCGGAGCGTCAGGCGATCGTCGTCGGCCCCGGCCGTCTCGATGCGGGCCAGCACCTGCACGGCGCGGTCGAACTGCTTCCCGGCAACGTAGGCGTCGGCCAGACCGAAGGCCACCTCGAGGTCATCGTCGTGCTGCCGGGCAGCGGCCTCGAGCTGCGTGATGGCCTCGGCGCCCCGTCCCGCGCCCAGCAGTGCGCGGGCGTGCAGCAGCTGCGCCTGCGTGTCGTCCGGCGTGCGGCTCCGCATCCGACCGGTCACTGTCAGGGCCGCCTCGAACCGACGGGCTGCCAGCAGCACCTGCACCTCATACACGTCGAGGGCCTCGCCCGACGGCAGTGCCGCCCGGGCTGCGGACACGGCAGCCAGGGCCTCGTCATACTGCGCCAGCTGCTGATGGGCCAGCGACAGCTGCAGCAGGGCCGGCACGGCCTCGCCACGATTGGCGCGGACCAGGGCCGGCTGTGTCACGAGCGGCGCCAGCGCCTCGGTGGCCTCACCGAACAGATACTGCGCGCCAAGCGCCGTCGCCAGTGCACTCATCGCGGACACGTTGGTCGGGCTCTGCTTCAGGATCTGTCGGGCCACCGTGGCCGCGCCCGCGGCGTCACCCGACAGGCGGAGTGCGGTGGACTGCTGCAGCAGCAGCCGCGCATCGTCGGGAGCCGAGGCCAGCAGGGGCTTGAGGGCCTCGAGCGCACGCTCGGCACCGACGCCACCCGGGGCCTTGAGCAGGGCGTTGATGTGGCGCAGCCGCAGTTCCCGGGTTGGCGACCTGACCGCCTCGACCGCACGGCCGTAGGCACCGGCCGCTGCCGCCCAGCGCTCGGCGCGCTCGTACAGGTCGCCGAGAGAGACGAAATAGCGCGGATTGATGTCCGCCGCGGCCAGCAGCGACTGCGCCGCCTCTGACAGTTGGCCCTTCTGCACCTGCACCTCGGCCAGCAGCGCAAACGGTTCGGCCGCATACGGGGCCTGCGATGTGACGGCCTGCAGGATGGTCGCAGCCTCGTCGAACCGCCCGGCCCGCAGCAGGGTGCGGCCATGAGTGACCATCAGGTTGAGATCGGCCGATGCGGCCGGCGCCGCCTTGATGGCCTCGAAATGCGTGAGGGCCTCGCCGCGCAGGCGTTCGGCCGTCTCGCCGGCCGGCAGGGGCGCCGCGCCGTCGGCCCAGGCCGACAGCACGAGGGCCATCACGCGGTGCGCCTCGACGTTGCCGGGATCGATCGCCAGGGAGCGCTGCGCGGCGGCACGGGCTTCGCTGCCCTTGTTCTGCTGGGCAAACAGGGACGCCCGCTCCGCCTGCACCTCGGCCGAGGTCGGGTCGAGGGCGGCCGCGCGATCGAGCGCCGCGAGCGCGCCATCGACATCGTCAGACTGCTGCAGGTGACGCGCCCGCATGAATTCGAAGTAGGCTTCGGCCGATCCGACCGCGGGTGCGGCCGTGCGTGCGGGCGCCTGTCGCGGCGCGCCGGCCTGCGCCGCTGCCTCGGTTCCGACCAGCAGCACCAGGACCATTCCGGCAAGAGGGCGCGTGCGCATGGCTGATTCTTACCCGGCCGTTTCAGCGGTGTATAGTCCTTTTATGCCTGTCGATCAGGAACTGCTCGAGATTCTCGCCTGCCCGGCGTGCAAGACCAGGGTGACGCTCGTGAAGGATGGCACCGCCCTGAAGTGTCAGAAGTGCTCGCGCGTCTATCCCATCAAGGACGACATTCCGATCATGCTCGTCGACGAGGCCTTGGTCGAGCCCTGACTCCGCACCATTTCCTGCTCATCCGCCTGCGGCTGATCGGCGATGTGGTCTTCACCACCCCGATTCCTGCAGCGCTCGCCCGCCGGTTTCCCGGCTGCCGCATCACCTATCTGGTCGAGGCGGCGGCGGCGCCGGTGGTGCGCCATCTGTCCGATATCCACGACCTGATCGTGGCCGAACGTCCCCGCGGCCTTGAACGCCTCGCGTATGACCTCCGCCTGATGCGCGACCTGCGGTCGCGGCGCTTCGACGTTGCCATCGACCTGCACGGCGGGCCGCGTGCGGCACTGCTGACCAGGGCCTCCGGTGCGTCGCGTCGCATCGGCTACGACATTCCGGGCCGCACCTGGGCCTACACCGACCGTGTGCCGTGGACGCCGTCGCTGATTCCCCCGCGCCATTCGGTCGTGAACCAGTGGGACCTGCTGGCCCCGCTCGGCATCGGCCCGGCCGACCGCATCCACGATGCGGTGCGGATGCCCGTGCCTGCCGATGCCGCGACGGCCGTCCGCACTCGACTGCGGCAGGCGGGCGTGCCCGACACCGCCGCGCTGGCCGTGCTGCACGTCAGTGCCGGCAATCCGTTCCGACGCTGGCCTGCCGATCGGTTTGCCGCCCTCGCGGCCGCGCTGACCGCCGGCCCCCACGCCCTGCACGTGGTCATCACATCGGGGCCGTCCGATGCCGATGCCGCGGCGGCCGTGACTGACGCTGCGCGACGACTGAGCGGCGCCACCGCCGACCGGGTCGTGCGCGCCGGGGAATTCGACCTCACCGAACTGGCGGCGCTTGTCGGCCTCGCACGGCTCTACGTGGGCGGCGACAGCGGCCCCCTGCACGTCGCCGGCACCACCCGCACCCCGGTCGTGGCGCTGTTCGGGCCCACGCTGCCCGAGCGCTCGCTGCCGTGGCGCGACCCGGCCATTCCCGCCATCAGCGTTGACGCAGGTCCGCTGCCCTGCCGGCCCTGCCACCAGCGCACGTGCGTGACCGGCGACTTCCGGTGCCTGATGGACATCAGCGTCGGGCAGGTCGTCGACGCCTGCCGCCGCGCGCTTGAGGTACCCTTACACTCGGACGTCTCCCGACCATGAGTGTGCTGGCCCTGTCCTTTCCCGCTCCGCAATCGCGCACCGAATGGGTGGGCATCGGCGCCGTCGCCGGGCTGGCGGCCTCCATGCAGTTCTCCATCGCCGCCGCGCAGATCCTGCTGGGCCTGGCCGTGGTCGCATGGCTCGTGCGACTGCGGGCCGAGCACCGGACCTTCCAGGCACCTTCATTCTTCTGGCCGCTGGTAGCCTACGGCGTGGCGACGCTCGTGTCCGCCGGGTTTTCCACCAATCCCGCCGTCAGCGTCGTCGACACCAAACAGCTGTTCCTGTTTCTCATCGTGCCGGTCGTCTACGACTTTGCCAGGGGCCGGCGGGCCGACCTGCTGCTGAGCCTCATCATTTCGGTCGGCGCGGCCAGTGCCCTGGTGGGCGTGGTGCAGTACGGGGTGCTGAACTACGACAACCTCGGGCGGCGCATGCAGGGCACCCTGTCGCACTGGATGACCTACTCGGGCACCCTGATGCTGGTCATCTGCGCCACCATTGCACGCCTGCTGTTCGGCACACGCGACCGCCTGTGGTCGGCCTTCGTGCTTCCCGCACTGGTGATCTCACTGGCCCTCACGCTGACACGAGGCGCGTGGGTCGGGGCCGCGGCCGGCGCAGCCGTGCTGTTCCTCGTGAAGGACTTCCGGCTCACCGCGCTCATTCCCGTCACGGTCGCCGTGGCGCTTCTGGTGGCGCCTGACGCGCTGACCAGCCGCATGCAGTCCATCGGGGACATGAGCGATCCCACCACGCGCGACCGCGTCGCCATGCTGGAGGCTGGCCTGGCCATGGTCCGGGACTACCCCCTCACCGGCGTGGGCCCCGACATGGTGGGCCCGCTCTATCCGACGTATCGCACGGCCACCGCCGTGCAGGCAACCAACCCGCACCTGCACAACGTGCCCATGCAGATTGCGGCCGAGCGGGGGCTGCCGGCGCTGGCCCTCTGGCTGGCATTCATTGTCACGTCGCTGCGCGCACTCTGGAAGATGCGCCGGGCCTCCGGCACGCGGGCCCTGGCGGCCACGGGCGTGGGGGCCATCGTCGCGATGCTGGTCGCCGGCTTCTTCGAATACAACTTCGGCGACTCCGAGTTCCTGATGCTCCTGCTGGTGCTGATGACGCTGCCATTTGCCGCGGCACGTGGCGACGAGGCCGGCGCATGAGCACGCACTGGCTGCCGAGCCTGCCTCAGGCACGCGCCCGGGCCGTCATCGACCGGTTCGCGTCGGCGGTCGTGCTGGTCGTCGGCGACGTGATGCTCGATCGCTTCATCGTGGGCCGGGTCACGCGCATCTCACCCGAGGCGCCCGTGCCGGTGGTGCTTCACGATCACGACGAGGTGCGGCTCGGCGGCGCGGCCAACGTCGCCCACAACATCGCGGCGCTCGGCGGCACGGCCAGGCTCGTCGGCGTGGTCGGGCCGGACGAGGACGGGCGTGTCCTGCGGGCCTCGCTCGAGGCGCGCCACCTGGATGCCGCCGGGCTGGTGATGGCGCCCGACCGCCGCACCACGACGAAGGCCCGGGTCGTCACGACGCGCAACCAGCAGGTGGCGCGGATTGACTACGAAACGGATCATCCGCTGTCGGCAGACACGGAATCCGCAGTGCTCGCCGCCATCGATCAGGCCGCCACCGGAGCCGGAGTGCTGGTGGCCTCCGATTACCGCAAGGGCGTGCTGAGTGAGGCGGTCATGCGCCGACTGGTGGCACACGCGCAGGCGGGTGCCCGGCCGCTGCTGGCCGACCCGAAGGTGCCCAACCTGCGCTTCTATGCGGGCGCCACGTGCCTCACCCCGAATCACCTCGAGGCCGAAGCCGCCGTCGGCTTCCGCATCCAGTCGCACGACGATGCCCGGCGCGCAGCACGCGCGATCATCGAGACGGCGCAGGTGCAGAGCGTCCTGGTGACGCTCGGCGAACGCGGGCTCTGGCTGACCCATGGCGCCGTGGAAGGCGCGATGGCCGCGACAGCCCGTGAGGTCAGTGACGTCACCGGCGCGGGTGACACCGTGCTGGCCACGCTGGCGCTCGCCACGGCCGCCGGCGCCACCCCGCACGAAGCGGCCGCGCTGGCCAACGCCGCTGCAGGCATCGTGGTCGCGCGCTTCGGCGCCGCGACCGTCAGCGCCGACGACCTGCGGGCCGCGTACGCCGGCTGATCCGGACCGCGGCGCGACCTAGTGGCGGAAGTGCCGCCGGCCGGTGAACACCATCGCCAGGCCGTGCTCGTCAGCAGCGGCAATCACCTCGGCATCGCGCACCGACCCGCCCGGCTGCACCACGGCTGTGGCACCCGCTGCCGCAACCGCATCCAGTCCATCACGGAAGGGGAAGAACGCATCCGAGGCGGCGACACTGCCCGCCAGGGGGGTGCCCTCGAGCGTGTGCCAGTGGCTGGCTTTAGCCGCAGCCACTTTCACCGCGTCGACGCGGCTCATCTGGCCGGCCCCGATCGCCAGTGTCCTGACCGCATCGGTGAAGATGACGGTGTTCGACTTGACATGCGCCATCACGCGCCACGCGAACCGCAGCCCCTGCCATTCGGCCGCAGTGGGAGCCCGGCGGGTCACCACCCGCAGGCCGTCTGACGGCCAAGGCTGGTGCGCCTCGGTCACCACGTCGCGTTCCTGCACCAGCACGGCACCCAGAATCGTCCGCACGTCCCGACGCAGACTGGCGGCCCCGCCGCGCAGGCTCCTGGTATCCGCGACGACGACGCGCATGTTGGGCTTGGTGGCCAGAATCGGGCGGGCGTCCTCACTGACGCCGGGGGCCACGACAGCTTCGATAAACGTCGACACCAGGGCGGTCGCCGCCGCGGCGTCAATCGGCTGGCTGAGCCCGACGATGCCACCGAACGCCGCCAGGGCATCGGCCTCGCGGGCCCGCACATACGCCTCGGCGATCGTCGCGCCGGTGGCCACGCCGCACGGATTGGTGTGCTTGATGACGGCCGCCGCCGGTTCCTCAAACTCGAGCACGATGCGCGCGGCGGCATCCAGGTCGAGCAGGTTGGTGAAGGACAGTTCCTTGCCCTGCAGCACCTGCGGATGTCCGAGCCCTGTCGCCGGCGACGTCGCATACCAGGCCGCCGCCTGATGCGGATTTTCGCCGTAGCGCAAGTCACGCAGCTTCGGTGCCTCGATCACCAGGTGGCCCGGGGTCACAAGGCCCGAGGGGGCGGGCCGCTCGAACGACGCGCCCTCGGCATGGTACTCGCCCAGTGTCGAGGCAATGGCGGTGTCGTAGGCCCCGGTGTGCGCAAAGGCGCGCTGCGCCAGCGAGAACCGGAAGGCCTGCGACGGCCCGTCAGCGACATCGAGGGCCTCGAGCACCGACGGGTAGTCACCGGGATTGACGACGACCAGGACGTCACGGAAGTTCTTGGCCGCGGCGCGCACCAGGCTGGGACCACCGATGTCGATCTGTTCCACCAGGTCGGGGAAGGCGATGCCCGGCCGCGCAGCGGTCTCGACGAACGGATACAGGTTGACCACCACCAGATCGACGAGGCCGATGCCGTGGGCCGCCGCGAGAGCCAGATCTTCCGGATGATCACGGCGTGCCAGGATGCCCCCGTGGATTAGCGGATGCAGCGTCTTGACCCGGCCGTCCATCATTTCCGGGAAGCCGGTGACGTCGGAGACGTTCACCACCGGCAGCCCGGCGTCTGCCAGGGTGCGGGCGGTGCCGCCGGTCGACACCAGTTCAAACCCCCGGGCCGCCAGGCCTCGGGCGAAGTCGAACAGTCCGCTCTTGTCGGACACGCTGAGGATGGCTCGTCTTGTTGGCACAGTGTCTCTAATTGACATCGAATGTAACTGGCGTTTAAACTCTGCGGGCGGTCCAGCTTAGCGGATCCTGAAGGCTGCGGTGTGCGGCCTTTCTTGTGCCTGTGAGGCACCCAGCGGGTGCCCGCAGGTCGGTAGTGGGGTGGCTCTGCCACCGAAGGCAGGAAGAAGAACGATGCGCATTACAGGCAAGGTCAAGTGGTTCAATAACGCCAAGGGCTACGGATTCATCGAACGCGAAGGCGGCAGCGATGTGTTCGTCCACTACTCGGCAATTCAGGGTTCGGGCTTCCGGTCGCTGGACGAAGGTCAGCCGGTCGAGTTCGAAATCGTTGACGGCCCGAAGGGTCCGCAGGCCGGCAACGTCACTCGCGTCTGACGCACGCTTGCCCGAAGGCGCCGGACGGATCTCCGTTCGGCGCCTCGGCACCGTGGTCCTTCCGGGTCTCCCGGTTACGGCAGCAGCAGGAACCACAGCATCGGCAGCCACATGTCCCGCGCATACGGGACGGGGCGGTCGTCCACGAGCACCTCGCAGCTGGGCTGTCCCCCAATCACCTCGAACAAGTCACGCATCTGCAGCGCCTGTGCCGGATAGAACCGTGCACGGTGGCGCATGGCTGCGCCCTCACCCACCTGCCAGTACTCGGCCGAGGCCTTCGCCATCTCGACGGCGCGCCCGTAGCCATCGCCGTCAAACGCCCCGAAGACGAGCGTGAAGGAGAACGGCAGGTCGCGCGCCCCGAACAGCGCAGCGTAGAGGTCGGGATCGATGGCGGCCAGCTCCGCGTCGGTGGGCCGCTCGGGCTTGTCGACGTAGGGCCAGAACTGTTCGAATGGTCGGGTTGTCCGCGTGGACATGAGACGAGGATCCTAGCAGGGAGGCTGCAGCTTTGAAAAGGGCGCCCCCTTCCTCGGAGGCGCCGATCGACTACGATCGCCACAGATGATCAGCGTCCGCGACATTCCCTCTCTCGATGTCTGCCGGCAGCGCGACGATGTGCGGGCGCTGGCGGCGGCGTGCGGTGATGAGGCCACCATGACGGCGCTGCGGCGCGCGGCCGACGAGGTGCGGACCCACCTGCGCCGCACGGGTACGCTGCCCGGCGGGGCGGCCTCACCGGGCGATGCCATTGCCCGGCACGCGGCAGCCGCGCTCGCCGTCCAGTTCAGCGGATCCCTGCGTCCCGTGATCAACGCCACCGGCGTGATCATTCACACCAACCTCGGGCGCGCACCGCTGCCGGCCGCTGCCGTGCAGCGCATCGCGCAGGTCGCCGCCGGCTACTGCAACCTCGAGTACGACCTCGCGGGTGGAGGCCGTGGCTCGCGCAGCGTGCACGCCGAGTCGCTGCTGACCGCCCTTACCGGCGCCGAGGCTGCTGTCGTCGTGAACAACAACGCGGCGGCCACGCTGCTGATGCTCGCGGCACTGGCACGCGGGCGTGAGGTGCTGATTTCACGGGGTGAACTGGTGGAAATCGGCGGTGGCTTCCGCGTACCCGACATCATGGCGCAGTCGGGCTGCGTGCTGCGCGAAGTGGGCACCACCAACCGCACGCGCGTCTCAGACTATGCGGCGGCTGCCGGCCCCCGCACCGCGCTCATCCTGCGCGTGCATCCGTCAAACTTCCGCATCGAGGGCTTCACCGAGCGGCCCACACTGGCGGCCCTCGTCGATGCCGGTCGTCGGCTCGGCCTTCCAGTGGCTGAGGACCTGGGCAGCGGCGAACTGCTGCCGGGGCTGGGCGACGAACCCTCCGTCGCCGCCTCACTGGCCGCCGGCGTCGACCTCGTGTGTGTGAGCGGCGACAAATTGCTGGGCGGGCCACAGGCCGGTATCCTGCTGGGCACGCGTGCGGTCATCGATCCGCTGCGCCAGCATCCGCTGATGCGCGCCTTCCGCGTCGACAAGCTGACCTATGGCGCCCTTGAAGCCACCCTCATCGAGCATCTCGCCGGCCGGGCCCGCGAGACCGTGCCCGTGCGGCGCATGCTGGCGATGACGCCCGAGCAGCTGGCACAGCGCGCAGGACACCTGGCCGACTCGCTGGCCTCGTGCGGATGGACGGTGGCGCTCGTGCCCGGGAGCTCGGCGGTGGGCGGGGGCAGCGCCCCGGGTCTCGAGCTGCCGACGACCCTCGTCGCGCTGGCACGCGACGGCTTCACCGCCGATGCCCTGGAGTCGCGCTTGCGTACACTGGCCACCCCGATCGTGGCCAGAATCGTCGACGACCGCGTGGCCCTCGACACCCGCACGCTGAGCGATGACGAATTGCCGCGCGTGGTAGCGCTACTGACCTGGTGAGCGCTCCGCGACCGGGGCGCGGTGCTCGAGCGTCAGCCCCAGGGCCGTGCCGCGCTTGAAGCCCTTCCAGTAGGTGTGGCCGGACTGCGGACGCCCTTCGCGGTCCACGGCCCAAACCCCGGCGCGTCCCTGCGGCACCAGGTTGAAGTAGCCCTGCATATCGGCGTCGCCCTTCAGGTGCCGCCCGAAGAAGGCCGTGGAGAAGTGCTGCAGGATGTTGTTCATCCGCACGGTGTCCCAGACGGGGTCGGCATGGTGGCCGAACGCCGCCTGGGCCGGTCCTTCGATGGCTTCACGAGGCGCGGGATAGGGCGCGGCCGCATTGTGCCCCGCATCGGCAAAGGTCAGCAGGTAGCGATCGGCGTTGACGGCCCCTTCGAACAGGGCGCGCGTCCCCTTCTCGTAACCCGACACGTCATCGGCGCTGCCGGCCACAAACAGCATGGGCGTCTCGATGCCGGCGAGACCGGCGGCATCCCAGAAGCCGGCCTGCATGCCCCAGGGGCCGATGGCCACCGCCGCGCGGATGCGCGCATCGCGCGAGGTGCGATAGGCCGGATTCGAGGCCGCCCGGTCGCGCAGCAGCCCGTTGGGCGGTGCGGTCGGCATCGCCGCCGCGGCATCGGTGTATCCGCCGCCGATCGTGTTGACGACGCCGTAGCCTCCCATCGAGTAGCCCACCAACCCCACGCGCGTGGCGTCAATGTGTCCGGCGAGTGCATCGCCAGACCCGGACGCGGCCAGCGTAGTCACGGCCTTCAGCACGAAGAGCTGATCGAGCGACCGGTTGTAGAGGGTACTGGCAAAGGCCAGCTGCTGGTCGTAGGTGCTGTCCGTGTGATCGATCGACACCACCACATAGCCCTTGCTGGCAAGGTTCTCGCCGAGGTGGCTCATCAGATACCGCGTGCCCGGATAGCCGTGCGACAGAATCACCAGCGGAAACACACCGGGTCCGGGCCGCGCATCGCGCACAGCGCGACCGTGCAGGGTGACGCGCGTGCGGCCGTCACGGACCAGCGCGTCATAGGTAGCCGCCTGTGGTGTTCCGGGCGCCAGCTCGGCGGGATACCAGACCTCGAGCACCAGCGTGCGATCGCTGCGCACGGCGGGCCCGCCTGCGGCCGTCTTCAGCACGTCGACACGCTGCGGGTCGGTCACCCGCAGCGTGCGCACACCGATGGCGTGCGCACCGTACGGCGCCAGCTCAGGGGCCATTGGCGCAATGGTGTCGATGCGGTTGAGTGCGGTCGCCTGCGCATGCAGGCGCGGCGGCGCGGCGGTGCTGCCCGCCAGCAGCAGCGCGACCGCGAGGAACAGCAGGGACACGGACCGGGCACGGCGCATCACGACCATGCCCGGCATGATCGCACAGGTCTGCGCCGCCCGCTGCCTCAGTAGCGCGGCTGGCCCGGCTGGGGCGCCAGCGGCCATGCCGGCGCCGACACGCCATTCACCGTGGTGCCCCCCTGGGCAATCATGGCGGTAAACGCCAGGAACGGCATCGGAAAGCTCAGTGTGGGCGTCGACACGGCATCGAGGGCCGCCACCTGCGCGGCACTCAGTCGCACGTCGAGCGCCGCGAGGTTCTGGTCGAGCTGCGCCACCGTCCGGGCCCCGATGATCGTCGACGTCACCGCGGGCCTGGCCTGCACCCACGCCACGGCCACGGCCGTGGGCGTCGTCTCGAGGTCGGCTGCCACCCGGATCAGTTCGTCGATGATGCCGAAGTTGCGCTCGTTCAGATACGCCTTGACCCGATCGCCTCGCCCCGGGGTCGCCGTGGCCGCCGACTCCCGCGTGTACTTCCCGGTCAGCACGCCGCCGCGCAGCGGCGACCACGGCGTGATGCCAAGCCCGAGCTCCTGCGCCATCGGCACCAGTTCGCCCTCGACCGTGCGCTCGATGAGGGAATACTCGATCTGCAGGCCCACGAAGCGGCTCCACCCACGGAACTCGGCCATGACCTGCGCCTGCGCCACCTTCCACGCCGGTGTATCGGAGACGCCGACGTAGCGCACCTTGCCGGCGCGCACCAGGTCGTCGAGCGCGCGCATCGTTTCATCGATCGGCGTATGCCGGTCCCAGAAGTGCATCCAGTACAGGTCGATGTAGTCGGTGCGCAGGCGCCGCAGCGAGTCCTCACACGACTCGATGATGGTCTTGCGGCTGGCACCACCCGCATTCGGATCCCCGGGGTGGAGGTTCGTGGAAAACTTGGTCGCCAGCACCAGGCGGTCGCGCCGGCCGGGCATGCGCGCCAGCAGGTCGCCGATGATCACCTCGGAATGGCCACGCGTATAGCCATTGGCCGTGTCGATGAAGTTCCCGCCCGCCTCGAGATAGCGGCTGACCATCGCCTCCGACTCGGGCACGTCTGCCCCCCAGCCCCAGTCAGCGCCAAAGGTCATGGCCCCGAGGCAGAGGGGACTCACCCGCAGCCCTGACCGGCCGAGCGTCACATAGTCGTTGAGTGCCATGCGCGGAGTCTACCGCATCGGTTCATGACGCCGCCCTCCCCCTGCATGAGACCGGGCTCCGACCCCTGCGCCGTGGCCCGCGGAGACGCGTATACTGCCCCCCATGCGACCTCTCCTCGGAGCCCTGATGCTCGCCTCCGCGCTGCCCGCCGGCGCCCTCGCACAGCCCACCGCTGCCCCGCTGATGGTCACCAGTCCCACGATCACGGCGGGCCAGCCCATCCCGAAACCGCACACCGCCGACGGCGAGAACATCTCGCCCGCTCTCTCGTGGACAGGCGCACCTGCGACGACGCGGTCGTTCGCCGTGGTATGCGAAGACCCCGATGTGCTGCTGCCGCCCGCCAATCCGCAGCCATTCGTCCACTGGGTCATCTACAACATCCCCGCGACGGCACAGGGCCTGCCAGCCAACCTTCCCATCGATCCGACCGTCGCCATACCGCCCGCCATCGCGGGAGCGATGCAGGGCCCCTCAGGCTTCCGCCGGCCCATCTACCGGGGACCGGCACCCCCGCCCGGCAAGCCCCACCACTACCACTTCATCGTCTACGCGCTTGACGTCGCCGGATTGCCGTCCGGCCTCACGCGCGCGCAGCTCACCGACGCCATGGCCGGGCACATCGTCGGCCAGGGGCAGCTTGTGGCCACCTACGAACGCAAGCCCCCCACACCCGGCCACTGAGAGACACGCCACTGCCGCGAGGTTGCCATGAGCCAGACGCCCACACGACGTGACCTGCTGAAGCTGGCCGGCGCTGCCGCCGGGGCCACGCTGGCCCCGGGCGCGGCTCGATCTGCCGATGCCGCTGCGGGTGAACAGCGGGCCCGCCAGAGGCCGCGTCCCGCGCGCGAGCCGCTGCTGGCCCTGACGCCGCATGAGGCCGACCTGCTCGACCGCATCGCGGAGCTGCTCGTGCCGTCTGATGACCTGGGCCCCGGCGCCACCGAGGCACGCGCGGTGCGCTACATCGACCGCGCCCTCGGGGGTGCGCTGGCCGATCAGCGCCGCGCCTACATGGTGGGCCTCGCCGCCCTCGAACGCTACGCGCGGCAGACGCGCGGCGGCGCGTTCCTGTCACTCTCGGAAACGCAGCAGATCTCGCTGCTCATCGACGTCGAGACGGGCACGGCCACCGGCGCCAACGTTGGCTTCGAGGGTAGCTCGGCTGCGTTCTTCACCCTCATGCGCGGGCATGTCATGCAGGGCACCTTCGGTGACCCGATCTATGGCGGAAACGAGGGCTTTGTCGGCTGGGACCTCATCGGCTATCCCGGCGTCCGCACCGTCGTCACGCCCGCAGAGCAGAAGCTGCTCTCGCCCCCCACCCGCGTCCGCAAGTCGGCCTACGACAGCCCCATGTTCAACAAGGCCATCGTGCAGGCGAAGCCTGCCGGGAGGGACCGCGATGCCGACTAACCTGCCGGGCACAGATGTCGTCGTCATTGGCCTTGGTGCCGCAGGTGGCGTCGCCGTACTGCCGCTGGCTGAAGCCGGACTCGACATCGTGGGGCTCGAGGCTGGTACGTGGCTGACCAACCGTGACTTTGCCCCGGATGAAATCCGCAACAACGTGCGCGACTGGCCCATGGCCGTCCAGAAGTGCAACAACGAAGTGCCGACGCACCGGATCAACGCGTCGGCACCGACGACCCGCGCCGCCGGACACGTGATGATGAATGGCGTGGGCGGCACGGCCCTGCACTACTGGGCCCAGAGCTGGCGTCTGTCGCACTTCGACTTCCGCACGGTCAGCGACACCGTGCGCCGCTATGGCCGCGGGCGCATTCCCGCCGGATCGACGGTGGAGGACTGGCCGTTCGGCTACGACGAACTCGAGCCTTATTACGACCGCGTCGAGTGGGAAATCGGCGTGTCCGGCCAGGCGGGCAATGTGCTTGGCACGCTGAATCCCCGGGGCAATATCTTCGAGGCCCCCCGCACGCGTGACTATCCGATGCCGCCACTGCGCAGCACCGGATTCCTCGACCGCATGACGGCGGCCGCGCGCCAGCTGGGCTGGCATCCGTTCCCCGGGCCAGCCGCCATCAATTCGCAGCGTTTTCAGGATCGCGCGCCGTGCATGTACCACGGCTTCTGCAACCGTGGCGGCTGTCATGTCAACGCGAAGAACAGTCCCAACGTGACGACCATTCCACGCGCCCAGAAGACCGGCCGGCTCACGGTCGTCGAGCGGGCCCACGTGACGCGCATCGACGTCAACGACCAGGGCCGCGTGACTGGGGTCACCTACGTCACCGGACGCGAGGAGTTTTTTCAGCCGGCCAAGGTCGTGCTGCTGTCGACCTACACCTACGAGAACTCGCGGCTGCTGCTGCTCTCGACGTCGAAGGCGTTTCCGAAGGGGCTCTCGAACAATCACGGTCAGGTCGGCCGGCACTATTTCTCGCAGGCCACCGGCGCGTCGGTGACAGCGCTCTTCCCCTTCAACCTCAACGCCTGGTACGGGCTGCCGGCGCAGGGCGTTGCGGTCGACAACTGGTCGGACGACGTGTTCGATCACGCGAACCTCGACTTCATCGGCGGCGGCAACCTGTGGGTGTATTCCGATCGCCGGCCAATCGGCGCCGCCAACATGAACACCTTCGGCCGCGCACCGTCGTGGGGCCGGCAATGGAAGGCGTTCGTGATGGAGAACGCCGACCGGGTCAACACCGCCTACCTGCAGAAGACCACGCTGCCCTACGAGGACAACTACCTCGACCTCGATCCGGTCGTGAAGGATCCCCTCGGCTTTCCCGTCTGCCGCATCACCGCCGACTACCGCGAGAACGAGCGCCGGATCGCCGACTTCATCCAGGACAAGATGGAACTCTGGTACCGCGCGGCCGGCGCCATCGACATCGTGCGCGGCCCCCTCGGCACCATGGGCCTCAATACCCATGCATACGGGGGCACGCGCATGGGCGACAACCCTGAGACAAACGTTGTCAACCGCCATGGCTTCTCGCACGAAGTACCCAATCTGGGTGTGCTCGGCGCGTCAGTGATGGGTACGTGCGGGTCGCACAACCCGACGCTGACGGTGCAGGCGCTGGCGTGGCGCACGGCCGAGCACCTGGTGCGGCAGTGGAAGTCGATTGCCGAGTGATGGGAACCTCCCCGGCGACTCGGACGATAATCCCCGTATCGTGAGCGCACAGACGCCCGGCTCCGGCCCGCTCGTCGACGATGTCTATGCCGAACTGAGGCAGATTGCGGCGCGATACATGCGTCGCGAGCGTGCCCGCAGCGTTGAAGCGACGGAGCTGGTGCACGAAGCCTACCTGCGCATGGCAAATGACCGGGGCTCGGCATTCGAGAACCGTGGACACTTCGTGGCCATCGCCGCCATCGCCATGCGGCGACTGCTGGTCGAGCGCGCCCGTCGGCGGCACGCCGCAAAGCGGGGCGGCCACCAGCTGCAGGTCACCCTCGACGAGGGGCTGCTCGTCGATGCCGGGGCCCACGCGGCCGTCGATCTCATCACGCTCGACTTGGCGCTCGCCAGGCTCGCTGCCCTCGACGCCGATCAGGCGCGCATCGTCGAGCTCCGGTTTTTCGGCGGATTGTCGATCGAGGAAACCGCAGAGGCCATGGCACTGTCACCCGCCACCATCAAACGACACTGGACACTGGCCAAGGCGTGGCTGCTGCGCGAGCTCGAGGGCGCCGGTCAGCCATGACCGCCCCGGACGAGGCGAGCCGCCTCAGGCACCAGCGGCTCACGCGCCTGTTCCACGAGGCGCTCGACCTCTCCGACGCGGAACGGCCCGCCCTCGTCGACCGCCTGCGCGGCGAGGATTCGGCGCTGGCCGATGACCTGGCGTCGCTGCTGCACGCGCACCAGCGGGCGGGGGACTTCATCGAACAGCCGGCCGCCGCCAGCCTGGCCGATGCCGCCCCGGCCACACGGACTGCGATTCCACGCGAGCCGATTGGGCCCTACCGTGTGCTGAGTGTGGCTGGCGAGGGCGGCATGGGGGTGGTCTTCCTGGCCGAAGACATGCGGCTCGGACGGCTCGTGGCCCTCAAGTCGGTGCGTCCAGAGTTTGCGCGCGATGAGACCCGCCGTGCGCGCCTGCAGCGCGAAGCCAGGGCCGCGGCCGCGCTGCGCCATCCGGCCATTGCCACCGTGTATGCCCTCGAGGACATCGGCGACCAGATCTACGTGGCGTCGGAGTTTGTGGCCGGGGAGACGCTGCGCGACGAACTGGCCCGCGGCTCCATGAGTGTGGACCGGGCACTCACCGTCGCTGGTGCCATACTCGGCGCGCTGGCGGCCGCACATCAGCGCGGCATTGTGCACCGCGATCTCAAGCCAGAAAACGTGGTGACGACTCCGGGCGGAGACGTCAAGGTGCTTGATTTCGGTCTCGCCCAGGTTGGCAGTGATGCGGCCGACTTGGGGCCACTGACGCAGGATGCCGCCGTACTGGGCACGCCGGCCTACATGTCGCCCGAGCAGATCAGGGGAGGGGCCGTCGATGGTCGCTCAGACCTGTTCGCCTGGGGCGGCCTGGTCGTGGAAATGGTCACGGGGCGTCATCCGTTTGCCGCGCCCACCACGGCCGCCACGCTCGCGCGCGTTCTGGAGGAACCATCGCCCCCGGTGAGTGTCGTCGGCGCCGATGACCCTGTCAGGGTCCGGCTGCTGGAGTGGGCCGTCCGCTGTCTGGCCAAGGCGCCCGCCGACCGCCCGCCAACGGCCGATGTGGTGGCGCAGGCCCTGACACGCACGGCGGGAGTGTCTGCCTCTGGTGACGCGCCACTCGTGCCTGCGACGTCCATTACTTCATCCGTGGTGCCTCTGCCTGCGGACGGTCGGCGCGGCTGGGTCAGGCCCGCGGCCTGGTGGTGGCGGTTCCACCAGGTCGCCACGACCCTGGCCTACCTCCTGCTCCTGTATCCGCTCTGGCTGACGCGCACGGCCGTGGTGCAATGGTCTGGACGGGCCGGCTTCCTCGTGGCACTCGTGGCCGTCGTGGTCTCGGGCATGCTGCGCATGCACATCTGGTTTGCCCGCAGTCAGTATCCCGGTCGCTGGGCCACCGAGCACACTCTGGCGCGGGGCCTCGCCCGCGTCGCCGACACCGTGTTCGCCGCCGTGCTCGCCGCGCACGGCGCGGCCCTGGCTGACGCCGATGCCCCCGCGGCCCCGCTGCTGATTGCCGCCGCCGCCTCGGTGCTGGTCTCGAATACCGTCATCGAGCCGGCCACCACCCGGGCCATGGCGGGAGACGAGCGCCGCTGAGCCACTTTCCTCCCGTCCTGCGCATTCTTCAGCAGGAGGATAGTGATGGCACAGCCCGCAACCGCCCCAACCCCCTTTCAGTCAGAAGTTCGTGTCCAGCAGAGTGTCCTGACGGCGCTCGAGAAGCGCGTTCTGCACTGGCTCGCCGTGCGCATGCCCGATCGCATCAATTCCGACCATCTGACGCTGCTGGCGCTGTTCGCCATGGTGAGCGTGGGCGCGTCCTACTGGATGTCGCGGTACTCGCCGGTGGGACTGATACTCGCCACCGTCTGGCTGGCCGTCAACTGGTTCGGCGACTCACTCGACGGCACCCTGGCTCGCGTGCGCGCCCAGCAGCGCCCGCGCTATGGCTACTATGTCGACCACGTGGTCGATGTCGTCGGGGTCCTCTTCCTGTTTGGCGGTCTCGGCCTCTCGGGCCACCTCCATCCGGCCGTTGCCGCGATCCTGCTCATTGCCTACTTCCTCCTCTCGCTCGAGGTGTACCTCGCCACGCACAGCCTGGGCCGCTTCCAGATGAGCTTCTTCGGTGTCGGCCCCACGGAACTCCGACTGCTGCTGGCAGCCATGAATGCCGCCCTGCTGTTCGGAGACCCGCCGGCAGTGCCCGGCACGGTGCTGACCGTCCTCGACCTCGGGGCCCTGGCTGGTGCAGCCTCGCTTGTGGCCACATTCGTCTACTCTGCGGTGCGCAACACCCGTGTGCTGTATCGGGCCGAGCCCATGCCCGCCAGAGTCATCCGTTAAGAGCGTGGAATGGCCCCGGCCCCGGACTGGCGTGATAGCCTTCGACGTATGTGTCTCTTTATGAGCACTCCACGGATCCTGTGGCATGTGTGTCTCGGCGCGCTCCTGCTGATGGGCGCCGCCCTCCCGGTGGGAGCACAGTCGGTCATCCTGATCCGGCATGCCGAGCGCGCGGACACCGCAGCAGGCCAGGCTCCCAACATGGCGGCCGACCCGGAACTGTCAGCGGAAGGTCGTGCGCGTGCCGAGCGACTGGCGTCGATGCTGAAAGGCGCGGACATCCGCGCGATCTTCGTGACGCAGTTCAGGCGCACCCAGCAGACGGCAGCCCCCCTGGCTGCCGCGCTCGGGCTTACGCCGATCGTCCTCAAGGCGGACGATGAGGCAGCGCTGCTGGATCAGCTGCGCGCGGTGAAGGGCCATGCCCTCGTGGTGGGGCACTCGAACACAGTGCCGTCAATCACGGCCAGCCTCTCGGGTACCCCGCCCGTGGACATCGCCGACGATGATTTCGGCAATCTGTGGATTGTGGCTGCCTCGGGCATGCCACGTGTACTGCGGCTGAGGTACTGACACCACGACACCCCTCCCGCAGCCGCGGCGTGAACAGTCAGGCGAAGACGGGGGCGAGAGACGTCGCCCCGAGCGGCTGGCACTGCCTGTGGCCGATGCCACGTCGGGGTCAGGCTTCCGGCGTGTCGGTGTCGCGCTGGCCGTTCACGAGATCACGGCGGGCGGCCGCCGCCAGCGCCAGATAGCGCTCGCGGAACGCATCGAGCCGGTCCTCCTCGAGTTCCTCCAGGTCCAGCAGTGCATTGTGTGCCCCCTGCGTCGCCCGAATCAGCTCGTCGAGCTTCACCTGGATGGCCTCGGTGTCACGGTTCTGTGTGTGCTGGATGAGAAACACCATCAGGAAGGTGATGATGGTCGTCGCGGTGTTGATGAGCAGCTGCCACGTGTCGCTGAAGTTGAAGATGGGCCCGGTGATGAGCCACAGGGCGATGACGACCACCGACAGCGTGAAGGTTCTCGGCCGTCCACACCACCGCGAGGCTGCCTTGGCGAATCGGGAGTAAGTGAAAGTCATCACAGCACCTGCCGGCGTTTGAGTTCGAAAAAACATCGGATGCACGCCCGAACGTCGACGAGGGCCTGATGGGCCCCCTCGACCGACGTCTCAAAGAGCGTCCGGTGCAGTTCGTCGAGAGTCGGCCACTTGTAGCCATAGCGCCCGGGTAGACGGCAGAACTCGGTCGATCCTTCCATCGTGCAGACGCGGGGCCGAATGGGCACCGGGTTGCCCAGGCCCGCCCGGAGGAATTCGGCGCCCATCACCGGCTCGTCAAACGACATGTTGTGCGCCACCAGAGTATTGGCGCGGTCGATGGCGGCAGTAAACGCCAGCAGCACGCCACCAATCTCCACGCCCTCGGCTCTGGCCCGTATGGTCGAGATGCCATGCACCCGGGCCGCGTCGTCGGGGATGTCGAAGCCATCGGGACGGATGATGTGCTCCTCCGCCTCAAGCTCGGTGCCCTCGGCATCGGTGAGCACCCAGGCCAGCTGCACGAGGCGCGGCCAGTTGTCGAGGTCCGTCACCGGCGCGCGGTATTGGCGGGGACGTCCCGTGGTTTCGGTGTCGAAGAACAGGTACATCGCCGGCCTCCTCAGGCAGGGTGCAGTGCACGCTCCATGAACACGGTGCCCGGCAGCGCGTGGCCGCCGTAGGGCACGCACTCGACAAAGCCCAACCCGCGGTACATGTGCTGCGCCTCGTGCATCGAGGGCAGCGTGTCGAGGCAGAGGTGCGTAGAGCCTGCCGCAGCGGCCGCCGCGAGCACAGTCTCGACCAGGCGCCGCCCCAGGCCGTGGCCACGCATCGATGGCTGCACATAGAGCCGCTTCATCTCGCTCCGTCCGTCACCAAGGGGTCGCATGCCCACGCAACCCACCGGCCGCGCATCGGCGAGGGCCAGCCAGAGGCCCCCGGCAGGCGGTGCGTAGTCGCCCGGCAGCGCCGCCAGTTCGTGATCGAATCCCTGGAAGCACAGGCTGATGCCGAGCGCCTGCTGATACTCGCGGAAAAGTTGCCGCACCACATCCATCTCATCGGCGCCAGACGCCGGCACGATAGTGACGGTCATATCTGGGTGGCGAGTATAGCGGATGGCGCTGCTCTGGCCTTGGGGGGACAGGGAGTCTCGGACTGCCGTGGGGGATGCCTGCGCAGTGGCCGGTGGTCCGGCCACGCGCGACAGGGCAGGGGTGCGCTAGAAGATGGTCGCGACTGAGGCCTGGGCCCACTCGATCACCTGCGAGGGCAGGATGCCGAGATAGAGGACGCCGGCCAGCGACAGGGCGAGTCCGACCAGCGCCAGGCCAGTGACTGGCGCCGGCACCGGACGTGCGTCGCGCTCGGTCATGAACATCATCACGACGATGCGCAGGTAGAAGTAGACAGACACCACGCTCGAGAGGAAGCCGATGATGGCGAGCCAGTAGTAGCCGGCGCCGATGGCGGCACTGAAGACATACCACTTGGCAATGAACCCGGCGGTCGGCGGAAAGCCGCCGAGCGACAGCAGGAACAGGGCCATCAGGGTGGCCAGCACCGGGTGCGAGTGCCACAGGCCGGCGTAGTCGCGCAGGTCGTCGTTGTCGCAGTTATACGAACCGAGCAGCGAGATGATGCCGAAGGCCCCCAGGTTGGTCAGTGCGTAGGCGGCCAGGTAGAACAGGATGGACGCCTTGCCGACGTCGCTGCCCGCCAGCAGGCCTAGGAGCAGGTAGCCGCCGTGGGCAATGCTCGAGTAGGCGAGCATGCGCTTGATGCTGGTCTGCTGCACGCCCACGACGGTGCCAAGCACCATCGTCGCCGCCGCAATGACCCACAGCGCCGGGGCCCAGTAGCCGATCATGGGCTCGAGGGCCGAGAGAAACACGCGGGTGAATCCGGCAATGGCCGCGGCCTTCACACCGGTCGACATGAAGCCGGTCACAACAGAGGGCGCGCCTTCGTAGGCATCGGGCGACCACATGTGGAAGGGTACCGCCGCCACCTTGAACGCGAAGCCGACGAGCAGCATCGCGACGGCCATCAGCACGAGCGGGTTCGGTTCCATGGCCTGCGAGGCCACGATGGTGCCGATGCGTTCGAGGCTGGTCGATCCGGTGGTGCCGTAGAGGAACGCGACCCCGTAGAGGAAGAACGCGCTGGCGAAGGCGCCGAGCAGGAAGTACTTGAACGCCGCCTCCGTGCCGTTGACCACCTCGCGCCGGATGCCGGTCATCACGTAGACGGCAATCGACATCGTTTCGAGGGCCAGGAACATGACCAGCAGGTCGGACGCCTGGGCCATCAGCATCATGCCGACCAGGGCGAACAGCGCCGTGGCATAGAACTCGCCGGCCGGCAGCTTGTCGCGGTCGGCCGTCTGCGCGGTGATGAGCACCGTCATCAGCCCGACGGAGACGAGGACGAGGTTCACGAACAGGGCGAAATTGTCGGCCGTGACGACACCGAAACTGGTGGCGTTGCGGTTCCACAGCAGCACGGACGAGGCAGCTGCGCCGACCAGGCCGATGACGGCGAGGCCGCCGAGCGGCATCTTCTCGCCGCGACCGCGGAACGCCTCGGCCAGCATGACCACGAGGCCCGCGAGGGTCACGCAGATGATTGGGATGACGGCATCAAACGAATAGGTGGACATCATCAGTGGCCTTCCATCGTCGCGGCGCCTTCGGCGGCGTGCGGGTCAGGCTGGTGGGCATGGACGCGCTCGACAATCGATCGCACGGCCGGCTCCATTGGCTTGAGGAAGAGGTTCGGCAGCACCCCCATCAGGATGGCCATGGCGGCGAGCGGCCCGATAATGGCCCATTCGCGGAAGGACAGGTCAGGCAGGTCGCGGTTGTGATCGTTGGTGACCTTACCGTAGAAGACCCGCTGGAACATCCAGAGCATGTAGACGGCCGACAGGATGACACCCAGGCCGGCACCCACGACGAATCGCGGATCCCAATCGAAGGCCCCGAGCATGATCAGGAACTCGCCGACAAAGCCGTTCATGCCAGGCAGGCCCACCGAGGACAGCGTGATGATGAGGAAGGCCGCCGTCAGCTTTGGCATCACCGTCTTGATGCCGCCATATTCGCTGATGAGGCGGGTGTGCCGGCGGTCGGACATCATGCCGACCAGCGCGAACAGGCCACCGGTGCTGACACCGTGCGCCAGCATCTGATACGACGCGCCCTGCACGCCCTCGACGTTCATGGCCGCGATGCCCAGCACCACGAAGCCCATGTGGCTCACCGACGAGTAGGCCACCAGCTTCTTCATGTCGGGCTGCACCATGGCGATGAGCGCGCCGTAGACGATGGCAATGACCGACAGCACCGCGATGAAGGGCGCGAAGTAGGCCGCCGCCTCGGGGAACAGCGGGAATGCGAAGCGGATCAGACCGTAACCGCCCATCTTGAGCAGCACGCCGGCCAGGATGACCGATCCGGGCGTCGGGGCCTGCACGTGCGCGTCGGGCAGCCACGTATGGAACGGGAACAGCGGCACCTTGATGGCAAACGCCAGGGCGAAGGCCAGGAAGAACCAGTACTGGGTGCTGTAGGGAATCTCGAGCGCGTAGAGCTTCAGCACGTCGAAGCTGTAGGTGCCCGTGGCGGCGTGGTGCATCCACGACAGCCCGATGATGGCAATCAGCATCAGCACGCTGCCGGCCAGCGTGTAGAGGATGAACTTGATCGCGGCGTAGAGACGCTGGTCGTAGCCCCAGATGCCGATGAGGAAATACATCGGGATGAGGAGGATGTCCCAGAAGATGTAGAAGAGGAACAGGTCGAGCGAGGCGAACACGCCAATCATGGCCGCCTCGAGAATCAGCATGAAGATGCTGAACTCCTTGACCTTGTGCTCGATGCTCTCCCACGACGTCAGCAGGGCGATCGGGGTGAGGAAGCCGGTGAGCAGGATGAGCATCAGGCTCAGGCCGTCGATGCCGACGTAGTACTCGATACCGAAGGCCGGAATCCAGGGCAGCCGCTCGACGAACTGGAAGGCCGGTGCCGAGACCGACTGGTCGAACGTCGCCCACAGCGCCAGGGTGACGCCGAAGGTGGCCATCGAAATGCCCAGCGTGAGGTTGCGGATGAGGCCGTCTTTCGAGCCGTCACGGTTGCCGACGAGCAGCAGCGCGAGGGCCCCGAGGACCGGCAGCAGAATCGCGAGTGAAATCATTGGGATGCCAGTCACTGCGCGCTATCTCCAGAGGAAGAAGGCGAGGAGCAGAACCGCGCCGAGGAATGTGCCGGCTGCATAGGTCTTGACCGAGCCGGTCTGCAGCTGCCGCAGGGCAGAGGCCGCGGCATTGACCAGCGCGCCCGCGCCGTTGACGGCGCCGTCGATGACCCGGGCGTCGGCCACCTTCCAGAGGCCGTGGATGGAGAACGCCTTGATCGGCTGCACAATCGCCGCATCGTAGACTTCATCGACGTAGTACTTGTTCAGCAGGAGCCGGTGCACGCCGCTGAATGACTGCGCCATCTGCTCGGGGATGTGCCGGTTGCGAATCCAGAGGAAGGCTGCCAGCCCGATGCCGAGGAAGGCGATGGCACTCGAGACGCCCATCAGCGTCAGCTCGAGCGCCGTCTCATCGTGGGCCTCGGCACCGGCCTCGCCGTGGGCCGCGTCGGCCGCGTGGGCCTCGGTGGCGCCGTGCGCCTCACCGGCCAGCGGACCTTCCACCGGGGCGATGTGTCCCGCGTGGGCATTGAGACTCGCCATCGGTACCTGCTGGGTATTCTCGAGCGCGAATACCGGCTTGAGCCACTCGCCAAGGTTGTTGTGACCGCCGAGCGCGTGCGGCACGCCAATGTATCCGGCGGCCACCGACCCGATCGCGAGCACAATCAGCGCCAGCGCCATCGCCGGCGGAGCGTCGTGCAGGTGTCCGCCATGGCCGTGACTGTCGTGCCCGTGGGCATCGTGGCCGGCGTGGGCCGCGTGGTGCCCGTGATCGTCATGGCCGTGTCCGCCACCGTGTCCATGCGCCCCCACCGTCGCGGGGTTGAAGCGTTCCTCGCCGTGGAACGTCAGGAAGACGAGACGGAACATGTACGTGGCCGTCATGAGGGAGGTCAGCACGCCGACCACCCACAGGGCCGTATGGCCGTGACGGAAGGTGTCGAAGAGAATCTCGTCCTTCGAGAAGAACCCGGCCAGCGCCGGCACACCGGCAATGGCGAGCGAGGCGATGAGGAACGTCCAGTAGGTCACCGGAAGGTGCTTCTTGAGGCCGCCCATGTTCCGGATGTCCTGCTCGCCGTGCAGCGCGTGAATCACCGCCCCTGATCCGAGGAAGAGGCAGGCCTTGAAGAACGCGTGGGTGTAGAGGTGGAAGATGCCGGCGCCAAACGCACCGACGCCCATCGCGAGGAACATGTAGCCCAGCTGCGACACGGTCGAGTAGGCCAGCACACGCTTGATGTCGTTCTGGACGAGGCCGATGGTTCCGGCGAGGAACGCTGTGGCCGCGCCGACGGCGGCGATGACGCCAAGGGTGATCGGCGCATGCTCGAACAGCACCGCGTTGCGGCCGATCATGTAGACGCCGGCCGTGACCATCGTCGCGGCATGGATGAGGGCCGAGACAGGCGTCGGGCCCTCCATGGCGTCTGGCAGCCAGACATACAGCGGAATCTGCGCCGACTTGCCGGTGGCGCCGATGAAGAGCAGCAGCGTGATGAGCGACAGCACGCCGAATGACGTTTCGACGGGCATTGCCTTGACGGCCTGGCCGGCGGCCACGAAGTCGAGTGACCCGACCGTCCAGAACAGCAGCAGTGACCCCAGGATGAAGGCATAGTCACCGACGCGGTTGACGACAAACGCCTTCTTCGCCGCGTCAGAGGCCGATGCCTTCTCGTAGTAGTAGCCGATGAGCAGGTAGGAGCAGAGGCCCACGCCCTCCCAGCCGACAAACATGACCAGCGCGTTGGCGCCGAGCACGAGCAGCAGCATGAAGAAGACGAACAGGTTCAGATAGGAGAAGTACCGCGCGAAATCGGCGTCGGTCTCCTCGTGCATGTAGGCCGTCGAGTAGATGTGGATGAGCGAGCCGATGCCGGTGATGACGAGGATCATCACGGCCGACAGCGCATCGAGGCGGAAGGCCATGTCGAGCGAGAAGCGCCCGGCCGACATCCAGGTGAACAGCACCTGGGTGATCTCGCGGGCCTCGGGCGCCATGCCCATGAGCGCCCACACCTGAGAGGCGGCGACGGCAAAGGCCGCCAGCATCACGGCCGAGGCCAGGCCGCCCGACACGCCCTTGGGCAGGCGCTTCCCCATCGTCGCGTTGACGAGGAAGCCGGCAAACGGAAGCAGAGGTATCAGCGCGAGCACTGGATCACCATTTCAGCGAGGTAAACGCCTCGGGATTCAGCGATTCCCGGTGGCGGAAGAGGGCGATGACAAGCGCCAGGCCCACGGCCGCCTCGGCCGCGGCGACGGTCATGACAAAGAACGTGATGATCTGCCCGTCGACGCTGCCCTGCTGGCGACTGAACGCCACGAACGACAGATTGACGGCGTTGAGCATGATCTCGACGGAGAGCAGCAGCGTGATGAGATTGCGGCGCAGGAAGACGCCCGCCGCCCCAATCGCAAACAGCACGCCCGACAGGGCCAGGTAGTAGCCAATCGGCATGGTGGTTACTGCTCCCGCTTCCTGGCCAGCGCCACTGCGCCGACCATGGCAATGAGGATGAGAATCGACGTCACCTCGAACGCGAACATGTAGTCAGTGAAGAGCACCCGCCCGAGCTGTCCCACGGACGAGGCGGCCGGACGCGCATCAGCCACGCCCATCCCGAGCCCCGGGGTGCGGCTGAACGCCCACGCCAGGAGGGCCAGCGTCGCCACCGCCAGCACGCTGCCCACGGCCACCGGCGCGGGCCGGTAATACGGATGGGTGCGGTCCCATTCGGCCGCATCCTCCTGCGGCACGTTGAGCAGCATCACGACGAAGAGGAACAGCACCATGATGGCGCCGGCGTAGATGATGATCTGCACGACGGCCACAAACGGCGCCTCGAGCAGCACGTACAGCCCCGAGAGGCCGAAGAACGACAGGATGAGGGCCAGCACGCTGTAGATGGGATTCTTCTGGCCGATGACGGCCAGCGACCCCATCACGGCCACCGCCGCGAACAGCCCGAAGAGAATCAGATCAGAGCCCAAAGTAGAGCACCCCCGCCGCACTCACGAGCAGATTGATGGTCGCGATGGGCAGCAGCATCTTCCACCCGAACGCCATCAGCTGGTCGTAGCGGAAGCGCGGCAGCGTCCAGCGCAGCCACAGGTAGACGAAGCACAGCACGAACAGCTTGATGAGGAACCAGATCCAGCCGTAGGCCTCGGGAATCAGCGGCCCGTGCCACCCGCCGAGGAAGAGGTTGGTGGTTACGGCGGCGGCCGTCACCATGTTGATGTATTCGGCCAGGAAGAACAGCGCGAATCGCATCGAGCTGTACTCGGTGTGATAGCCCGCGACCAGTTCCTGCTCGGCTTCGGGGAAGTCGAACGGCGCGCGGTTCGTTTCGGCAACACCGGCGGTGCCGAACACCAGGAAGGCGATGAACCCGGTCGGGAAGAGCACGAAGACGTTCCACCGCGGAATGACACCGAAGTAATAGCCAGCCTGCGCGTCGACAATCTCGCGCAGGGACAGCGACCCGGCAATCATGCAGATGGTGGCGAGCGACATGCCGTACGCCAGCTCGTAGCTGATCATCTGCGCCGAGCTGCGCAGCCCGCCCAGCAGCGAGTACTTCGAGTTGCTGGCCCAGCCGGCCAGCACGATGCCGTAGACGCCCATCGACGTGATGGCGAAGATCACCAGCACGGCAACGTTGATGTCGGCCACCTGCAGCGGCATGGGCTCGGGCAGCAGCCCGAAGAACGTCGTGCTCGCACCGAACGGCACGGGCGCGAATGCCGCAAACGCGGCAATGGCCGAAATCACCGGCGCGGCCGAGAAGAGCAGCGTGTCGGCGGCCTTCGGCTTGAGCTCTTCCTTGAACACCAGCTTGACGATGTCCGCGATCGGCTGCAGCAGGCCCTTCGGCCCAACAAGGTAGGGGCCGTAGCGCTGCTGCATGAACGCCGCCACCTTTCGCTCGGCGTACACAAAGACCGCCGCAGACACCTGCAGGGCCAGGAAGACCACCCCGGTCACGGCGAGGAAGAAGATGGTCTGAGGCATCGTGAGCCAGTCGAGCACGCCAGTCATCTCAGTGCGTCTCCACGGGAACCGCGGCGCGGTAGTCGGCCGGCGCCGGCCGCTCGCCGCGCGCGTAGGCTTCGAACTCGGGCTTGAACCACTTGAGGGTGGTCAGCACCGGCGTGGCCGCCGCATCGCCGAAGGCGCACAGCGTCTTGCCGTTGATCTGCGTCGCCACGCTCTGCATGAGCGCGATGTCCTTCTCGGACCCCTCGCCGTGCAGCATGCGGTGCAGCAGCTGGTAGAGCCAGTGCGTGCCCTCGCGGCACGGCGTGCACTTGCCGCACGACTCATGCATGTAGAAGTGCAGCAGGTTTTCGGCCAGCCACACCATGTCGGTGGTGTCGTCAAAGGCCATGATGGCCGCCGAGCCCAGCAGCGACCCGGCCTGCTGCACGCCGTCGAAGCTCGCCGGGATGTCGATCTGGTCGGGCAGGAGGATCGGTACGGACGACCCGCCGGGGATGACACCCTTCAGGGTGTGGCCCTCGCGCACGCCGCCGGCGTAGTCGTAGATGAGCTCCTTGAGCGTCACCTTCATCGGCGCCTCGAAGACGCCCGGATTCTTCACGTGGCCGCTGACGCAGAACAGCTTCGGACCGCCGTTCTTCTCGGGCCCGAGCGCCGCATACCAGTCGGCGCCGCGGGTCATGATGAGCGGCACGTTGCAGAGCGTCTCGACGTTGTTCACCGCCGTCGGGCAGCCCCATGCCCCCTCGACCGCCGGGAAGGGCGGCTTGAAGCGCGGCTGCGCCCGCTTGCCCTCGAGCGACTCGAGCAGGGCCGTTTCCTCGCCAGCCTCGTAGGCACCCGCACCGCGGTGCAGGTAGACCTCGCAGTTGAAGCCGGTGCCGAGGATGTTCTTTCCGACATACCCGGCCGCGCGCGCATCATCGATGGCCTTCTGCAGCGGCGCGAACAGGTGCTGGAACTCGCCACGGATGTAGATGTAGGCCGCGCTCGACTGAATGGCGTAGCAGCCGATGAGACATCCCTCCACCAGCAGGTGGGGGTTGCGCTCCATCAGCATGTGGTCCTTGAACGTGCCCGGCTCGCTCTCGTCCGCATTGCAGACGATGTATTTGGGCTTGGGCGACTTCTTGTCGACGAATTGCCACTTCATGCCCGTCGGGAAGCCGGCACCGCCGCGCCCGCGCAGGCCCGACTTCTTCACATCGTCGATGACCTGGTCGGGGGTCAGGGCCAGCGCCTTGCGCAATCCCTGATAGCCCTGCTGGTGCGCGAGGTAATGCTCGAGCGTGTTGCCCCCCGGCGTAAACACGTACTTCGTCAGCACGGGTTCGTAGTCGGGATTCGCCTTCGGGCGGCACGGCGTCGTGGAACGGCCCACCGACGCGGGCTGACGCTCGACGTCGAGGTGGCAGCCGGACAGCGCCTGCAGGCCCCGCGCCCGCATGTCATCGAGCAGCGCCGGCACCTGCTCGGCGCCGAGGCGCTCGTGCCAGTGGTCGTTGTTCACCATCATGACCGGGGCGCGGTCGCACGCCCCGAGGCATTCCATGGGCATCACGGTGAACATGCCGGTCGGGTCGGTCTCGCCCGGCTTGATGCCGAGCACCCGGCACATCTCCTCGACCACGCGCTCGGCACCTGCGAGGGCACACGACAGCGTCGTGCACACCTGCAGCACATAGGTACCCACCGGCGTGCGGTGGAACATCACGTAGTACGAGACCACATCCTCGACCTCGGCGGTCGTGCAGCCGATGACCTCGGCGACGTGCCGCGCGGCATTGGCCGAGATGTGGCCCTGCTGCTCCTGGGCCAGATAGAGCGCGTGCAGCACGGCTGACTTGCGGTGCTCGGGCGCGTAGTGCGACGCGAACTCCTCGAACCGGGCGCGCCGCTCGGGGGTGAAGCTGAACTCGGGGCCCTCGGGCAACTGGGCGCGCTGCGAGCGGTGCCACTGCTGCGTGCCGTAGGGCATCGCGGGATGAAAGCTCATCGGTCCACGTCTCCCATCACGACGTCGAGCGAGCCGATGACCGCGATGACATCCGCAATCATGCCGCCGACGATGAACTTGTGCAGGGCCTGGCAGGCCATCAGACCGGGCGAGCGCATGTGCACGCGCCACGGACGGTTGCCGCCGTCCGACACGACGTAGCAGCCGTGCTCGCCGCGGGGGCCTTCCACCGGCACGTAGGCCTCGCCGGCCGGCACGGTGAAGCCCTGCGAGTAAATGAGGAAGTGCTGGATGAGCGCTTCCATCTCGGTGTAGACCTGATCCTTGGGCGGCGGCACGACGCGGCGGTCGTTGACCGCCCACTCGCCCACCGGCGTGATGCGCTCGAGGGCCTGGCGGCAGATCTTGACGCTCTCGCGCATCTCGGCGACGCGCACGAGGTATCGGTCATACACGTCGCCGTTGCTCGCCCCGATGACGTCGAAGTCGTACGTGTCGTAATCGAGGTAGGGGAACGCGCGCCGCACGTCGTAGTCGCCGCCGGCCGCGCGGGCGATCGGTCCGTAGAGCCCCCACTTGTAGCAGTCGGCCAGCGTGATGACGCCGACGCCGCGCGTGCGGTCGAGCCAGATCGGGTTCTTGGTGATCAGCGTCTCGTACTCGTCGAGCTTGCCGGGGAAGCGATCGAGGAACGCCGTCACGGCTTCCTTGTAGCCGCGGGGAATGTCCTCGCGCAGGCCGCCCACGCGGATGAAGCTCGGGAAGAACCGGAATCCGGCGAGCAGCTCGTTGAGATTCATCAGAATCTCGCGCTCGCGGAACGCATAGAGCATGCCGGTGATGGCGCCGATTTCCATGGCGTGCGTGCCGAACCACACAAGGTGGCTGCTCAGCCGCTGCAGCTCGGCGATGAGCACGCGAATCGCCTTGACGCGATCGGGCACCTCGATGCCGAGCAGCTTCTCGACTGACAGGCAGTAGGCCAGGCTGTTGGACTGCGGCCCCAGGTAGTCCATGCGCTCGACGAGCGGGATGACCTGCTGCCACTTCTTCTGTTCGGCGGTCTTCTCGATGCCCGTGTGCAGGAAGCCGATGGTCGGGCTGACGTTGACCACCGTCTCGCCATCGAGTTCCAGCACCAGCCGCAGCACGCCGTGCGTGCTGGGGTGCTGGGGCCCCATGTTGACCGTCATCGTTTCGGTGCGGATTTCAGCCATGTGTGTCGCTACAGCGCCTCTTCCACCAACTCACACAGGATGTGCAACACCGTCCCGTGCACTTCCTGCACCCGCGGCGTCCGTCGTTCGGGCACCGCGATCTGCACATCCACCGGCAGGGGTGGTCCGGCCTGGCCCGTCAGCGCGATGGTCCGAAGCCCCCGCGCCCGTGCCGCCGCCAGTCCCCGCCGCACATTCTCGGAGGTGCCGCTGGTCGTGATGCCCAGCGCCACATCCCCTGGCCGGCCGAACGCCTCGACCTGCCGGGCAAAGACCTCGGCATACCCCAGGTCATTCGCCAGTGCCGTCGTCACGCTCGGGTCGGCCGCCAGCGACAGCGCCGGCAGTGCCCGGCGTTCCGCCCCGGCCTCGTACCGTCCCACCAGTTCGGCGACGAAGTGCTGCGCGTCTGCCGCGCTGCCCCCGTTCCCGAACGCCAGGACCTGCCCTCCCCGTCCAAGGCTGTCGGCCAGCAGGCGACCGGCCTCGGCAATCGTCTCGTCGCACGCGCCGACTGTGGCCTCATGCAGGGCCGCCGCGGCCTGCAGCACCGCGCGCACCCGCGTCAGGCGCCCGTCGGCGTCGTGCATCGCGTCAGCTGGTGCGCGGCCGGTTCTGCCGGTCGCGTTCCATGTTGGCCCGGAACTCCTCGGGCGACACCTGCAGGGGCATGAAGGTGCTGGCGTCCTTCTTCAGCTGCACGGGATAGTCCTTCCGCAGCGGGTGCCCTTCCCAGTCGTCGGGCATCATCAGGCGCCGCAGGTCGTCGTGGCCCTCGAAGACGATGCCGAAGAGGTCATAGACCTCGCGTTCCATCCAGCCGGCCCCGGACCACACCGTCGAGACGGTGTCGACGGCCTCATCCCTGTCGATCCGCACCTTGAAGCGGAGGCGTGCGCGGCGGTGCGGCGAGACCACGTGGTAGACCAGATCGAACCTGGGCTGCCGATCGGGGTGAAAATCGACGGCCGTGACGTCAGAGAAGGCGTGAAACTCGAGCCCGGGCGTGGCCTGCAGGGCCTGCGCCGTGGCCAGCAGGTGGGCGCGCGGCACCAAGATGGTCGGCGTCACTGCGGAGTCGCTGGCCTCGAGGACCTCGTACGCGGCACCGGGGACCACGGCCGACAGGGCGGCGATGATGTCAGCGGCGCTCATGCGATCCGCACCTTCGGCGACTGGTCGGACATGCGCGAGTTGTCGATTTTCTTCTGCAGCTGGACGATGCCGTAGATGACGGCTTCGGGGCGCGGGGGGCAGCCGGGGATGAACACATCCACCGGGACCACCTGGTCGGAACCCTGCACGATCGAGTAGTTGTCGAACACGCCGCCGCACGAGGCGCAGGCGCCCATGGAAATCACCCACTTGGGCTCGGGCATCTGATCGTAGATGCGCCGCAGGGCCGGGGCCATCTTCCGCGACAGCCGGCCTGCGATGATCATGAGATCGGACTGACGGGGCGACCCGCGGAACACCTCGGCACCGAAGCGCGAGATGTCATAGCGGCTCGAGGCCATGGCCATCATCTCGATGGCACAGCAGGCCAACCCGAACGTGACGGGCCAGATCGCTGAACGGCGGGCCCACTGCACCACGGATTCGACCGTGGTGGTCAGCACAGGGATTTCGAACTCAGTGTCGAGTGCCATAGCGGTATCTCTTGATGACTGCGGGGCCAGGCCGCGGCGCGTGCTTGTAGTCGGGGTCAGACTCGGGGCCCCAGTCGAGGACTCCCTTGCGCCAGATGTAGGCGTAACCGACGACGAGGATGGCGAAGAAGAGCGTGATCTGGAGCAGCCCCGGCCAGCCGAGGTCGCGCATGGCCATCGCCCAGGGGTAGAGGAACGCGACTTCGATGTCGAACAGCAGGAAGATCATGGCAATCAGGTAGAACTTCACCGACTGCCGCTCGCGTGCGTCGCCCACCGGAGGCATGCCGCACTCATAGGCGGCTTCCTTCTCGGGCGTGGGATTGCTCGGGCCGACCAGACCGGAAATGACGAGACCGCCCAGGCCGACCACGGCCCCGAGCGCCACCATCAGTGCGACTCCGCCCCAACCTTCCATAGTGCGTCCCTGCCTCGGTCACTCCCCTTGCGTGGGCACACCTGCCCCCGCTTGTGAAGGAATGAACAAACGACTAGATGGTATCACGCGGACGCGGCATGCCGCTGACCCTCCCGGCGAGTCCCGGCGTGCGGCACAATGAAGACCATGCGCGTCGCCTGGTTCAGCCCGCTGCCCCCGAATCCGTCGGGCATTGCGGCGTATTCATGGGAAGCGGTCAGCGCGCTGGCGGCGCGCGGCTGGCAGATCGACCTGTTCGCCCCGACCCTGCCTGACCGTCCGTGTCCGGCTGGCGTCTCGGCGTATCGCGCGGTCGAGTTCGTGTGGCGCCATCGCCGCCAGCCCTACGACCTGCCGGTCTACCAGCTGGGCAACTCGTCGGCGCACGATTTTCTCTGGGGCTATCTGTTTCACTGCCCGGGCCTGCTCGTGCTGCACGACGGGCAGGTGCACCAGGCCCGGGCGCGCCTGCTGCTCGAGCGGTGGAAGCCACGGCTGGCCGACTATCTGGCGGAACTGGCTGCCAATCATCCGGGCATCCGCCCCGACATCGGCCACCTCATCGCCGCCGGCTATGGTGGCACACTCTATCAGCGCTGGCCCATGACCCGACTGGTCATCGAACGGTCGCGCCTGACGGCCGTGCATGCGCCCCGACTGGCCGCGCGCCTCACCCAGGACCACCGTGGGGCCGTCGTGCGATCGCTGCGGCCGGGCGTGATCGATCCACGCCTCGGACCCGATGACCTCGCCGCCGCGGCCTCGGCCGTCCGTCGACGGCACGGTATTCCCTCAGAGGCCGTTGTCTTCGGGGCCTTCGGGGGACTGACGCCCGAGAAGCGGCTCCCGGCGATTGTGTCGGCCGTGGCCCGGCTGCCCCGCTCGGGACCGCCCGTGCACCTGCTGCTAGTGGGCAAGCCCTACCGGCACTACGACATTGAACGCGCCCTGGCTGACCACGGCCTGGCTGACCGCGCGCACCTGACGGGCTACATCGACGAGGCCGAGGTCCCTGCGCACCTGGCCGCGGTCGACGTCTGCCTCTGCCTGCGATGGCCCTCCAGTGGGGAGACGTCGGGCTTCTGGACGAGGGCGATAGGCGCAGGGCGCCCCGTGGTGACCACCGCCCTCAGCGTGCACGGCGATGTGCCCCTGTGCGAAGCCGGGGCGATCGAACCACCCTCGCCGGACGCCATTGGCTACAGCATCGATGTGCTGGCCGAGGAGGACGAACTGCCCGTGACGCTGGCGACCCTGGCGGCCGACCCGGACCTGCGTCGTCGCATGGGTGAGGCGGCGCGGCGCTACTGGGACGCGCACCACACCCTCGATCTGATGGCGGGAGACTATGAGCAGTTGATGAGAGAGGCCGCGACGCTGCCCGCCGGCGAGCCGGTCCTGCCGGCCCACCTGGCCGCGTCGGGTGACGAACTGGCGCGCGAACTGCTGGCGCACACCGACATTCCCGGGCTGCCCTGGGAGGACACGGCAGCGCACCCGTCGTAAGCGGGGGTGCGCCGGGGCGCCGACCGCCGCTACTTCTTCTTCTTCTTTGCCTTCGGCTTGTCGGCCGTCGCTGGCGTCGAGACCGCCGCCAGCCGGCGGTCGACCTCTTCGATGGCCGCCGACAGCTGGGCCTTGCGTGCCGGGTGGGCCGTCGCCTCGAACTGCCGCTGCAGTTCGGTGCGCGCCAGCCTCAGCGACTCGGTCTCGCGTGCCACATTGGGGTCGACCCGGGGCCGACGGTCACGCGCCGCCTTCCGGCTTTCTTCCAGTTCTTCCATGCGCTCTTGCAAGCGCGCATCGGCGTCGATCAGTCCTTCAGCAGCATCACCCATGGATAGTTCATTATACGGGGATGCCGGGCCGCGCGGTGACCTCCGATTTTCATCCCGCCGTGCAGGCATGGTTCGACGAGGCCTTTGAGGCCCCCACGCGCCCGCAGCGCGAGGGGTGGCCAGTCATCGCGCGCGGCGACTCGACGCTGATTCTGGCGCCCACCGGCACCGGCAAGACGCTCACCGCCTTTCTGGCCTGCCTCAACCGGCTGATGTTCACGCCGCCGCCGGCCGTGCCCGATCGCTGCCGGGTGCTCTACCTCTCGCCGCTCAAGGCGCTCGCCGTCGACGTCGACCGCAATCTCCGTGCCCCCCTCGCCGGCATCGCCGCCGTCGCCGCCCGCCGCGGCGAGTCACCCCATGTGCCTGCGGTCTGGGTGCGCACGGGCGACACGCCCGCCGCCGAGCGCGCCCGGTTCAGCCGCACCCCGGCTGACATCCTCATCACGACGCCGGAATCGCTGTTCCTGCTGCTCACGTCACAGGCCCGCGACCGCCTGCGCTCCGTCGAGACGGTCATCATCGACGAAATCCACGCCCTGGTCGGCACCAAGCGCGGTGCACACCTGGCTGTCTCGCTCGAGCGGCTCGAGGCGCTGGTCGCGCGGCCGCTGCAGCGCATCGGGCTGTCGGCCACGCAGCGCTCGCTCGACGAGGTCTCGCTCTATCTCGGCGGTGCCACCGCCGAAGACACCCCGACGCCACGACCGGTCACGCTGGTCGACGCACGCGAGCCCAAGCGGCTGTCGCTGACCGTCGAGGTGGCCCTCGACGACATGTCGACGGTGGGACGCCCGGTTGTCGACCCGAGTGGCCCTGCCGCCCAGCCGCCGCAGGTGCAGACCATCTGGAACGCCATCCATCCGCGACTGGTCGAGCTCATCCGGGCCCACCGGTCGACGCTGGTCTTCGTCAACAGCCGGCGACTGGCCGAGCGTCTCGCGGCCGCCCTCAACGAGCTGGCCGGCACCACGCTCGTGCGCGCCCACCACGGCTCGCTCGCCCGGGCGCAGCGCACCGAGATCGAAGACCTGCTCAAGAGCGGCCGGCTGCCCGGGCTCATCGCCACCTCGTCGCTCGAGCTCGGCATCGACATGGGCGCCATCGACCTCGTGGTGCAGATCGAGGCGCCACCCTCGGTGGCCAGCGGCCTGCAGCGCATCGGCCGCGCCGGGCACCGGGTGGGCGACGTCAGTGCCGGCATCATCTTCCCCAAGTTCCGCGGCGATCTGCTGGCCTGCGCCGCCGTCACTCGCGCCATGTACGACGGGGCCGTCGAAGTCAACCGCATGCCGCGCACGCCCCTCGACGTGCTGGCCCAGCAGCTGGTCGCCATGGCCGCCGTGGAAGCCTGGCCGGTCGAGGCCCTCTACCGCTGCGTACGGCAGGCGGCACCGTTCACGACGCTCACGCGCCGCAGCTTCGACGGCGTGCTCGACATGCTGTCGGGCCGCTACCCGTCCGACGAGTTTGCCGAACTGCGTCCCCGTCTCACCTGGGACCGCGTCAACGATGTCGTCACGGCACGGCAGGGCGCGGCGCGCATCGCCATTGCCAATGCCGGCACCATTCCCGATCGCGGCCTCTACGGCGTGTTTCTCGCGGGCGGCGGCCGCGAGGGCACCCGTGTGGGTGAGCTCGACGAGGAAATGGTGTTCGAGGCCCGCCCTGGCGAGACGTTCGTGCTCGGCGCCTCGACCTGGCGCATCGAGCAGATCACGCACGACCGCGTGCTCGTCTCTCCCGCCCCGGGCGAGCCCGGCAAGATGCCCTTCTGGAAGGGGGAAGGTCCCGGTCGCCCGATCGAAGTGGGCCGTGCGATGGGCGCCCTCACGCGCGCGCTCCGCGCGCTGCCCCCCCCGCGCGCCCGCGACGAACTGGCCAGCCGCCACGCCCTCACCCCGCAGGCCGCCGACAACCTGCTGCAGTACCTGCAGGATCAGGCCGATGCGACCGGCGTCATCCCCGACGATGAAACGATCGTGATTGAACGGACGCCGGACGATCTCGGCGACTGGCGCGTGTCGGTGCTGACGCCCTTCGGCTCGCGCGTGCATGCGCCGTGGTCGATGGCCGTGGCCGCACGGCTGCGTCAGGAGCGCGGCCTCGACGCCGAAGTCATGTACAGCGACGATGGGTTCGTGGTGCGGGTGCCGGAGGGCGATGCCGCACCCGACGAAGCATGGTTCCTCCCCGATCCGGACGAGGTGGAAGACCTGGTCGTGGGGCACCTGGGCAGCACGGCGCTGTTTGCCGCACGCTTCCGCGAGGCGGCCGGGCGGGCGCTGCTGCTGCCACGCCGCCGGGCCGGGGCGCGCGCGCCGCTGTGGCAGCAGCGCAAGCGCGCCGGCGACCTGCTGGCGGTGGCGGCACGCTACGGATCGTTTCCCATCGTGCTCGAGGCGTATCGCGAATGCCTGCGCGACGTATTCGATGTGCCCGCCCTCGTCGGCGTGCTGCGCGACCTGCGCAGCCGCCGGCTGCGGGTCTCGACCGTCGACACACGGCTGCCGTCGCCGTTTGCGGCGTCGCTGCTCTACGGCTATGTGGCGACCTATCTCTACGACGGCGATGCGCCGCTCGCCGAGCGGCGGGCCCACGCGCTGGCCGTCGACCAGGCGCAGCTGCGCGAGCTGATCGGTGAAGGCGCGCTGCGCGAGCTGCTGTCGGCCGAGGCCATCGGCACCGCCGAGGACGAGGCGCAGTGCCTCGCAGAGACACACCAGGCCCGCAGCGCGGACGGGCTTCACGACCTGCTGCTGCGGCTCGGGGATCTGTCGCCGGCCGAACTCGAGGCGCGCACGCGACCGGGCCTGGTGGCCTCGGCGCTCGACGCGCTGATTGAGGCGCGGCGCGTCCTGCCGCTGCGCATCGGCGGCGAACGGCGCTATGTGGCCGTCGAGGACGCCGCGCGCTATCGCGACGCGCTCGGCACCCCGCTGCCGCAGGGCCTGCCCGAGGCGCTGCTCGCTCCCGTGCCTGACGCAGTGCTGTCGCTCGTCCGGCGGTATGCGCGCACGCACGGCCCCTTCCAGGCGGGCGATCTGGCGCGCCGATTCGGCCTCGGCGTGTCGGTGGTCGACGCCGCGCTGCTCGAGCTGCGCGGGGCGGGGCGCGTGGTTGATGGCGAGTTTCGCCCCGGCGGCCATGGCCGCGAATGGTGCGACACCGGGATGCTGCGCATCATCAGGCGGCAGTCGCTGGCACGGCTGCGCGACGAGGTCGCGCCGGTCGAGCCGGCCGTGCTCGGCCGGTTCCTGGTGCAGTGGCACGGCATCGGCCGCCCGCGACGCGGCCTCGATGCGCTGCTCGACGTGGTGGAACAACTGCAGGGCACGCCGCTCGTCGCGTCGACACTCGAGTCACAGGTGCTCTCGAGCCGCCTCGAGACCTATGCTCCGGCGCAGCTCGATACGCTGCTGTCGGCCGGCGAAGTGACCTGGGTGGGGCTCGACCCGCTCGGCGAGCATGACGGGCGGGTGGCGCTCTACTTGACCGATCACCTCACGCGGCTGCTGCCTCCGGCGGCCGCCGGGGCCTCGCCGGCCCTGCCGCCGCGGGCGGCGGCGATTCTCGCGTATCTCCTCCGGCAGGGCGCGGCCTTCTTCGCCGCCATCCACGAGGCCTCCGGGGGCGGCTTTCCGCAGGAAACGGTCGACGCGCTGTGGTCGCTTGTGTGGCAGGGACTGGTCACCAACGACGCACTGCATCCCCTGCGCGCCTATCTGGCCGGCCCGGGCGCGGCGACGCGCCGCGACCGACGCGCGGCCGGATTCCGCTCGCGCCGCCTCGTGCCGGCGTCGGCGGAAGGCCGGTGGTCGGCCGTGCCGGCGCCAGTCTCGGCCGACGGCACGGCCTGGGCGACGGCGATGACGCAGCAGTGGCTGACGCGGCACGGGGTGGTGACGCGCGGTCTGGTGGCGATCGATCCGGTGCCCGGGGGATTCAGTGCGGTGTATCCGGTGCTGCGGCGCCTCGAGGAAACGGGCCGGATCCGTCGGGGGTATTTCGTGGCCGGCCTCGGCGCGGCACAGTTTGCGACGCCGGGCGCGGTCGACCTGCTGCGCGCCGCACGGACGGTGGACGAGGCGCCGCAGGTGGCCGTGCTGGCGGCGACGGATCCGGCGAGCGTGTACGGCGCCCTCGTCGACTGGCCGCAGTGGCCGCGAGGCGCCGCCGCCCCGCTGCGCGCCTCGCGGAGCGCGGGCGCTCGCGTCGTCCTCGTGGACGGCGCGGCGGTGGCGTGGCTCGCCCGCGGCGGCCGGGCCCT
>CAZXTM010000015.1:21339-70160 GCA_964643765.1 uncultured Bifidobacteriaceae bacterium | reverse complement strand
AGCCGGCCCGCAGGGCCAGCGAGTTCACGAGGTTCGAGCGGGGTCATGCGGCGGGTGTCGTGCTCAGGAATCGATGGACCAGTTCGGCGTAGGCCTCAGGGCGCGTTTCCAGGCCAACGTGCCCCGTGCGGGGCAGCACCTCACAGCGGGCGCCCGCAATGCGGGTGGCCATGCGGCGCGTGTCTTCCACCGGCACGACGCGGTCGGCACCCGGTTCACCGGTCACGATGAGCGTCGGTGCCGTGATGGTGCGCTGGTCGGCAAAGGCGTGCGCACGCATCCAGCGCATCCGTCGCGCGGCGCGCGACGGTGACATGGGCGCCCTGAGGATGCGCGCGAGGTGCGAGGCGATGAAGCCGGCGAGCGCGGTCCCCGAGGGCAGGGCGGCGCGCAGCTCGGGCAGCAGCCGGAGCGGCGCGGTCACCATGAACAGCGCACCGGTGAGATACGGGGCGCGCAGCGCGCGCTGCACATGCCTCGGAGGCACCCAGTCAGGGGGCGGACTCGACGAGATGACGAGGTGCGTGACCCGCTCGGGGCTGCGGGCCGCCAGTTCACTGGCAATGAGCCCGCCATACGACACGCCGACCACTGCCACGCGGCTGAGGCCCGTCGCGTCGAGCACGGCATGCGCCTGGCGGAGGTAGTTGCCGAACCCGTCGGCCTCGACGCAGGGAAAGCCACTCGAGGGCTCGTCGGCCAGCGAGTAGGAGATGACGCGATGATGCCGGGCCAGGGCGTCGATGGCATCGGCCATCCACTCCCAGCGACCCTGCACGCCGGGTATGAGCAGCACCGGGCTGCCCTGCCCGCGGTCGATGATGTGCATCAGCGTCCTGCGATCGTGGTGCACGGCGGCGCGGGGCGTCAAGGGGACCGTGGGGCGCAGGCGAAGCGCCGGTGCTACAGTCGGAGACGTCCCGTCCCGGATGTCTGCTTCCTACCGTCCCGACATCGATGGCCTGCGCGCGCTGGCCGTCATCCCCGTGGTGCTGTTCCACGCCGGTGTCACCGGCTTCGGTGGAGGCTTCACGGGCGTCGATGTCTTCTTCGTCATCTCAGGCTTCCTCATCACGCGGCTGTTGTGGGACGGCATGGGGTCGGGCACGTTCACCCTGGCGAGCTTCTATGACCGGCGCATCCGGCGCATCCTGCCGGTGCTGCTGGTGGTGACCCTGACGACGGCGGTGGCCAGTGCGTGGCTGCTGATGCCGGGGGCCTTCGGTGACGTGGGCCGGGCGCTGGAAGGCGTGGCCACCCTGCACGCCAACCATTACTTCCAGTCGGTGCAGGCCGACTACTGGAACCAGCACCAGCTGGCCGATCAGCCGCTGCTGCACACCTGGTCGCTGGTCGTCGAAGAGCAGTTCTACGTGGCCTATCCGCTGCTATTGTGGACGCTGCTGCGGTGGCACGGCACACGGCCGGCGATCGTGCAGGGGGTGCTCGTGGTGCTGGCGGCGGCCTCGCTGGGGGCCAGCGAGTGGTGGCTGCGCAGCGGTGCGGCGTCGGCGGCGTTCTACCTGCTGCCGTCGCGGGCCTGGGAGCTGCTGCTGGGCGGCCTGCTCGCGCTTCAGGTGTCGTCATCGTCCCCGGTCGAGTGGCCGCGCGTGCGCGAGGGCGCGGGCGTGCTGGGCCTGGCGCTGCTGGTGCTGGCCAACGTCGGGTTTACCGGCGAGGCGCCGTTTCCCGGCTGGCGTGCGGCGGTGCCCTGCGGTGGTGCCGCGCTGCTGATCTGGGCGGGCAGCGTGCCGTCGGGGGCGCACAGGCCCCGGGTCACGCGGCTGCTCTCGTGGCGTCCGCTGGTGGGGGTCGGCCTGGTGTCGTATTCGCTCTACCTGTGGCACTGGCCGGTGCAGGTGCTGTTCGGGTCGCTCGGGTGGGCCGTGCGCGGGGGACCCGTGGTGCCGGTGCCTGTGCAACTGCTGGTGATGGGCGTGCTGGCCTGGGGGTCGTGGCACCTGGTCGAGCAGCCGTTCCGGCGGAGACATGCGGGCCGGGTGCCCTGGGCGTCCGGCCGGGTCTGCGGCGCGGGCCTGGTGGTGCTTGTAGTGATCTTTGGCGCGGGCTGGCTGGTGCGGGGGGGGGCGGCGCGCTCGCTGCCGGTGTCGCAGCCGCTGAATGGCCCGCTGTGGCAGCTGGCCCGCGATTTCGAGGTGACCCCGGGCTGGTGGTGCGAGGGCTCGAGCGATGAGGCCGAGAGCCGACTGACAGGCGGAGGCTGCCTCGCTGGGGCCGGGGTCGATGCGGCCACTGGTACCGTGTCGGCGGCCGGGGCGGCCACGGGCCGCACACCTGCGGTGGCGGTGCTGGGCGATTCGCACGCCCGCATGTACATCGGGGCCATCGGCGGCGCTGCCCGCGACGCCGGGGTGACGGCCCTCGTCATGGCGCGATCACGCTGCATGCCGATGCTGGGGGTGCCGCTGCCGGCCCGGCCCGAATGCGAGGCGCTGACGCGGGCGTCGGTCGACTTCATCCTCGCCAGCGACATTTCCCATGTGATTCTGGCCGGCTACTGGCTGTATGGCCTGCCCGACCCGTTTCCGACGGGCGTGCACTTCGAGGCGGCGCTGCGACACACGGTCGAAGCCCTGGCGGGCGCCGGCCGCCGGGTCAGCATTCTGCGTGATGTGCCCCGCCTGGCCTCCGATCGTGTGCCGCAGCAGGCCACCGTGCAGAGTCTTCAGGGAGGGGGCCTGCAGGGGATGGGCCTCGAGGGTCCGGGCCTCCAGGGGCGCGGCGATGTGGAGCGCGGGGTCGGCGCGGGCGGGCAGCGGGTGTACGGGCCGTCGCTCGCGGCGCACCGCGATGCGCAGGCCGAGGTCGACGCGGCACTGGAGCGGCTGGCGGCCGAGGGCCTGGTGACGCTGCTCGACCCGGCGCTGCTGCTGTGCGACGCCCGGGCGGGCTGCCTGGTGGCCGAGCAGGGGCGCCCGCTCTATAGGGACCGGCATCACCTGACCGACCACGCGGCGCTGCGCATGCAGCCGCTGTTCCGTGAGAGCCTGCGTGCTACCATGCCGCCCGTCCGTCCATGAGTCGTCTGCGTCTGCTCTTTGCCCTTCTGGCTGCGCTGCTGGGTGTGTCCTCAGCCGCACGTGCCGCTCAGGAACCCCATATCCATCCGGCCCCGCAGGCACAGGCCCCGGTGCCCGACGCCCAGCGCCCGGCGGTGCCCACCACCACGGGTGGGCGGAAGCGCGTCAGCGCCAGCCGTACCGACGCCGCCATCAGGCTCGACGGCATCCTCGACGAAGACGCCTGGCAGCAGGCCGTGCCGGCGACGGGGTTCGTGCAGCAGGAGCCGTCGCCGGGGCAGCCCGCCACCGACCGCACCGAAGTCCGGATCCTGTACGACAAGGGCAATCTCTACATCGGCCTCAAGGCCGTGTCGGCCGTGCCGGTGGTGGCCACCGAGATGCGGCGCGACGCCGACCGCCTGTTTGACGAGGACAACTTCCAGGTCATCCTCGACACCTTCCACGACTCGCGCAACGGCTACATGTTCGTCACGACGCCGCTCGGTGCGCGCCTCGAGCAGCAGATCTTCGACGAAGGCGAGGGCGGCGGCCGCGGTGCGACGTCGACCATCAACCGCAACTGGGACGGCGTGTGGGACTCGGCGGCGAAGATCACCGACGAGGGCTGGACGGCCGAGCTGCTGATTCCCTTTACGACCGTGCGGTTCCGTCCTGCGGAAGAACAGGTGTGGGGCATCAACTTCCTGCGCCACACCCGGCGGAAGAACGAAATCACCTACTGGTCGCCCATCCCCCGCGCCTACAGCCTCACGCGCGTCAGCCTGGCGGGTGAGCTCGACGGCCTGCGCAATCTCAGCCGCGGGCTCGACCTGCGGCTCAAGCCCTTCACCGTGGGCGGCGGGCGCATCATCTCGACGGCGCCGTCGGTCAACACCACGTCGGTGGTGCGTGACATCGGCCTCGATGCGCGCTATGGCCTGACGGCCGGGCTCAACCTCGATCTCACGCTCAACACCGACTTCGCCCAGGTGGAAGTTGACGACCAGCAGGTCAACCTCACGCGCTTCAGCCTCTTCTTTCCGGAGAAGCGCGATTTCTTCCTCGAGAACTCGAACTTCTTCACGATGGGTACCGGGCCGTCGTTCACAACGACGCAGGTGCAGACCGATCTGTTCTTCAGCCGTCGCATCGGCCTGTCGGCGACGGGCCAGGCGGTGCCGATCATCGGCGGCGCGCGGCTGGCGGGCAAGTCGGGCGCGCACAACATCGGCGTGCTCAACATCCAGACCGACAGTGCATTCGGCCGCCCCGGTGACAACTTCTTCGTCAGCCGCTACAGCCGCGACATCCTGCGGCGCTCGCGCGTCGGCGCCATCTTCATCAACAAGGACCAGTCGAGCACGGGCTACTTCAATCGGACCATGGGCGTCGATGCCAACTTTGCGCTTGGCCGCAGCCTGCAGGTCAGCTCGTATTTGGCCAAGACCGAAACACCCGGCAAAGTCGGCAACGACATGGCCATGTATGGCCGCATTGCCTATCGCGATCCCAAGTGGAACATGTACGTGAACTTCCTCGACGTGCAGGAGAACTTCAACGCCGAGGCGGGCTTCGTGCAGCGGACGGGCGTACGGACGACGAAGGCGTTCATCAGCCAGACCCCGCGTCCGAAGCGTGGCCCGGTCAAGTTCTTCGAGCCGATGTATGTGTTCACCTACATGACCGACCAGACCAACCGGATGGTCTACCGCCAGGGTCATTACATGCTGGGCACCACGCTGCGAGACGACTCGTTCATCAACGTGATCTTCCAGCAGGTGGTCGACGTGCTTGATGCGCCCTTCCGCATCAGGCCCGATGTGACCATTCCGGTCGGTGAATATCACATGAACGAGGTGATCCTCACCTACAACACGAGCCCCGGCAAGCGGCTGTACGAGCGGCTGACCGTGTCGCCCGTGCAGTTCTATGGCGGCACGCGGCTCAACATTTCAGCGGCGGCCGGCGTGCGGCTGTCGTCGCAGCTGTCGACCGAGGTGCAGTACAACCGGAACGACGTGAAGATGCCGTGGGGCAATTTCGTCGTGAACCTGGCCTCGGCGCGCGTCGACTACACCTTCTCGCCGCGGATGACGCTGCGGAGCCTGACGCAGTACAACACCAGCACCAACGAAGTGTCGACCAACATCCGCTTCAACTTCATCTACCGTCCGGGCAGCGATCTCTATCTCGTCTACAACGACCAGGTGCAGACGGGCCTGCCAGCCGACATCTTCGGCCGGAAGGATCGGCAGCTGGTGATGAAGCTGACCTATCTGCTGCAGCGATGACGGGCCTGCCCGGCTCCGTGCTGGACGACATGCGCGGTGGTGCGCAAGGATGAAGACGATGATGGGGCGCGGACGGATGGCGTGGCAGGGTGTGGTGGGCGTGGTCGGTCTGGCGCTGGTGGCGGGCGCGGTGCTGGGCGTGGCGGCTCGAGGCGCAGAGCGTGCCGCGGAGCAGCCCGCGCAGCCGGTGCCGTCCCCGGGCGCACCTGTGGTGCGCGAGCATCAGGGGATACGCGCGGCCATCGACCGCACGGGCTGGGGCGGCGTGGTGCTGGTGTGCGAGGGATCGTCGCGCGACTGCCAGGCCGGGCATGCCGAGCGCGTCGACACGGCGGTGCAGCCGGCCTCGACGTTCAAGATCATGAACGCGCTCATGTCGGTCGACCTCGGCACGGTGGCCTCAGCCGATACGGTCCTGAAGTGGGACGGGGTCGTGCGTGAGCGGAAGGAAACCAACCGCGACCTCACGCTGCGCGAGGCCTTTCAGGTGTCGTCGCTGCCGCATTTTCAGGCTCTGGCCCGCACCAATGGCCGCGAGCGCATCCAGCAGTATCTTGATCGGGTCGGGTATGGGAACCGGACGATCTCGCTGCCCATCGACGAGTTCTGGTTGGGAGCCGGCGCGCTGCGCATCACGCCGCGCCAGCAGGTGCAGCTGCTCGAGCGGCTCTACCATGACGACCTGCCCCTGAAGCCGCGCACCATGGCCGTCGTGAAGGACATCATGCTGCTCGAGGAGACCGCCGGGTATCGCCTGCGGGCCAAGACGGGCTATGCCACGCCGGCCGGGGTCCCTGCGGTGGGCTGGTGGGTGGGCTGGGTCGAGCGCGGGACGCGCGTCACCTACTTTGCCACGGTGCTGCAGCCGCCGGCCGCAGACGATGCCATGCTGCCGGTGCGGCTGTCGCTGACACGCCAGGTGCTGCGCGAGCTGGGCGTGCTGCCGGCCGAGCGCTGACGGGCTTCCCTTCCCATGACCCTGCTGCTGGTCGGGCTGATTGCGCTGCTGGCCTCGGGGCTGACGTTTGTGTCGGGCTTCGGGCTCGGCACGCTGCTGCTGCCGGCGTTTTCGGCCTTCGTGCCGGTGGGGCAGGCGGTGGCGCTGACGGGCGTCGTGCATGTCCTTAACGGCCTGTTCAAGCTGTCGCTGGTGGGGCTGCACATCGACTGGCGCGTGTTCCTGCGGTTCGGCCTGCCGGCGGCGGTGGCGGCCGTGCTCGGCGCCGAGCTGCTGCTGTCGCTGTCGGCTGCGGCGCCCGTCGCCGAGTGGCAGTGGGGAACCATCGACGCGCAGGTGACACCGGTCAAGCTGGTGGTGGGGCTGCTGCTGTGTGCTTTTGCGGCGCTCGAGCTGCTGCCATCGGTGCGGGGACGCACCTTTCCGCCGCGGTATCTGGTGGCCGGTGGCCTGCTCAGCGGCTTTTTCGGCGGGCTGTCGGGCATGCAGGGGGCGCTGCGGTCGGCGTTCCTGGTGCGCGCGGGCCTCGCGCCCCGGGCCTATGTCGCCACCGGCAGCGCGATTGGGGTGCTCATCGACCTGTCGCGGCTGCCCGTCTACGCCTCGTCCGTGCTGGCGGTGCGCGACCAGATCGACTGGTCGGTGGTGCAGGTGGCCGTGGCCTGCGCCTGCGTCGGTGCCCTGTTCGGGCAGAAGTGGATTGGCAGCATGACCATGGCCGGGGTGCAGCGCGTGGTGGCCGCCCTGCTGGTGCTGATGGGGCTGGGCCTCATCGCCGGCCTGCTGTGACCGGGGCCATGGCACGTGGGGTGACGTGCATCGGGCTCGATCTGGCGTGGCAGGCCGACCGGAACCACTCGGGGGCCGCCGTGCTGCATCTCACCGGTCTGCGCGCCGAGCTGATCGCGGTGGGTGATGGCCTGCGATCGCTGCAGGCCGTGCAGGATTTTGTTGCACAGCACGAGACGGCCCGCACCGTGGTTGCCGTCGATGCCCCGCTCATCATCCGTAATGCGACGGGACGGCGCCCGTGCGAAGCCGCCCTGGGGGCCGTCTATGCGAGGCGGCAGGCCGGCTGCCATCCGGCCAACCTGTCGCTCTATCCCGATGCATCGAGCGTGGCGCTGGCGCAGTGGCTGGCCCATCGCGGCTACCGGCATGCGCCCGAGGCCCGCGACACCGAGGCGCGCGCGATGCTCGAGGTGTATCCGCACGCGGCGCTGGTGGCCAGCTTCGACCTTCCGCAGTCGCTCAAGTACAAGCGCGGTGGCGTGGCGCAGAAGCGCGCGGGCCTGCGCGAGCTGTCGGGGCTGCTGGGCCGCCTGCGTATCGGCACCGCACCGCTCCAGCCCTCGGCACTGCTGGCCCGGCTGCTGACGCGCGATGTCGAGGAGCTGCGCGGACAGGCCCTCAAGGCCCACGAGGACACGCTCGACGCGGTGACGTGTGCCTATGTGGCGGCCTGCTGGGCCCACCGCCATACGGTTGCCGTCGATGTCTTCGGCAACGCCTCGACCGGCTACATCGTCAATCCGGCGCTCGTGCCTGCCGCCGCACTCAGGGGAGCGGACGTCGAGTGACGGGTCGCGGCGGAGGCGGCCACGGCGCGTACTCACCCTGGTCGGGATGGGCCGGCAGCCGTGCGACAGGCCCGCGGTGGGCTGCGCTTGAACCTGCAGCCCTGCGAGCGGCATGCTGAGGGCCGTGACCAGACGACGTGCGTGGATTGGCAGTGCGGTGGTGGTGGCGTCACTCGCCCTGGCCTATGTGAGCGGCCCGCGGTATGCCCTCGACCCGACCGTATCGCCGGTGTCGCTGCCGCCGGGCCCTCCGGCGGTGCTGGACGACTATCTGGCCGCGCGCGAACGCGCCTATCCCGACATCATTCCCGGGGCGGAGAAGACGATCATCTGGGCCTCGGCCGAGCGGCAGCAGACGCCGCTGTCTGTGGTGTACCTGCACGGCTACTCGGCCACGCGGCAGGAGACGGCCCCGCTCAGCGACGACCTGGCGCGTGAACTGGGGGCCAACCTGTTCTACACCCGGCTGTCGGGCCATGGCCGTGCGCCGGCGGCCATGGGCGAGATCACCGGCACCGACTGGCTGCACGATGCCGACGAGGCCCTGGCCATCGGGCGGCGCATCGGGCAGCGTGTGATTGTGGTGGGCACGTCGACCGGCGGCACGCTGGGCACCTGGCTGGCGCTGCGGCCCGAGGCCGAGGCCATGGCGGCCCTGGTGCTGGTGTCGCCCAACTTCGGGCCGAAGAATGCGCTGTCGGAAGTGCTGACCGGACCGTGGGGCCCGCAGCTGCTGCGGCTGCTGCAGGGTGACGAGTATACGTGGACGCCCCTCAATGCCGAGCAGGCGCGGTACTGGACGTGGCGCTATCCCTCGCGGGCCCTGCTGCCGATGATGGCCGTGGTGACCCGGGTCCGGGAGGCGCCGCTCGCGCAGGTGCAGACGCCGACGCTGGTGATCTATTCGCCCAATGACGGGGTCGTGAATCCGTCCCGCACCGAGCAGGCCTTTGCGCGGTTTGGCGCAGCGGTGAAGGCCCTGCAGCCGGTGCCCCGGAGCGAAGACCCGGACCATCATGTGCTGGCCGGGCGCATCCTCGCGCCGAACGACACGCCGATGATCGCCGGCCACATCCGGCGCTTCCTGGCTGGGGTGCTCGGCCCCCGCAGCTGACTGTGGCACAATCGCGCCGGACTGGCCGGGATTTAACCCGGACTGCCGTGCCCCCTCGACCGGAGACCGCATGAAGAAGGCCGCGCTTGCACTCACGCTCTTCCTGACCGCCTGTTCCACCGCGCCGGCCCCGCCGCCGGTCAGCCCCGAGGTGGCCGCTGCGCAGACGCGCGCGGCCGGCATCCGCATCGTCCGTGACGACTGGGGCGTGCCGCACATCTACGGCAAGACCGATGCGGATGTGGTCTTCGGCCTCATGTATGCGCAGGCGGAGGACGACTTCAACCGCGTCGAGACCAACTTCCTCAACAGCCTGGGCCGCCTGGCCGAGGCGGAAGGCGAGTCGGCCCTCTGGCGCGACCTGCGGATGAAGCTGTTCATCGACCCCGAGCAGCTGAAGGCTACCTACCAGCAGAGTCCCGAATGGCTGCGTGCGCTGATGGATGCCTGGGCAGAGGGCCTCAACTACTACCTCGCCACCCACCCCGAGGTGAAGCCGCGTGTCCTGACGCGCTTCGAACCCTGGATGGCCCTGAGTTTCAGTGAAGGCAGCATCGGCGGCGATATCGAGAGCGTCTCGCTGTCGCAGCTCGAGGCGTTCTACACCGGGCTGGCGGCGACCGAGAAGGCCGCCTCGGCCGATCGCTTCCCGCTCTTCGACGAGCCCACCGGATCGAATGGCTTTGCGGTGGCTCCGTCGAACTCGGCGTCTGGCAAGGCGATGCTCTTCATCAACCCGCACACGTCGTTCTTCTTCCGTGAAGAGGCGCAGATGGTGAGCGAGGAGGGCCTGAACGCCTACGGTGCGCTGACGTGGGGCCAGTTCTTCATCTACCAGGGCTTCAACGACCGCCTCGGCTGGATGCACACCTCGAGCGGCGTCGACAACATCGACGAATACCTCGAGACGATCGTCCGCCGCGACGGGCAGGTGTTCTACCGGCACGGCACCGAGGAGCGCCCCGTGCAGACGCGTACCATCACCGTTCCCTACAAGACCGACACCGGCATGGCCACGCGCGAGTTCACGGCCTACCGCACGCACCACGGCCCCATCGTCCGGCAGGCCGACGGCAAGTGGGTGGCTGTTCGCCTGATGGAAGAGCCGCTGAAGGCGCTGATTCAGTCGTACTCTCGCACCAAGGCGAAGACGATGGCCGAGTACCTGAAGGTGATGGAGGCGCACACCAACTCGTCGAACAACACGGTGTATGCCGATGCCGATGGCAACATCGCCTACTTCCACTCGAACTTCGTGCCGAAGCGCGATCCGAAGCTCAACTGGGAACAGCCGGTGGACGGCAGCAACCCGGCGACCGACTGGCAGGGCATCCACACGTATGCCGAGAGCCCGAATGTGGTGAACCCGAAGGGCGGCTGGATCCAGAACACCAACAACTGGCCCTACTCGGCGGCCGGCGCCGAGAGCCCGAAGGAGAAGGACTATCCGGCCTACTTCGACGGCAGCGGCGAGAACCCGCGCGGCGTGCATGCGGTGCAGCTGTTCGGCACGATGCGCCACTTCACGATCGACACGCTGCGTGATCTGGCGTTCGACAGCCATCAGCCCGAGTTCGAAGCGCTCGTGCCGGGCCTGATTCAGGCCTACGACCAGCTGCCCGCGTCGCATCCGCAGAAGGCATCGCTGAAGGCCCCTGTCGACGCCCTGCGCGGCTGGGATTACCGCTGGAGCGTGACCTCGGTCGCCAACTCGGTGGCGACCTTCTGGGGCGAGGAGCTGTGGCGCCGGTCCGCGGCTGACGCGCGAGCCTCGGAGCTGGACGTCTACCGTTACATGCGCACGAAAGCGACGGCACAGCAGAAGCTCGACGCGCTTGCGGCGGCGGTCGAGAAGCTGACGCAGGACTTCGGCAAGTGGGACACGCCCTGGGGCGACATCAACCGCTTCCAGCGGCTGACGGCCGACATCGTGCAGCCCTTCAGTGACGAGGGTGTCAGCACGCCGGTCGGATTCGCGTCGGCCCGCTGGGGATCACTGGCCTCGTTCGGCGCGCGTGCGTACCCGAACACGAAGAAGTGGTACGGGACCAGTGGCAACAGCTTTGTGGCAGCGGTCGAGTTCGGCGAGCGCGTCAAGGCGAAGGCGGTGACGGCCGGCGGGCTGAACAGCGTGCCCGGGTCGAAGCACTTCAACGATCAGGCCGAGCGGTATGCCACCGGCAACCTGCGCGATGTGTACTTCTATCGCGACGAGCTGACCGGCCACATCGAGCGCGAGTACTCGCCCGGCAAGCCCTAGGGGCGGTGGGCCTCAGACACACGGCAGGACGATCGCGGTGATGGAGTTTCTCCACAAGTTCCTTCCCGAACTCGTCCTGCCGCTCAATCTTGTCTTTGTCCTGCTGCTGGTGGCCGTGTGGCGCCGGCAGTGGCGACTGGCGCAGGTGGCCGTGCTGCTGCTCTACCTGTCGTCCAATCGTGTGGTGGCCTACACGCTGACGCGCACGGTCGAGCAGTGGGCGGTGGCGCTCGAACCGGCCTCGATGCCCGATGCCGATGCGATTGCGGTGCTGAGCTATGGGCGGCTGCCCGTGCCCGGCCCCGTGGCCCGCTACGAGTGGATCGACGTCAATCGTTTCGAGGGGGGGCTCGACCTCTACCGCGCGGGCCGTGCGCCGCTGCTGATCTTCACGGGCGCGCGCATCTTCCCCGAACGTGAGTGGCCGACCGAGGGCGGGCTGCTGACCCGTGACGCCGAGGCGCGTGGCGTCCCTGCCGGGGCGATGGCGGTCACCCCGTATGTCTTCAACACGGCCGATGAGGCGCGCGAGGTGGCCACGCTGCTGCGTGACCGCGGCGTGTCGTCACCGCGCGTGCTGCTGGTGACCTCGGCGTTCCACATGCCACGTGCGGTGGACGTCTTCACGCAGCAGGGGCTGACCGTGTATCCCTATCCGGTCGACTTCGAGGCGGGCCAGCTGCGGGCCAGCTGGCCCCTGGTCGTTCCGCATCCGAACAACCTGCGCGCGACCCACCAGGCGCTGCGCGAGGGCTATGGGCGCGCCTACTATGCGCTGCGCGCGCAGCTGGGGATGTGAAACGCGGCACAGGCCGGCGTGACCATCACCGTGTCGCTCGACGGAAACGACAGGCTCGTCGGGGCCACCTGGCCCGCCGCCTCGAACTGCACGGTGCAGACTTTCTCGCCGTCCGTGGCGATGACCTGCGTGAACGGCACTACGAACGACACCCACAGCGTGCCGTCACTGCTCGCCGCCGCCGCGCGCACGATGGGCACCACCAGGGGCACTTCGCGTCCCTCGATGGTGCGCCGGGGCCACCGCTGCGGCTGCATCGCAACCACCGCATCGAGCTCGGGCCCCTGCAGCAGGCGCTCGAACAGCAGGCGCCCGTCGGCGTCATAGCGCCGCAGGGCCGGGGTGCCTGCCAGGAACACGAACCACCAGCCCCCTGACCCGTCGGGGCATACGAGTCCGGTGTTGAGCGCCAGGTGCAGCTCGGGGTCATCTTCCTGGCCGGTGGCGCGCAGGCGCCCGATCGTGCGCAGCGGCGTGCCGTCGAGGTCGAACTCGGTGAGGAGCCCGCCTGATTCAGGCTCGCAGACGATCACGCGCTGCCCGGTGTAGTGCAGCGAGCCGGCACCCCCGAGTGCCAGCGGCCCGATGCGCAGGCGCATGCGTGCCTGCCTGGGGCGGGCGAAGGTGTGTCGCCGGAGGCCGGCGGGTCCGAAGATCTGCACGCGTGCCCGGCCACCGGGTGCATCGCTCACGGCGAAGCTTCCGTCAGGGGCCAGCGAAAATCCGCTGGGCTCGAGCAGGCGGCCCTCTTCGCCGCCGATGTCCACCAGCGTGCGGAAGGTGCGGTCCGTCGGGTCGAAGGTGTGCACGGCGTGCCCGCGCCGGTCGAAGAGATAGTAGGGGCCGTGTGCGGTGCGCGCGCAGGCCAGGGGCTCTCTCAGCCGTGCCACGATGCCAGCGGGCAGGCTGTCGATGGCCTGCAGTGTCTCGACGCGCGGACGCCGGCCCTGGGTGAAGGCGGCGGTGGACGGTGAAGGAGCAGACGGACGGGACGGTGTGCCGCCGTCGGCGAGGATCCCGCGGTCGCGCATGAGGAGCCCGGCCGCTGCGGCGGGCAGCGACCGGCTCATGAATGCGCGGCGGTGGACGGGGCTAATAGGCGGCGGTCTCCCGGACGGCCTTCAGCACATCGGCCGACTGGGGCAGGATGGCCTTCTCGAACTCCGGGGCGTAGCCCACGGGGCAGTCGAGCGCGGCCACGCGCCGCACCGGCGCGTCGAGCTCGCCGAACAGCTCGTCGACGATGCGCGCGGCGATCTCGGCGCCGAATCCGCAGGTGAGGGTGTCTTCGTGTGCGATGACGACCCGGTTGGTCTGGCGGACGAGCGCGGCGATGCCCTCCCAGTCGTAAGGCATGATGGTGCGCAGGTCGAAGACGGCGACGCTGATGCCGTCCTTCTCGGCCTGCTGTGCGGCCAGCAGCGATCGCTGCACGAGGGCGCCCCAGGTGAGGACGACCACGTCGGTGCCCTCGCGGCGCAGCGAGCCCTTGCCGAAGGGAATCATGAACCCGTCGCCCGGGTAGGTGCCCTTGTTGTAGGTCTGCCGGTAGAGGTGCTTGTGCTCGAGGAACAGCACCGGGTCGTCGCAGCGGATGGCGGTGCGCAGCAGCCCGGCGGCGTCGACGGCATTCGAGGGCAGCACGATGCGGATGCCGGGGCAGTGGGCAAAGATGCTGACGCCCGACTGGCTGTGGTACGGCGCGCCGTTGATGTAGCCGCCAATCGGGACGCGCACGACCATCGGGCACGAGAAGTTGTTGCCCGAGCGATAGCGCAGCATCGACATCTCGTCCTTGAGCTGCATCATGGCGGGCCAGATGTAGTCGAAGAACTGAATCTCGACGACCGGCTTGAGGCCGCGGGTGGCCATGCCGACGGCGCGGCCGATGATGTTGGCCTCGGCCAGGGGCGAGTTGAAGACGCGCACGCTGCCGTGGGCCTTCTGCAGCCCGTGCGTCACCTTGAACACGCCGCCCTTGCCCTGGACGGTGGCGAGGGAAGCCTCGCGGCTGGCGTCGGCGACATCCTCGCCGAAGGCCACGATGCGCGGGTTGTGCGCCATCTCGGCGTGCAGCGTACGGTTGATGGCCGCGACCATCGTGTCCGGCTTGCCGGTCGGCGCCGCCGGAGTGGAGAACGCCTCGGATGTGGGATCGACGTCGGGGGAGTAGACGAAGGCGGCGGCGTCGGCGGGATCGGGCCGCGCTGCGGCGAGTGCCGCGTCGGTGGCGGCCAGAATCTCGCGGTCGACGTCGGCGGCGATGGCCTCGAGGTCGCTCTCGGTGGCAACCTGGGCGTCGAGCAGCAGGGCGCGCATGCGCACGAGCGGATCGCGTGCGGCCTCGGTCGCCCGCTCCTCCGGCGTCTTGTAGAGCCGCTCATCGTCTGAGAGCGAGTGTGAATAGGGACGGGTCACTCGCGCGTGGACGAATGCCGGCTTGCGCTCGCGCCGGATGTACTGGACGGCCTCGCCGACCGCGGCGTAGCTGGCCAGGAAGTCGGTGCCGTCGCAGCGGATGACCTTCAGATGGGGGAACGACTCGACCAGCTTCGACACGTCACCACCGGGCGTCTGCACCTCGACCGGCACCGAGATCGCGTAGCCGTTGTCCTCGATCATGAAGAGCACGGGCGTAATGCGCGTGCAGGCCGTATTGAGGGCTTCCCAGAATTCTCCCTCGCTCGTGGCGCCTTCGCCGATCGACATGTAGACGACCTCGTCGGCGTGCTGCCGGTCGTCAGCGTCGGCGATGCCCGGAATGGCGCGGTAGAGCATGCCGGCTTCGGCCGCACCGACGGCCTGCAGCACCTGCGTGCCGGTGGGGCTGCCCTGCGAGGGGATGTTGAGCAGGCGGTGCCCCCAGTGCGAGGGCATCTGCCGGCCGCCCGAGTTCGGGTCGAGCGGAGAGCCAACGGCACCGAGCAGCATGTCGAGCGGCGTCATGCCGAGCGTCAGGCAGAGCGCCCGGTCACGATAGTACGGATAGAACCAGTCGTGGCCTCCCTGCAGGTGCAGGCCGCTGGCCACGCCGATGGCCTCGTGGCCGGCACCGCTGATCTGGAAAAAGATGCGGCTCTGGTTCTTGAGCTGAATTTCCTTGTCATCGAGCCGCCGTGACAGCAGCATGAGGCGATAGGCCCGCAGCAGATCAGTCGGCGACAGGCCCTGCCACACTGGGGTGGCGGTGTCGATCGACGAGGCACTGGCGGGTGGTACTACTGCGGCAGCCTTCATAGGAAGCAATGTATACCATCCGGAATGATGCGGGAAACGACCCGAATCCACGAGGAAAAATCATGAGCGACGCACCGGTGACACTGCATGCCTGGGACTCGGTTCCCCTCGAGAAAGTGACGGAGATGATCTCCCGCAAGATCATCACGGGCGAGCGCGAGATGATGGCGCACATCCACCTGAAGCAGGGCGCGATCGTGCCGATGCACTCGCACGAGAGCGAGCAGCTGACCTACGTCTTCCAGGGGGCGCTCAAGTTCCTGATCCACGGCGAGTACATCACCGTGCGTGAGGGCGAGGTGCTGCACATTCCCTCGTGGGTGCCGCATCAGGCCGAAGCGCTGGAAGATACGTTCGAGATGGATGTGTTCAGCCCCATCCGCCACGACTGGCTGGACGGGACCGACACGTACTTTCACAACAAGTGACATCTGCCGACGGGGCACGGGCGCCGTGCCCCCGCGTCAGTGGATGTGCTTCTTCCAGTCCTGCGTCCAGTCGTCGCTCCTCGGCGCGCGGCCGCCGTTGTAGACGTCGAAGCGGCTGCGGGCGCGGCCCCGGCGCCACTGCGTCCACAGGTCGCGCAGCCGCAGGCGGCGCGTGCGCAGGGCGGCGTAGCCGACGATGAGGCCGCCCAGGTGGGCCAGATGAGCCACGCTGCCTCCCGGGCCGCCGAGCGAGGAGAAGAACGCGAGCGCGCCGGCCACCAGCACGAAAATGCGTGCAGGAACGGGAAACACGAAATACAGGTAAATCGATCGGTGCGGGAACTGCAGGGCCCAGGCCAGCAGCAGGCCGTAGATCGCGCCCGAGGCCCCGACCGTGAGCGTGAAGTAGAGCGACGGCACGGCCAGCGAGACGGCCAGCGTCAGCAGGGCGGCGCCGATGCCGGTGGTCAGGTAGTAGCGCACGAAGCTGCGCGTGCCCCAGGTGCGCTCGAGCTCGGTGCCGAACATCCACAGCGACAGCATGTTGAAGAGCAGGTGCGACAGCCCGCCGGTGTCGTGCAGGAACATGTAGGTGACCGGCTGCCAGAGGGCGCCGTGCTCGAAGACATCGCGCGGGGCCAGCCCGAGCCGCAGTGTCATCTGCGGCACCAGCAGCGCCAGCAGCCACATGGCCACGTTGGACACGAGCAGCGCAGTGACCGACGGCCCCATGGGGCCCGGGCCAATCTGGTAGTTCGAGAAGGTACCGTAGCGTGCCACGGCAAAATCGTACTACGACCGCCGGGGGATCGGGTCAGCGGACCGTCGGGATGCGGGTCAGCTGCGCGGCGAGTGCCGCGGCGATCACGGGCACGGCCGACATGATCAGCAGCGCCGTGTTGATGCCGTACGCATCGGCCAGACGCCCGATGAGCGGCACCGCCAGACTGCCCATGCCCCACGCCACGCCCATCATCAGCGACGAGACCGTGGCCGCCCCGGCCGTGGTGAGCGACTGTGCGTAGGTGACGCTCACCGGCAGCGTCGACTGCAGCAGCAGCCCTCCGATGGCCAGCATGACGGTGAAGCCCCAGGGCGGCAGGCCCGGCGCTACGGCGAGAAACGGCACCGAAGACAGCAGAGTGACCACCATCACGCGCGGCGCCCCGTAGCGATCGGCGAGTGGCCCGCCGATGAACCCGCCGATGCCGCTCGTGAGCAGGTAGAGCGACACGGCACTCGAGGCCTGATCGATTGAGAGGCCGCGTGTGGTCAGCAGCGTCGGTGCGAAGGTCATGAAGCCGTAGGATGTCGCCGTCCGCAGCACGACGGTGAAGTACACGAGCGCCAGCGGCACGGCCGCCGGGCGGAGGCTGGCCCAGCCCGTGCGCTCGTGCGCGGGCGGGCGGCTCATCACGGGAATCTGCCCGAGAGTCCAGGCCAGCGCCAGCAGGCCGGGCACCATGATGAGCGGCGACCAGGCCAGGCCCATGCGCGCAATGAAGGGCACAAACAGGATCGGCGCGAGCGCGAACCCGAGCGAGCCACCCGAGATGTGCGCCGACATCGCCAGCCCCTTCCGGTGATCGGCCAGCCGGTACACCAGCGCCGCCGCCGGCGGATGGAAGGCCGCACCGCCGAGACCGCCGCACACCAGAATCACGCCCAGCATCAGCGGCGAGGTGCTGAGGCCGATGAGGCTCAGCACGACGACCGCCAGCAGCGGGCCGCCCAGCATGAGGGCGCGGGGGCGCCAGCGATCGGCCAGCGCGCCGAAGGCCAGCTGCGACACCGAGTTGGCCATCTGGAAGGCCATGGCGAGTGTGCCGGCGGCCGTCAGCGACAGCCCGAGATGCGGGATGAGCAGCGGCAGCAGCGGGGCGTAGAGGTTCGTGTAGGCATCCACCACCAGGTGAGTGGACGCCACCTTCCAGATGCGCAGGTCAAGGTCGAGCCACCCCCGCCGGGGGGCCACCGGTGCGGCGAGGTCAGCCACGGCGTGTGCCTCCGATTCGGCGCGCCACCAGCTGCGCCACCTCGCGCAAGGCGGCGACCCGCAGGGCCCACGCCGCCAGGGCCAGTGCGGCGACGCCGGTCGCCATGGCTGCCCCGAGACGCACGGCCTGCAGCAGCACGGCATCACCAGGCAGCATCGTCAGCAGCAGGCGATGGCTGCCCCATGCAGCCACGCTCATCGCGGCGCTGGCCAGCAGCACCCGCAGGATGGTGTCGACCACCGCGCGGGTCTCGAGCGTGCCGAGTGCGCGGCGCAGCATCCACACCTGGGCGCTGGCGTTGAACAGCGCGGCGAGCGAGGTGCCCAGGGCCAGGCCTCGATAGCTGAGCGACTGCACGAGCAGCAGGTTGAGCGCCACGCTGACCGCGACCGACAGCATGCTGATGATCACGGGCGTGCGGCTCATGCCCATGGCATAAAAGGTTGGCGCGATGATGCGGGCGACTGCATAGCCCATCAGGCCCAGGGCATAGAAGCGCAGCGCTGCGGCCGTGGCCAGCGTGTCACTGGCCGTGAAGCTGCCGTGTTCGTAGATCAGCTGGATGATGGGCTCGGCCAGCACGATGAGTCCGAGCGTGGCGGGGATGTTGAGCAGCGCGGTCAGACCGACGGCGTGCGTGATGGTCTCGCCGACGCGGTGGCGCTCGCCGGTGGCGATCAGCTTTGACACCGCGGGTGTGGTGGCCGTGGCCACGGAGATGCCGAAGACGCCGATGGGCAGATACATCAGCCGGAAGGCGTAGTCGAGGTACGACACGGCTCCGGTGCCCTCACCGGTGGCGAGGATGGTGTTGATGAACACGTTCAGCTGCGTGGCCGCCAGGCCCATGGTTCCCGGTCCCATGAGCAGCAGCACGTGGCGCAGCGCGGGGTCGTGCAGGTCCAGCATCGGCCGATAGCGATAGCCTGCCCGTCGCAGTGCGGGCCACTGCAGGGCCACCTGGCCGGCCCCGCCCGCCAGCATGCCGACGGCGACGATGACAATCGGCTGCAGGCCGAGGGCCTGGGTGAAGGGCACCAGGGCGACGACCAGCAGGATGCTGGCGACATTGAACATGGCCGGCGAGAGGGCGGGAATGAAGAACGTGCCGAGGGCGTTCAGCATGCCCATGCAGGCGGCGGCGAGGGCCACCAGCGTGAGGAAGGGCAGCGCGATGCGCGACAGTTGGACGGTCAGCTCGAATTTCCCGGGCACGTCGGCGAAGTCGCCGGCCATGAAGCGGATGAGCGCCGGTGCGAAGACGATTCCGGCCAGGACAAGCGCGCCCGTGATGAGCGTGAGCGCGGTGAAGACCGAGTGGGCCAGCTGCCAGGCGCGCGGACGGCCGTCGTGGGTGAGCGTGGCGGTGAAGGTCGGCACCAGGGCGCTGCTCATGGCGCCTTCGGCAAACAGGTCGCGGAGCAGGTTGGGGACGCGGACGGCGACGCGGAAGGCGTCCATGGCGTCGCTGGCGCCGAAGTAGTAGGCCAGCACCTGCTCGCGCACGAGCCCGAGCAGGCGGCTGGACATGGTGGCCAGCCCGATGACACCGGCCGAGCGGGCCAGTCGGGGTGCGGTCATCCGCGCGCGAGCCGGGCGCGCACCGCCTCGTTGACCTTCCGGCCGTCGGCCGTCTTGCCGGCGAGCCTGGCCATGACGGCCTTCATGACGCGGCCCATGTCCTTGGCGCTGGTGGCGCCCGTCTCTTCGACGGCGGCATCGACGGCCGCGGTGATGTCTTCGTCGGAGGTGGCCGGAGGCAGCAGTGTCTCGAGCACCTCGATTTCCGCCTGCTCCTTCGCGGCCAGGTCGGGGCGCTGTCCGGCGAGGAACTGCTCGATGGAATCGCGGCGCTGCTTGACCAGGGCGCCGACCACCTGCAGCTCTTCGGCTGGCTCGAGGGTGCGCCCCTTCTCGATGCTCTTCGTCGTCAGCGCGGTCTTGAGCATGCGGAAGGTCGACAGGCGCACGGTGTCGCGGGCCTTCATGGCGGCGGCAATGTCGGCACTCAGCCGGGTTTCAAGGGACATGGGACGCTCGTTTCTCGGAAATCAGTGATCGATCGTGCCATCACCGAGGGTCACGTGCCACCGCTCGGTGTCGGCGTAGAACGCCGGTGCGACCTCGACGGCGTTGACCTTGACGGTCAGCGCGAGGTCGGATCGGACCGCGAAGAAGCCCAGGCGCCGCAGGGTGCGCCGGAAGCCCTTGTGCGTGGCGTAGCACCGCACCTTGTCGACGTCCTCGCTGCGGGCCTCGCGATCGACCCAGCTGGCCAGGGCTTCGACCGTGCGCACGTCGCCGGGATGCGCGAGCAGGTCGATGATCGTGGTGACGCGGCCCTGCGGCTCGCGGCCGTGGCGATAGACCACATAGCCCCGCAGCCGACCATCGCGGCGCAGCAGGGCCACGTGATACCGCACGTGCGGGGCTTCCAGGAACTTCCAGTTGAGATAGGCCGCCTCGCGGCACACCGCCAGGTCGAAGCTGTCGCGCACCTCGGCCCAGAGCGCATCGACCTCGGCGGGAAACCGGCGGACCGTCTCGATTTCGTCGGCAATCGGCTGCAGCCGCGACACGGCGCGCACAAACGGAAGCGTGAGGGCCGAGACCAGGCGGTTGACGGCGACTGGCCAGTGCGGCAGGCGCAGTGCCCGTCGGCTGATCGGCTTCACCAGGCACGGCACGGTGACCGGCGCCGGCCAGCGCATTTCGTCGAGGCGCTGCCGGGTGGCCTCGGTGACTCGTGCCCCGAGCGTGAGCCCGCTGCTGCGGTCCCAGGCGCGCAGCAGTGCGCCACCGAGTCCCTGTCGCTGGCGCTCGCCGACCACGAGCGGGCCGTCGCTCCACGCGCCTGTGACCAGCTGGCCATTCACGACCGCCCGCACGCGCATGACCGGACAGGCGGCGATGATGGTGGGGCCTTCGCGCACGACCAGAATCGACGGGCGCCCGCCGAGGCCCGCGGGATTGCGTCGTTCCCAGTCCCACAGGAACGCAAGCCGGTCAGCGGCCTCGTGGCCCTGCGTCCGGCGGAACAGCAGTTCGAGACCGCGACGGTCGTCGGGGGAGAACAGTTCGATGTCGGCCATCGAGAGAAGCAGGCGGCGTGCCCGGAGCCTAGGCGCCGCCAGGCGGCCGGCCGGGCGTCCCTGTGGCTGGTGGGGGGGCCTGAATGACGACTCCGGGCGTCATGGCGCCACCGAGTCCATTGGGGTTCCCGGTGGCAGGGACGGGCGGCGTGCCTGCCGGAGGCACGGGCGTCAGCTGCAGGAACGGGTTGGCCCCGTTGACCGGCATGGCGCCTGAGCCATCAACCGGACCGAACAGCGGGGGAGGCGTGGGACCAGGCAGCACCGGCGTGCCGAACGGGGTCGGCTGTCCGAAGGCCGGCGGCTGTGCCGGGTTCATGAACGGATTGGCCTGGAAGGGATTGTCGACCGGCTGGCCGAAGGGCTGTCCGAACGGCTGGCCGAACGGCGTGGGTTCGACGCCCGTGTCAGCGCCGTCGGGCATCGCGTCCTGGTCGTTCGCAGGGGTCCCGAAGCCGCGGCCCATCCGCTGTCGGCCTGCAGGGTCGGCCTGACCGCCACGACGCGCGCCGGCGGCAGCCGGTGCGTCGCCCGACGCGCTGCCCGGGGGCATCACGAGAATGCGGTCGAACGTCGAGGCCCCGGCCAGGCGCACCGCCCGCAGCGCGGCCACATAGCCGGCGGCGCTGCGCATGATGACCTCGAGCGCGTCGGCTTCCGGCACATTTTCGAGGGTGACGCTGATCGGGGTGGTGGCCACGCGATCCAGGTTGACGATGCGGGTCTGGCCGAGCCGGGCCCAGTCTTCCAGGAGCGTCCGCATCGGCACGTCGGTGGCCGACACACTGACGCGCCCGTCGGCAAAGCGCAGCGCAGCCCGGTTCTGGGCATCTGCGGCGGAGCCACAGGCTGCCAGCGCCGCTGCGAGCACGACACACCGCATCTTGGCCATCACGACCCCCTGTGGATTGATTATACGCCCGCGGCCGGGGGCGCGCCGCTGCCTGAGGGCGTGGCGTGGGCGTGAGGCCTGACCTCGCGCTGGCTGTCGACCACCCGCTGGATGATCTCGTCGAGGTGCACCTGCGGCTGGTAGCCAATCGCCGCGGCGAGCTTCGAGAGATCGGGCACGCGGCGCGGCATGTCCTCGAACCCGGACTCGTATGCCTCTTCGTAGGGGATCGTCACGATGGGCGAGGCGCTGCCCGTGATGCCGAGAATCCGCTCGGCCAGCGCGCGAATCGACACTTCCTCGGTGTTGCCGACGTTGAAGACCTGGCCGACGGCCGCCGGCGTCTGCATCAGCCGCAGCAGGGCACCGACCACGTCGCCCACGTAGGTGAAACTGCGGGTCTGCGTGCCGTCGCCGAAGACGGTGAGCGGTGCGCCGGTCAGGGCCTGGTGGACGAGCGTGGGCAGCACCATGCCGTACTGGCCGGTCTGGCGGGGCCCGACGGTGTTGAAGAAGCGCACGACGATCACGGGCAGCTGGCGCTGCTTCCAGTAGGCGAGCGCCAGGAACTCGTCAAGGGCCTTGCTGCACGCATACGCCCAGCGGTGGCGCGTGGTGGCGCCCATCACCAGGTTGGCATCTTCGCGGAACGGCACGTCGGTGCTCTTGCCGTAGACCTCTGAGGTGGAGGCGATGAACACGAGCTTTTTCCCCGGCGCCGCATGCCGCAGCACGATTTCGGTGCCGCGGACATTCGTGTCGATGGTGTGGACGGGTTCCTGCACGATGAGCTTCACGCCGACGGCGGCGGCCAGGTGGAAGACCACATCGGCCCGGTCGATCATGGCGGCCACCAGCGGCTCGTTGAAGACCGTGTCGATGGTGCAGCTGAACCGAGGGGCGCCCTCGAACGGGGCCAGATTCTCCCTGCGGCCCGTGGACAGGTTGTCGAGTACGTCGACGTGATGCCCGGCGGCGAGCAGGGCCTCGCACAGGTGAGAGCCGATGAACCCGGCGCCTCCGGTGACCAGCACGCGCATCACAGGCTCCTGACCGCTGCGACGACGCGATCGACGTCCTGATCGGACAGGGCGGGATACATCGGCAGCGAGCACACCTCGCTGCAGACGCGGTCGGCCACGGCGCACTGCCGGGGGTGCAGCGCGGCCAGCGCCGGCTGCCGAGGAATGGGCACCGGGTAATGAATGAGCGTCTCGACCCCGCGCGCCAGCAGCTGCGTCTGCACCGACGCCCGCTCCGGACTCAGCACGGGGAACAGGTGATACACATGGCCCGGGTCGCACTCGGGCGGCACCTGCACAGCGGTGCCTGCGAGGCCCTGCCGGTAGGTGCGGGCGATCTGGCGGCGTCGCGCGGTCCAGCCGGCCAGGAACGGCAGCCGCGCGCGCAGGACGGCCGCCTGCAGTTCGTCGAGGCGGCTGTTGGCCCCGGCCTCCTCGTGGTGGTAGCGGGTGGTCTGTCCCCCGTTCCGCAGGCGGCGGAGGCGCTGCGCCAGCGCCGCATCGCGGGTAATGACGGCCCCGCCGTCACCCAAGGCTCCGAGATTCTTCGTCGGGTAGAAGCTGAAGGCGCCGGCGATGCCCATGGTGCCGACCGGCCGTCCCTCACTGGTGCAGAGGTGCGCCTGCGCGCAGTCTTCGACGAGCGCCAGCCCGTGGCGCTCGGCCAGGGCGATGATCGGGGTCATGTCTGCCGACTGGCCGTAGAGATGCACGGGCAGCAGCGCGCGCGTGCGCGGCGTGATGGCGGCGGCCGTCGCGTCCGGGGCGAGCGTCAGCCGCTGCGGATCGATGTCGGCAAAGACCGGCGTCGCCCCCGCCATCATCACCGCCAGCGCCGAGTAGGCGGCCGACAGCGGCGGGGTGATGACCTCATCCCCCGGGCCGATGTCGAGGGCGCGCAGGATGAGGGTGATCGCGTCGGTGCCGGTGCCGACACCGACGGCGTGCGGTGCGCCGCAGGCGGCGGCAAACTCGGCCTCGAAGTGCTCGACCTCGGGGCCGAGCACATACCAGCCCGAGGCCACGACCCGGGCCAGGGCGGCCGTGACGGCCGCGGCATCCTCGGCCGGCCGCAGCGCGTTGAAGACCACACGGGACGTGTCAGACATAGTGGGCCAGGCGGGAGCGATAGTAGTCGAACGTGCGCTGCAGGCCGTCGGCCAGCGCCACGCGGGGAGCCCATCCAGTGAGGGCGCAGAAGCGCGAGGCATCGGAATAGATGCTGCCGATGTCGATGGCCTTCTTCTCGGCAGGCCAGTCGACGTAGCGCACCCGTCCGCTGCCGGCCACCGTGATCATGAGCTCGACGAGGTCGCGATGGCTGATGGGGGCATCGCCGCCCACGTTGAGCGCCTCGCCGTTCATGGCCTCGCATACACCCGCCGCCAGGAACGCCTCGACGGCATCGTCGACGTAGACGAAGTCGCGCAGCTGCGAGCCGTCGCCGAACACCTGCACCTCCTGGTCCTCGAGGATGCGGCGGACGAACCAGCCGATGAAGCCCTGGCGGTTGTGCTTCAGCAGCTGCCGCGGGCCATAGATGTTCGTCAGCCGCAGCGCGCAGGCCCTCACGCCGAAGACGTTGTTGTAGACGAGGTGGTAGTACTCGCCGGCCGCCTTGTTGATGCCGTTGATGTCGGTGGGCCGCACCAGGTGCTGCTCGGTCACCGGCAGCGAGTCGGGACGCCCGTAGATCTGGCGTGTGCTGGCGTACACCACCGTGACGCCCGGGTTGTGGTGGCGGCATGCCTCGAGGATGGTCAGCTGGCTGCGGCAGTTGATCTCGAGATCGGTGTGCGGATCCCGCATGCTGTCGATGTGGCTGACCTGCCCGGCGAGGTTGAAGATGACATCCTGCCCCTGCACCAGATAGTTCATGGTGCTGGCCTGCCGGACATCGGCGATGTTCACCCGCACGCGTGATTCGAGGCCGGCGATGTTCTGGAGGTTCCCGCCGTAGTCGGGGATCAGCGAGTCGACCAGCAGCACCTCGGCACCGAGGTCGACGAGGCGATGCGCCAGGTTGCTGCCGATGAAGCCGAGGCCGCCGGTGATGAGCACCCGGCGCCCACGGTAGTCGTGGAGCGGCATCATGCCGCCGGGGGCAGCCCGAGGGCGGCGGCGCGCGCGCGCTGGCCGGAAAGGTGCTCGCGCCTGATGACCAGCGCCCACCATAGTTTCATCACATCCAGCAGCGTCCGCGCGACGCGCGGCATGTTGAAGAACTGCGACTGCCCGTGCATCCGGTGATAGTGGTGCACGGGCACCTCGGCGACCCGGAACCCGGCATCCTGAAACTTCTTCATCATCTCGAGGCAGATGACGCCGCTGCTCTTCTCGAGCTGCACCACGTCGAAAATGCGCCGGCGCATCAGGCGGAAGTCGCAGTCGACATCGCGCACGTGCAGGCCGAACAGGAACTTGACCGTATGGTGATAGATCCGCCCGATGACAATGCGGTGCCAGGGATCAGACCGGCTGATCTTCCACCCATTCACCCAGTCGACCCCGGGCGTCATGCGGCCCCAGAGCGCGGTCATCTCGGCCGGGTCGTACTGGGCGTCGCCGTCGGTGTAGAACACCAGATCCTTGCGCGAGTGGGCGAAGCCGGATCGCAGGGCCCCGCCATAGCCGCGGTTGACCGGGTGATGGATGATACGCACCTGCTGTGGATAGACGCGGGCCAGTTCATCGAGGATGGCGGCCGTGTCGTCCGTGCTGCCGTCGTTGATGACCAGCACCTCGAAGTCGGGTGTCAGCGTGGCCGCCGTCTTCACCGCCGAGATGACGAGGCTGGCAATGGTGCCGGCGTCGTTATACGCGGGGAAAAAGACGCTCAGGCCTGGCGTCGGGGGGCTGGCAATCATGGCGGGCGCGTGGCAATTGTAAACCCGCCTGACCGTGGCCGCACAAGGGCCGGCTCGCTAGTCGCGCGTCTCTGACCGGAGAGAGGAAATCTGCTCGGAGACCAGGCCCACCAGGAAGACCATTACGCCGAACATCAGCAGCAGTACCGCCCCATTGGGGATGCGCCCCCGTTCGATGACCTGCCAGAGGCCGTAAGCCAGGCCCAGCAGCAGCGAGGCCCCGCTCAGCGGGAGGAAGATCCGCAGCGGACTGAAGAGGGTGATGACCTTCACCAGAATCAGGAGGAAGCGCGCTCCGTCGCGCGCCAGCCGGATCTTCGACACGCCGACCCGCGGCTGCACGACGATGGGCATGAACGTGACGTTATAGCCCGCCTTGATGAAGGCCAGCGTGGTGGTGGTCGGGGTCGAGAATCCGTTGGGCAGCAGGTGCAGGAACTCTCGCAGCTGCGCACGGCGTGCCCCGCGCAGTCCTGACGTCAGGTCAGGCACGGGCCGCTCGGTCAGGTAGGTGGCAACCCAATTGAGCAGTGCATTGCCCAGTCGGCGCCCCGCCGAGGCCTGGTGCTCGGCCCGCCGTGCCCCGACCACCAGGTCGTACTCGCCGAGCGCCGCCGACACGGCGACGACATCCTCGGGTCGATGCTGCCCGTCGCCGTCGACGACGATGATCCAGTCGCCGGTGGCCTGGCGAATGGCCGTTTTCACCGCCGCGCCATTTCCCTTGTTGTAGGGATGCCGGACGACGCGCGCCCCCGCGCCAGTGGCCGCCTCCCCCGTGCCGTCCGTCGACCCGTCGTCGATGACCAGCACCTCGTGCCACGGGGCGCAGGCGCGCAGCGCCGACACCACCCGGCCGATGACCGCAGCCTCGTTGCAGGCGGGAATGACGATCGAGACCGTGGCGGCGTCAGCCATGCGACACCAGACGATCGATGACCGTGTCCCAGGTGATGCGCTGCGCCACCTGGCGGCCGGCGTCGCCCAGGCGGGCGGCCAGTGATCGGTCTGCATCGAGCTGCGCGATGGCGGCCGCGATGGCCTCGGGCGACGGATCGCAGACAAGGCCCGTCTCGTCGTGGGTCACAAACTCGCGGGTGCCGCCCGAGTCGGTGGCGGTGATCACGGGCCGGGCCGCCAGGAAGCCTTCCAGCGTGGCGAGCCCGTAGTCCTCGTCGAACGGCACATACACCAGGGCCAGCGCCCCTGTATACAGCGTCACAAGGTCGTCGTCGCTGACGGCCCCGGCGAAGTGGACGCGGTCGGCGACGCCGAGCGACTGGGCCATCAGCTCGATGCGCCGGCGCTGCGACCCCTCGCCCACGACCACCAGCGACAACCCCGGCGGGACCTGGGCGATGGCCTGCACGGCCAGATCGACGCGCTTGTTGTCCTCGAGGCGGGCCACCGACAGCACATACGACCCGTAGGGCCCGGGGGTGAGCCGCGGGGCCAGCAGCGGCGGATGGTAGAGCGGCGGGGCACTGATGCCGTTGAAGCGGGCGAGCCGGTCGGTGACGGTCTGCGAAATGGTGTAGCACCCGGCGCACTCGCCAAGCATCTGCTCGTCGAGGGCCATGACCTGCCGGCGCAGCGCCACGTCGAGCTCGTCGTGGGCATAGTCGCTGAACCGGGTGTCGGCCAGCTCGTAGACGGCCCGGTGCTGGTGCACCAGCCAGCAGACCTTGCGGGGATGCCGCGCAAAGTAGGTGGGGAACTTGGTGGCGATGACCAGGTCGACCGGCTGCCCGTTGCTTTCCGACAGGTTCAGCAGGCGCCAGGCGGCGGCATGGGCCAGCACCTCCTGCTTGGGATGCCACTGGAACGGCACCGAGACCTTGTCGGTGGTGAACCCGCGCCGACGCAGCTGGTCGACCAGCTGCTGGACCAGCAGTTCAGCTCCACCGCGGACGAACGGCACCTGAGTTTCGCAGACCAGAATCGAGCGGATGCCCACGGAAGGGTGCATGCTAGCACGCGGCTGCACACACCACGGCGAAGCAAAGGCGTAACTTTAACAAATCACACGACTTCCCGCCGGCCGTTTCAATTGACATCACCCCGGCGCTCACATACGATGCGTGTGGAAAATTGTGGATTGAAGTGGAGTAACTGACGTGCTTCGGGGCAATTCGCCGGCCAAAATCGATGACAAGGGACGTCTCAAGGTCCCGAACGGTTTTCGCGTCGCCATTCAGGACGCGCACGGCCGGGATCTGTTCGTGACCAGCCTGACCGGCGAGTCGGTGCGCGTGTATCCGATGCCGGTCTGGCTCGACATCGAGCGCCGGCTGGCGCAGATGCCGTCCGCGCATCCGGCACGGCTCAAGTTTCTCGACCGCGTCAATTTTTTCGGCCAGGTCGCCGACCTCGACGATCAGGGGCGCGTGCTGATACCCGCGCGCCTGCGTGAGAGCGCCCAGATGGCCGGCGAAGTGGACGTGCTGGGGCAGCAGAACTATCTCGAGGTCTGGAACCACGAACGGTTTGTGGCGCGCCTCATCCGCGAGCCGTTCACCGATGACGATGCGGCGGCGCTGGCGGGCTTTGGAATCTAGGTGACCAGACCCGACACCCCGCATGTGTCTGTCCTGCTCGACGAGGTGCAGACCGGCCTTGCGCCAGAGCGCGGGGGCGTGTTCGTCGATGGCACGGTGGGGCGGGGGGGCCACGCCGAGCGCCTGCTGGACGGCGGAGCCGACCGGCTGATTGGTGTGGACCGCGATCCGCGGGCCCTGGCACTGGCGCACGAGACGCTCGCGCGCTTCGGGGATCGCGTCTCGCTGGTGCACGCCGACTACCGCGACCTGCCGTCGGTGCTCGACGCGCAGGGCGTGGCAGCAGTTGCCGGGGTCCTGCTGGACCTCGGGGTGTCGTCGATGCAGCTCGACGAAGCGGGGCGCGGGTTCAGCTTCCGCACCGACGAGCCGCTCGACATGCGGATGGATCAGTCGCAGGGGCCGACGCTGGCCGAGCGGCTGGCCGAGGTGGACGAGCAGGCGCTGGCCGATGTCATTTACCGCTACGGCGAAGAGCGGAAGTCACGACGGGTGGCGCGGGCGATTGTCGAGGCACGGCGGCAGGGCACGCTCGGGACGACCGGGCAGCTGGCGGCGGTGGTGCGTCGGGCCGTGGGCGGGCCGTGGCAGCGGATTGACCCGGCGACGCGCACGTTCCAGGCGCTGCGCATCTGGCTGAATGACGAACTCGGCGCGCTGGAGGCGGTGATCGGGCGGATGTGGCCGCGGCTGCAGACGCCCGACGACAACGGACGGACGGGTGGACGGCTGGCCATCATCAGCTTCCACTCGCTGGAAGACCGGCTGGTCAAGCACGCGTTCCGCGCGCTGGCCCAGGGCGACGCCCCTGCGGCCCGCGTGCTGACGCGGCGGCCGATTGAGGCGGGCGAGGCCGAGGTGGCGGCCAATCCCCGGGCGCGGAGCGCCAAGCTGCGGATTGTGGAGCGGGTGAGGGCATGAGCATGCACGAGGACCGATCGATCGATTACGAGATCCACCGCGACGTGCGCAACAACCCCATCGTCCGCGAGGTCGACACGGGCTGGCGGCGCGAGCGGTGGAGCTGGCTTGGTCTGGCGGTGCTGGTGGGGCTGGCGCTGATGTTCTCGGCTCGGCAGCGCTTCGAGATCATCCAGCTCGGCTATTACTTCAACACGCTGCAGAACCAGCGGGCCCGGGAAGCCGAGGCCGAACGGCACCTGCGCGCCGAACTGGAAGCGCTGCAGTCGCCGCAGCGCATTGAACGCATTGCCACGGGTCAGCTCGACATGATCGCACCCGGCCCCGGGCAGACGCTCGTGATCGAAACCGTGGATCCGGCCCCCTCGCCGGCGCCGTCTGTCGTCGCCGCACGCTGAGCATTCGACCAGGGGCTTCCGTCATGTCCGCGCCACTGTCCGCCACACCGCCGTCCCTCACGGCACGCCGCTCGCGGCTGCTGCTGATGGCGGTCGTGTTCGCGTGCTGGGCGGTGGCCATCGTGGCGCGGCTGGTGTTCCTGCAGGTCGTCAGCTACGACGCGCTGGCGGCGCGCGTAGCGTCGCAGGGACGGCGCACGGTGCAGACGCCGGCTAATCGCGGGGACATTGCCGACCGCAGCGGGCGTGTGCTGGCCTCGAGCGTCGATGCCGACACCATTTACGCCGTGCCCAGCCGTGTGGACGACCCGGCGGCGACGGCCCGGGCGCTGTGCGGTGCGCTGCAGGCCTGCGACCGGCGCGGGCAGGAAGAGATCGAGGCGCGCCTGCGGCAGAAGCGCGACTTCGTCTACGTGCGGCGGCGCGTGACGCCGGCCGAGGCCCAGCAGGTCGCCGGCCTCGCGCTGCCCGGTGTCGGGTTCACCAAGGAGACGCGGCGCATCTATCCGCACCGCGAGCTGGCGGCGCACGTGCTCGGCTACACCGGGCTCGACAACAAGGGGCTGGCTGGAATCGAAGCCACCCTCGACAGTGTTGTGCGCGGCCGGGAAGGCACACTGCTGGCCCTCGAGGATGCCCGCCACAATGTGTTCAGCCGTATCGAGCGGGTGCCGACGGCCGGCGCGTCCGTCGAGCTGACCATCGATGCACAGCTGCAGTACGTGGCCGAGCGCGAGCTGAGGGCGGCGGTCGAGGAGCATCGCGCCGACGGCGGCAGCCTGATCGCCCTCGATCCGCACACGGGCGAGATTCTGGCGATGGCCAACTGGCCGACGTTCAATCCGAACGTCTACAGCGCATCGTCAGCCGAGGCCCGGCGCAACCGGTCGACGCAGGACATCTACGAGCCTGGCTCGACCTTCAAGCTGGTGACCGCGTCGGCGGCCATCGAGCACGGGCTGTTCTCTCCAGAGGATGTGATTGACGTCAGCGCGGGGATGATCCGCTTCGGCAGCCGCGTCATCGACGACATGCACCGGTACGGTCCCCTGTCGTTCACCGACGTGATCGTCAAGTCGAGCAACGTGGGTGCCATCAAGGTGGGGGCCCGCGTGGGCGCCGAGCGCCTGCTCGAGTATGTCCGGGCCTTCGGATTCGGGCGGCCGGCGTCCCGCGACTTCGCCGGCGAAAGCGGCGGCATCGTCTACCGCGAGCTCGATCCGAGTGCGCTCGCGTCGGTGTCGATGGGGTATCAGGTCGGTGTGACGCCCCTGCAGGTGGTGACGGCCACCTCCGTGGTGGCCAACGGCGGCACCCTTTATGAGCCGCGGCTCGTGCGTGCGGTCACGCACAACGGGGTGCGGACCGTGACCGCGCCCACGGCGCGGCGCCGGGTGATTTCGGAAAAGACTGCAGCCACGATGACCGCCATCATGGAAGCGGTCGTCGACCGCGGAACGGCGACGCGCGCCCGCGTCGCCGGGTACACGGTGGCCGGCAAGACGGGCACGGCAGACAAGCTGGTGGGCGGCCGCTACTCGGCCTCGCAGCAGAACGTGTCGTTCGCCGGATTCGTGCCGTCGAGAAACCCCGTGCTCGCCATGATCGTGATGATCGATTCGCCGCGCATCGGGGGCGACACCGGCGGCATCGTGGCGGCACCGGTGTTCCAGCGTGTGGCCACGGCCGCGATGCGACACCTGGGGGTGGCCCCGAACATCGATGCGGCGCCCCCGGTCGTCGTCACCCGCCAGGCATCGGCACGCATGATGTCCGCGTCGCCCGAAATCATCCCGACGACCGCCACCCAGCCCACGGCGAGTACGGTGCCCGACCTGACGGGGTTCGGGGCACGGGAGGCCGTGCACGAACTGGTGCGTCTCGGACTGACGCCGCGCGTCAGCGGGCAGGGCCTGGTGGTGGGGCAGACGCCTGCCCCTGGCAGTCCCATCGAACCCGGCGGACTGGCGACGCTGACCCTGGTTCGCGTCCCGCCAGCGGCCCTGGTGCCCGGAGTGACGCGGCAATGACGCTGGCCGATGTGATCAACGTGGTGCCGCCCGGCGCGTCCGCGGCGATGCTGGGTCCGCACACCGGCGACCGGCCGGTGACGCAGATTGCCTACGATTCGCGCCAGGTGCAGCCGGGTGCTGTCTTCGTCGCCCTGCAGGGACTCAAGGATCACGGCCTGCGCCATGTGCCGCAGGCCATCGCCCGTGGTGCCGTGGCGGTGGTGTCGGAGGCGGCGTGCCCCGACGGGTTTGGACAGGCCTGGATTCCCACCGGCGATGCCCGGCTGGCCATCGCCCTGCTGGCGGATCGGTTCTACGGATCGCCCAGCCGCCAGATGCCGGTGATTGGCGTCACCGGCACCAACGGCAAGACCACGACAGGCTATCTGCTGGCGTCGATTCTCGATGCCGCCGGCCTGACGGCGGGGCTGCTGGGCACGGTGACCTACCGCATCGGCCGCGAGGAACGCGAGGCGGCACGCACCACGCCCGAGTCGACCGACGTGCAGGCGCTGCTGGCCGAGATGCTGGCGCAGGGGTGCCGGTCTGCGGTGATGGAAGTGTCGTCGCACGCCCTCGCCCTGCGACGCGTGGACGGCATGCACTTCGCCGCAGGCGTCTTCACGAACCTGACGCGCGACCATCTCGATTTCCACCGCGACATGGAGGCGTATTTCGCCGCCAAGCGTCGCCTCTTCGAGATGCTCGACGCCGATGCCCCGGGCATCATCAACATGGACGATCCGCGCGCGGGGCAGCTGCTGACGGCCTGCCCGCGGCACGTCACCTACGGCATCACGCAGGCCGCAGATGTGATGCCGAGCGGGCTGGAGATGTCGCTCACCGGGCTGCGGTGCACGCTGCAGACGCCGGTGGGTCCCATCGACGTGCAGTCGTCGCTCGTCGGGCGTCCGAATGTCTACAACATCCTGGCGGCCGCTGCGACCGCCGTCGCCCTCGGCGTATCGCCCGACGCCATCGCGCGTGGCATCACGGCGCTGCGCGGCGTCCCCGGGCGCTTTGAAGTGGTGTCGTCGGTCGACGATGACGTGACGGTCGTGGTCGACTATGCGCACACGGACGATGCGCTGCGCAACCTGCTGGAGACGGCCCGCCCGCTCGCCCCGAAGCGCCTGCTGACCGTCTTCGGGTGCGGGGGCGATCGCGACCGCCCCAAGCGCCCGCTGATGGGCATGGTGGCCACGCGGCTGAGTGACGTGGTCATCATCACCTCGGATAATCCGCGCAGCGAAGAGCCGGGTCGCATCATCGAAGACATCCGCCGCGGCATCACGCCCGACGCCAAGGGCCAGCGGCACTCGGAGGTGACGGCCATCGAGGATCGCGCGGCAGCCATCGCGCGGGCCGTCGCCATGGCGACGCCGGGCGACCTGGTGCTGGTGGCCGGCAAGGGGCACGAGAAGACGCAGCACATCGGCGATGCCATCCTGCCGTTCGATGACGTGGCCGTGTCGCGTGCCGCCCTGGCGGCGCGGCGGGCGCGGAAGGGAGCGGCGCTGTGACCGCGCGCGCGCTGCAGCTGACGGCCGGGCAGGCGGCCGCATGGATGGGCGGCATGGTCGTGTCTGGGTCGCCAGAGACGCTGCCGACCACCTGGGCCATCGACTCGCGCCGACTGCAGCCGGGGGCGGGCTTCTTCGCCCTGGTCGCCGCCAGGGATGGGCACGAGTTTGCCGCGGCGGCCGTCGATGCCGGGGCGTCACTGGTCGTGGTCAGCCGGGATGAGGTGGCGCAGGCGCTGTCAGGGCGCACCACGGTGGTGCGGGTGGATGACACGACGCACGCGCTGCAGCGCCTCGGGCGGGCCGTGCGGCAGCAGTCGGGTGCGCGGGTGGTGGCCATCACCGGGAGCGCAGGCAAGACCAGCACGAAGGAAGCGATTGCGGCGCTGCTGAGCGGACCGTTCCAGGTCGTGAAGAATCCGGGCAACCTCAACAACCACCTCGGACTGCCTCTCTCGCTGCTCGAGCTTCGGCATGGCGCGGACATCGCGGTGATGGAGCTCGGCATGAACCACGCGGGGGAAATCCGCATGCTGGTCGGCATGGCCGAGCCTGACGTGTGTGTGTGGACCAACGTGGGCGACGCGCACATCGGCAACTTCGGCAGCGCCGACGGCATTGCCGAGGCCAAGGCCGAGATTCTCGAGGGGGCCGGCCCCGACACCGTGTTCGTGGCGAATGCGGATGACGCACGCGTGATGGCGAGGACGGCCGGCTTCCCCGGACGGGTCATCACCTTCGGTCTGTCGGCCGGAGCCGAGGTGCGGGCCACGCGGGTCAGTGACCTTGGCATGCTGGGCACGCGCGCCCTGGTCGAAACGCCTGCGGGCACGTGCACCGTCACCGTCGACATCCCCGGCCTGGCGCAGTTGTCGAACGTGCTGTGTGCGATGGCCGTGGCCTCGGCCTTCGGCGTGCCGCTGGCCGACCTGCCGCCGCGCATTGCCACGCTCCGTCCGGCACAACGGCGAGGCGAAGTGCATCGGCTGCCGTCGGGCGTCACCGTCGTGGACGACAGCTACAACTCGAGTCCGTCGGCGCTGACGCGGTCGCTGGAGATGCTCGCGCACAGCGCGTGCACGGGCCGACGCATCGCCGTGCTCGGCGAGATGCTCGAGCTTGGCGACCTGTCAGAGACGCTGCATGCGGAGTGCGGCCGCGTGGCCGCCGCCTCCGGCATCGGCCTGCTGGTGACCGTGGGGCCGGCTCCCGCGAGGGCGCTCGGCGAGGCCGCCGTGGCAGCAGGGCTGTCATCGTCGGCGTGGGTGCACGCGCCGACGAGTGCCGAAGCAGCGACCCTGGTGGCGTCGGCGGTGCGACCCGGCGACCTGGTGCTCGTCAAGGGATCGCGGGGCACGCGCACCGATCTCGTCGTCGATCGCCTTCGGGAAACAGGAGCGTAACGGTGCTATATCACCTCCTCCTGCCGCTCGTGCCATCGCTGCCGTTTCTCAATGTGGCACGCTACATCACATTCAGGACGGCGGCGGCCAGCCTGACCGCGCTGGCGATCAGTCTCATCCTGGGGCCGTGGCTCATTCGCCGGCTGCGCACCTTCCAGATCGGGCAGGTCATCCGGCAGGAGGGCCCGCAGTCCCATCAGGCGAAGGCGGGCACGCCCACGATGGGCGGGCTGCTGATTCTCTCTGCGGCGCTCGGACCGACGCTGCTCTGGGCCGACCTGACCAACCTGTCGGTGTGGCTGGCCGTGCTGACGACGGCGGCCTTTGGCGGCATCGGGTTCCTCGATGACTACCTGAAGATCACGCGCCGGTCGTCTGGAGGACTCGCCCCGCGCTACAAGATGGGCCTGCAGATTGGCACCGGACTGGTCGTGAGCCTCGTGCTGATGTGGATGGCCACGCAGGACCTCTACAGTACGCGCCTCATCTTCCCGTTTTTCAAGCAGTGGATTCCCGACCTCGGCTGGTTCTATGTGCCGTTTGCGGTCTTCGTGCTGGTCGCCTGGAGCAATGCGGTGAACCTGACCGACGGCCTTGACGGCCTGGCCATCAGCACGTTTGCGGTGGCGGCGGCGACGCTGACGGCCCTGGCCTATGTCACCGGGCACAAGGTGTTTGCCGATTACCTGCTGCTGGTGCGGTTTGCGCCGGCGGCCGAGCTGACCGTGTTCTGCGGCGCCCTGGTGGGGGCGAGCCTGGGCTTCCTCTGGTACAACGCGCACCCGGCCGAAATTTTCATGGGTGACGTGGGCTCGCTGGCGCTTGGCGGCGCGCTCGGCATCGTGGCGATTCTCATCAAGCAGGAGATTCTGCTGGTGTTCGTCGGCGGCGTCTTCGTGATGGAAGCCGCCTCGGTGATCATCCAGGTGGGGTCGTTCAAGCTGCGCGGCAAGCGGGTGTTCCGCATGGCACCGCTGCACCATCACTTCGAGCTCGGCGGCTGGGCCGAGCCGAAGGTCATCACGCGGTTCCTGATCATCGCGATCATCTTCGCGCTGTTCAGCCTCACCACCCTGAAGCTGCGATGATGCCCGCACCCTTTTCCGTCGCAGGCCAGCGCGTGCTGGTGGTCGGCGCCGCCCGGAGCGGCGTGGCCGCCGCGCTCCTGCTCGCGCGACGCGGGGCGCTCGTGACCCTCACCGATGCGCGTGCCTCGCTCGCCGCGGCCGATGCCGCTGCGCTGCAGGCGGCTGCAGTCACCCTCGACCTGGCTGGGCACAGCGACACGCTCTTCACGTCAGCCGACCTGGTGGTGACCAGCCCCGGCGTGCCCCCGACGCTGCCGCCGCTCGTGGCGGCACGCGCCGCCGGCGTGCCGATCATCGGCGAGCTCGAGCTGGCCGCGCGCTGGGTGCGGGGGCGGGTGATCGCCATCACCGGGACCAAGGGCAAGTCGACTACGACCGCGCTGGTGGGCCGCATGCTGGCGGCCAGCGGATTTCACGCGCTGACCGGCGGCAACATCGGTGTGCCCCTCAGCGCACAGGTCGAGGACTCGACGCCCGACACGCTTCACGTGGTCGAAGCCAGCAGCTTCCAGCTGGAGGCCACCGACACGTTCCATCCGTGGATTGCCGCTGTGCTGAACGTCTCGTCCGATCACCTCGATCGGCACGGAACGTTCGAGGCCTACTGGCACGCCAAGGCGCGCATCACGGCCCGGCAGGCCGGCGGCGACTGGCTCGTGCTGAACGCCGACAGCGACACATCCCTGCAGATGGCCGACGTGTCACGCGCACAGGTGGTGCGCTACGGGCAGCAGGCTGCGGAGGGCACATCGGTCTTCGTGCGCGACGGCGCCATCAGGCACCGCGCACAGGGCGGCACCGAGTCGGTGCTCGTTCCGCTGCATGCGGTGCAGATTCCCGGTGCGCACCAGCGGGGCAATGTGGTCGCGGCGTGCACCATCGCGCACCTGGCCGGGGCGAGCCCCGCCGGGATGCAGCGCGCCCTCGAAGGTTTCCACGGGCTGCCGCACGTGATGGAGCCGGCTGGCGCCATTCAGGGCGTGCGGTTCATCAACGACTCGAAGGCCACCAACGTCGACGCGGCGGCGCGGTCGATCGAAAGCTTCGACGCGGTCGTCGCCATCGTCGGCGGCGTGTTCAAGGGCGGGGACCTGCGCGACCTGGCGGCGCCGCTGGCGCGACACGGCCGCGGCGTGGTGGCCATCGGGCAGGCGCGTCCGCAGGTGCGGGCGGCGCTGGCCGACACGGTGCCGGTCGACGAGGCCGACACCTTGGCCGATGCCGTGGCACTGGCCTGGCGCCGGGCGCGGCCGGACGGGATCGTCCTGCTGGCGCCGGCGTGCGCCAGCTTCGACATGTTCCGCGACTACGCGGACCGGGGACAGCAGTTCCGGGAGGAGGTGGCGCGGCTGGCTTCGGCAGCCGCCGGCACGGAGTGAGGCACGTCACACAGAAGCCGTGAGCTGTCGTCAGTCGGATGACGGCGGGTGAGAGCCGGTCGCTGGGAACGCAGGCACTTCCGCCTGCGAGACCTGTGTCTCATCCCCTCAGTCGGCTGACGACCGCTGGCGGCTTCTGTGCTCCGCATCCGTTGTATCGAAACGGGCGCGGAAAACTTTAGCCCTGTGTGGAGTGAAAGCGAGACGCGACAGATCGCATGGCCCAGAAACTGCAGTCGGATCGATGGATGTTCATTGCCACCATCGCGCTGGTGCTCATCAGCGTGGTCATGGTGTACAGCGCGTCGGCTGTGATGGCCGACGTCCGCTTCCAGCAGTCGACCGTCTTCTTCAGCAAGCAGGTCATGTGGGCGGCGCTGGGGGGCGTGTTCATGCTGGGCGTCATGCAGATCGACTATCGGCGCTATCGCAATGACTACCTGATGTGGACCCTGCTGGGCGTGGTGGTGGTGATGCTGGTGGCCGTGCTGTTCTCGCGGCCCATCAACGGCACGCGGCGCTGGTTTGCCCTGGCCGGCTTCGGCATCCAACCCTCTGAACTGGCGAAGCTGGCGGCGATTCTGTTTGCCGCCATCATGCTTGAGCGGCGTGCCGACCGCATCAACGACGTGCGCCACACGCTGCTGCCGATTCTCGGCGTGGTGTTCACGCTGGCCGGGCTCATCGTCATCGAGCCCGACTTCGGCACGTCGCTGTCGATTGTGGCCGTCGTCGGCTGCATGGTGTTTGCCGCCGGCCTGAGCTGGCGCTACATCGGGTCGCTGCTGCTCGTGGGGCTGCCGGCGGCCTACATCGTCCTCATGCAGGCCGACTATCGCCGGCGCCGGCTGACGACGTTCCTCGACCCGTGGGCCGACCCGCGCGGGGACGGCTTCCAGATCATCCAGTCACTGCTCGCCGTGGGCACAGGCGGGGTGACCGGGAAGGGGCTGATGCAGAGCACGCAGAAGTTCTTCTACCTGCCCGAGCCGCACACCGACTTCATCTTCGCGGTGATTTCCGAGGAGACCGGGCTAATCGGCGCCCTCATCGTGCTGGCCTGCTTTGGCGTGCTGGCCTGGCGCGGGCTGCGCCTGGCAGCGCGCATCCAGGATCCCTTCGGGTCGTACCTGGCCCTGGGGCTCACCCTGATGCTCGTCCTGCAGGCCTTCGTGAACATGAGCGTGGTGCTGGGCCTGGCGCCGACCAAGGGCATTCCGCTGCCGCTCGTCAGCGCCGGTGGCTCGTCGCTGCTGATCAACCTCGTGGGCGTCGGCGTGCTGCTCAACATCTCGCAGCATGTCAGCCAGGGGAAGCAGGCCACATGACGCCCCGCCGTGTGCTCATCGCCGGCGGCGGTACCGGCGGCCATCTTTACCCGGGCATCGCCATCGCCCGTGAACTGCTGCGGCGCGATGCCGCGACCGTCGTGACGTTTGTCGGCACGGCCGCGGGCCTCGAAGGCCGCGTCGTGCCTCGCGAGGGATTCGTGCTCGACACCATCCGCGTGGCCGGGCTCAAGGGCAAGTCGCTTGCGGCGCTGGTGCGCGGGCTGCTGACGCTGCCGCTGTCCGCGGTCGATGCGTGGCGCGTGCTGTCGGCGCGGCAGCCCTCGGTGGTGGTGGGCATGGGGGGCTATTCCTCGGGTCCGGTGCTGGCGCTCGCCGCCCTCCGACGGATGCCGACGATGCTGCTTGAGCAGAACGCGCTGCCGGGCCTGACCAACCGGCTGCTCGCCCGATGGGTGCGCGCCGCTGCCGTCAATTTCGCCGAGGCGCTGCGGTTCTTCCCCGGGGTGGGCTTTGTGGCAGGCAATCCGGTGCGCGCGAGCTTCTTTGCGGCGCCCCAGACGCCGTCGGTCAACGGGCCGCAGGTGCGCGTGCTGGTCTTCGGCGGCTCACAGGGGGCCCAGGCAATCAACCGGGCGATGGTCGAGGCGGCACCGCAGCTGGCCCTGTCGGGGGTGCCCCTGCAGATCACGCACCAGACCGGTGCGCGCGATCACGCCGAGGTGGAGGCGGGCTATGCGCGCGCATCGCTGGCCGCACGCGTCGAGCCCTTCCTGTATGACATGGACCGTGCGATGAGCGACGCCGACCTCGTGGTGTGCCGCGCCGGTGCCACCACGCTGTCAGAGCTGGCGGCATCGGGCCGGGCCGCGATCCTCGTGCCCTTGCCGACGGCCACCGATGATCATCAGCGGAAGAACGCCGAGGCGTTTGCCCGGGACGGTGCGGCACTGGTCCTGGAGCAGTCGGCGCTGACCGGGGCGCGCATGGCCGAGGCCCTGCTGGCGCTGGCGACCGACGGACCGCGCCGGGCCGCGATGGCTGCCCGTGCACGGGCGCTGGCGCATGCCGACGCCGCCTCACGCATTGCCGATCAGGTGGTGGCCCTTGCTGGGTAAGACGCGGCGCATCCACTTCATCGGCATCGGCGGCATCGGCATGAGCGGCATTGCCGAGCTGCTGGTCAACCTCGGCTACAGCGTGTCGGGCTCGGACGCGCGTCGCACCGACCTGACCGACCGGCTCGGGCAGCTGGGCATCACGGTGCACGTCGGCCACGCCGCCTCGCATGTGGGTGACGCTGACGTCGTGGTCTACTCGTCGGCGATCCGGGACGACAACCCGGAGATGACCGAGGCCCGGCAGCGGCACGTGCCCGTCATTCCCCGTGCCGAGATGCTGGCGGAACTGATGCGCCTGCGGTCGGGCATCGCCGTCGCCGGCGCCCACGGCAAGACCAGCACCACGTCGATGATCGCGCTGGTGCTCGAGCAGGCCGGGCTGGACCCGACGGCTGTCATCGGCGGCAAGCTCAGCGCCTTCGGCAGCAATGCGCGCCTCGGACGCGGCGAGTGGATGGTGGTCGAGGCGGACGAAAGCGACCGCTCCTTCCTCCGGCTCTCGCCGACGGTGGCGGTCATCACCAATATCGATCGCGAGCACATGGAGGCCTACGGCAGCTATGCCGATCTCGAATCGGCCTTCGTCGAGTTCGCCGGCAAGGTGCCGTTCTACGGCGCCGTCGTGGCGTGTGCCGATGATGAGGCGCTTCGGGCGATCCTGCCACGGCTGTCACGGCGTACGGTGACCTATGGCATCGACCACGCCGATGCGCAGCTCTCTGCCACCGACGTGGTGCTGGAAGGGTTCGGATCGCGCTGCCGCGTCATCCGTTGCCCGGCGCATCGGGCCGGCACAGGTGAGGTGCTGGGCGAGCTGCACCTGCAGGTGCCCGGGCGCCATTCGGTGCTCAATGCCCTGGCCGCCGTGGCCGTGGCCCTCGAGCTCGATGTGCCATTTGCGCGCATTGCCGAGGCCCTGGCCGGGTTCCGGGGGGCCGACCGCCGCTTCCAGCGGGTCGGCGAGGTCAACGGCGTGGTCGTCATCGATGACTACGGACACCACCCCACGGAAATCGCCGCCATGCTGGCCGCGGCGCGCGCCGCGCGCCCGGCGCGGATTGTGCTGGCCTTCCAGCCTCATCGCTACACGCGCACGCGCGACCTGCTGCCAGAGTTTGCACGCACGCTCGCGACGGCCGACGAAGTGGTGCTGACCGATATCTATCCCGCCAGCGAGGCGCCAATTCCCGGCGTCACCATCGAGGCCCTGGCCGCCGCGGTGACGGCCGAGCGCGGCACGCCCGTGCAGGTGGTGCACGACCTGTCGGCGCTGCCCGCCGCAGTGGCCCGCCTGGCGCGCGCAGGCGATCTGGTGATCACGCTGGGAGCCGGTTCCATCGGCGGCACGGCCGCCCGCATCGTCGCCGCACTGTCGGCCTTGCCCGAACACGGAGGACCCGCATGACGGCCCCGGTCGTCTCGGCGCCCGCCGACAAGCGGTTCCGCCGGGCGCAGGTCAAGCCCTCGACCCGCCCGCGTCACACCGGACCCTCGCGTTGGTGGCGTGTGGCGGCACTCGGCCTGGTGGTCGCCGGGGTGGTGGCCATCGCGGTGTGGTCAGTCACGGCCGCACGGACCCTGTCGTGGCTGCAGGTGCAGGACATCAGGGTGGCCGGCACCCACCGCATGTCCGAGGGCGATGTGCTGGGCGTGCTCGAGGAGCTGAAAGGCCGGCACGTCTTCGAGGTCGACCTGGCCGAGTGGCAGGACCGCCTGCATGCGCTGCCGTGGGTGCGCGAGGCCACGCTTCGGCGCGAGCTGCCGTCGACGATTGCCGTGCGCATCACGGAGCGGGTGCCGATGGCCACGGCCCGCCTCGGGACCACGCTGTATCTGGTGGATGTCGACGGAATGATCATCGACGAGTACGGCCCGGCGTATGCCGCCTTCAACCTGCCGATCGTCGAGGGCCTCGCCGGCCCGGGTACCCAGGGCCTCGCCATCGACCAGGGTCGGCTGGGCCTGGCGGCGCGCGTGCTCGGCTCGTTCGGCACCAACCCGGCACTGGCGAGGCAGGTGTCGCAGGTCGACGTGTCTGACGTCGACAACGTCATGGTGTGGCTCAACGGCGACCCCACGGCGCTGTATCTCGGTCGCGAACAGTTTGCCGCGCGGGTGCAGCAGTACCTGGACCTTGGCCCGACGGTGCGCGAGCGCCTGTCGTCCGGCCTGGAATATGTGGACCTGCGGTTTCCCGACCGCATGTATGTGAAGTCCGTGCGCCGGGCCTCGGCTGGCACGCGGCCCTGACGCGAGGAATCGGAGGAGTTGTGGCACAGCCTGACCGCTATGTCGTAGGACTGGATATCGGCACCTCGAAGGTGTGCACCGTCGTCGGGGAGATTCACGGGCCCGGGCAGATCGATGTCATCGGCATCGGGACCACCGAATCGAAGGGCATCAAGCGCGGCGTCGTGGTCAGCCTCGATGCCGCCGTCGACTCGATCCGCCGTTCCATCAGCGAGGCCGAGCTGATGGCCGGCGTCGAGATCGGGTCGGTCACGCTCGCCCTGAGCGGCCCCGGCATCAAGGGCTTCAACTCGCGCGGCGTCGTCGCCGTGGCCGGCAAGAATCGCGAGGTCAGTCGCGAGGACGTGCGCCGGGCCATCGACGCCGCCAGCGCCGTCTCGCTGCCCTCGGGACGCGAGATCATCCACGTGCTGCCCCAGGACTTCGTCGTCGATGAGCAGGAAGGCATCGGTGCCCCAGTCGGGCTGACGGGGGCCCGGCTGGAAGTGAACGTGCACATCGTGACGGGCGGCGCCACGGCCATGCAGAACCTGGTGGCCTGCGTGAACAAGGCCGGCGTCGAGGTGAGCCAGACCGTGGTCAGCCAGCTGGCGGCGGCCGAGTCGGTGCTCACGGCAGACGAGAAGGACCTGGGCGTGGCGCTCATCGACATCGGCGGGGGCACGGCCGACATCGCGATTTACGAGCGCGGCAGCCTGTGGCACACCGGCGTCGTGGCCGTCGGCGGCGATCACTTCACCAACGACGTGGCCGTGGGGCTGCGCACGCCGCTGCCGGAGGCCGAGAAGGTCAAGCGCCGCGTGGGCTGCGCGCTGTCGTCGATGGTCGGAGAAGAGGAGACGATGGAAGTGGCGAGCGTCGGCGGCCGGCGTCCGCGGGTGATGGCCCGGCGCATGCTGTCGGACATCCTGCAGCCGCGCGCCGAGGAGCTGTTCCACCTGGTGTGGGACGAAATCTCCAAGTCGGGCTACGAGAAGTCGCTGAACTCTGGCCTCGTGCTGACCGGCGGCGGGGCGCAGCTCGACGGCCTCGCCGAGATTGCCGAACAGATTTTCGACCTGCCCATCCGGCGCGGCGTGCCGACCGGGGTGGGAGGCCTGGCCGACCACGTGGCCAATCCGTCGTACGCGACGGCCGTGGGTCTGGTGCGTTATGCCGAGCGGCAGCGGGGGACCGCTGCACCGGTGTCGGGACATGCATGGACCGGACTGTTCGAGCGACTGCGGACAGTCTTCAAGGAGTTCTTTTAGGAGGCGGGATGGCAGATCACATGAACAGCAATGGGCCGCGACTGACCCTGGATGAGCACGATCGGCCGGGCGCCCGCATCAAGGTGGTGGGCGTGGGCGGTGGCGGCAGCAATGCCGTCACGCGCATGGTGCAGGCTGGCCTGTCGGGCGTCGAGTTCATCGTCGCCAACACCGACGCCCAGGCCCTGCGTGGCAATCCCGCGCCGATCAAGCTGCAGATCGGCGGAAAGCTGACCAAGGGCCTCGGGGCCGGCGCCGATCCCAATGTCGGTCGGCAGGCCGCCCTCGAGGACACCGACGCGCTGGTGCATGCCCTGACGGGGGCTGACCTGGTGTTTGTCACCACCGGCCTCGGTGGCGGCACGGGCACCGGCGCCGCGCCGGTCATCGCCTCGCTGGCCAGCGAACTCGGCGCCCTGACGGTGGCGGTGGTCACCAAGCCCTTCAAGTTCGAGGGACGCAAGCGCGCCCGCCAGGCCGAGGCCGGGCTGGCCGCCCTGCAGGACGCCGTGGACACGGTCATCACCATTCCCAACGAGCGCCTGCTGTCGGTCATCGACCGGAACACCAGCATGCTCGACGCCTTCATCACCGCGGACGATGTGCTGCGGCAGGCGATTCAGGGCATCTCGGACCTCATCCTGTTCCCGGGCATCATCAACCTCGACTTTGCCGACGTGAAGACCATCATGTCGGGCATGGGCGTGGCAATGATGGGCACGGCGGTGGCCGACGGTCGGGATCGCGCCACGACGGCCGCCACGCGGGCGATTTCGAGCCCGCTGCTCGAAGATGCCCGCGTCGACGGCGCCCGCGGCGTCATCGTCAATGTGACGGGTGGGCATGACCTGTCGCTCGTCGAGGTGAACGAGGCGATGACGATCATCGAGAACGCGGCCCATGAAGACGCCAACATCATTTTCGGCGCCGTGGTGGACCCGACCCTCGAAGGCCGCGTGAAGATCACGGTGATTGCGACGGGCTTCGATGATCGCGCCGCGCCGCGACAGGCCACGGTGACCCCGACCGACCTGTCGGCCTATGCCCACACGGCCCGCACGATCGCGGTGCCGCAGCCGCGCGAGGGGCTGGCCCCGGCGGTGAACATCAATCGGCGTCCGGCGATCGAACTGCCAAGAGCCGTGGCTGTGGGGCAGTCATTTGCTCCGGAAGCCGAGGGCGCCACTGCAGCCACAGGGGCGGCCGACCAGGACGGCGCGCCGCGCCTCGATCTCGACGTGCCGGCATTCCTGCGGCGGAATGACCTGTAGGCCGGTGATACAGTAGGAAGACCCACGGGACGCGGCGGCGGCGCCTGCGGTGCAGGTGCAGTTCGACGGTCCCGTGGGTCTCCAATGACAATCCGCTCGCAGCGCGACTCCGCACAGCTCATCCTTTCCAAAGAGGTGGGCTACATCCGAAAGCCACACGCCAACCGGCTGCGCGTGGCGCTGGCGTTTCCCAACACATATTTCGTCGGGATGTCGAACCTCGGCCTCCAGACGATGTATTCGCTGCTGAATGCGCATGCCGACGTCGTGTGCGAACGCTTCTTCCTGCCGCCCAAGCAGGAACTGGCGGCGCTGCTGCAGTCGGGCACGCGGCTGGTGACGATCGAGTCGCAGACGCCCGTGCGCGACTTTGATGTGGTGGCTTTTTCGGTGTCGTTCGAGTGGGACTACACCAACGTGCTGACGCTGCTGCGGCTGAGCGACATTCCGCTCTGGGCCTCGGAGCGCGACTACCGGCATCCGCTGGTGGTGATTGGCGGCGCGGTGACCTTCGTCAACCCCGAACCGCTGGCGCCGTTTGCCGACGTGATTGCCGCCGGCGAGGGCGAGGCGCTGGTGCCGGCCCTGGTGGAGGCGTGCGGCATCGCCTCGCGCAGCCAGCTGCTGCGTACGCTGGCCGGACACCGCGGCTTCTACGTGCCGTCGTTCTACGACGTGACGTATGGGGACCAGGGCACGATTGCCGCCGTGACCGCCCGTGAAGGGACAGGCGCCCCGGCGACGGTGAAGAAAGCTGCGCTGAAGACGACCGAGGCGTGCGACCCGCCGTCGACGCGCATCTTCACGCCCGACACCGAGTTTGGCTCGCGCTTTCTGGTGGAGGTGGTGCGCGGGTGCGCCAACCTGTGCCGGTTCTGCTGGGCGGGCTACAACTACCTGCCGGTGCGCGCATTCCCGACAGACCGCATCCTGCAGCTGGCGCGCGAGGCGCGGGCGCATGCGACGAAGGCGGGGCTCGTGTCGATTGCCCTCTGCGACCACCCCGACATCGAGCACATCCTGGTGTCGCTGAAGGACATGGGCTACTCGATTTCTCCCGCCTCGCTCAGGCTCGACGACCTCACACCGGCCATCGTGAGGCTGCTGCATGAAAGTGGCGAGCGGTCGCTGACCATTGCGCCCGAGACGGGGTCTGACCGCATGCGGCGGGTGATCAACAAGACGGTGACCAACGACGAAATCGAGGCAGCCGCCGAGCTGATCTTCGCCAGCGGAGTCGAGAACCTGAAGCTTTACTACATGATCGGGCTGCCCGGCGAGGAAGACGAAGACCTCGTCGCCATCCGCGACCTGACGCTGCGCCTGCGCGACATCATGATGCGGCACGCCAAGGGCCGTGGTCGCATCGGCCGCATCGTGGCCAGCGTCAATCCGCTGGTGCCGAAGCCGGGTACCGCCTATCAGTGGATGGCCATGGAACGGGCCGATGTGATCGAGCGGAAGATGGACCGGCTGCGCAGCCTCGTGGCCGGCATCGACAACGTGTGGTTCAACATCAAGAGTGAACGGCACTCGTACTATCAGGCGCTGATGTCGCTGGGCGACCGGCGCGTGGCTCCCGTGATTGAAGCGGCCGAACGCAACGGTGGCCAGTGGCGCAAGGCCGTGGCCGACACCGGCGTGGACGGCGACTTCTATATCTACCGTGACCGCTCGACCGATACGCTGCTGCCCTGGGACATCATCGATGGCGGCATGAAGGCGTCGTTCTTCCGCAGCGAGCTCGAGAAGAGTGCGCGCGCCGAGTGGACACTGCCCCCCAAGCGCGCGCGGGAAAACGCGCGGCTGCTGCCCGTCCTGACATAGCGGCCCCGGCACGGGGTGGCCGGCTAGGCGAAGCGTCGGCATGACAGTACCCGCGTGCGGCGTGACAGTCAGCTGGCCACGGCCAGCTGTGCCTCGAACTCGGCGTAGGCGTGCAGGATGAGGTCGCGCAGGTGGTCCTGGCCGGCGTTGTCGGCCAGCGGGCGCAGCAGCGCGAAACTGCGGCGCTCGCCATTGACCGAGTAGGCGCGCGCCGGGAAGGTGACGTTGCGGCCGTCTCCGGTGCGCCGCTCCCACACGGCAAACCCCACCAGCCTGAGGCCGGCGAGGTCGCCATGGTCGAAGTGCAGCTCGGCATCGGCCAGCTTTCCGGCCGGGTTTCCCTTGTCGTTGGGCAGAATCTTGATCAGCATCGGCGTGTCTCCCGTGGATCCGGCGCAGGCGCCGGGGTGATGCCTCGGTGCTCTTCAAGTTGAATGCCAGCGCCGATGGCCCCTGTTTCAGGGGAAAATCGCCGCTGTGGCGATGGGACATGACTCCTCCAGTTACCAGGCGAATCCGCTCGGGAACGCGCTGCCGACGCTGAACACCCCCGCATTTCGGTGGGTGCCGACGCCGTGGGGCCACGGCTTGCGGTGTGTGCCGCTCGAGGCGGTGGCGCAACACGTGTTCACCACGGCGCAACTCGAGTTGCCGGCTGGGGCCGACGATGCAGTTGCGGGACCGGCATGGCGGGCGGCGGCTGCGGCGGCGGGTCTTGGAGAGGCGAGCATCTGCCACCTGCGGCAGGTGCACGGCGACCACGTGGTGGTGGTCGGGTCAGATGAGTCGTGCCGCGCGGTGGCGGCGGCGCGGCCTGACGGTGACAGCCTGGTGACGATGGTGCCTGGGGTGGCCATTGGCGTTGTGGTGGCTGACTGTGTGCCGCTGCTCATGGCCGACGTTCATGGCCGTGTCGTGGCGGCGGTGCACGCGGGATGGCGGGGCACCTGCTCATCGATTGCGGGTCGGACTGTGGCGCAGATGTGCGAGTCGGGTGGCGTGAGGCCCGAGGAACTGGTGGTGGCCATCGGGCCCAGCATCGGCCGCGACGACTACGAAGTGGGAGAGGCGCTGCGCGACCAGTTCCGGGCGACCGGGCATGACGCCGCGTCGCTGGCGCGCTGGTTTCACGAGCCGCGCCCTGGAGCGCCGCCCTGCCTCGATCTGTGGCGTGCCAATCGTGATCAACTGGAAGCGGCGGGCGTGCGCGCTGAGGCCATCCATGTGGCGGGCCTGAGTACCCGCACCCATGCTCCGCTGCTGGCGTCGTTCCGGCGCGACGGCGCGAGGGCCGGACGGATGATTGCGATCATCGGGCGGTACTGTCGCGCAACCCCGTGACGAGTGTCAGGTGCAGGTGCGGAGGGCCGCCACGCCAGCCTCGCCGCCTGGGTCGGCTATCCTCGTGGTCAGGCCTCATGATCACACCACGCGTCGTTCCGTCTGCATGGTCCCGGGCACGATGGGCACGCTGGCTGCCTGCGGCCGCGCTGCTTCTCGTGACGGCCATGCCCGCGCGCGCCCAGGGCACCTTCACCCTCATGGGGGCTGCACCCAACGCCGGGTTGCCGTGGTGGTCGGTCGACACGCCGCACTTCCGCATCGTGTATCACGAAGGGCTCGAGCCAGAGGCCAGGCGGGCCGCACGGTTGCTCGAACCACGTATGCCGAATACCGGCAGCGGTTTTCCGTGACACTGCCCAGGCCCTACCACGTGTTCCTGTCGAGCCGTGTGCAGATTCCCAACGCGGCCACGACCCCATATGGCTACCTCTTCCTGCTGCTGAATCCGCCCAGGTATCCCACCCTGTTCGGCAATACCACGGGCTGGCTCGACGTCACGATTCGCCACGAACTGATGCATGCGATGACCTTTGCCGGGTCACGCCGGCCATTCGACCGCTTCGGGTTGTCGTTCGGGCTGGCAGTACCAAGAGATCTCGCTGAAGGCCTGGCGCAGTTCTATGCCGGCGAGCCATGGACGGCCGAGCGCGGTGAACGGTACCTGAACCTGCTGGTGCGCAGCGATCATGCATCGTCGATCGACGCCACGCCGGAGGCCGGCGGCGTGCTCTACGCCCGCGGGTTTTCGATGATCAAGTGGCTGCATGCCCGGCATGGAGACGAGGGCCTGCGGCGCCTGGTGACCACAACGACCGCCGACGGCCGCGACTGCACCGGACCCGCGAGGGCGACTCGGTGGACGATGTGTTTGTCACCGACCTGGCGACGGGCCGGGAAACCGCCGTCACCACAGATGCCCATGCCCTCGACCCCGTGTTCGTGGGAGACGACACGCGGGTCTACGTGAGGCAGCTCGGACTCATCAGCAACCTGCACCGGCAGTCGCTGCGCCCTGACAGCACGCCTGAACCGCTCACCACCTTCGAGGACGAACGCTACGTGTATGACCTGACCGTGTCGCCAGACCAGCGGCGACTGGCCGCCGCATTCATGCGGCCGTCGGATCACGCACAAGGCCTGCTGGTGATGGATCTCGAGACGCGCACGATCACGGAATTCCTCCGGCCAGCGATGTGCCGGGTTCCCCTGTTCGCCCCCGACTCATCGTCGACGCTGCTGTTCACGTCGGCCGTCGATGGCATGCCGAACGTCTGGCGCCTCGACCTGCCGACGCGACAGGCGACGGCGGTGATTCGCCAGGCCGACTCGCTGCGCGTGACCCACTGGCCCGCCCGTGAGCGCGCGCTGGCCATCAGGTAATTGACTGAGGATGGCGAGACTGTGTTTGTGCTCGACCCGACGCGGACACCCGAGGTGAGTGCTCCGACATCCAGCGCGGCCCCTGGAGCGAACGTCGGCACGGGACCTGAGACGATGACTACGCGCGGAGCCTGGCGTCAGGCGACGCCGGCTCCACTGCAGACGGTGGAGGTTCCGGAATTCTCTGTGTCTGCACCGGAACGGTTCCGGAACCGCTCGACCTTGCGGCCGATGCCCGCGACGTCAC
>CAZXTM010000015.1:0-21239 GCA_964643765.1 uncultured Bifidobacteriaceae bacterium | reverse complement strand
CGTCACTCCGCAATCGGTGTTGCGGCCAGAGGCCACGAACTACCGCGTGTGGCGGGCCGGAGGCGACTATCGCGTGACGCGCATCCGTCCTGCGCAGGTGTTCGCCGTCGACGCCGTCGGCGCCCTGATGAGCTATCAGTACACCCGCGCGCTGTCTGACAGGCCGTTCGACTTCCATGACCTGGGTGCCCGCGCCTATGCGCTGAGGCCGGTGCGGGGGACGCCACTGCGCCTGCTGTCGCTGGCGGCGCTCGACCTGCAGACGGGTGCGGCCCCGGGGCAGCTGCGGCCCGGCCTGGCCCGATACAGTTCGGGGAACAGCGTGGCGAACTTCTCGAATCAGGTTCAGATTCGTGGCAGCAACCAGTATCTGCCGGGAAGCCGCCAGCTGACCTCGACGACCGAACTGCGCTGGCCGCTGGGGCGTGCCCTCGAGCCAATCGCGTTTGCCGACGTGGTGGTCGCCACGGCCTCGGCCTTCGCAGGCATCGAGGGCACGAGCAGCCGCGGGTCGGTGGGGGTGGGACTGCGGTTCGCCCCGGTGGCGGGCATTTCACCCGAGCTCGGCTGGGCGCGGCTGATGTCGACGCGCCCGCTCAGGGAAGGCACGACGTTCTACGTGCGCATCGGACGCGAGCTGCCGTTTTGACGACCTGAGGATGTCAGCACGGTCGGGTGCATGTCACCCGATGGCGCCGGTGCGAGGGGTGCGAGCCGCGCGAACGCCACGCAGGACCAACCGCGTGGCGGACCGGATCAGGGCTCGTTGCTGTCCATGCCGACGTTCGACAGCCGGTCGGCGTCCTTGTTGCGCTCGCGAGGCACATGCTCGAAGGTGACCGTGCCGATGCGGGCGCAGAGGTGCCGCGCTTCACGGTAGAGTGGCAGCAGTCCTTCGTTCTTCACCCGGTACACGCCCTTCATCTGCTGCACCAGCAGCAGCGAGTCGCCCCGCACATGCAGCGCGCGCACGTCATTGTCGACGGCCCACTGGAGGGCCGCCAGCAGGCCACGATACTCGGCCACATTGTTGGTGGCGACGCCGATGCCGCCTGCCAGCTCGGCCAGCACCGTCCCTGCATCGTCGACGATGAAGGCGCCGTAGCCGGCGGGACCGGGGTTGCCGCGCGACCCCCCGTCGAAGTACGCGGTGATCACGATGCGGGCGTCGGTGGAATGAAATAGAGGATGCGCTGGCATGAATCGCACTGCGTGATGCTGTCGTTGCGTTTGACGGCCGTATAGACCATGGGCCGCAGCCGCACCTGGCACACCACGCAGCGTTCCTGTTCCGCGCGCGCCACACCGATGCCGGCGCGCTGGCGCGCCACCTTGTCGAAGGTGGCCACGACACTCGGCGTCATCTGCGTCACGAGCGCCTTGCGCTCGGCGGCGCACGCGGTGACGATCGCGGCATTGGCATCCCGCTCGGCGCTGACCGCAGCCTGTTGCGCGGCCACCGCCGCCGTCTGTGCCTTGAGCGTGGCCTCGGCGCCGGTCAGGCGTTGCTGCAGGTCATCGGCCGCCATCATCACTTCGAGGATGCTGCCTTCGAGGCGATCGATGTCGGCCTTCACGGCCGCCATCTGGTGCTGCATGGCGTGAAATTCCTCGTTGGTCTTCACGGCCATCGACTGGTCTTTGTATTTGTCGAGGCGCTGCTGGGCGGTCTGCAGGTCGCGTTCGAGGGTGCGGCGGGCGACCTGATTGTCGGCGATGGCCGCCTTCGCTGAGTCGACACCCGCCCTGGCATTGGCGAGCGTGGTGGCCAGCGCGGCGAGCGTGCCCGGGGCATCGGCGACGATGCGTGCGGCGGCTGAGGCGCGGCGTTCGATGTCCTGCAGCAGGATGAGGCGTTCGAGATCGGGCAGCATGGGTCGGCCTCCGCGCTCATCGTATCGCGACCGGGTGCCGGCGTGAACCGGCGACCCGGAGGCGGCGGGGAGTGGGCCCACCTGGATTCGAACCAGGGACCAACCAGTTATGAGCCGGCCGCTCTAACCGCTGAGCTATGGGCCCGCCGGGGGTGGCTATGAGCGTCCTTCCAGGAACGCCCGCAGCTTCTTCGAGCGCGACGGATGGCGCAGCTTGCGCAGCGCCTTGGCCTCGATCTGGCGGATGCGCTCGCGGGTGACCGCAAAGCTCTGCCCGACTTCCTCGAGGGTGTGCTCGCTGCCGTCGCCGACGCCGAAGCGCATCTTGATGACGCGCTCCTCGCGGGGGGTGAGCGACTTGAGGACCGACTCGGTCTGCTCGCGCAGGTCGAGGTTGATGACGGCTTCCGACGGCGAAATGGCCGTGCGGTCCTCGATGAAGTCGCCGAGGTGCGAATCTTCCTCTTCCCCGATGGGGGTTTCGAGCGAAATGGGCTCCTGGGCGATCTTGAGGACCTTGCGGACCTTCGACACCGGAATGTCCATGCGCTTGGCGATTTCCTCGGAGGTGGGCTCGCGGCCCAGTTCCTGCACCAGCGCGCGCGAGGTCCGGATGAGCTTGTTGATCGTCTCGATCATGTGGACCGGGATGCGGATGGTCCGCGCCTGGTCGGCGATGGCGCGCGTGATGGCCTGACGGATCCACCACGTGGCGTAGGTCGAGAACTTGTAGCCGCGGCGGTACTCGAACTTGTCGACCGCCTTCATCAGGCCGATGTTGCCTTCCTGGATGAGGTCGAGGAACTGCAGGCCGCGGTTGGTGTATTTCTTGGCGATCGAGACGACGAGGCGCAGGTTGGCTTCGACGAGCTCCTTCTTGGCCTGCTCGGCCTGGGCCTCGCCACGCATGATGACTTCGAGCGTGTGGCGCAGGTGCTCGACGCTTTCCTCGAGGTCGTCGGTGCGCTGCTTGATTTCGGCGCTCAGCTCCTTGCGGCGCTTCTCGAGGGCCTTGCGCTCGTCTTCCTTGAGCTTGGGCTTGCGCGTCGTGCTGGCGAGCGTCTTCTTCATCGTGTCGAGCTCGCGCTGCATCTTCGACACGCGCTCGACGATGTCCTTGACCTCGTCGACAAGCCGGCGCTTGACCGGCTCGGTGAACTCGATCTTGCGGATGAGGCGCGACACCTCGATTTCGGCACGCATCTTCTTCCAGCGGGCCCGGCGGTACTTCTTCTTATCCGACTTGGGAATCTCGGCGAGCTTCTCGGCGAGCTTCTCAACGGCCTGGCGGGCCTTGAGGACCGCGTCGATCTCCTTGAGGAACTGGCGGGCGCGCGCCTCGATGCGCTCTTCCGTGATTTCCTCGTCGTTGAAGATGACCAGCTCGCGGATGGTGCGGTCGCCGGCCTTGACGGCGTCGCCCATGCGGATGACGGCCTTGGCAATGGCCGGCATGCGGGAAATCGACTTGATGACCGAGAGCTTGCCCTGCTCGATGCGCTTGGCGATGGCCACCTCGCCCTCGCGGGTGAGCAGCGGCACCGTGCCCATCTCGCGCAGGTACATGCGCACCGGGTCGTTGGTCTTGTCGAGGGCGCCGGGTGTCAGGTCGAGGTCGCCGTCTTCGCCGCCGACCGCGGCGTTCTCGCTGCGCTCCATCCCCTCGCGCTCGCGATAGCCCTTGTCGGTGTCGACCAGGTCGATGCCGGCGGCCTGGAAGATGCCCATCAGCTCGTCGAGGTCCTCCGGGTTGGAGGTGAGCTCCGTGGGCAGCAGATCATTCACCTCATCGTAGAGAAGGAATCCCTTCTCCTTGCCGATGATGAGCAGCTGCCGGACTTCTTCGAAGCGTTCTTCCAGGGACACAGGCCCTACCTCCTCACGTTGCGGACTTCACCGAATCCCTCAGCAGAAGGATCTCGTCATTCTAGCCCGGTTTTCAGGCCATTTCCTGCTCGAGCCGCCGCTGCAGCTCGAGCTTTTCGGTCAGCAGCCGGCTCAGCTCGGCCTCGTCGCCCCCGCCGGCGCGCCAGCGGTCGATGGCCTGCTGCACATCGGACCGCCGCCGTTCGAGCCTGAGGCGCCGCAGGGACCGGGCGGCCCCGGCCACGTCGGTGACTGGCGCGATGCCGCGGTCGGCTGTGGCGGTCAGAAAACCCCGCTCCTGATCTGTTAGACGCTCGAACACGCGATTTGGCACATCGAGGGGATGAATTCCCGGCTGGCGGGCCACGTCGCGGGCCGCCAGCAGCACCTGCCCGGCCACCAGGCCCTCGCAGTCGGCGTCCTCGAGCGTGAGCAGAACTGGCACGGCCTGTGCAGTGGCGTGCATCACAGCCCACAGCAGGTCGCGCTCGGCCGGTCGCAGCCGTCCACCGCCCGACGGCAGGCGTCCGGCCGGCAGCTCGGTCTTCCGGGCGGCCGCCGCCTTCCGGATTTCGGCGCGCACCACGTCTTCGGTCACCCGCGCCCGGTGTGCCAGCCGGTCGGCAAACTGGTCGCGTGCCGCCGGATCCGGAATCTGCGCCGCCACGGCCAGCATCGCATGCAGGAACTCGCGGCGCGGTTCGTCACGCGTCAGGTCGCGGCCCCGCGAGGCCCGCTCGAGCAGGAACTCGAGGTACGGCCGCGAGGTCTTCAGCTGCTGCACGAATGCGTCGCGACCCTCTTTCTGCAGGAACGTGTCGGGGTCGGCCCCGCCGGGCAGCTGCATCACGTTCACGTCGAAGCCTTCGGCCACGAGCAGCGCCGAGCTGCGCTCGGCCGCCGTCTGCCCGGCCGCATCGGGGTCGAAGCACAACACCGCCTTCGGCGCAAAGCGCCGGATCTGCTGCGCCTGGGCCGGGGTGAGCGCCGTGCCGCAGGTGGCCACCACCGGCAGGCCCGTCGCCTGCAGCACCTGCGCATAGTCGAAGTAGCCCTCGACGAGCAGGACGAAGCCGCGCCGCCGCACGTCGGCCTTGGTCAGGTGCAGCCCGTAGAGCGTCCGGCCCTTCGTGTAGAGCGGCGTCTCGGGCGAGTTGAGGTACTTCGGCACCTGATCGGCGTCGAGGGCACGGCCTCCGAAGGCCACCACCGATCCGCTGTCACGCGCAATCGGAATCATCAGCCGGTTCCGGAACCGATCCACTTCCGACCCATCATCCCGACGGGAGATCAGACCCGAGGCCGCCAGCACCGGCGGGGCAAAGCCTTTGCCGATGAGGTGCTGGCGCAGCAGGTCCCGCCCCGGTGGGGCGTAGCCGAGCTGCAGCCGGTTGATGGTCTCCTCGGTCAGTCCGCGCGCCTCCGACAAGTACTGGCGGATGCGGCCGGCTGTCGGTGCCGCCAGCTGCGCACGGAACCACGCGGTCGCGACCTCGTGCACCTTGAGCAGCGATTCGCGGAGGGCGGCCTCGTCACGGGCGCCGGCGTCGGCTTCCAGCTCGGGCACGGGAATGCCAAACCGCTGCGCGAGGTGACGGACGGCGTCCTGGAAGCCCAGGGCTTCCTTGAGCTCGACGAACTTGAAGACGTCGCCCCCCACGCCGCAGCCGAAGCAATGGAAGAATCCCCGGTCGCGGTTGACGGTGAACGAGGGCGTCTTTTCGCCGTGGAACGGGCACAGGCCCTTGAAGCTTGTGCCGGCCCGGCGCAGCGACACATAGTCGGAGATGACCGTGACAATGTCGGCCGCCGTCCGGACCTCATCGATGAAGGGCTGGGGATACCGCACGGGCTCAGTCCTTCAGGGTGACGAGGGTGGCGCCACCGCCGCCCTGGGTCTCGGGTGCTGCGGTGTACGACAGCACCAGCGGATGCCGCTTGAGAAAGGCATGGATGCCCTTGCGTAGCTGGCCGGTGCCGAAGCCGTGGACGATGCGCACCTCGCGCAGGTCGCTGAGCATGGCGCCATCGAGGAACTTCGAGACGCGGTCGACGGCTTCGTCCACGGAACTGCCGATGACCTGCAGCTCGCTCAGCATGCCCTCGCGCGGTGCCAGGTCCACGTGCACCCGCACCGGCGCGGCCTTCGAGGCGGCGGGCGGGCCGCTGAGGACCGTCACGTCGCTGACCCGTGCGCGCATCCGCTTGCCGCGGACATCGACCTCGACGTGTCCTCCTGACACGGCCTGCACCGTGCCCTCGAGGCCCAGGAGTCCCACCGCCACCCGGGCACCGGGGGCCAGGGTCGCAGCGCGGGCGGCAGCGCCGCCAGCGACAGTGGCATCCGGGACGGTCGGGGTCGCGGGGCCGGAGGCGGGCGCCGGGACGATGGCCTCGCCGTTCCTGAGCCGTTCGGCGATCTGTTCGACGGCGGCGCGGGCCTCGGCGCGGGCACTGCCGGTCTGTCCGGTGTTGACGGGCACAGCTGCCCCGCGCAGCGAGGCCTGTTCGAGCAGCGCGTTCGACCGGTCGCGCAGCTGGTCGATGACCGCGTCAATCTCGCGCCGTGCCTGCCGCAGGCGGTCGTCGACCTTTTCGTTGAGACGCTTCCGGAAGGCCGCTTCCCGCTCTGTCAGGGCCGCCTCGCGGGCCTCCATCGCCTTGCGCTCGTCGGCCAGCGCGCGGCGCTCGCGTTCGAGGCGTCCCTGCTCGGCGTCGAGGCGGCGGGCCTGCGCGTCGATGCGATCGAGGTGTGCCTGCAGGCGTTTCTGGTCGTCGCCGAGAAACGCGCGTGCCGCCGCGATGACCGGTGCCGGCAGGCCCAGCCGCTGTGCCATCTCGATGGCCAGGCTCCGTCCCGGCGCCCCGTAGACCAGCCGATACGTGGGGGCATAGGTCTGGGGATTGAAGGCAAAGGCGGCGACGGTCACCCCCTGGGTGGCCGTGCCCCACGATTTCACCGCATCGAAGTGCGTGGTGGCGATCAGGTGCGCGCCGCGCGTGCGGAAGTGATTGACGACCGCCGTGGCCAGGGCGCCGCCCTCATTGGGGTCAGTGCCGGTGCCGACTTCGTCGAGCAGCACCAGCGACGGAAGGTCGAGCGAGCGGTCCATGGCCACCAGCTTGCTGATGTGCGCCGAGAAGGTGCTGAGGCTGGCTGCGATCGACTGGTCATCGCCGATGTCGGCAAAGACCGACCGGAAGACCGGCAGTCGCGCGGTGGTCGCCGGCAGGTGCAGTCCGGCCTGTGCCATCAGGGCAAACAGGCCGGCGGTCTTCAGCGCCACGGTCTTGCCGCCGGTGTTGGGGCCGGTGATGAGCAGGATGCGGCTGGGCGGGTCGAGGACGACGTCGATGGGCACCGGGGCGGCCAGCAGCGGGTGGCGTGCCCCGCGCAGCGTGAGGCTGCCGTCCTGCACGAACGTGGGCGGCAGGCCCCCGATGCGCGCGCTGTAGCGGGCCCGGGCCTGCACCACATCGAGGTCGGTGGCCACGGTCTGCACGGTGCGCATCTCGAGGGCGCGCGCCCGGAACCGGTTGGTCAGGGCGAGGAGGATGCGGAAGATTTCCTCGCGCTCGCGCTCCTCGGTTTCCACGATGTCGTTGTTGAGGTCGACGACCGCGGAGGGCTCGAGGAACAGGCTGGCTCCGCTGGCCGAGCTGCCGTGCACAATCCCGGGGACATTGGCCCGGTGCTCGGCCCGCACCAGCAGCACGGCGCGGCCGTTGCGCTCGGTGACGATGTCGTCCTGCAGGTACTTGGCGGTGTCGCGGCCGCGCGTCAGCCGCTCGAGCGCCTGCTGCAGCTGCTGCCGCAGGCGCCGCAGCCGGTCGCGGATGCCGCGCAGCGCGGGGCTGGCGGTGTCGAGCACCTCGCCCCCGGCGTCGATGGCCGCGCGCACGGCGGCGATGTCCTCCTCGAAGCTGGCCAGCGGTGCCACGAGCGCGCCGAGCAGCGGAAACGACGGGCCGGCCTTCTGGATGGCGGCGCGCGACTGACTGACCGAGTCGACAAAGTCGGTCAGGGTCCGCAGTGCCAGCGGCTCGAGCGGCTGGCCCTCGACCTGGAGGGCGTCGAGCGCCTCCGTCAGGCCCTGGCCGGCGCGCAGCGGAAAGCCCCCATGCTGCTCGCTGAACCGGACGGCCTCGGTCGTGCCCTGCTGCAGCAGGGTCACGGCACGCGGGTCGCCCTTCGGCTCGACGGCCAGCAGCATCGCCCGGCCGAGCGGGGTCGCCGACAGGTCGGCAACCTCGGCCACGATGCGGTCGAATTCGAGGGGACGGACGGCGAACATCGGGCTAGAGGTGATTGATCATACTGGCCACGCAGCCGGCCCCGAATCCGTTGTCGATGTTCACCACCGTGACGCCATTGGCACACGAATTGAGCATGCCGAGCAGCGCCGCCAGCCCGCCAAAGCTCGTGCCGTAGCCGATGCTGGTGGGCACGGCAATCACCGGGACGCTCACGAGGCCTGCGGCGACGCTGGGCAGTGCCCCTTCCATGCCGGCGACGACGATGAGGACGCGGGCGGCTTCGAGGCGATGGCGTTCGCGGAGGATGCGGTGGATGCCGGCCACGCCCACGTCGTAGATGCGCTCGACCGTGTTGCCCATGAGTTCGGCGGTGACCCCGGCCTCCTCGGCCACCGGCAGGTCGGACGTGCCGGCTGACACGAGGGCGATGGTGCCCCGGCCCTGAGGGACCGGACGCGGGCGGGTAATGGCCCGGGCCACGTCGTGGTACTCCGCGTCGGGAATGACGGCCTGCACAGCCTCGAAGGCCTCGGGGGTGGCGCGGGTGACGAGCAGCGGATGGTCGCGTTCGGCGATGGTGGCGGCGATGGCCGCGATCTGGCGGGGCGTCTTGCCCAGCCCGAGGATGACCTCGGGAAAGCCCTGGCGGGTCGACCGGTGATGGTCGACCCGGGCGAACCCGAGGTTGGCGAGGGGCTCGGCCCGCAGCGCCCCCAGAAGGGTCTGGTGGGCCTCGGCCGCCGGCCGCGTGCCGGCCTGGACTTCATCAAGCATCTGTCGCAGTTGTTCGGGGCTCATGGTGAGGGATTCGGGAATGAACGGGCGGTGGTTGGGGTTTCAGGACTAGAATAGGGTGTTACGGTCACGCTTTTTCGTCAGGACCCCGCATGACGTCGCTCGAGACTCTCATTCTCGCATCGTACTTCTTCGTGCTGCTGATCCTTGCCGTGTATGGATGGCACCGGTACTACATGGTGTATCTCTACATGCGGCACAAGGACGAGCGGCCGGTACCTAAGGCGCAGTTTGCCGACCTGCCGGTCGTGACCGTCCAGCTGCCGTTCTTCAACGAGATGTACGTGGCCGAGCGGCTCATCGACGCCGTGGCCGACATCGAGTATCCGCGCGACCGCCTCGAAATTCAGGTGCTCGACGATTCGACCGACGAGACGCGCGGCATCGCCGAGCGCGCCGTCCAGCGCCTGGCGGCCACCGGGCTCGACATCCACTACCTCCACCGCACCGACCGCACGGGTTACAAGGCGGGAGCGCTCGACGCCGGGCTGAAGCAGGCGCGCGGGCAGTTTGTGGCCATTTTCGACGCCGACTTCCTGCCGCGTCCCGACTTCCTGCTGCGCACGGTGCACTACTTCACCGACCCGAAGGTGGCGATGGTGCAGGCGCGCTGGGGCCACATCAACGAAGACTTTTCCCTGCTCACCCGCATCCAGGCCATCCTGCTCGACGCGCACTTCGTGCTCGAGCACGGGTCGCGCAACCTCGGCGGGTGCTTCTTCAACTTCAACGGCACGGCAGGCATCTGGCGCCGCGAGGCGATTGCCGACGGCGGCGGCTGGCAGCACGACACGCTGACCGAGGACCTCGACCTCAGCTACCGCACGCAGCTCAAGGGCTGGCAGTTCGTGTTCGTGCAGGATCATGTCGCCCCGGCCGAGCTGCCGGTCGAGATGAACGCCTTCAAGTCGCAGCAGCACCGCTGGGCGAAGGGCTCGATCCAGACCTTCCTCAAGCTGATGCCGCGCATCCTGCAGTCGGACCAGCCCTTCAAGGTGAAGGCCGAGGCGTTCTTCCACCTGTCGGCCAACCTCAACTATCCGCTCATGTGCGTGCTGTCGGTGCTGATGGCCCCGTCGATGGTCATCCGCTACAACATGGGCTGGTACGAAATGATGCTGATCGACATCCCGCTGTTCCTCGCGGCGACCGCGTCGGTGGCCAACTTCTACATGGTCTCGCAGCGCGTGCTGTATCCGCGCACGTGGACCGAGCGGCTCAAGTACCTGCCGTTCCTCATGTCGATCGGCATCGGCCTGGCCGTGAACAACACCAAGGCCGTGTTCGAGGCCCTGTTCCACAAGCCGAGCGAGTTTGCCCGCACCCCCAAGTACGGCGTCGAGATCAAGTCGGACGACTGGTCGGCCAAGAAGTACCGCCAGACGATGGCGCTGCAGCCGTTCATCGAGGTGGCGCTGGGGCTCTACTTCACCGGAACGCTCTTCTATGCCATCGCCAATGGCATCTACGGCACCATCCCGTTCCTGATGCTGTTCCAGGTGGGCTTCCTCTACACGGGGCTGCTGTCGCTCTACCAGCAGTTCGGCGGCGCCTCGGCGCTGCCGGTGGCGCACAAGCAGGCCTGAGGCCGGCACGCCCGGCCCTATAATCGGCGGCATGGCTTCCGACACCGCCGGCAAGGGCGGCCTCGAAGACGTGGTCGCCACGTCCTCGCGCATCTGCCTGCTCGACGGCGACCGCGGCACGCTCTCGTACTGCGGCTACGACATTCACGATCTGGCCCGCCACGCCACGTTCGAAGAGACGTGCTTCCTGCTGTGGCACGCCCGCCTGCCCACGCGCGCCGAGCTCGGCGACCTGCAGACGCAGCTGGCCGAGGCGCGGGTGCTGCCCGACGCCGTGCTGCGCCTCATGCGTCAGCTGCCGCCGGCCGACGGCATGGATGCCCTGCGGACGCTGACCTCGGCCCTGGGCCACCTCGATCCGGTGGTGGCCGATCGTTCGCCCGCCGGCCTCTACCGCACGGCCGTGCGCCTGACCGGGCAGATAGCCAGCCTCGTGGCCGCCTGGGGGCGCCAGCAGCAGGGCGCCGGGCCGGTCGCGCCCGACCCGGTCATGGGCCATGCCGCCAACTTCCTCTACATGCTGTTCGGCACGCGGCCTGATGCCGAGACGGTGCGCGCCATGGACGTGGCGCTCACCCTGCACGCTGATCATGAGCTCAACGCCTCGACATTTGCGGCCCGGGTCGCCGCCGCCACCCTCACCGACCTGCACTCGGCCATCGTCGCCGGCATCGGGGCGCTGAAGGGACCGCTGCACGGGGGCGCCAACGCCGAGGTCATGAAGATGCTGATTGGGATCGGCGAGGACGCACCCGCCGAGCGCATCGATCAGCATGTGCGCGACCTGTTCGCGCGGAAGGTGAAGATTCCCGGATTCGGGCACCGCGTGTATCACACGGAAGATCCCCGTGCGACGCACCTGCGGCAGATGTCGAAGCGGCTGGGGCAGCGCGCCGGCAACCTGCGGTGGTTCCACATGTCCGAGCGTATCGAGCAACTGGTGAAGGCCGAGAAGCGGCTGCACCCGAACGTCGACTTCTATTCGGCCACGACCTACTACACGATGGGCATCGGGCTCGAACTGTATACGCCGATCTTTGCCGTGAGCCGCATCTCGGGCTGGACGGCGCACGTGCTCGAGCAGGTGGCCAACAACCGGCTCATCAGGCCGAGAGCCGACTATACCGGAGCGCCGGCGCCGCAGGCCTGGCGGCCCCTCGACGCGCGCTGAGTGCGGGCCATGGCCGTCACCCTCATCGGCATTCCGTGGGATCGATCGTCCTCGTTCCAGCGCGGGACGGCGCTGGCCCCGCCCCGCGTCCGCGCTGCGCTGTGGTCGCCGTCGACCAACACCGCCGCGGCCAACGGCGTTGACATCGCCGTGCCGGGCGTGGTCGCCGATGCCGGTGATCTCGGGCTGCCCGAGGATGAAACCGAGGCCCGTGCGGCGATCGAGCGGGGCGTGGATGCCGTGCTCGACACCGGGCGCATGCCGCTCAGCATCGGCGGCGATCACTCCATCAGCTATCCGGCCATCCGCGCCGTGGCGCGCCGGCACCCGGGGCTGACCGTGCTGCACTTCGACGCGCACTCGGACCTCTACGACTCGTTCGACGGCCACCGCCATTCACATGCCTGCCCGTTTGCGCGGCTCATGGAAGAAGGCCAGGTGGGCCGGCTGGTACAGGTTGGCATCCGCTCGATGACCGCGCACCTGCGCGATCAGGTGGCACGCTTCGGCGTTGAGGTGTACGGACCCTCGCAGTGGCGCGAGGCCCTGCCGGTGATTGCCGCGATGGCCGGACCCGTGTATGTATCGCTCGACCTCGATGTGCTCGAGCCGATGCTCGCACCCGGGCTTTCGCATCCCGAGCCCGGTGGGCTGCTGGTGCGCGAGGTACTCGAGCTGCTGGCAGCCCTCGACGTACCGCCGGTCGGGGCCGACGTCGTCGAGTACAACCCGCTCAATGATGTGCGCGATCTGACCGCGCGCGTGGCCGCGCGCTTCGTCAAGGAGCTGGCCGCCTACCGGGCCACACCCGCGTAGCGCAGCTGCTCCACTTCATCGGCGCCGTAGCCCGCCCACAGCAGCACCTCGTCGGTGTGTTCACCCAGCATGGGTGCGCGCTCCGAGCCATCGAGCGGCGTGGCCGAGCACTTGATCGCCGGACCGATCGTCGTCTGCGGCCCCAGCCGCGGATGCTGGGACGTCACCACCATGCCGCGCGCCAGCGTCTGCGGATGTGCCATAGCCTCGGCATAGTCGAGGATCGGGCCGCACGGCACGCCCGCGGCATCGAACACCGTCATCCACTCGTCGCGCGTACGCCGCGTTGTCTCGGCCTCGATGAGCGCTTCCAGCGCCTTCACGTGTGCCACGCGTGCCGTGGCAGTCACGAACCGCGGATCGGACGTCCACTCGGGATGGCCCAGCGCCTGGGCCAGCTTCACGAAGGTGCGGTCGTTGGCGGCACCGATGGTCAGGTAGCCGTCGCGGCACCGCACCGCCTGATAGGGGGCGGCCATCCGGTGGGCCGAGCCCATGGGGCCAGGCACACCGTGCCCGGAAAAGTACTGAGTGGTTTCCCACGTGGAGAGGGCCAGCCCCGCCTCGAACAGCGACGTATCGATGTGCTGCCCCCGTCCAGATGCGTTGCGCCAGTGGAGTGCCGCGAGAATGCCGCTCAGGGCCAGCAGGCCGGCGGTCATGTCCGTGATAGGCACGCCGGCCTTCATCGGCGGCCCGCCGGGCTCGCCGGTCACCGACATGATGCCCGACATGCCCTGGGCCACCAGGTCGAACCCGCCACGCGAGGCCATCGGGCCTGTCTGCCCGAATCCCGAGATCGAGGCATAGATGAGGCGCGGATGCTGCGCCGACAGCGTGGCGTAGTCGAGGCCCATCCGCTGCATGACGCCAGGGCGGAAGTTCTCGAGGACGATGTCGGCCGTGCGGGCCAGGCGGGCGCAGACCTCGCGTCCGGCGGGCTGCGACAGGTCGAGCACGACGCTGCGCTTGCCGCGGTTGAGGGCCGAGAATGCCGGGCTGTCGCTGCCATCGGCCCAGGCCATGCGGCGCGTGGCATCGCCGTCGGGCGGCTCCACTTTGATGACGCGTGCACCCATGTCGGCGAGTACCATCGCGCAGTAGGGCCCGGCCATCACCTGGGTCAGATCGAGCACAACAATGTCGTCAAGTAACGTGCGCTGGGACATCAGAAACTCACTGGGCGTGTTGACCTTCGACCGTCCCGAGGCCCGCAACGCCCTCACCTGGGACATGTATGCGGCGCTGGAGGAGGCCTGTGACACGGTGGATGCCCGCCCGGACATCCGCGTCCTGATCATACGCGGCTCGGGTGGAGCCTTCGCGGCGGGCACCGACATCTCGCAGTTCGAGGAGTTTGCCTCGGGGGCCGATGGCGTGGCCTATGAGCGTCGCCTCGACGCCATCATCAGCCGCCTCGAACGCGTGACCGTGCCGACGATTGCCGAGGTCGACGGCGCGGCGGTTGGCGGCGGGGCGCTGCTGGCCCTGGCGTGCGACCTGCGCGTATGTTCGTCCCGGGCGCGGTTCGGCATTCCCGTGGCACGCACCCTGGGCAATTGCGTCTCGATGGCCAATGCCGTGCGGCTGCTGGCCGTGGTGGGCGAGGCACGGCTCCGCGACCTGATGTTGACCGGCCGGCTGATGGATGTGGCCGAGGCCCGGCAGCTGGGTCTGGTGACGCGTGAAGCTGACGCCGAGCACCTCGAGCAGGCCGCGCTGGCCCTCGGTGCCGAGCTCTGCACGCGCGCCCGCAGCACCATCACAGCCACACGTGCGCTGCTGCATCGCCTGCGCGAGGCCCGCATGCCGGTCGTCGGGGCAGACGATCTGGTCGAGGCGTGCTACGGCAGCGACGACTTCCGCGAGGGAGTGCGGGCCTTTCTCGAGGGCCGTCCGCCGCAGTTCCGCTAGAAGAGCACCCAGCAGATCGTCGCACCGATGACCGTCATCGACAGGCCCCAGGCCAGCAGCTGGTTGAACAGCCGCTTCGGATCTTCCGTCGAGGGCAGCGCCGCGATGCACAGGGCACCGATGGTCGACAGCGGCGAGAGGTCGACGAGGTGCCCACCCACGCTCATGGCGGAGGCAATCGCGAGCACGTCGCCGCCGCCCAGCCGCTCGACAAGGCCGGGCACGGTGGGCAGGAACGCCGGGAGCACGACGCCCGAGGTGCTGCTGTAGACCGACACCGCGCCTGTCACGAGCGCCACAACGAAGGTGGCCGACCCGGGCGTCGAGATCTTCGCCAGCAGATCCGAGAAGAGCGCCATGCCCTGTGTCTTCTCGAGCACGCCAATCAGCACCGTGACCCCGCACACCATCAGCACGACGCCCCACGGCATCCGCTTGATGGCATCCTTCTCGTTGGCGGCTCCCGCCAGCGACAGCACGGCCGCGCCGGTGAGCGCGGCCATCCCCACCTGCAGGTCCCAGCCGACCACGCCGATCACGACGGTCGCCAGCACGAGCAGCGTGCCGTAGTGCACCGGGGTGAACGGGTCAGGGGTCGTGCCGTCATGTCCGTCCACGCCGGAACGACGGAAGAGGGCGAGTCCGCCGAACAGCACATAGGCCACGAACGTGACGACGATGTGGGCCAGCAGGTTGTTGAGGTAGGTCGTCAGTTCCACGCCCCCCAGGCCCATGCGTTCCATGATGCCGTTCACGATGACGCCGGTCGGGGCAAAAGGCGACAGCGCCCCGGCCTGGGCCCCGTTACCCACCATGAGGGCCATCAGGAACGGCGGAATGGCGGCGCGGCCGGCGGTGGCCATGGCCATCGGGGCCAGGATGGCCGCTGTCGAGATGTTGCCGGGGCCAACGCTCGACAGCACCACGGCGATGACGAAGAACATCACCGGAATGAGGCCGGCGTTGCCCCGGCAGATGCCGACAGCGCGGGCGGCGAGTCGCTCGAGCGTGCCGTTGGTGGTGGCCATGCCGAAGAGCAGCGTGACCCCGGCGAGCGTGAGGAAGAGCTGCACGGGAAAGGTGCCGATGACCTGCGCGAGCGGCATGCCGCCGAGAAAGACGCCGACGATCCAGGCCAGCGCGAGGGAAATGACCCCCACGTTGATCTCGGTCACCATGCTGAGCGTAATGGCCACGCCGAGGGCGGCCAGCGACATCCAGGCGAGGCTCATGGTTCAGGGCTCCTGCAGCAGTGTGCGCAGCAGCCGTGCGGGATGCACGGCGTGTGCCTGCGCGAGGTCGTCGACCTGATGACGACACGATGTGCCGGCGGCGACCAGCACATCGCCCGGACCGAGTGCGCGGGCGGCGGGCAGCAGCACGCGCTCGCCGATGGCCTGTGACACGTCAAAGTGCCCGCGAGTGTATCCGAAAGATCCGGCCATGCCACAGCAGCCCGAGTCGAGCTCGGTGACGGTGGCCCCGGGGATGCGGCGCAGGAGGGCGGCGGCATCGCCCGCCAGCCCCATCGATCGCTGGTGACAGTGTGAATGCAGGCTGATGCGCCCGGGCCCCTGCCGCAGCGGCAGTGAGGCGCGGCCATCGGCCAGGGTGCGTTCGAGGAACGATTCGAAGAGCACCGCCTGCCGGGCCACGACGCGCGCGCGCTCGGCCTGCGCGCCGCGCAGCAGGTCGGGCATGTCGTCCCTGAGGGCTGACAGGCAGCTGGGCTCGAGGAGCACCATGGGCAGCCCCTGTGCCGCGCGCGGATAGAGCAGGGCCACGTTGCGCGCCGCCAGGTCGCGGGCCTCGTCGAGCAGTCCCTGCGAGATCAGGGGACGACCGCAGCAGACGTGCGGGGCCAGCGTGACCGGCAATCCGGCGCGGCCGAGCACGGCGGCGGCATCGAGGCCGATCTCGGGGTGCATGTGATTGGTGAACGTATCGGCAAATAGCACGGCGGCGGGCTCGACGCCCGGAGGCAGGCCCGGCATCTGCGCCCGCAGGGTGCGCCGCGACCAGCGGGGCAGGGGCCTGCGCGGGTCGACATCGGCCGCGGCAGCTGCCAGGGCGCGCCCGACCCGGCTCTGGCTCACGGCGTTGACCAGCGGGGCCAGGGCACTCGCCCACGGGGCCATTTCGTGAATGCGGGCAAAGGCCGCCGCGCCAGAGTCGAGCCCGTGCCGATCCCAGTAGCCTGAGAGAAACTCGCTCTTGTAGCGCCCCATGTCGACGCCGACCGGACACTCGCTCTTGCAGGCCCGGCAGCTGAGGCAGAGGTCGAGCACCTGCTTCACGCCGTGATCATCGAGGCCAGCCTCGGCCATCTGGCCATTCATGGCCAGCCGCAGCACGTTGGCGCGTCCGCGGGTCGAGTGCATCTCGTCGCGCGTGGCCATGTAGGACGGGCACATGGTGCCCCCGCGGGTCTTCCGGCACAGGCCCACGCCGCTGCACATCTCGACCGCACGCCCGAAGCCGCCGTGCGCGGCATAGTCGAACTGCGTCGGTGGATCAGGCGTGACATAGCCCGCGCCAAACCGCAGGTGCGATGTGATCGGCGGCGTGTCGACGATGCGGCCCGGGTTGAAGAGGCCCTGCGGGTCGAACGTCCGCTTGACGGTGCGGAAGGCCTCGTACAGTGTGTCGCCGAACATCTTGCGGTTGAACGCGCCGCGCACAAGGCCATCACCGTGCTCGCCCGAGAGGGCTCCGCCGAACTCGAGCACGAGGTCGGCCACTTCCTGTGCAATCGAGGCGAAGGCCTGCACGCCGGCCTCGGTCTTGAGGTCGATGACCGGACGCACATGCAGGCAGCCCACCGATGCGTGGGCATAGATGCCGGCCTCGGTCTGGTGACGCCGGATGATGTCCTGAAAGCGGGCGATGTAGTCGCGCAGCCGCTCGGGCGCAACCGCCGAGTCTTCCACGAACGACACCGCCTTGGCGTCGCCCTTCATCGCCATCGACAGGCCCAGCGCCGACTCGCGCAGGTGCCACACGCGCGCCTGCGCCGCCGCCTCGGTCAGCAGCCGCACGCGGGGATGGATGCCGGCCTGCGCCCAGTCGTCGACGAGCGCCTGCATGCGCGGAGGCAGGTCGGCCGCCTCGTCGCCATAGAACTCGATGCAGAGCAGGCTGGTGCCGTCGCCCTGCATGATCTGCCGCCGCAGCGCCTCGAGCGATTCCTGTTCGCGGGTGTGCCGCAGGATGAAGTCATCCATCACCTCGATGGCAGCAGGCTCGTGCCTGAGGGCCACGGGCGTCGCCCCGAGGGCCTCGAGCAGCGTGGGAAACTCGGCGGTCAGCAGCGTCTTTGCGGCAGGCAGTGGCACCAGCCGCACGGTCGCCTCGACGACGATGCCCAGTGTGCCCTCGGAGCCGACGATGATCTTCGAGAGGTCGACCGGTGCCTGGTCGTCAAGGAAGGCGTCGAGGTTGTAGCCGCCGACGCGCCGCAGCACCTTCGGATAACGCCGCGCAATTTCATTGGCATGGGTGCGGGCCAGGGCCGGAATGTCGCGCCACGCCCGTGCAGCCAGCGAGTCGCCCTCGCACGCCCGTGCCCACTCGCCCTGCGACAGCGGGCCGAACGTCTGCACCGTCGCATCGGCCATCACCATCGTCACCGAGAGAACATGATCGATCGTCTTGCCGTAGAGGACCGAGCGGGCGCCGGACGAGTTGTTGGCAACGAGCCCGCCGACGGTGGCGCGGCTCGAGGACGAGACATCGGGGGCAAAGCGCAGGCGGAACGGCGCCGCGGCCGCATTGAGTTCGTCGAGCACCAGGCCCGGCTGCACGCGCGCCGTGCACGCTTCGGGATCGATGGCCAGCACGCGGTTCATGTGCTTCGACATGTCGACCACGAGGCCCTCGCCCACGGCCTGCCCGGCCTGTGATGTGCCGCCGCCGCGCGCGGTCAGAGGCACGCCGTATGCAGCCGCCACACGCACGAGCGCGACCACATCGTCTACGGAGCGGGGCAGCACGACCCCGCGGGGTACGATCTGGTAGACGCTGGCGTCGGTGGAATACAGCGACCGTGAGGCGGCATCCATGCGCACCTCGCCGGTGAGGGCCGACGCCAGGTCGGCGTGCAGGCGGTCGACGGCCATCTACTGGCTCCGGCCTCGGGCCGCGATGGGCCACACGCCTTCGATCCGCTCGCCGCGCACGGCATAAATCTGGTCGTAGAGATTGACGGTCGGGTCGCAGTGCGGTGGCACGAACGCGATGCGGTCGCCGACGCGCACGTCACGGGTGGCCTGGCTCAGGTCGAGGCGCCCATGCTCGTCGCCGGCCCAGGCATAGGTCAGGTCGGGCATGTCGACGGGCACGGGCGGGAACGGCCGGTCGGTCGAGAAGGCCTTGAACCCGGCGTCGACGATGGCCAGTCCGGGCGGGCGTGAGATGACGGTGGAGATGACGTGCAGCGACTGCTCGAAGTCGTGGTAGTCGGCCGAGTCGTGGCCGCCGATCTGGCCGTACTCGAGGTCCATGAAGATGAACGACCCCGGTTGAATCTCGGTGACGCCTTCGATGGCGCTGTCGATGCGGTAGGTCCCGGTCGATCCGCCGGTGACCAGTGGACAGGGGATGCCGGCGGCCTCAATCATCCGGCGGGTCTCGACGGCGCGTGCCAGGCTGCCGGTGCTGCGGGCTTCACGGGCGGTGAACGGCGCCGTGTGTGCCGCCTGGCCGTCGTACGACTGCAGGCCCACGAAGCGCGTGTGCGGCTGGCGGGCAATCGCCTGTGCCAGGGCCACGGCCGGCTCGCCCGGGGGGATGCCCGTGCGGCCGAAGAATAGGTCGATGGCCAGATTGAGGACGATGCTGGCCTGGCCGGCGGCCGTGGCGAGGTCGCGCACATTCGCCTCGTGGTCGACGATGAAGATGGTGTCGGGGGCAGCGATGGCCAGCTGGATGGCGCGCTGAATCTTGGGGGCGCCGATGACCGGCGTGGTGATGAGCAGCCCGCGGATGCCATGCGCCGCGAAGACCTCGGCCTCGCTCAGTCGCGCGACGCAGGCGCCGACGGCCCCGGCGGCGATGAGGCGGCGGGCGATTTCCGGGCACTTGTGGGTCTTGGCGTGGGGGCGGAACGCCTTGCCCCGGGCGCGCAGGAAGCCGGCCATGGTGGCGACGTTGCGCTCGAAGCGGTCGAGGTCGACGACCAGGGCAGGCGTGGGAATGTCGGCGGCATGGGCCATAATGGAACACTATCTTCAGGGAGAGCCTTGACTCAGCGCAACATCCGCAACTTTTCCATCATCGCGCACATCGACCACGGGAAATCGACCCTGGCCGACCGCTTCCTCGAACATACCGGGGCCCTGCAGGCCCGCGAGATGGAGGCGCAGGTGCTCGACAGCATGGATCTCGAGCGCGAGCGCGGCATTACCATCAAGGCCCATCCGGTGCGGCTCACCTACAAGGCCGACGACGGGCAGACCTACATCCTGAACCTGATCGATACGCCGGGCCACGTCGATTTCGGCTATGAGGTGACGCGGTCGCTGTCGGCCTGCGAGGGCGCGCTGCTGCTGGTCGACGCCAGCCAGGGGGTCGAGGCGCAGACACTGGCCAACGCCTACCTGGCCATCGATCACAGCCTCGAGATCATTCCCGTCATCAACAAGATCGACCTGCCGAGCGCGCAGCCCGAGGAGGCCCGGCGGCAGATTGAGGAAATTGTCGGGCTCGACGGCGACACGGCCATCCTGGCGAGCGCCAAGGAAGGCATCGGCGTGCACGACATCCTCGAGGCGGTGGTCAAGCGGCTGCCGTCCCCGGGGGGCGATCCGCAGGCGCCGCTGAAGGCGCTCATCTTCGACTCGTGGTACGACGCCTACCGGGGCGTGGTCATCGTGGTGCGCGTGCTGGAAGGCACGATTCGCACGGGCACGAAGGTGCGCCTGATGAATGCGGCGCAGGACTACGAGGTCGAGCAGCTGGGGGTGTTCACGCCCAAGCCGGTGGTCATCGGGTCGCTGGGGCCGGGCGAAGTGGGCTTTGTGGCGTGCGGCATCAAGCGCGTGCTCGACGCGCAGATTGGCGACACGGTCACCGAGACGGCGCGGCAGACGCCGGCGCCGTTCCCGGGCTTCAAGGCGCTGAAGCCGATGGTGTTCGCGGGCCTCTACCCGGTCGAGAGCCATCAGTATTCCGAACTGCGCGAAGCCCTCGAGAAGCTGCGGCTGAACGACGCGGCGTTCTTCTTCGAGCCCGAGACCTCGGTGGCGCTGGGGTTCGGGTTCCGCTGCGGCTTCCTCGGCCTGCTGCACATGGAGATTGTGCAGGAGCGGCTCGAGCGCGAGTTCAACATGGACCTGGTCACGACGGCACCGGGCGTGCTGTACCGCGTGACCACGACCGACGGGGCGGTGACGGAAATCGACAGCCCGGCCAAGCTGCCTGAGGTGGGCACGATTGCGAAGATCGAAGAGCCGGTGATTACGGCGACGGTGCTGACCCCGTCCGAGTTTGTGGGGCCGATCCTGCAGCTGTGCCAGGACAAGCGCGGTGTGCAGAAGGCGCTGGAATACAAGGCCTCGGACCGCGTGCTCATCACGTATGAGCTGCCCTTCAACGAGGTGGTGCTCGACTTCTACGACCGCATGAAGACCATCTCGCGCGGCTACGCCTCGCTCGACTATGCGGTCACCGGCTACTGGACCTCGCCGCTCGTGAAGCTCGACATCATGGTGAACGGCGAGCCGGTCGACGCGCTGTCGATCATCGTGCACCGCGACCGGGCGTATGATCGCGGGCGGCAGCTGGCCGCGAAGATGCGCGAGCTGATTCCGCGGCAGATGTTCGAGATTGCGATTCAGGCGGCCATCGGCAGCCGCATCATTGCGCGCGAGAGCGTGAAGGCGCTGCGCAAGAACGTGCTGGCCAAGTGCTACGGCGGCGACATCAGCCGCCAGCGCAAGCTGCTCGAGAAGCAGAAGGAAG
>CAZXTM010000014.1:64411-75976 GCA_964643765.1 uncultured Bifidobacteriaceae bacterium | reverse complement strand
CCTCCCCCTAGCATCCCCCCCCACCCTGCGTATACTATGCGCCATCGTGCATCCCGACCTCGAAGAAACCATTGCGTTCCACGAAGCCATCCTCGCGGAGGGTGGCAAGGCCCTGGTCGGCTATGACCTGCCCAAGATTCTGGCCAACATCGTCCTGCTGTCGGAGATTCCCACCACCTACGACAAGAAGGAACAGCGCCAGGTCAACTCGGGCAACCTCCTGCTGCGCGGGGTGCCCGGCGTCGGCAAGACGTTCTTCGGCGTCATCCTCGCCGCCATCAGCAACGCCCGCTTCGCGCGCCTCCAGGGACGCGCCGACCTGCAGCCCACCGAGGTCGTCGGCTTCCAGATGATCAACCCCGCCACCGGCGAACTCATCACCGAGTTCGGCCCCCTGGCCGAGGCCGAGGTCATCCTCCTCGACGAAATCAACCGCATCCCCCTCAAGTCGCAGAGCGCCTTCCTCGAAGGCCTCCAGGACCGCACCGTCACCGTCGGCAAGACCACCTACGAGCTCCCGCGGTTCAACTTCGCCATCGCCACCATGAACCCCGTCGAGCTCGGCCAGGGCACCTTCCCCCTCTCGGAAGCCGCCACCGACCGCTTCGCCATGATGGTGAACATCGGGTACCTGCCCCCCGAGGAGGAACGCAAGCTCGTCAACTTCGACTTCAAGCACGTGCGCCTCAATCCGCTGATGGACAAGGAACGCATCATCGAACTGCGCGCCGCCATCACCGAACACGTGTTCCTGCACGAGCGCCTCGGCGATTACATCCAGCGCCTCGTCGCCGCCTCGCGCCCCTACAATCCCGACACCGACTGGCACCGCCACTCGCCCTCGGAACTGGTCGAAACCGGCGTCGACCTCGGCGCCTCGCCCCGCGCCATCATCTGCTGGGGCCGCCTCGCCAAGGTCTGGGCCCTGCTCGTCAGGCGCCGCGACGAGGTCTACCCCGAAGACATCCAGGACCTCGCCCAGTACGTGCTCGGCCACCGCATCTGGCTCGGCCCCCACGCCGCCAGCCACGGCCTCACCACCGACGCCGTCGTCAAGGACATCCTCGAGAAGGTCGCCATTCCCTGAGTGCCGCGTGGGGGGGCCCCGGTGTGTGGCATTGAGCGAGGGCACGTCGACTGACGCCGACCGGGGCGGCTGCTACTGCGGGCTGGATGTAAGCACCCAGGCCAGTGTTGACGCCGGATCGAGCACAGGAACGCCCGCACGCTTGAAGCCCCGCGGGTCGCGCGTCACAATCGCATCGCACCCGGCAGCCATCGCCACCGCCGCGGTCACAGCGTCTTCGTAATCGGGCCAGTCGAGCGCCAGCGCCGCCTTCACCACGCCTCCATCCACCGCAGCCACCCCGAACACCGTCAGCAGCGCGTCGGTCGTGGTTCTGGCCCGGCGACGTCCAACGGCCTTCTGGTTCAGGTAGTGAATGGTGGTCACCGCGTGCGCCGACAGCAGGCCCTCCACCCTGCCGGTTTCGACCAGTGCCCATGCCCCCGATGCCGCATCGGCGTGAGGCCGGCGGTCGAGCAGCACGTCAAGCATCACGTGGATGTCGAACAAGAGGCGTGTCACAGATGTTTCCGCTCGAGATGGCGACGGTAGTCGTTGAGGCTCACCCCCTTCAGCGAACCCCGCAGCTTTGTCAGCACCGGGGGTGGGGCGTCAGCGTCGTGTGCCGTCACCCGATCGAGCAGCGACTCGACCAGTCGCGACACTGATGTCTGGCGAGCGGCGGCGTACTGCTTGGCCCGGCGAATGACCGCGCCATCGAGGCTCAGTGTGAGCTTTTCCATACGTATGATTGTTCTACATTCGTACGTATGGCGGCAACCACTGCCCCCCACCACCATGCGCTCCGCGCTGGCATCCCCCGGCGCGTCGGAGTACTATGCGCCTGCCCCGATCTGGCCCCCGATGCGCACCCGCGAGCAAGAGGTCGAACCTCTCATCAATCTCTCGGAAATCACCGAGGTCGAACTGCTCATCCTGAAGCGGATGCGCGAGTTCACCCCGGGCGAACACGCGTCGCTCTTCCATGGCACCGGGTTCGATTTTGTCGGGCTGCGCGACTGGCAGGCCGGCGACCGCTTCGAGACCATCGACTGGGCCCAGTCGTCGCTCACCAACTTCAGCCCCCTCATCGTCCGCGAGTTCGAGCAGCCCACGACGAGCGGCGTCATCCTGGTCGCCGACCGGTCGGCGTCGACGCGGTGCGGACACCTCGGCCGCCCCATCGGCCTGGCCATCGCACGCGCCATCGCCACCTTCGGCATGTCGGCCGTGTTCTTCCAGGACAGCATCGGGCTCATCACCTTCGACGAGTCGCTCACCCAGCTCGGCACCGTGCGCCCGCGCATCGGCAAGGGCCAGGTCATCCACTGCCTCGATGCCTACGACCACGGCGAAGGGCTCGACGACCTCGGCACGTCAGGCAGCCTCAGCGCCACCCTGGTCGGCTTCTCGCGCAAGACCTCGCTGGTGCCCGTGATGACCGATGGCCTGTTCGATTCGGCCGAGTCGCTCATCCGCGAGATGGCCCTGGCCAACAATGTCCACGATGTCTGCCTGGTGCTGGCCGAAGCCGCCTTCGCCTTCGACCTGCCCACCCTGTCGTCGGGCTGGGTCGAGGTGTACGACATTGAAACCGGCACCACCCGCCTCTGCTCGCGCCGAGAGGCGCGCGCGCAGCACCAGCGCATCCTCGACTGGCAGCAGCACCTCACCGCCCGTGCCCGCCACGCCGGGCTCGACGTGCTGCCGCTCGGCACCGACAACACCGCGTTCGACATCGCCCTTCTCGAGTGGGTACACGAACGCCGCCTGCGACGGAAGAAATAGGACGAGACGCCCATGACCACGCGACTGTTCACCCTGCTTGCCCTCGGGCTCACGCTGATCGTGCCGCCGGCCGCTGCCGCACAGCCTGCTTCTGACCTGGTCGACGTCGAAGTCGAGCCCATCACCTGCTGGTGGCGCAGCAGCACCTCGGCCGTGCGGTCGGGCGAGCAGTTCATGCTCACGCTCACCTGCCAGGTGGTCGATGCCGAGAAGGGCCGCGTCGTGCCCGACCTCTCGAAGCTCGCCCCGGCCGTCGTCGAGCTGCAGCCGTTCGAGGTCATCGGCGGGCGGCAGGCACCCGACATGCGCGTGCCCGGCTCGCGCTTCTTCCAGTACGAATACGAGCTGCGCCTCATCAATGAAGGGGCCTTCGGCGCCGATGTCGACGTGCCCGAGCTCAAGATCGGCTACCGCATCGAGAGCCAGGTCGCCAGTGGCAACACCGTGCAGGGCCGCGATCTCACCTACAACCTGCGGCCCATCTCCATCCGGCTGCTGTCGATCGTGCCCGAAGACACGATGGACATCCGCGAAGCCCCGGCCGCCGCGTTTGCGGCCGTCGAGGCACGCGAGGCCCGCGCCGCCAACCTGCGGCTGTTTGGCACCATCCTCATGGGGCTGGCCGCGGTCGTCGTGCTGGTGATGCTGGTCAACCTCGCCCGGCGCCGCGTGGCAAAGACCGTGGCGACGACGTGGCAGGTGACGCCGTATGCCGTCGCCTCGGCGGTGCGGCGTGAGCTGAATACCGTGAAGGCCGACAGCCGCGGGGGCTGGGATGCGGCGCTGGTCGGCCGCGCACTCGCCGCCGCACGCCTCGCCACTTCGCTCGTCACCGGCGGTGCCATCGGTCAGGTCAAGGCCGCCGGGTCAGACACGGCTCCCCTCGAGGGTCAGCTGCTCGTGAAGGGACCCCTCGGCCGCGGTGGTGCCCTGGTGTCGGCTGGCATCACCCCCCGCACGCTGCAGGACGCCGTGCTCAACGACACCATCACGACCTTCACGCGCGCACGCTACGCCCGCACCGAGGCCTTCGACGAGATCGCCCTCAACGCCGCGCTCGAGCAGGTGATGGCCACCGCCCGGCGCGCCTCCGTGCAGCACTCGCTCCTCGGCCAGCTCTGGTCGCGTGTCGCCCGTGCCTGAGACCCTCGCGTCCCTCGTCTCGCTGCTGGAGGCCACGTGGGCCGACTGGCAGACGATTCGCCTCGACGATCTGTCGTTCGCCCAGGCGGGCACCGCCGAGCGCGCGGTGATCGCGCTGGCCGGCGTGGCCCTGGCCGCGCTGGTCGCGCGCCTGCTGCTGCGTCCTGCCCCGGGCCGCGGCCATGTCGCGCTGCCGTCGCTCGTCGCCCTGCGCGCCGCCTCGCCGCTGGCCCTCATCCGCCACGGCGCGCTGCTGCTGGCGCTGGCCGGCATTCCGTTCTTCATCCTCGCGCTGGCCGATCCGCGCACGGCCGTCACGCGCGAGGAGGTCACCTACCCGGGCCGGCGCATCAGCCTGATGATCGACGCCTCGTCCAGCATGCTGACCGCGCTGCCGGGCAACAAGTTCGCCGTGGGCGCCCCCAACAACGCCGCCTTCTTCACCACCGTCGGGGCCGCCCGCTACTTCATCGAGCGCCGCATGAAGGGCAAGTATCGCGACCTCATGTCCCTCATCGAGTTCGGCGACGATGCGTATGTGATTACGCCGTTTACGACGGATTATCAGAACATTTTGCTGAGCACGTCGCTCATTGGCGACTGGCAGGAATTCATGGCCTTCCCTGATCAGGGCACCGTCATCACGCGCGCGGTCTCGCAGAGCGTGGCCCTCTTCGAGACGTTCAAGTTCCTCGACGCCTCGGGCAACCTGATGGTGGTCTTCACCGACGGGGCCGACGCCGAAGTGCTCGAGAACGGCAAGACGGCGGCGGATGTCGTGGAAGATGCCCGCCGCGCCAAGATTCCGATCTACTTCATCAAGGTGGCGCGTGAGACGCCCGGGCGCGCCCAGATTGGTGACGACATCTGGCGAGCGGCCGTGCAGCGCACCGGGGGCAAGTTCTATCCCGGGGCCGACGAGGCCTCCATCGAGCAGGCGCTGCGCGACATCGACAAGGCGTCGGCCGGCACCATCGAATTCAAGAACTACAGCACCGAGCGGCCGCGCTTCTCGCCCTTTGCGATGGCGGCGGCCGGGTGCTGGGCGGTGGCGCTGCTGCTGCGGCTCACCGTGGGCATCTTCAGCGTGTTTCCCTGACAGGAGCGATCATGCGTGCAGTCATCGGATATCTGATTGTGGCCAGCGTGCTGGTGGCAGTGGGCTTCGGCCTGTGGCAGACGAGCGACCTCGAAAAGCGGGTCGCGGCCGCCGAGCGCGATCTGGTGACCCTGCGCTACCAGGAAGCCGGGGCCGTGCCTATCGAGGCCCCCTCGGCCTGGGCCAAGTACCTGCCCGGTGCTGAAGCCTCGGTGCAGGCGGCCACCGAGCTGCAGACCACCTCGAAGTACTGGAATGGCGACTACGGTGACGTCGCCGCCGACCCGAAGGCCAAGCTGCTGGCCGCCAACGCGGCCTATCGCGCCCTGCGCAAGGAGGGCGGCAACTGGCAGGCGGTCGTCGGTCGCATGGACGGCGTCGTGAAGGCCTATGCCGACGTGCTGCGTGACGACCCGTCGAATGCCGAGGCGGCCTTCAACTTCGAATATGTCACCCGGCTGCGCGCGGTGATCGCGGCGCGCCGGCAGAACCTCGCACCGCAGGATGCCAAGTCGTCGGGCAACACCATCCACGGCGGCATCGGCGAGATTCCGGCCGAGGGCGAGACCAAGCAGTTCAAGATGATCGTGCCCATGCGCCCCGACGAGCGACAGGAAGCCGAGAAGGCGGGCAAGGGCGCCGTGCGCCAGCGCAAGGGATAAATGCCGCAGATCCTGTTCGGTTCGCCGCAGTACCTGCCGCTGCTGGCCATCCCGGGGCTGCTCCTGCTGCTCTGGCTGCGCCAGCTGTGGCTGCGGCGCCGCGACGTGGCGGCCCTGCGGCGGAACCGCCTGCTGCCGGTCAGGCAGCGCATGCCCCTGGTGGGCGAGCTCCTGTTCTGGTTGTGCCTGACTGGCGCGCTGGCGCTGACGCTGCTGGCGCTGGCCCGGCCGCAGACCACGGCGGCCATCATCCGCACGGCCGGCGTCGACTTCATCGTGCTGCAGGACGGCTCGGCCTCGATGCACGTCAAGGACGTGGACGGGCGCACCGGCAACCGCTGGACGCGCTCGGCGCGGTTCCTGCGCGTGCTCGGCGAGTCGATGCGGTGGGAGGACGACCGCATGTCGATGGCGCTGTTCGCCTCGATTGCGGCCCCGCAGGTGCGGCTCACGAAAGACCCGAACACCTACTTCTTCTTCCTCGACCACCTCGAGGACGGGCCGCCCTTCCGCCTGGAGGACGACTCGACCTGGGACACCAACATCGAGCGCGGCCTCTACTGGGGCCTGCGGCTCCTCGAGAAGGACGAAGAGCTGCAGGGCAAATCGGCCAACGCCAAGGCCTTCATCCTGATCTCTGACGGACAGGCCTGGAGCGGCGAAGTCGCCAAGTCGCTGGCCCTCATCCAGGAGCGGGGCCTCCCGCTGCATGTGGTGGGCGTCGGCACCACCGCCGGGGGCACCATTCCCGACCCGAAGCGCGACCCGGCCCAGCCGCCAATCCGCTCGGTGCTCGACCGCAATTCGCTGTCGACCATCGCCACGGCCGGGGGCGGGCGCTACTTCGAGCTCGACCGCGAACCCGACCGCGACATTGCCAATGCGATCATCGACCTCACCCGCCGGCGCGCCGACGGGCAGGGCGTGCAGCAGGGCATGGACGACCGCTACCGCGAGTTTCTGATGCTGGCGGCCGGCCTGCTCGTCCTCGGGGTGCTCTTCCTGCGGGAACGCGGGGCGCTGGCGCTGACCCTGGCCTCCGCCGGGGGACTGCTGGCCATGGCGACGCGGTTGTTCTGAGCGGGCGCCTCCCGCCGCCGCGTTTGCGGCTACAATCCGCCTCTGGAGGTTTTCTGATGGCCACGCACGTGTCACGCCGGAATTTCATGGGAGGAGTCGCCGCCACGGTCGGCTACCTCAGCACCCGCCCCTCAGCCGAACTCTGGGCCCAGGGAGGGCCGGCTGCCGTCGCTGCCCAGCGCGCCCGCGGGCCGATGACGCCCGAGATGTACGACCGCATGGCCAAGATCGCCAACAACGAGAACAACTGGGGCCCGCCCGACTCGGTGATGAAGGCCATGAACGCCGCCTGGAAGTACGTCGGCCGCTACGGCTATCCCGACGGCAACATCGTCGAGGCCATTGCCGAACACCACGCCGTCAAGCCCGAGAACGTGCTGCTCGGCGCCGGTTCGGGTGAGATTCTCGACGTCGTCGGCACCACCTACCTGCTCGGCGGCAAGAAGGTGCTGGGCTGCGACCCGTCATACGGATCGGTGTATCAGCACGCCACCGCCATCAAGGCCGAGGCCATCAAGGTGGCCCTCAAGCCTGATTACACCCAGGACATCAGCCAGATGATCGAGATGGCCAACCGGCATGCCGCCGAGATCGGCCTCTTCTACCTGTGCAACCCCAATAACCCCACGGGCGTGGTGGTGCCGAAGAAGGAAGTCGAAGCGGTGGTCCGGAACATTCCGAAGGACATGCCGATTCTCATCGACGAGGCCTATCACCACTTCGTCGACGACCCCAACTACGAGGAGTCGATCAAGTACGTCCTCGAAGGCCGGCCTGTCGTCGTGGCCCGCACGTTCTCGAAGATCGCCGGCCTGGCGGCCATGCGCCTGGGCTACGCGATTGCGCCCGCGCCGATCATCGCGAAGATGCGCCCGTTCTCGATGGGCTCGATCAACGCCCTGGTCAAGCACGGCGGCGTCGCCTCGCTGAAGGACACGCAGGCCCAGGCCGAGGTCAAGGCCAGGGTGAAGGCGCTGCGCACGAAGTGCTCGGACGACCTTCGGGCCCATGGCTACCGCGTCATTCCCTCGCAGACCAACTTCTTCATGGTGCACCTCGGTGGACGCCAGGTACAGCCGGTGATCGAAGAGTTCCGCACGCGCGAGATCCTGGTGGGGCGCCCGTTCCCGCCGATGACCGATCACCTGCGCGTGTCGATTGGCACGGCCGACGAAATGGATCGCTTCATGAAGGCCTTCAAGGAGATCTTCCCGAAGCGCGACAGCCAGACCAGCGTCGCCGGCGGCGGACAGTAACCCCGGTGAGGCGGGGCGGCCTGCGGGTCGCCCCGTCTGCCCTATGTGCCGCGCTCGTCCGCGGGGACTCCCGCGGCCAGCAGTCCCACGGCGCCGCACAGCATCAGGCGCAGGGCGTGAATGTACGTCACCTCCTGCACCATCCCGTACACCATGATCGCCACCAGTGACCCACCCGCGGCCAGCGCGACCATGCGGCGTGCCGCCGGGCTGCGCTCACTGGTCACCGTCCGGACCATCGCCCGCAGTCCCAGCCCGAACATCGCCAGCAACGCCAGCAGGCCCAGCGCACCGGTGCCCACCGCCGTCTGCAGATAGATGTTGTGCGAGCTGGCGGCCAGGGGCACCGCATCGTGCCTGCCATGCAGGCGCCCATCGGCAGCGTCCACCTCGACGGCGTACTGATACGCAAAGCCCTCGATGCCGCTGCCAATCAGCGGATGCATACGCCACAGGTCCCAGGCGACGGGCCAGTACTTCTCGCGGCCGCCGAAAAAGTCGACGCCCTGAATGCGGCTGATGTATCCCGCCAGCGACAGACGATCCTCAAGCACATGTGGACCGCCGGGGTCATCAGTGACCTTCGGAAGCACGGTCCGCACCGCCACACCGGTCAGTGCCGCGAGCACCGCCAGGACGAGGACGGCTGCACCCGCGCGACGAATCGCTCGGCGGGCCCTGATCGCCGTGTCCAGGGGACTCGCCAGGCTCACGGCCGCGACCCAGGCCAGCATCAGCAGCCCGACCACCCACCCGCCACGCTGAAACGCCAGCACCAGCGATACGAGTGTCACCACACCGAGGATGGCGACTGTCGCCCTGGCGTAGCGGATGGCCGGCAGTACCGTCAGCACAAGGGCATAGGGAAATCCGTACGCGACGTATTGCGAAAACCAGCCGCGATTTCCAGACAGTGACTGAATCGACCCGGCCCCCTCATGCATCATCTCGGTCCCGCGTATCGGGGTCAGGTCAACACCCGCCGCCTCAGCGATCCCGAACGCCATCGCCGTGCACAGGCCAAGCACCTGGGCCACGGCCACCTGCACGCCTGCCTCTGGCGACTGGCGCACTTCCCGCCACACCATCCAGGCGAGCAGCGCTGCCTGCACCGTGAAGAGCGCAGCGACAACGGAGAAGTGCGGAAGGTTGTCAGGCACCGTCCACCAAGCCATCCAGACATCCCGCCAGGTGCGGCCCGGCACGGCGGCGTAGTACTCGCGCACCGTCACCATCATCGAGGCCCACGGCAGGTTGAAGAGGCTCAGCAGGCCCGCCACCCCCCACACACCCGTGACCCACATCAGGAGCGATGAACCCGCCTTCAGGGTCTGGCCCCGCCGCCGGTCGACCGCGACACGCAGGAGATACGCGACCTGCAGCGCCCCCACCACCCCCGCCAGCACCATCGTCCGCGGAGTCGAGGGGTGATGCAGCGCCCAGGGCAGCGCGGCCAGCACGAGCAGCAGGCCGGCGAGCCGACGCCACCAGGTGGCTGCCGCCACCACCAACGATGCCACCACCCCGAACGTCAGCACCCCGGCATTATAGAAGGGGCCGCACCAGAGCGGCTGCGACCACGGACGGAAACCCGGGCGAACCCTTGTATAGTGAGTCTGATGCGTCGAGTCCTGAGCAGCGCCCTGCTGAGCGCCACCCTCATCGCCTGCACGCCCGGGGCCGGCGTGAAAGACTACGCGGCGGCCATCGAAGAAGGCCGCGCCTTCAAGAACGACAGCTTCGCCACCTCAGCCGATTCGCCCATCCCCGCTGACAAGAGGGGCACGCTCCTGCCCCTGGCCTACTATCCGGTGGATGAGTCGTTCAATCCGCCCGCCACGCTCGACCCGTCCGCCCAGCGCACGAGGCTGCGCATCCCGACCTCGACCGGCCAGTTGCGCGACTACGAGCGCGTCGGCACCCTGCGGTTCACCATGAAGGGACAGCCCATGCAGCTGACCGCCTTCAGCGAAGTCGGCCAGCCGGTCTCGCGCCTGTTCATTCCCTTTGCCGATGCCACCTCGGGCACCGACACCTACGCGGCCGGGCGCTATCTCGAGCTCGACCCGACCGCCACGGGCATCTACTCGGTCGACTTCAATACGGCCTACCATCCGTTCTGCTACTACAACGCCGAGTACGACTGCCCCTTCCCGCCGGCCGAGAACAGGCTCGAGGTCGCGATTACCGCCGGCGAAAAGCTGCCGCCCCCCCGGTAACACCCGTGCGCGCCCTGCACGCCATCATCTTCGACTTCGACGGAGTCATCGCCAACAGCGAGCAGCTCCATCTCAAGGCCTTTCAGCAGGTGCTCGGGTCGCGAGGCCTGACGCTCTCTGAGGCCGACTACTACCGCTCATACCTGGGCTTCGACGATGGCGGGGTGTTCCGGCAGGTGATGACAGACCGCGGCCTGCCCGTGCCGGCCGGGGCCGACATGGCCGCGCTCATCGACGAGAAGGGCACGGCCTACGACGCGCTGGCTGCCGCCGGGGAAATGCTCTATCCGGGTGCCGCCGACTTCATCCGCGCCGCGGCGCAGGTGGTGCCGGTGGCCATCGCCAGCGGGGCCCACACCCGCGAAATTGACGATGTGCTGACGCGGGCGGGGCTGCGGTCGCTGTTCCCGGTCGTCGTGGGCGCTGATCAGACGCAGCGCAGCAAGCCCGACCCCGAGCCCTACCGCACGGCCCTGCAGCGCCTGCAGGCGCACACCGGCCGCACGCTCGATCCGTGGCGCACCGTGGCCATTGAAGACTCGCACTGGGGTCTCGCCTCGGCGCGTGGGGCCGACCTGAGGCTCGTGGCCGTGTCGACCACCTATCCGGCCCACGAGCTGCGTCCGCACGCCGAGCTGGTGGCCCCGGGCCTGGCGACGCTCACCCTGGCGGATCTCGACGCGCTGGTCGCCGACTGACATGCCGACGTCCCGACCGCTGGCCGAACAGGTCGCCGCCGCCACCGACCGTCCGGGTCCCGACCTGGCGGTGCCGGCGCTCATCATCGCGCGTCTCGAGTATCCGGCGCTCGACCCCGGCCACTATCTCGACATCCTCGACACGCTAGGCACCGAGGCCGCACACGCCATCCACTCGGGGGAAGGGCACGATGCCCCGCTGCCGCTGCGCCTCGACCTGTTCCATCAGTGGTTCTTCGGCACACAGGGCTTCGCCGGCAACACCTCGCACTACGACGACCCGCGCAACAGCTGCCTCAATCAGGTCATCGCCCGGCGCACCGGCATTCCGCTCACGCTCGCCATTGTCTACATGGAAGTGGCGCGGCGCGCGGGCCTGCGCACCGAGGGCATCAACTTTCCCGGGCACTTCCTCGTGCGGGTGCTGCACGACCTGCACACGGACGATCAGGACGAAGGCCTCGTGGTCGACGTCTTCCACAAGGGCGCCATCCTCGCCGAGAACGACTGCCGCGCCCTGCTGCTGCAGCAGATGGGCGACGATGCCGTGTGGC
>CAZXTM010000014.1:13762-64401 GCA_964643765.1 uncultured Bifidobacteriaceae bacterium | reverse complement strand
TGTGGCAGCCGTCGGTGATGGCGCGGGCCACGCGACGGCAGGTGGTGATGCGGATGCTGCTCAACCTCAAGCGGCTCTACGTGCGGATGCGCTCGTTTCGGCAGGCCCGCGAGGTGTCGGACATGCTGCTGGCCCTGGCCCCGCTGTCGATGTCCGAGCTGCGCGACCGCGGCCTGCTGTCGTACCACATGAACGACGTCGGGCGGGCGCTGCACGACCTCGAGGCCTACCTCAAGATGGCGCGGCTCACCGACCAGGACGAGGACGAGCGCAAGGAATCAGAGCAGATCTGGGAGCACGTCAAGACGCTGCGCCGGCGCCAGGCCCAGCTGAACTAGCGGCGCACGGACGCAATCTCGCCGTAGAGGCAGGCCGACGCCACGACGCCCCCGTGGAAGTTGCCCAGGTCGAGCTTCTCGTCAGGCGCGTGGGCATTCTCGTCGGGCAGCCCCACGCCGAACAGCACGCACGGCACGCCCAGTTCCTGCTGGAACGTCGACACCACCGGAATCGATCCGCCCTCGCGGTTGTAGACCGGCGTCTGCCCGAACCCGGCACGAATGGCTCGGCCGGCGGCCTGCACATACGGGTTGTCGAAGTCCGTCATCCACGGCTTGCCGCCGTGCATCTTCGTCAGGGTCACCTCGACGGTCTTCGGCGCCGTCTTGTCGAGCCACTCGGCAAACAGCGTCGCAATCTTTTCAGGATCCTGATTCGGCACCAGCCGCATGCTGACCTTGGCCATCGCCACGGCGGGGATCACCGTCTTGGCCCCCTCGCCGGTGAAGCCCGCGAACAGCCCGTTCACCTCGAAGGTGGGACGCCCCCACACCCGCTCGAGCGTCGTGTAGCCGGTCTCACCGAAGAGCTTGGGTGCGCCGAGCTCCTGCCGGTACTTCTTCTCGTTGAACGGCAGCTTCGCAAACTCGGCCCGCTCCTCGGGCCGCAGCTCGACCACATCGTCGTAGAACCCGTCGATGCGGACACGGCCGCTGCGGTCCTTGGCAGAGGCGAGGATCTGCGCCAGCACCATGGCCGGGTTGGCCACTGCTCCGCCGAAGGAGCCTGAATGCAGGTCGCTGCGCGTGCCGCGCAGGTCGATCTGGAAGTAGGCCAGCCCGCGCAGGCCATAGCAGATGGACGGAATGCCCCGGTCGAACATCGGCGAGTCGCTGATGACCACGACGTCGGCGGCCAGCTGTTCGCGGTGCGCCTGAATGTAGTGATCGAGGTTGGCCGAACCGACTTCCTCTTCGCCTTCGATGAGGAACTTCATGTTCACCGGCAGCCGGCCGTTCTGCTTGAGGTGGGCCTCCACCGCCTTGAAGTGCATGAAGACCTGTCCCTTGTCATCGGCCGCGCCCCGGGCGTAAATCTCGCCGTCGCGAACCGTCGCCTCGAACGGCGGGGAGGTCCACAGGTGCACCGGGTCGACGGGCTGCACGTCATAGTGCCCATAGAACAGGATGGTCGGAGCGCCCGGGGCGCCCATCCACTCGGCGTAGACGATGGGGTGGCCCGGGGTCTCTTCGAGCCGGGCGTGGTGCAGCCCGATGCGGGTCATCTCGTCACGCGTCCATTCGGCGCAGCGCCGCACATCGGCCGCGTGGGCGGGCAGGGCGCTGATGCTCGGAATGGCGAGATACTGCTTCAGTTCGTCGACATACCGGTCACGGTGGACGTGGATGAAGTCGATGACGTTGTTCATGGCCGTAGTGTACCCTGATGCGATGCCGCCTCTGGATGTGGACGCGACCGTGCTCGAGAACCGGCCACTGTCGCGCGATTACAACGTGCTGACCCTGTCAGCCGGCGAGGTGGGTGCCCGGACCGTGGCCGGCCAGTTCGTGATGGTGCGGCCTGCCACGATGACCGACACCCTGCTGCGCCGTCCCTTCTCGGTGTTCGAGGTGCTGCGCGATGCCGCCGGCACACCCACCGCCATCTCGATTCTCAACAAGCGCGCGGGGCGCACCACGCAGGCCCTCTATGACGCACGCGTCGGCGATGTCGTGGTGACGCTGGGCCCCCTGGGCCGGGCGTACACCCCGCCGGCCGCAGGCCAGGAGGCCTGGATGGTCGCCGGCGGCGTGGGCCTCGCCCCCTTCTGGACGCTGGCCATGCGGCTCGTCGAGGCGGGCACTCCGACCACGCTCATCTACGGCGCCCGCTCGGGCGCAGAACTGTTCTACCTCGACGTCTTCGAACGCCTCGGGGTGCGCCTTGTGCTGACCACCGAAGACGGCTCGCGCGGCGAGCACGGGCGCGTCACCCTGCCGCTCGATCGCGATCTGGCGGGCCGCGACCCGCAGTCGGTCATGGTGTATGCCTGCGGGCCCGAGCCCATGCTGGAGGCTGTGGCCCACGTGGCCGCCCGCCACGGGCAGCCGTGCGAAGTGTCGGTAGAACGCACGATGGGCTGCGGCCTCGGCGGCTGCTACAGCTGCGTCGTCAAGGTGCAGCACGGCGCAGGCACGCCGCACTATGTGCGCTCGTGCATTTCCGGCCCCGTCTTCGACGGCGCCGAGATCGTGTGGGACTGATGGCACGCGACCTTTCCGTCCGCATCGGCACGCTCGAGCTGCCGAATCCGCTCATCTCGGCCAGCGGCTGCTTCGGCTATGGCCTCGAGTACGAAGACGTCACCGACCTGTCGGCCCTCGGGGGCGTCTGCGTCAAGGGCCTCTTCCTCACCGAGCGCGAGGGCCATGCGCCCCCGCGCATTGTCGAGACGCCTGCCGGCATGATCAACGCCATCGGCCTGCAGGGCATCGGCGTGCACCGGTTCGTGAAGGAAAAGCTGCCGCTGCTGCGCGAACGCGGCGCGCGCGTCTTCGTAAACGTCTGCGGCACCACCATCGACGAGTACGCCGAGGTCACGCGCATTCTGACCGACGCGGGCGGCGTCGCCGCCATCGAACTCAACATCTCGTGCCCCAACATCAAGGAGGGCGGCATCCAGTTCGGCTGCTCGCTGCTCGGCACCGGGCAGGTGGTCGAGGCCGTGCGCAAGGTGACGCACCTGCCTGTCATTCCCAAGCTCACGCCGAACGTCACCGACGTGGCCTCATTCGCCCGCGCCGCTGAAGATGCCGGCGCCGATGCGGTGTCGCTGGTCAACACGTTCCTGGCGCTGGCGATTGATGTCGAGACGCGGCGTCCCACGATCACCAATGTGCTCGGCGGACTCAGCGGTCCGGCGATCAGGCCCATCGCCGTGCGCATGGTGTGGGAGTGTGCCCGCGAGGTGAAGATTCCCATCATCGGCATGGGCGGCATCACCAACGCGCGCGATGCCCTCGAGTTCATCCTCGCCGGCGCCACGGCGGTGCAGATCGGCACCGCCAACTTCGTCGATCCGTTCGTGTGGGGCAAGGTGCTCGACGGCATCGACGACTACATGGCCCGGCATGAGGTCGGGCGGCTGAGCGATCTCATTGGCGCGTTCGACCCGACGCCTCCGAAGGTGGTGCATCGATGAACCGGATTCTGGTGGCCCTTGATGTGGATTCCCAGGCCAGGGCCCTGGCCCTCGCCGACGCACTGCGCGGCTCCGTCGCCGGCTACAAGATCGGCAAGCAGCTGTTCACCGCCGAAGGCCCGGCCATCGTCCGGGCGCTGACCGAGCGCGGCGATCGCGTGTTTCTCGACCTCAAGTTCCACGACATTCCCAATACCGTCGCCGGCGCGGTGACGTCGGCCCTCGGCACGGGGGCGTGGATGGTGAACGTGCATGCCTCGGGCGGCTCGGCCATGATGCAGGCCGCGGCGCGGGCGGCGACTGAGGCGGCCGCGCGCCTCGGCGTGCCGCGCCCGCTGGTGATTGGCGTCACCGTGCTGACCAGCATGGACGAAGCCGCCCTGGCCGAAGTGGGCACGGCCCGTACCGTGATGGAACAGGTGGTGCACCTGGCCCGGCTGGCGCAGCAGGCGGGGCTCGACGGCGTGGTGGCCTCGCCCCTGGAAATCGCGGCCATCCGCGAGGCGTGCGGACCGTCGTTTGTGATTGTGACGCCGGGCATCCGTCCCGCGGACCAGCAGGGGAAGGACGATCAGGCGCGGACGCTGACACCCGCGCAGGCGGTGGAGGCGGGTGCGACCTATCTCGTGGTCGGCCGCCCCATCACCGGGGCAGCCGACCCACGTGCGGCCGCAGAGGCCATGGCCCGCGAGACCGGGGCCTGACCTCGAGACTGCGTTACTTTGCGGTGAACACCGGGTGCCCGCGGCGGTTCTGCTGCCAGCAGGTCTCGTTCGAGTCGGTGCACTGCGGGGCTTCCTTGCCCTTCGACACCACGGCGATGCGATCGGCGCTGATGCCGAGGCTCACCAGGTAGTCCTTGACCGCCGCCGCGCGGCGCTCGCCCAGGCCCAGGTTGTACTCGGCCGTGCCGCGCTCGTCGCAGTGTCCCTCGACCACAATGCGCGTCGAGGTCCAGCGCTTGAGGTAATCGGCACTGCGGCCCAGCACCGTTCGCGCGTCCTCGCGAATCACCGACTGGTCGAGGTCAAAGTAGACATCGCCGATGGGGCGCTCGTTGTTCAGCTGGTCGAGTGACTTGCGGGCGAACAGCTCGTCCTCGGTCGGCGCCGGCGGTGGTGGGGGCGGCGGCGGCGGTGGCGGCGGTGGAGGCGGAGGCGGCGGCGGCGGGGCCGGCGCGGCCGGAGGAGGCGGTGGGGGCGGGGCCGGAGCCGGGGCCTTCTTGGCACAGGCCGCTGCACCCACCACCAGCACGAGGGCAATGGCCGTGAGCTGGAGAGTCCGTCGAATCATAGTGCCCGGAGAATACGGCGGCATGCCGCCACTGTCAACGTAAACCCTGTGGCTCGACGTTCACGCCGAAGACACGCAGCCCCAGCGCCCGGCGATCCGTGGCCCCGCTGCGCTCGGCCGGACTGAACGTTTGCGAGGTCTCCACCCGCACCAGGCCGTTGGCCGCCTCCAGCAGCTCGAGGGGCACCGTGGCATCGATGGTGCCCGGGGTCTCGAAGGCCTGCTGTTCGGCCAGCACCTGGTCACCCACCACGACGCGCACGGTGCTCGGCGTGGCAAACGAGAGGCTCGGGGCCTCGAACCGCACCGCTACACGCACCGGCGTCGACGCCCCGGCGATGCGCAGCGCGGCCTGCCCAGACATCCAGCGCCAGACCCCGAGGGCCGGGCGATACTCGGCCTCGTGCCAGCCGTCGCCATAGCCCCACATGAGGGTGTCCGGGGTCTGCAGGTCAAACTGCTCGATGGCCGTCGCCACCGGCTGAGTTCCGCTGAGGGGCACCGACACGATCTGCAGCGGCGCATACGGCCCGTCGCGACCCGACTCGGGCCCGCCTGGTGCCACGGCCCCGGCCGGCAGCATCACGGTCCTCAGGAAAAAGCCCGGCGGCACGGTGAACTCGTCGACGATGGCCTCGTCGATGCTGACGGTGAAGGTGACGGGCGGATCTCCCGCAGCGCCAAGGTGACGGCCGCCCACCAGCATGCGCAGCGCTTCAGGGCCTCGACGCACCTGCGCGACGATCGGCGCCAGGTGGGGTCCCGCATTCATCAGCTGCGCCATGCCGGCCGTCTCGGGCGTGAGGGCCCAGCCGGTTTCCGCAATCCACCGGGGCGGCTGCATCTCGACCCACTGCACGGCATTCGGGCGCACGCCTGAGAACACCCGGGCCCCGGTCGGCGCCCACGAGTATTCGTGACGCACCCGCAGGCTGCGCTGATCGATGAGAGCCAGATCTGAACGGCGCGGATCGGCCAGGAACCAGAGCGGCCCCTGCCCTCCCTCGCGCCAGTGCCCGACCAGCTCGAGCCACTCGCGCCTGGGCGGAGACGGCAGCACCGGCCGCACGGGCACCGCTTCGGCCTCGAGCGGCCGACGGAAGGCCTGATGCATCGCCAGGGCCGCCGGCGGCGTGCGGGCGGCCGCCTCACGCATCGCACCCAGCACCTGCACGGCCACCCCCGGTGCCTCGGCCGCACGCATCGATAGCGGCACCGCCATCAGCAGGCAGGCGGCCACCAGTACCGCCGACACGGGGGGCACGGCTCGCGGCGCCATCAACTGCAGCCCGCGCATCGCCAGGTAGGCCATGACCGGCACCAGCGGCATGGCGTAGCGGATGAATGGCGTCTCCTGGAACAGCAGGTGGAACACCAGGTAGGGCAACGATACGGCCGACAGCAGCACGAACGTCCGGCGATCGTGCCGGAGCAGCGCCAGGCCTCCGACGATCGCCAGCACCAGCACCGCCGCTCCGAGCGCGGGGTGGTTCCAGGGATCGATGAACGTGTGCACCAGGCCCTGTGCCAGGCCGCGCAGCGAGCCGCTGGTGAACAGCATCTCTCCGCTCGAGAAATCCTCGCCGGCCTGCATGCCGAGCACATCCAGGTACTCGCCAAGGCCTCCGGTGGCCACCACCATCGGCACCGCCCATAGCAGCGAGCCCAGTGCCGAGGTCATGATGGCACCGAGCAGGGCGCCGGCGGCCCCGCGGCCGATGCGATCGGCCAGGACGAGCACCAGCAGGGGTGCCGTCAGCCAGAGCGTCTGCGTCCTCACCCCGATGGCCAGCCCTGCCAGGAAGGCGCCGCGCACAATGAGCCCGCCCGACGCCTCGATCTGCACCGCCGTCAGCCGCCGGTCGCCGTCGGCCGGAGGCGTCTGCCACCACCACGCACGGGCGAGGCAGGCCTGCGCCGCCACGCCGAACGCCAGACCCACCACATCGCTCATCGGGCGCGTGGTCATGGTGAAGATGAGCGGACTCGACACGGCCAGCAGCGCCGCCCCTGCGGCACCGGCGTCGAGCGACTCCCACGGACGCTGGTCGCCGCGCACGGGCCGCAGTGCGCTGAACAGCTCGAACAGGCCCCACAGCAGGGCCACGCCGGCCAGCAGCGACACCACCGCCAGTGCACGGGCTTCGATGGCCGACGGGGCCGCATCGCCCAGCACCGCACGCACGGCCGGCACCGTGATCTTTCCGAGCGCGATGTAGACGGGATAGCCCGGTGGATGCGGCTGGTGGTTGGCGACGTCGAAGACACGCACGCCCAGCGCGAAGTTGACCGAGTCGATGTCCTCGAGGGTCGACGGCAGCAGCGGCAGGTGCAGCGCCGCCAGCACCACCGCCGCGGCGAGCATGAGGCGGGCGCGCGTCACGGGATCGGTCGCAGCGGAAGGGCGTCGTTGAGGCTGCCGAGCCGGTAGCCCTGGAGGTCGAGCGCCACGTAGCGGTAGCCGGCTGCCTTGATGCCGTCGACCACCTGGCGGTTCACGTCGGCATCGAGCATGCGGGCCATCTCGCTGCGGGCCACTTCCAGGCGCGCCACATCGTCGTGGTGCCGCACACGGAAGACACGGAAGCCGAGCGCACGCACGGCCGTCTCGGCCTGCTCTACCTGGCGCAGCCGTTCGTCAGTGACCTCCGTGCCGTACGGCAGGCGCGAAGACAGGCACGCCGAGGCCGGCTCGTCCCACGTGCGCATGCCGGCCTCACGGGCCAGCGCACGGATGTCGTCCTTGCCGAGGCCGGCCTCATCGAGCGGGCTCAGCACGCCGTGCTCGCGCGCCGCCTGGCGGCCGGGACGATAGTCGCCGCGATCGTCCGCGTTGTTGCCGTCGATGACATGCGCGAATCCACGGGCGCGCGCCAGCGCCGTGAGGTGGTGGTAGAGCTCGTCCTTGCAGAAGTAGCACCGGTTGGCCGCGTTGGCCCGGTACTCGGGCCGCGACATTTCATCGGTGCGGATGAACTCGTGGGCGAGGCCAAAGTCGCCGGCGACGCTCAGCGCCAGCTGCCGATGCGTCTCGGGATAGCTGGCGCTGACGGCAGTGACGGCCAGGCTGCGTGCCCCAAGCACGCGCGCGGCGGTCACCGCCAGCAATGCGCTGTCGATGCCGCCGCTGAACGCCACAATGACCGACCCGAGCGCTGCCAGCCGCGCCTCGAGGCGCGCGGCCCGCTCGGGCAGCGTGTCAGTCGTCGTCGTCGTCGACGTCGTCGTCTTCGTCGCTGTCCTCGTCATCATCGTCCTCGTCATCGTCCTCGTCGTCTTCATCGTCGAGGTCGTCCTCATCGACCGCTTCCAGTTCCAGCGGCGAGAGCGAGGCGATGGCAAGCAGCGATCCGCATTCCGGACACGTCAATTCGTCGTCGAGATCGACTTCATCAGCATCGATGTCGAGATCGGAATCGCACTCGGGGCAAATGGCGGACATCAGCGTGGCTCCTTACAAACGAACGATGCACGAAATTATATACTCGGGCTGCGATGACGTCATCCGGTCCCGCACGACATGCAGTCGTCGCAATGACGCGCGATTCCGCACTGCGGGCCCGCCTGCAGTCGGCGCTGGCGCGCGCAGGCCTTGATCTGCTGGCCATCGATCCCCGGCACTCGCTGCAGGTACCGCACGAGTCGCCTGCGCCTCCGCTGCTCGTGCTGCTCGACCTGCGCCATGCGGACGTGGACGCCGCGCGGCTGTCCGACGCCTGGCGCGATCGGTTCGGCACACAGCTCCCGATTATTGTGATCGCCGAATCGGTGCAGACGGCGGCCGAGGTGCGCGCCCTCCACGCGGCTGGCGTGACCGGCTACCTGAGCGCCTCGACGGATGAGGCGCAGCTGATGCCAGCGCTGGCGCCGTGGCTCTATCCCGACAATTTCAACCGGCGCAGCCATGCCAGGCTGGAGATCGGGCTGCCCGTGTCGTATCGCGCGGGCGACACCGTCGCCGCCGCGCTCACGCGCAACATCGGCAGCGGCGGCATGGCGGTGCGGACCACGCAGACCCTTCCACCCGAGACCCCGCTGGTGCTCTCGTGCCGCCTGCCGGGCGTCGCCGACGAACTGACGCTCGAGGCGCGCGTGTGCTGGTGCGAGCCGGGCGTGGCCATGGGGCTCACGTTCACGCGGGTGTCTGCCGCGGATCAGGCCGCCATCGATGCGTGCGTCGGCACGCGGCTGGCGCTGTCGGGCCACTGAAACCAGCGCAGTCTGAGCGCGTGGGCCACCACAATCACCGACGCCCCGGTGTCGGCCAGCATGGCCATCCACAGCGTGGCCACCCCGAGCGCTGCCGCAATCACGAAGGCCAGCTTGAGGCCCAGGGCGATCGCCACGTTGATGCGGATGTTCCTCAGCGTCGCACGGCCCAGCCGCATCGTTAACGCCAGGCGCGGCAGGTCATCGGTCATCAGCGTGATGTCGGCCGTCTCGATGGCGGCTCCGCTGCCGATGGTGCCCATCACGACACCGACATCGGCCGCCGCGAGCGCCGGGGCATCGTTGATGCCGTCGCCTACCATGGCGACCGGCCCGTCCCTGCGCAGCTCGCCGATGCAGCGCACCTTGTCACCCGGCAGCAGCGACGCCTCGACCCGGTCGAGTCCGACCTCCCGAGCGATGGCGTCGGCCGCCGGCGCGTGGTCGCCCGTGAGCATCGCGGTGGTGCGCACGCCGAGTGCGCGCAGATCGGCCACGGCTCGGGCCGCCGAGGCACGGGCACGGTCGGCAACGGCCACCGCCCCGACGACGCGTCCGTCGCAGACCACCACCATCGGCGACGTGCCTGACGACACCAGGGCATCGATCAGGGCCTGTGCCTCCGGAGTCATAGCTCCCTGCTGCGTCACCGAGCGTGGCGAGCCGCAGTGCACGCGCTGCGACAGCACCTCGCCGGTCACGCCGAGGCCGGGCGCGACGCGCACGCCAGACGCCTCGGGCAGGGCCAGCGCACGCGCACGTGCCTCAGCCACCACGGCCCGGGCAATCGGATGATCCGAGAAGCGCTCGACCGCTGCGGCCAGCCGCAGCACATCGTCCTCAGTGGTGCCGGGCATCGGCATGACCGTCCGCACTGTCACCTCGCCGTGCGTCAGCGTGCCGGTCTTGTCGAACGCCACCACGCGCACCCCGGCCAGCCGCTCGAGTGCAGCCCCGCCCTTGATCAGCACGCCGTGGCGGGCCGCCGACGCCAGGGCCGACATCAGCGACACCGGCGTCGCGATCACCAGCGCACACGGACAGCCGACCACCAGCGTCACCAGCCCGCGATACAGCCAGGCCTCGGCCTCGCTGCGATCCACGCCGGGCCAGACCCAGGGCACCAGCGCCAGCCCTACCGCCACGGCCACGATGGCCGGCGTATACCACTGGGCGAAGCGATCGATGAATTGCTGCACCGGCGCCCGCCGGGCCTGTGCATCCTCGATGAGGTGCACCATGCGCGCCAGCAGCGTCTGGGTGTGGGGGCGGGTCACCCGCACCGCAATCGCCCCGTGCCCGTTGATGGTGCCGGCAAACACCTCGTCACCCGGATGCCGATCGACGGGCGCCGATTCTCCCGTGATGGGTGCCTGGTTCACGTCGGTGTCGCCGCGGACCACATGGCCATCCACCGGGATGCGCTCCCCGGGGAGAATCCGCACGCACGTACCCACCGCCACCTCGGCGGCCGGCACCGGCGGGCCGTCGGGGGCGTCATCGAGTCGCACCACATCAGGCGCCATGTCCAGCAGGGCCCGGATGGCCTGGCGGGCCCGGCGCACCGTCCGCGATTCCATCCACTGCGCCACGCCGAACAGCACCACGACCGCCGCGCCCTCGGCATACTCGCCAATCGCCAGCGCCCCGAGAACGGCCAGCACCATCAGGCCGTTGATGTCGAGGCGACCGCGCCCGGCAGCCGTCAGCGCCCGCCGGGCCGGCTGCACCGCCCCCGCCACGCTCAGTGCGATCAGCAACCAGTCCACGCTGCTAGCCTACTTCGGTTCGGCCGAACCCTTCACCTGCCGCGGGGCATCTCCGCGCCGGTCGGCGCACGCGGCATCCGGCCCCCCCGCACCTGTCGTGCGCCAGTGCCGTCCAGCGCCGCCAGCGAGAACGGCGCGGTGCCCCGACCGGCACGTGGCTCCCCGAGTCGTGACGACGGCGCCGGCGGCCCGCGGGACGGCATCGGATGTCTTGCCGCTTGACAGCCCGTTTCGCTACGATGATGGTTCGATGCCACTGTCTGGCATCCGGCCTGTCGGCAGGCAGGCCTCCCAAGTATCGGAGCAGCACCGTGATTGAGGTGGACCACCTCTCCAAGCGTTACGGGTCGGTGACGGCCGTCGACGACGTGAGCTTCAAGGTCGAATCGGGGCAGATTCTGGGCTTCCTCGGCCCGAACGGCGCCGGCAAGACCACGACGATGCGCATCATCACCGGCTATATGCCAGCCACGGGCGGCACTGCCCGCGTGGCCGGCTTCGACATTTTTGAACAGCCCATCGAGGCCAAGCGTCGCATCGGCTATCTGCCGGAAACCCCGCCGCTCTATCCCGACATGACGGTGCGCGAGTACCTGGCCTTCGTCGCCCGCATCAAGGGCGTGCGCCAGCACGTCGGCGACCGCGTGGCCGAGGTCATGCGCAAGACGCAGACCGCCGACATGGCCGACCGGCACTGCGGCAAGCTGTCGAAGGGCTACAAGCAGCGCGTCGGCCTGGCGCAGGCGCTCATCCACAATCCGGAAGTGCTCGTCCTCGACGAGCCCACGGCCGGCCTCGACCCCCGGCAGATCATCGAGTTCCGCCAGATCATCCGCGAGCTCGCCGGGTCGCACACGATCGTGCTCAGCACGCACATCCTTCCCGAGGTGTCGCAGACCTGCCAGCGCGTGGTCATCATCAACCGCGGGCGCGTGGTGGCGGTCGACTCGCCCGAGAACCTCACGCGCCGGCTGAAGGGCGCCGCCACCGTGCTCGTCCACAGCGACGGGCCGGCCGACCGGGTCGAGCCGCTGCTGGCAAGCGTGCCGGGCGTCACCCGCGTCGGACGCGGGGAGCCGGTCGCCACCGGTGCCAGCTTCGAGGTCGAGACTGACCAGGGACTCGACCTGCGCCGTGAGCTGGCTGCCGCCGTGGTGCAGCAGGGCTTCGGGCTGCTCGAGCTGCGGCCCATGCGCATGAGCCTCGAGGATATTTTCCTCAGCGTGATCACCGACGAGACACAGGCGGCTGCGCCCGCCGGGGAGACCGCCGATGCGTAACATTCTGGCCATCGCCGGCAAGGAACTGCGCGGCTACTTCGCCTCGCCGATCGGCTATGTGCTGATTGGCTTCTTCGCCCTGCTGTTCGGCTGGTTCTTCTACACGCTCGTGGCCTTCTTCGAGCGCCAGAGCATGCAGATGGCCGGCGGTCCGGGCGGCGCGATGAACGTCAACCAGATGCTCATCACGCCACTGCTGCTCAACTCGACGGTGGTGATGCTGCTGGTCTTCCCGCTCATCACCATGCGCACCTACGCGGAAGAGAAGCGGTCGGGCACGATCGAGCTGCTGCTCACCGCGCCCATCACCGACTTCGAAATCATCATGGGCAAGTTCCTCGGGGCCCTCGCCCTGTTCGCCGGCATGCTGTCGGTGACGCTGCTGCACATGGGCCTGCTCTTCGCCTATGGCAACCCCGAGTGGAAGCCCATCGCCACCGGCTACCTCGGCCTGCTGATGATGGGCGGCAGCTTCCTGTCGCTGGGCCTGTTCATTTCCAGCCTGACGAAGAACCAGATCGTCGCAGGCATGATCACCTTCTCGGTGTTCCTGCTGCTCTGGGTCATTAACTGGGTGTCGACCTTCGTCAGTCCCGAGGCGCAAACGGTCATCAACTATCTCTCGGTCACCGAGCACTTCGATGACTTCGCGCGGGGCATCATCGACACCAAGCACGTCGTCTATTACCTGAGCTTCATCGCTACCGGCCTCTTCCTCACGATGAAGTCGGTCGACAGCGAACGGTGGAGAGGCTGAGTCGCCATGGCATCCCAGACGTCCCCTTCACAGTCATCCAGCGTCACCGTGTTCGGCATCATCGGCTGGCTGGGCACCCTGCTCGTCTTCGCGTCGGTCGGCATCCGCTTCCTGCGCCCCGAGTGGGCCCAGTACCAGCAGTACGCCGCCTGGGCCGGCCTGGCCATGGTGCTCGTGTACGTGGCCAGCGAGTGGCGCGAGGTGCTCACCCTGCTGCAGAGCCGCAGCGGCCGCTACGGGTCGATGTCGGCCATCGGCCTCATGGCCTTCCTCGGCATCCTCGTCGCGGTCAATTACCTGGCGTCGCGCCAGAACAAGCGGTGGGACCTCACGGCCAACCAGGTCTACAGCCTGTCTGACCAGACCGTGAAGATTCTCAAGGACCTCGACGCACCGGTCACGTTCACCGTCTTCGACCGCGAGCTGGCCCTCGACGGCTACCGCAAGCAGATGGAGACGTACACCTACCAGTCGTCGAAGGTGAGCGCCGAGTACATCGATCCGGAAAAGAATCCGCTCCGCGCACGCGCCGCGGAAATCACCGCGCTCGGCACCGTGCTCATTCAGTACAAGGACCGCACCGAACGGGTGTCGTCCATGCAGGAGCAGGCGGTCGCCAACGCCCTCGTCAAGGCCATCACCGGCGAGACCCGCAAGGTCTACTTCACACAGGGCCACGGCGAGAAGGACCACGTCAGCACCGAGCGCACCGGCTACAGCGCCATTGCGCAGGCCCTCTCGACCGACAACTACGGCGTCGAGAAGGTCGTCCTCGCCCAGACCCGCGAAGTGCCCGCCGACGCCACCGTGCTCGTCGTGGCCGGTCCTGCGACCGATTTCCTCCAGCCGGAAATCGAGGCGGTGGAGCGCTACCTGGCGAAGGGTGGCAAGCTGCTCGCGCTCATCGATCCGCCCGCCGGCACCAGCTCGACCACGCCGCTCCTCGACGGCCTGCTGCAGTCGTGGGGCTTCGCGCTCGGCATGAACATCGTGGTCGATGCCAGCGGCATCGGACAGCTGCTGGGCACCGACGCGTCCGTGCCGGTCGTGGCCAACTATCCGCCGCATCCGATCACCGAGAACTTCCAGCTGATGACCGCCTTCCCCCTGGCACGTTCCGTGGTGGCCGGCGATGCCGCCACCAGCGGGGGACGCACGCCAGAGGTCTTTGCCCAGACCGGTGCACAGAGCTGGGCCGAGACTGATCTGGCCGCCATCACCTCAGGGGGTGGACGCGTCGAGCTCAACGAGGACAAGGGCGACAGGCCCGGCCCCATTTCGCTGGCGGCCGCCGTGTCGGCGCCGGCGACCGAGGCACCGGCCCCACCGCCACCGGCCCAAGGCGCCGCTCCCGCCGAGAACAAGCCCACGCCGCAGTCGCGCGTGGTCGTCATCGGCGACTCTGACTTTGCCTCGAACGGCATCCTCGGCGTGCAGGGCAACCGCGACTTCTTCCAGAACACGGTGAACTGGCTGGCCCAGCAGGAAGGGCTCATCGCCATCCGCCCGCGTGAACCGGAGGACCGCCGCATCACCATGACCGCCGAGGCGCAGAACATGGTGTTCTGGCTCTCGATTTTCGGCATTCCGGGCTTCATCTTCGCGCTCGGACTGCTCAACTGGCGCGGGAGGCGCTGAGGCTGTGAATCGCGGCTGGTCCACGATTGCACTGGTCGTCCTGCTCGGGGCGCTCGGGGGCTACATCTACTTCGTCGAGCGCGAGAAGCCCGCCGCCGGCACCACGCCGACGGAGAAGGTCTTCAGCGTCGAGGCAGACGCCATTCAGGAAATCACCGTCAGCACCGGCGGTGAGACCACCACGCTTCGGAAAGGCGACCAGGGCTGGCAGCTGACGGCACCGGTCACGGCCGCGGCCGACGCCACGGAAACCACCAGCCTGACCACCAACCTGGCCTCGCTCGAACAGACGCGCGTCGTTGACGAGAATGCCGCCGACCTCGCCCCATACGGCCTGCAGACCCCCAAGGTCACCGTCTCGTTCAAGGCGGGCGCGGTCAGCGGCGAAGTCGCTTTCGGCGACACCACGCCCACGCAGGGCGACATGTATGCCGTCAAGCCCGGAACGCGACGCGTGTTCCTCGTCGGGGCTTATCTCGACACCACGTTCAACAAGAAGACCTTCGCGCTGCGCGACAAGCGCGCGCTGGTCTTCGATCGAGATGCCATTGACCGGATCGACCTGGCGCGCGGACGCGACCGCATGCGGCTGGTCAAGGCTGATGGCGCGTGGCGCGTCGAGGGCGAGGGTTCGGGGCGCGCCGATGGCCCGTCCATCGATGCCCTGCTCACCCGCCTCGGCACCACCGCCATGGAACGGGTCGTCACCGAAACCGCAGGCGACCTGAAGGCCTACGGCCTCGACACACCCGGCATGAGCATCGTCCTGGCTGGCGGCGGCAAGGAAACCACACTGGCCATCAGCGAGCAGTCGCCCGAGCAGCAGGGTCGCCCGTATGCCCGCGATCTCTCACGGTCGCTGGTCTTCACGCTCGACACGACGCTTAACGACGACCTCACCAAGTCGTTCGATGAATACCGGGTCAAGGAGCTGTTCGAGTCGCGTCCCTACTTCATCGACCGCCTGCGGCTGTCGCGCACACGGCGCGGTTCGTCGCACACGTGGGATTTCGTGAAGACGGGAGGCGCCAGTGTCGATGCCACCTGGACCGTCGCTGTGGACGGCGGCGCAGCCGCCGCGATCGACAAGGCCAGGGTCGATGCCCTGCTGACCGCGCTCAACGGGCTGCGCATCGCCGACAGTGTCGAGCCGGCGAAGGCGTCGGCGCTCACGACTCCGGTGATGTCCGCGAGCGTCAGCTATGACGAGGGCAAGTTCGAGCGCGTCCGCATCGGGCAGGTGGGCGGCACGTTCGTCGGCCGTCGCGATGGCGAGGGCGTCATCGGCTCGGTGCTGGCCTCGTTCATCGACGGCGTCGATGCGGCGCTTGATGCCGCGCTCGCACCGGCGCCCCCGGCAGCCGCACCTGCGTCCGGTGCGCCGCCAGCACAGTCGACCACGCCCCCATCTCCTCCCACGCCATGACACCATCCGCCGCAGGGCGCCTCACCGCACTCTTCCTCGTGACGGGCGCCCTGGCGGCGTGCGCGTCGCGCACCGCCCCGCCGGCGGCCAGACCCACCGCCGGACCGACGGCAACAGCCTCCCCGGCCGCGGTCGCGCCGGGTGCGGCCGCGCAGGCGGCGACAGCGGCCCTCCATCGCATCTTCACGCCGGACGACCTCGCCCATGCGCACATCGCCGTGCTGGTGCGGTCGCTGTCGTCGGGCGAGACGCTGTATGCCCTGAATCCCCGGCACCTGCTGGTGCCGGCCTCCAACCAGAAGGTGCTCACCACCGCCGCCGCCGCGCGGCGCCTCGGATGGGACTTCCGGCTGACCACCACCATCCGTGCCCTCGGTCGCGTCGACAGCCGTGGGGTGCTCAATGGCGACCTCATCATCAGTGGCTCTGGTGATCCCACCATCAGTCCCCGGTTCCCCGAGCGCTGGGCCGTCATTGACGCGTGGGCCGACCGCATTGCCGCACGGGGCGTCACGCGCATCACCGGCCGCATCATCGGAGACGATGGGGCGGGGAAGCCAGGGTGGGGTTCGGGCTGGTCGTGGGATGACCTGACGGAAGACTACGGATCGCAGATCGGTGCCCTGCAGCTCAACGAGAACGAGTTGCACCTGACGATCACGCCTGCCGGTCAGGCCGGCCAGGCGACGTCAATCACCGCCGTTCCGGCCCAGCATGCACTCACGCTGGTCAATCGGGTCGGCACGGGCGAAGCCGGATCGGCCACGCGCATTGCCCTCGACCGCGCCCCGGGCACCGACGTGCTGACGCTGTCGGGCACCATCGCGCGCGACGCGCGTCCGCGCCTGGTGCGCACCTCGCTTGCCAACCCGACGCGGGCCTTCGCGGCCACCGTCCGCGAGGCACTGGTCCGCCGCGGCATCTTCGTCGATGGCGCCGCCATCGACATCGACGACCTGCCGGCCACACTCGACGTGACGCAGGCCGAGACGTGGATCACCGACCAGTCGCTGCCGCTGCGCACGATGATCGACCCCGTGCTGCGTCACAGCATGAATGGCTATGCCGAGTCGCTGCTGTGGGCCCTGTCGCCCGCCGGGGCCCCGGCGAGTGAGGCGGCCGGCCTGGCGGTCCTCCGCCAGACGCTGACCGACATGGGCGTCGACCCGGCCACCTATCGGGCCTTCGACGGATCGGGCCTGTCGCGCTACAACATGCTCTCGCCGCTGGCGCTTGTGCAGACCCTCACGGCTGTCTGGAAGGATCCTGTCCTGCGCGAACCCTACATGGCGGCGCTGCCCCACCCGGGCCAGCCCGGCTCGTTCGAGCGCCGGTTTGTGGGCACGCCGGCCGCGGGCCGTGTCTGGGCCAAGACCGGGTCGATGTTCAACATCCGCACCCTGTCGGGATTCGTGACCGCCGCGAACGGTGAACCGCTGGTCTTTTCGATGATGGCCAACCAGTACACCACTCCGACATCACGCATCGACGAGATGATGAACGCTGCGGTCATCTGGCTGGCCGACCCTGCCGCGGCGGCAGCCGCCACGTCGCCGCAGTAGACTGCAGACATGCGCCTGCGCCTGTCTGCCCTCGTCCTGCTGGCTGTCGGCACCATCACCAGTCCCACACTGGCCCAGGGGCCCGTGCTGTCTCCCGCTGCCAGGGCCGCCGCCGAGCGCATCGCGGCACCGCAGCTGGCGTGGGATGTGGCGCAGCTGGCCTCCGACGACCTGAAGGGACGCAACACCCCATCGCCGGGCTTCGACGCCGCAGCCGACTACCTGATCGCTCGACTACAGCGGGCAGGCCTCGCACCGGCTGGCGATCGCGGGGGCTTTCGCCAGTACTACGACCTCGACGACACCCGCCTCGAGGCCTCGCGTGCCTCGCTCACCATTGGCACGCGCCGCTTCGATGTCGGGAAGGACATCGCCATGCGCACGCTGGGCGTGCCCCGTTCGGGCACGGTGCCGGTGGTCTACGTCGGCCACGGATGGACGGTACCTGACCGCGGCATCGATGCATTCGACGGCGTCGACGTGAAAGGCGCGCTCGTGGTGGCGCACGGGCCTCGCGTCATGCCTGCCGGCGTCAGCATCAGCCAGGTGGGACGGGTGACGGTCGGCGCCCGAACCGTCATGGACGAAGCGGCACGCCGCGGGGCCGTGGGCGTCCTGTTCATCACCCAGGCCAGTGAACTGCTGCGCTGGGATGATCTCCGGTCTGCCGGCCAGGTGCGGCGCGAGATGGTGCCGAACGTACCCTCGGCCTACGCCACGCCGGACATCCCGTCGCTGCTGCTCTCTCCCGACACCACGCGCGCCCTGCTCGAGGGCGAGGCCCTCGATGGCGCGGCCGCGCTGCAGCTGCCCGAGGGTGGCCCCTATCCCGCATCGTTCCGCCTCGCCAAGACGGTTACGCTCGATCTGCCGGTGGCGCAGGCCACGCGCCTGCGTCCCTACAACGTGGTGGCCCGGCTCGAGGGCACCGATCCCACGCTGCGCGCCGAAGTGGTCACCGTGGCGGCACACCTCGATGGGGCGGTCGGCACGCGCGACCTCGCAGGCGATGCCATCTACAACGCCGCCGATGACAACGCGTCAGGCAGCGCTGGGCTGCTGGCGCTTGCAGAGCAGATGGCCACGGCCCGCCCGAAGCGCAGCGTCATCTTCGTGTGGGACAGCGGCGAAGAGCAGGGACTCTGGGGCATCCGGTGGTTTGTCCATGCGCCTCCGGTACCGCGCAGCGCGATTGTGGCGCACGTGAACGTCGACATGATCGGCTCCAGCCGCACCGAGAGCGCGGCGGCAGCAGCCGACGGCGTCAAGGGCGTCACACGGCGGGGCGAGGTGTACATGCTCGGGCCCACCGTACTCAGCCGGCAGGCCGATGCACTCATCACCCGCGTGAACGCCGAGTATCAGGGCCTGCAGATCAACCGCGCCTTCGACCGCACCGACAGCGAGTTCTTCTATCCGAGGACCGATGCCGGCCCGTTCCTCGAGCGCGGCATCCTGACCATCGGGTTCAACACCGGCACGCACGAGCGCTATCACCTGCCCACTGACGAAGCCCGCTTCCTCGATCCGGTGCAGATGCAGCAGGTGGCGCGGCTCCTCTTCTCGGTGGTGTGGGCGGTTGCCGATGCGCCGCAGCGCATCAGCATCGACCAGCCGATGCCGGCCAGCGTGCCCCGGCATCCGTAGCCCGTCATCGGCAGCAGATCGCCGTCTCCACGCATCCTGAATGGCGGGGCCACGCCGCCCGTCCGGCACAGGCCCGAACGCCGGCCCCCATCAGACTCAGCCTGGCCTCACACCGGCAGGTCAGTGCCGCCGATCGGGCACACGAGTCCCCCACCCGTCCGGGAGAAGAGGCCCGGCCACCCCGGCACCTACACGTGCGGGGTCAGCACGAGACGCATTTGTGGTTGTTGACCGCACCCAGCTTCTCGAGCAGGGCAATGGTCTCGGGAAACGGCTGCGTCCGCTGCACAGGTCCGTTGGCCATGTCGACCGTCGTCTGTCCCGATCGGTTGACGTGGGTGACGACGGCGCCCTTGCTGATGAGGTACTGAATCATCGCGTTGTCGCCACGGGCTGCGGCATGGTGCACCGCCGTATTGCCATCGGCATCGCGCGCGTTCACATCCGCGCCCGTCTCCTCGACCAGATACCTCACCGCGGCCAGCAGCCCGGTCCTGGCAAAGTGATGCGAGTTGGCAGCGAAGCCAAACCCGTATCCGACGCCTGCGGCCGCCTGGAGGGGCGTGACATTCGGGCCGCCAACCGGCACGGCAGGCAGGCCTGACCTGTCGGCATCCGCCGCGCCCCCGCCGCCAAAGCGGCGCGACATCGGCTTCATCGTCGAGATCGACGGATCGGCACCAGCCTTCACCAGTAGCGTCATCGCCTCGAGATCGGCGGCATACGCCGCACGCCAGAACGGTGTCGCTCCGATTTCGTCGACGCTCGACTGGTCGAAGTTGTAGCTCGAGTACCACACCTTGCGGTTGACGCGTACGTTCGGGTCAGCACCGCGCTCGAGCAGCAGCCGCATCATGTCGAGGTAGGTCGTCTGCTGCTGCAGGTGCGCGCGCGGCTGCGGGTAGGCCGCAATCGGTGCCCACTGCACATTGAGCGTGGCGTAGAGGGGACTCACGCCGGCTTCACTCACCTGGTTGGGATTGGCGCCCTTGCCGAGCAGGTAGCGCGCCACGTCGAAGTGACCGTTGATGATGGCCACGAGCAGGGGCGTCGCGCGATCGCCGGGGCTCGGCTGGTCAATGGCTGCCCCGCTCTCGACCAGCACCGCCACCGACGACGCCGCTCCCTGCCGCGCTGCGAAGTGCAGCGCCGTCAGCCCGCCCTGCGCAGAGATGAGTTCGTTGTAGGTGTAAGGCCGCGTCAGTCCCGCCACCTGCATCGACTCGCTGGCCGACGCCGGCGCATTGCGGCGTACCTGTCCGTTGAGCGGGTCAGCCTCGACCTCCTGCGTCAGCTTCGCCAGGTTCACCACGGTCGAGGCCAGTGACGTGTCTGCGCCCCTCGCCACCAGGGCCCGCACCACGTCGGCGCGGTCAAGCCCGGCCGCCACCATCAGCGCCGTCTGCCCATTGGCCTTGTCAGCCGCGTTGACCGGTGCGCCGTTCTCAACCAGGCGAGTCACCGTGTCGACGCTCCCCGACCGGGCCGCCAGCATCAGCGCCGTTGCCCCCGTCGACGTGCGCGCATCTGCCGAGGCACCGGAGGCAATCAGCGCCGCCACCGCCGATGCATTTCCACTGAGGCTCGCGAGGTGCAGCGGTGTGTAGCCACCGAGCCTCGTCGTCGCCTTCACGTTGGCGCCGGCCGACAGCAGCATCTGCACGAGGTCGACCTGGCCCAGCTGCGCCGCATAGTGCAGCGCCGTCATCCCGTCTCCCTGCGCCTGGTTCACGTCGCCGCCCCGCTTGAGCAGCGCGCGCACCGTGGCCACGTCACCGGCCCGGGCCGCCTCGACCACGGTGTCGGCGCCGTCATGCGCGCCGACGCCAGCCTCGCAGGCCACGGCCAGCGCCACAGCCACGACGCCGCCGCAGACACAGCGGCGCAGGGCCGCCGCCATGCCCTCGGGCAGGGCCACCCGCATCCGGCGCGCCCCCCTCACAGGGCCTCCGCCCGCGTGGCCGCCACGCCGCCGCTGTTCAGGTCCATCGCGCCGGTGCTGTCGCCAAACTGCGCGACATCGACGTTGAGGCCGTGCAGCATCGACAGCATGGCATTGGCCATCGGGGTGCCGTCAGCCGCCCGCACGTGCATGTTCCCCTTCAGCGCACCGCCGGCGTGCCCCAGCATGATCAGCGGGCAGCGCTTGTGGTTGTGCACGTTCGAGTTGCCCATCGACGAACCGTAGACGACCAGCGTGTTGTCGAGCAGCGTGCCGTCGCCGTCGGGAATCTTCATCAGCCGCTCGACCAGGTAAGGCAGCAGGCCGACGTGGTAGGTGTTGATCTTCTGGAAGTCGGTGATGCGGTCGTCGCGATCGAGGTGATGCGAGGCCGTGTGGAACGCCGTCGTCGATCCGCTCGGGCGGAACACCCGATTCGACACGTCGCGCGACAGCTTGAACGAGAAGATGCGGGTGATGTCCGACGCCAGCGCCAGTGCCTGCAGGTCGAACATGATGCGCACGTGGTCTTCGTACGCGTCAGGCACGCCGACCGGCGCGTCCGGCAGCTCGCGGGGCTCGCCCGATCGGTTCGAAGCTTCCACCTTCTGGATGCGCCGCTCGATCTCGCGGACGTCATCGAGATAGTCGGCCAGACGCGCCTGATCCGCAGGCCCGAGCGTGCGCTTCAGGTCGGCCACCGCCTCGGTCACCCAGTCGAGGATGCTGCGATCATCGGCACGGCGCAGCTGGCGGGCATCGGCCGTGGCACCGACGCCGAATAACTGATCGAACACGGCCCGCGGGTCACGAATCATCGGCATCGGATCGGTGGGCGAAGCCCAGCTGATCGTGTCGGTGTAGACGCACGAATAGTTGTACGAGCAGCCGCCGGCCTGGTCGACATTCTCGATGCAGAGCTGCATCGAGGGGATGGGCGTCTGGTCGCCGATCGTCTGCGCGTAGATCTGGTCGAGCGACGTGCCGGCAAACACATCAGAGCCCTGCGTCTGCTTCGGCCGGGCCTGGGTCAGGAAGACCGCCGCCGACCGGAAGTGGTCGGCGCCAATCTCGGGCGGCAGGAACGCCTCGGCATTGCGGCAGTCGGTGTTGCTGACAATCGTCAGCGCCTTCCGGTACCGCTCGAGCGGCTGCAGGCTGCTCGGCGTCAGGTCGAACCCTGATCCCACCTCGGCCGGCGCCCACATGTTCTTCCGGATGCCGTAGGCCGTGCTGCCAGCCGCCCCGTGCACCATTTCCATCGCAATCATCCGCACCGGCGCCTTGCGTCCCTGCGCAAGGGCGCGGCCGGCCGGGCGCATCGCGTCGAGAAACGGCAGGGCAATGGTGACGCCCAGGCCCTGCAGCACGGTGCGTCGAGAGAGCGGGTGACGGGGAATCATCATGGTTCGTACTCCGGAAAAGCTAACGGGCCACGCCCTGCTGCAGGGTGGTGGTCACGGGGGCCGGCGTCTCGGACGGCACCCGCACGCGCTGGAACGCCGCACTGTCGACGACGCCCTGTACAAACGCGCTGATGCGGTAGTCGCGCCGCGCGGCGTCACGGATGATGCGCCGCACAAGCGGCATGTCCGCCGGCTCGACGCGGCGCCCGAGCGCATACGTCAGCAGGCTCTCGGTGAAGCTTGTCAGGAACACGTCCTTGCGGCGCAGCACGGCCTGCAGCAGGCTGTCGGGGCCGTCAATCGGCGTGCCGTCGTAGAGCGTGCCGGCCGTATCCACCTGGGCGCCTCCATCCCTGATGCGGTAGCGGCCAGTGGCATCGAAGTTCTCGAGCGCCAGGCCGAGCGGATCGATCACGCGGTGGCACGAGTTGCAGGTCGGATTGCTCCGATGCTGCTCCATCCGCTGGCGCACCGACAGGGTCTGGCCCGAGGCGCCGGTGCCAGCGGTCTCTTCAAGCGCAGGCACATTCGGAGGCGGCGGGGGCGGCGGCGTCCCGAGCAGCACCTCCATCACCCACTTGCCGCGCATCACCGGCGACGTGCGGTCCGCAATCGAGGTGAGCATCAGCACACTGCCGTGCCCGAGGATGCCGCGCCGCGACGGCGGCAGCGTCACGCGGCGGAACTGCTGGCCGCTGACGTTAGAAAGGCCATAGTGCCGGGCCACGCGATCGTTCACATACGTGAAGTCGGCCGTCAGCAGGTCGAGCACGCTGCGGTCCTCGCGCACCAGGGCATCGAAGAACAGTTCCGTCTCGCGCTGCAGGGCACGCGTCAGGGTCTGATCCGCGTAGGGATACAGAATGGGATCAGGCGTCGTGCCTTCCAGATCCTGCAGGCGCAGCCACTGCGAGGCAAACCGCGTCGACAGCGCATCAGCCTTCGGATCGGCCAGCATGCGGCGCATCTGCGCCTGCATGCCGCCAGGCAGAGACAGCCGTCCCGCGCCCGCCGCCTTCAGCAGCTCGTCATCAGGGCCGCTGCCCCAGAGGAAGAACGACAGGCGCGAGGCCAGCGCATAGTCACCCAGCCGGTAGGTGCCCCCGGCCGTGCGGGACGGCATCTCTTCGGTGCGCAGCAGGAACTGCGGGCTGGCCAGAATGGCCTCGAGGGCCTTCGTGATGCCGTACTCGAAGTCGCGCGAGGTCCGGCCCCGCTCGTAGAACTGCAGCAGGCGCGTGAACTCGCGCTCGCTCACGGGGCGACGGAACGCCTGCGTGGCCAGTCGCCGCACAATCGACGAGGCACAGGACATCTCGTCGGCGGCCGACGTCGGCCGGCACGAGAAGATCTGACGCCGGGTCGGCGTGTCAGACACGCCCGTCACCCGGTGCGGCCCGACCACGCTCAGGCTCCGCAGGTGCGGCAGCGTCGTGATGCCATAGGCCGTGCCGATTTCCGTGTCGGCCATCGTGTGGTCGATCGGCGCAATCAGGTCGTTGATGAGCCCGTCCGACTTCTGCAGGAACGCTGCGCTCACGCGGTGGGCCCCGGCCCGCACATGCACCGGCGACGACTTCATGGTGAGGCCCGTCTTCTCCTCACTCATGCGCGGATCAATCGGGAAGATCCCCACGCGCGCCCCGTCGACCGACACCTCGATCTGCTCGTTGGCCGACGTGCTGCCATAGAGCAGCCCCAGGGGTTCCGCATAGAAGTCCATGCTGAACACATAGTCGCCGTCCGCCGAGAAGGTGTGCAGCACCGACAGGCCGCCGCGAGTGCCCAGGGGCGCGCCCTCGGCACGCTCCAGCTGCGACGCCGTCTTGGGCAGGGTGTAGGTGGCCTGCGTTGCCGCGCTCTGCGGATCGCCGACGGCCAGCGTCGCCACGCGGCTCGCCGCGCGCAGGTAGCCTTCCATCAGGGTGGGCGAGAACGCCTGCACGTCGGCCACGTTGTCAAAGCCGTCGCTGATGGTGTCGGCTGGCAGGAACGCCGACACATCCAGGTCAAGCCCGACCAGCTGCCGCACCGAGCGCGCATACTCGGCACGGTTCAGGCGCTGGAATGGCCGCCAGCCCGGATCGGGCGAGGCCGCCGACAGCTGGTCCATGCGCGTCTCGAGAGCGGAGGCCAGGCGCAGCAGCTGCGCCTCTTCAGGGCGTCGCGCACCGGCCGGCGGCATCATGCCGGCCCGCACCTTCCTGATGATCTTTTCCGTGGTGACGCGGTCGCGCTCGGCTCCCTCGGCGCTCCATCCCTGCAGCGACAGGCCGCCAGCCTTGGCCCGGTCGCTGTGGCAACCCGCACAATACTGCCGCACCATCTCGCCCTGCTGCGGGCCGGGCAGCGACACGGCATGGGACGCCGGCAGCGCAGGCGGGGCGACGACGCTCCCGGTGGCGGCCGGTGCCGCGGGAGCCGTGCGGGGCGCAGCCGCCTGCGGGCTCGCCTCGACCGGCACCCGGGCCCAGGGGCCCGACACTGCCACGGCGCCCACCACCGCAGCGCCAATTCCCATCAGCAGCGTTCTCATTCAGCACACTCCACGAGCAACGGAGCAGTCGTTGGCGAAAGTATAGGCGAGACGCCAGCCCCGGTGGCCGTCGAAATGCCCGCCCCGGAGCCAGCCCGCTACAACTGCACAAACTGGCCGAACACGATCGCCGAGAGCAGCCCGACCAGCCCCACCACCAGCGCCCCAGCCAGCCCCACGAAGAAGGGCCGCAGGCCCACGCCCCGGAACACGGCCAGGTTCGTGTTCAGCCCCACGGCAGCCATCGCCGTGCCCAGCAGCCACCGCGACGCCCAGACATCACCCATCGTCGAGGTGGCCCGCGACCATGCGGCCGCATCGAAGACCCCGAACGCCGCCCCTGACAACCCGAGCGAGTAGTCGCCCGCCGACCGCACTACCGCCATCAGCAGGAAGCCCACCACGAACCCCGGGATGTGCTGGCGCCAGTGCGCGCGCGACGCACCACCGGCGCCGGTGCCCGACTCGCGCGCATGCCACCACGACAGCAGCGGAATCACCGCCGCCAGGAACAGGTTCCGCGTCAGCTTCGTCACCGTTGCCGTCCGCAGGACGACCTCGTCGCCGTACACCTGCCGATACGTCAGCGCCGCCCCCATCACCTGCGAGGTGTCGTGCACCGCGGTCCCGAGGAAGAGGCCGATGGTTTCCGAATGGGTCAGCAGCGCATGCGCCAGGTACGGATACGTCAGCATGCCGAGCAGCCCGAAGGCCACGACGTTGGCCACCGCATACGCCACTTCCCGTTCGTCGGCCTCGATGGCCGGCGCGGTCGACACAATGGCCGTCACCCCGCAGATGCTTGTGCCGGCCGCAATCAGCGTCCCGAGCCGGGCGGGCAGGCCCATCCGGCGGTTGAACCACGTGACAAACAGCAGGCCGGCGCCAATCGCCAGCACCACCACGGGCAGGCCGGCCGCTCCGAGCTTGAGCACATCGAACACGCTCAGGCGGATGCCCACCAACACGATGCCCGCACGCAGCAGGGTGCTCGTGGCCCACTTGAGGCCGGGCGTCAGCCGTGGCGGCAGCGGCAGGCTGTTGCGCAGGAGCAGGCCGAGCACGATGGCCACCGGCACGCCCGACACCGGACTGCTGCCCGTCAGTCCCTGCGAGGCGAGCACGGCCTGCCCGAGGCGCTCGGCGAGGGAAAAGCCCGCCAGCATGACTGCCACGGCCACAAGCACGCCGGGCACGAGCGACGCGACGGGCATCATTGCTGGATGGCCTTGGTCTGGAGATACTCCTCGAGGGCCAGGGGACCGTTCTCGCGGCCGATGCCCGACTTCTTGTAACCGCCGAATGGCGCCAGCGGATTGAATCGTCCGCCATTGATGTCGACCTGGCCGGCCCGAATCTGCCGGGCCACCGTCAGCGCCCGCTCGTGCGTCCCGGCCCACACGCCCGCCGCCAGGCCATACATGGAATCGTTCGCCAGGCGCACGGCCTCGGCCTCGGTGTCGTACGGCATCACCGCCAGCACCGGCCCGAAGATCTCTTCCTGCGCAATCACCATGTCACTGCGCACATCGGCAAACACGGTAGGCTCGACGTAGTAGCCCACGGGCAGGCCCGACGGACGGCCCCCGCCCCGCAGCAGCCGCGCACCCTCGCTCTGTCCCTGCGCGATGAACCCCAGCACCCGGTCTCGCTGCGCCGCCGAGGCGAGCGGCCCGAGCCGTGTGCCCTCGGCAAACGGATCGCCCAGTGGCAGCCGGTCCAGCTGCGCCGACACGAGCGCCAGCGCCTCCTCCTGGCGCGCCCGCGGCACCAGCAGCCGCGTGAACGCCGAGCACGTCTGCCCCGAGTTCTGCATCGCACTATTGACTGCCGCCGCAATCGCACGGTCGAACGGGGCATCCTCCAGCACGACACACGGCGACTTGCCGCCAAGCTCGAGGCACACCTTCCTGATGCCGTCTCCCGCCAGCGCGGCCACCCGACGCCCCGCACGCAGCGACCCGGTAAAGCTCACCATGTCGACATGGTCGTCAGTCACCAGGGCTTCGCCCGCCACGGGGCCTGTCCCCGAGACCAGGTTGAAGACACCCGCCGGCAGCCCAATCTCGTGGACGGCCTCGGCCAGCATGAACGCGCTCAGCGGCGCGATCTCGGCAGGCTTCAGCACGACCGTGCAGCCTGCGGCCAGCGCCGGGGCCATCTTGCAGATCACCTGATGCAGCGGGTAATTCCACGGCGTGATGCAGGCCACCACCCCGGCCGGCTCGCGCACGATCAGCGACGACCCGAGCGTGTACTCGAGCGTGGCGTCGCGCAGCCAGGCGGCTGACAGGCGGAGCATGCTGATCGGAAACTCGGCCTGCACCTTCGTCGAAAACCTGAGGCTGCAGCCGACTTCGTGCGTCATGGTCGTGGCAAGGGCCGACACGCGGGGGGCCAGGGCCTCCGCCAGCCGCTCGAGCCACTGCGCCCGCTCCTCGCGAGGCGTCTGGCTCCAGCTCAGGAACGCACAGCGCGCCGCCTGCACCGCGCGCTGCGTGTCGGCCGCAGTACTCTCGGGCACACGGCCCACCACCGCCTCGGTGGCCGATGACAGCACGGTCATCTCACCAGTCCCCAGCGGCACCTGCCATTGTCCGTCGTAGTAGACGTGGTCGTAGGTCAGCATCGGAATAGCATTATTCTAGACATCCACTCCTATGCACATTCCACAGTCCACGTTTCTCGTCACCGGCGGAGCCTCCGGGCTCGGACGCGCCGCTGCCGAAGCCCTCACCGCCGCCGGAGCCCGGGTGGTGCTGGTCGACGTAAACGCCGAGACCGGGGCCGCCACGGCTGCCGCGCTGGGCAACGCCGCCGTCTTTGCACAGGCCGATGTCTCCGACGAAGCGCAGGTGCAGGCCGCCATCGCGCTGGCCCTGTCGGTCTTCGGTCGCCTTGATGGCGTCGTCAATGCCGCCGGCATTGCCCCTGCCGCAAAGGTCCTCGGAAAGAATGGCCCGCATGCGCTCGACCTGTTCGAACGCACGCTGCGCATCAACCTGCTCGGCACATTCAACGTCATGCGACTGGCCATCGCCGCCATGGCGCAGAACGAGCCACGCGAGTCTGGCGAGCGCGGCGTCATCGTGAACACCGCATCGATTGCGGCGTATGAAGGACAGATCGGTCAGCCGGCCTATGCCGCCTCGAAGGCAGGCATCGTGGGCCTCACCCTGCCGGTGGCCCGCGAATGCGCACCGCTCGGCATCCGCTGCGTGACCATCGCACCCGGCATCATGGACACGCCCCTGCTGGCCGGCCTGCCCGAGGCCGCCCGCGTCTCACTGGGCCAGCAGGTGCCGTTCCCCTCGCGCCTCGGACGGCCGTCTGAGTTCGGCGCCCTCGTGCGTCACATCGTCGAAAACGAGCTGATCAACGGGGAAACCATCCGGCTGGATGGCGCCCTCCGGATGGCGCCGCGCTGAGTCGCGCGTCATCCCAGCAGCAGCGTACGGGCGGCGGTCATCAGCGCATCGGCGGTGGCTGCCAGCCCGCCTCCCTGGGCCAGCTCTGGTCGGCCACCCCCCTTGCCGCCGAACGTGGCCACCAGGGCTTTCACCACTGCACCAGCGTCAACGGGCACTGCGGGATGGCGGGCCACCACCACCAGCGCAGGGCTGTCGGCAGAGAACAGGGCCACCGCCATGCCGTCACGGCTGGCCACTGCCGACGCCAGCGCCTTCAGCCCCGACGCATCGAGGTTCGGCATCACGCGCACGACCACCGCGCGATCGCCTGACCGCTCGGCCGCCGCCGCCAGTGCCTCGGCCTCGAAGCCTGCCAGCTGCTCCTGCAACCCGCGCATCTGTTTCTGCAGCTGCCGCTGCTCCTGCTGCAGCCGCTCGATGGCCGGCGCCAGCTCCTGCGGTGGCACCGAGAGCACGCGCCCGGTGGCCGCCAGCGCATCACGCCAGGCCTCGAACTGGCGCAGCACCCGGTGTCCGCACAGGAAGGTCACCCGGGTCCCGCCGCGAAACCGCTCGGCGTGGCTGGCCGCAATGATGCCCACCCCGCCAGTCCGTTCCACGTGCGTCCCGCCGCACGCCGACAGATCGCAGTCGGCGATGTCGACCAGCCGCAGCCGGCCGCTGCGGGCCGGGGCCTTGCGCAGCGGCAGGTGCACCGCCTCTGCGGCATCGACAAAGCGCACCGTCACCGGCCGATCGTCCCAGACCACGCGGTTCGCCTGGGCCACGGCACGCGACAGCTCATCCGCCGTGATCTCGCGGCCGAGATCGATCGAGCTGCCCTCGGCGCCCAGGTGAAAGCTCTCGGTGCGCGCCCCGAACCCGGTGTCGAAAATCGCCGACAGGATGTGCTGCCCCGTGTGCTGCTGCATGTGATCGGCGCGGCGGGCTTCGTCAATCTCCCCGCGGACACGCACCCCTTCCTCCAGCGGCCGATCCACGACATGCACGACCGTGTCGGTGTCCTCATCGTCAGTCACGTCGACCACGGCGGCGGCTCCAAGCCGGCCCGTGTCGAAGGGCTGCCCGCCTGACGTCGGGTAGAACGCCGTCTGGTCGAGCGTGACCGCGAACCGGGGTGCCCCGGCCTCGGTCGGCGACAAGGCCCGGCAACCGACGACGGTGGCCTCGAAGGAGAGGCAGGACGCATCGGTGTAGTAGAGACGGGTCGTGCTCATGCGAGGGAAAGCTCGAAGAAGAAGACGGCGCCGCCATTGGCGGAACGGCGGTACCCGATCTGGCCGTGATGGGCGTCGATGATGCCGTAACTGGTCGACAGCCCGAGTCCCGGACCTTCTCCCACCGAGCGTGTCGTGAAGAACGGCTGGAACAGCTTCGGCTCGTCGGCCTCGGCGACGCCCAGGCCGCTGTCTTCCACTTCCAACCGCACGGCGTGAGGACCATCAAACGTGCGGACAATCAGCCGCCGCTGCGCCGCGGGAAGGTCGCGCATGGCCTGCTCGGCATTGGACAGGAAGTTCAGCACCACCTGCTGCAGTTCGGTGAACACCCCCATCACCGACGACTGCGACCGGTTGGCAAGCTCAAGGCGAATGCCCTGCGTCTCCAGCTTGCGGCCGCGCAGGTCGAGCACCGAGGCCACCACGTCCTGCAGCCGGATGGGAGCCGGCTCCGACGACTGCCCCGCAAACCGCTGCAGGTTCCGGACAATCGCGCTGGCGCGCTCCCCTTCACGGTGAATCAGCGCCAGTTCACGCTTCACCTCGTCACCGACCTCCGACCGCAGTGTCAGCAGCTCGGAGAACCCCATGATCGCCTGCAGGGGATTGTTCAATTCGTGCGCCACGCCCGACACGAGGTCACCGACCGCGGCGAGGCGCTCCTGGCGGATCAGCTTCCGCTGGAGGGCGTCCTTCTCGCTGCGGATGCGGCGCTCCTCCTCGACCTGGGCCGCCAGCGCCTGCTGCGTGTCACGCAACCGGCTGATGGTGTCGGTCAGGCTGTCGCGCAGCTGATTCAGTTCGGCGACGCCCAGGTCGCTGATCTCCATTTTCGACAGATCGCCGCGCGCCGCGCGTGTGGCCAGATCGCTCACCCGCGTCAGGGCCCAAATCGCGCGCCAGCTGAGCGTCAGCAGCAGCGCCAGCACCAGGGCCATGGTGCCGAAGGCCACCAGCGGAATCGAGGGCGACGTGCGCTCAGGGGCCACGGACACGGGGATGCCGACGCTCAGGACCCACGGGCCCTCGGGAATCAGGCCGTGCGCGAAGATGCGCTCAATCCCGTCGAGTCCCACGCGCTGCTCAACCGGGGGCAGCGACGAGGGCGGGCGGGCCGCCGAGGCATCGCCCTGCGTCAGCGTGCCGACATAGCGATCGGCATCCACGCTGCGAGCCAGGATGCGGCTGTCCTGATCCGTCAGCGTCAGCAGCGACCCGTCTGGCAGCGGCAGCCGGCGGAACAGGCCCGACACCGAGGCCACCGTGGCCTCTGACGTCCCTTGCCGCTGCACCTGATCCTTGATCTGGACGGTCACGAAGGCCGCCAGGCGCGACGTTTCCTCCCGAAGGTCCTGCACCTCGGTCTGGTAGTCGACCTGATACGCCGCCACGGCGCCGAGCGACACCAGCACCGCCAGTGCCGACATGACCAGCAGCACCTGCTGCCACAGGGGACGCGACGTGGGCATTCAGTCCTGCCTTCCGGTCAGGGGATCGGCCATACCCGCATCGGCAAACCCGGCCGCGCGCAGCTGGCAGCTGTCGCAGCGGCCGCAGGGCATGCCCGCCTGGTCAGGGTCGTAACAGCTGCGCGTCAGCTCGTAGCGCAGCCCCAGCGACAGCCCGGCTCGGATGATGTCGGCCTTCCGCATCGCAATCAGTGGTGTGTGAATCGTGAACCGCTGCCCCTCGACGCCCGCCTTTGTCGCCAGCTGCGCCACTCGCTCGAAGGCCGCGATGAATTCGGGACGGCAGTCAGGATAGCCCGAATAATCGAGCGCGTTGACGCCAATCACCAGGTCCGACGCCCCGAGCACCTCGGCCCAGCCGAGCGCAATCGAGAGGAAGATGGTGTTGCGGGCGGGAACGTAGGTCGACGGAATCTCGTCGGGCACCACGGACCGGTCCTTCGGCACCGCCATCCCCGAAGAGGTGAGGGACGAACCACCCAGTGCCGACAGGTCGAGGTCCAGCACCAGGTGCTGCGCAACCCCGAGGTCAGCGGCGACCCGCGTCGCGGCCTCGAGCTCGACGGCATGCCGCTGCCCGTAGCGGAGGCTGAGGGCATAGACGGTGAACCCGTCGCGGCGGGCCAGGGCCCCGGCCGTGTACGAATCGAGGCCGCCGCTCAGCAGCAGCACGGCCCGGCGCTCGGCAGGGCGCACGGATGACGCAGGTGAGGTCATGTCCACAGGTGTTCCGGCCCTAGACACCCCGCGTCTGCGGGTCCCAGATGTACTTGTGCAGCTGCACCTGCAGCCGCACGGGCAGCCGATCGGCCAGTATCCATTCGGCCAGGGGCTTGAGGGCCAGCTCGCCGTGCACCGGCGACAGCAGCATGGCCCCGCAGCGATCGGCCAGGTGCTCGCGCGCGATGACATCGCGCGCAAACTCATAGTCGGCGCGGTCGGCCAGGACAAACTTCACCTGGTCGAGCGGCGTCAGCAACGACAGGTTCGACCAGTCGTTGCGTGCTGATTCACCCGACCCGGGGCACTTGATGTCGATGATGCGAATCACGCCGGCGGGCACCCCGGCCACGCTCCGATGTCCCCCGGTCTCCAGCATCACCCGGTAGCCGCGCTCCAGCAGACGCGACATCAGCGGAATGACATCGGGCTGCAGGAGCGGCTCGCCGCCCGTGATCTCGACCGTCGGGCACCCATACGCCGCGACCTGCGCGATCACATCGTCGACCGACTGCTTGCGGCCCTCGTGAAACGCGTAGGGCGTGTCGCACCAGCGGCACCGGAGGTCGCAGGCCGCCAGCCGCACGAAGACGCACGGGGTGCCGGCCAGGGTTGATTCCCCCTGGATGGAATGGAAGATTTCGTTGACGGTCAGCACCGGCAGGCCCTAGCTCGTCCCGCGCACGGTCACGCGAATGATGCGGTCGGTCACCGCGAGCTTGCCGACCACGTCCATGCCGCTGATGATCTTGCCGAACACCGCGAACTGGCCGTCAAGCTTGGGCTGGGGCGTCAGCGTGATGAAGAACTGGCTGTCACCGCGCGTCGCATTGCCGCTGTGCGCCAGGGACACCGCTCCCCGCACGTGCTTGCGGAGCTTCGAGATCTCGGCCACGCCAACCGGCGTCCCGCTGCCCTGGCGTCCCCACCAGTCCTGCTTGGTCATGTCGCGCGAGGTCGGGTCACCCATCTGCACGACAAAACCCGGCTCGACCCGGTGCACCCGCTGGCCGTTGTAGAAGCGCTTGGAGATAAGCGCCAGAATGCGCTCCACCGTCTTGGGCGCCTCATTCGGATACGTCTCGAATTCGAACGTGCCCTTGACCGTCTCGACCACCACCACCGGTCCGGCCCCGGGAGACGTGACGCCAGGCTTGGCCGGCGGCGTCGAGGGGCGGGCCTGGCTTCCGCCCAGGCGGGGGGCAGGGGCCTGTGCGCCTGCGGGCGCCAGCGCCGCCGCAAGCAGCAGTGACGTCAGCAGCAGTCGACCAACCGGAGAGGACAGAGGCTTCATCATGTGTGTCTCGACGGCGTGGAAACACCGAGGCGCGGGCAGCTGGCCGCCAGCGCACACGCCGCGCAACGGGGATAGACCGGGCGGCAGACATTCTGTCCCCAGGTCACCAGATATAGATTAATCGAAGGCCACCACCGCGCATCCGTGTTGCGGTAGAGCGCCTGCTCCGTTTCGTCCGGGGTCCGGGTTTCGACCCAGCCCAGGCGATTGGAAATCCGGTGGACGTGGGTGTCGACGCAGATGTGCTGCTGGCTGCCGAACGCCAGGATCATCACCAGCGTGGCCGTCTTGCGTCCCACACCCGGCAGCCGCACCAGGTCTTCCAGCCGATCGGGCACCTGCCCGCCGTAGGTCGTGGCCACAATCTCGGCCGTGGCCCGCACATGCTCGGCCTTGGTCCGGTAGAAGCTCACCGGGTAGATCAGCTGCTCGATCTCGCGCACCGGCAGCCGGGCCAGGCTCCGGGGCGTGCGCGCCCGGCGGAACAGCCGCGTCGACGCCGCCAGCGTGGTGGCATCCTGCGTGCGCGCCGACAGCAGCGTGGCAATCAGGATCTGGAAGGCGTCTTCCTGCTGGCTTTCCGACAGCTTCTCGATGGCCGGCAGCTCCATCCCATCGATTTCACGGGCCAGCGTGCGCATGACCCGCTCAACCACCGCAGCCTTCGGTCGGCGATGTGCCATGGTGAGGCCCCGTCTCAGACCGGCGTGACCGCCGGCTGCCCCGCCAGCACCGCCAGCGCATTCGACGCCGCCAGGTCGGCCATCGCCGTCCGTGTCTCGGTCGTGGCACTTGCCAGGTGCGGAATCAGCAGCACGTTCTCGAGGCCGAAGAGCGCTGGATGAATCTCGGGCTCGCGCTCGTAGACATCGAGCGCCGCCCCGGCCAGCTGGCCCGCCCCGAGCGCAGCCGCCAGGGCCGCCTCGTCGACCACCGGGCCGCGTGAGGTGTTGATGAGATACGCCGTGGGGCGCATCAGCGACAGTCGCTCGGTATTCATCAGGTGCAGGGTGTCCGGGGTGCTCGGACAGTGCAGCGAGACCACGTCCGACGTGCGCAGCACCTCCTCGAGCGGCAGATGCAGGGCACCCGGAATATCGACGGGACGCCGGCCGCTATAGGCCACCCGCATGCCGAAAGCGCCGGCCTTCTCGGCCACCGCCATGCCGATTCGTCCCATGCCGACAATGCCCAGCTGCTTGCCGCGCAGTTCCATGCCCAGCATGTAATCGAGGGCCCATCCGCCCCAGCGTCCCGCCCGCACCACGCGCTCGCCCTCGCCGAGTCGGCGCGTGACCGCAAGGATCAGGCCCCAGGTGAAATCGGCGCAGGCATTGGTCAGCACATCCGGCGTGTTGGTCACCACTACGCCGCGTGCCCGGCACGCCGCCACGTCGATGTTGTTGTAGCCGACCGCGACGTTGGCCACCACCCGCAGCGATTCGCCCGCGGCCTCCAGCACCTCCGCATCGATGCGGTCCGTCAGCAGGCAGACCAGCGCATCGCGTCCGCGCACTCTCTCCAGGAGAACATCGCGGGGAATCGCGCGCGGCTCATCCCAGAGGTCAACCGCGGCGGCACGGCGCAGGCGGGCCAGCACCGGGTCGGGAAGGGTGCGTGTCACGAGAATCGAAGCCATCAGTGTCCGTGCGAAAGGCAGTAGCCGCAGTGATCGCAGCGGGTGCCGGGTTCAATCACGCAGTCGGTCTCGTCCGGGGGACGGGGCACGACATACAGGGAAAACGCCATCGGGGCGCGTGCCGTGTCGGCGGGCCACACCCGCCCGGCCCCCGCTGCACCGGGCGGTGTGACACCAGTCACCGCCTCCCGCTGCCCGGGCCGCGCCACGCCGGTGTGGCGCGCCACCGCTTCGCGAATCAGCTGCCGCAGCGCCTCGTCTGTCATGCGGGTCGGGTCGCTCCAGGGGAAGGCTCTGACACGGTGACCGCGTCGACAATGCCGATGATCGCCGCATCCACAGGGGCCGCGCGCTGGCCGAGCGCCTCGCTGGCAGCACGGCCTTCGATCACGACGAGCACGCGCTCGCCAATCCCCGCGCCCACGCTATCGACGGCCAGCAGGGTGGCGCCCCGCGGGGTGCCATCGGGATGCTCGGGCTGCACGAGCAGCAGGGTCGCCCCCGAGAACTGCGGGCGTTTGTGCGTCGAGACGACCTGCCCCACCACACGGCCCAGTGTCATGCGGTGGTCACGTGCCAGTGGTCGATGATGCCGACAATGCCGGCATCGGCAGGCACCTCGACCGGGTGGAAGGGAAACGAGGCTTCCTTGCCTCGCACGAAGAACACATGCTCACCGGCACCGGCCCCGACGCTGTCCACCGCGACGAGGGGACGGCCGACAGGCTGACCGTCGGCCCCGATGGGCTGAATCAGCAGCAGCGGCACCGCCGTCAGCAGCGGGTCCTTGCGGCTGGCGACCACATCGCCGATGACTCTCGCCATCTGCACCGTCGTGACTCCCGCTACTCCGAGACATCCACGTGGTCGACGACCCCGACCACAACCGCATCGACCGGGCAATCCTTCATGCCGGTCGCCAGTCGGGCCGAGCTGCCACTGACGATGAGCACGGTGTCGCCGACGCCGGCGTCCACCGTGTCAATGGCCACAAGATGATTGCCCTCGGGAACCCCCGTGGGATCGACCGGGCGGGTCAGCAGCAGCTTGCTGCTCTCGAGGCGCGGGTCTTTCCGCGTGGCCACGACCGTCCCCACGATGCGCGCAAGCAGCATGACGTCGGCCCTGGCGGGCTAGTTCTTGCCGCTGGCCTTGCCAATCGGCAGCACGTCTTCCAGGTTCGCCGCCGGACGCGGAATCACATGCACCGACACCAGCTCGCCCACGCGCCGCGCGGCCGCCGCGCCGGCATCGGTCGCCGCCTTCACCGCCGCCACATCCCCGCGGACGATGGCGGTCACATATCCGGCGCCAATCTTCTCCCAGCCGACCAGCGTGACCTTTGCGGCCTTGACCATGGCATCAGCCGCCTCAATCATGGCCACGAGGCCCTTGGTTTCGACCATGCCCAGCGCTTCACCCATTGACTGCCTCCAGATCCCGGAGTCTCAGGATCGCAAGTGACGGACCGCGTCCTCAATGAGCGCGGTCAGTTCCCGGTATGTTAGCCGAATCTCTCCCTCAGTGCCGGCCCCGATTCCGCGCCCGTCGATGACATCGGGCACCAGCCGCTGGCCCGTCACATCCGGCGCCTGCACCGTCTGGCATGTGGCGGCGTTCCGCCCTGCGCCCTCCGCATCGTCCGCAATGCAGATGGGGGCGGGAGACGTGATGCCATAGGTGCCGCGCAGGTCCTGGAGCCGAAGCACTTCGCCGCGCGAGAGCAGGTGCTCGCGCCCCAGCGTCCGCGCCACCAGGCTGATGCGCGCAAAGTGCTCGATGGTTTCCATCCGGTAATACGCGCCGAATACATCACCGCCCACGGCGAGGGCACCGTGGTTGGCCAGCAGCAGGCCGTCGTGCGCCCTGATATAGGTGCGTATCGCCGCCGGCAGTTCATCGGTCGACGGTGTCGCGTATTCGGCAATGGGAATGCTGCCCAGGGTGGTGATGACCTCGGCCAGCACGGCCCGATCGAGGGGAATGCCCGCGACCGCAAAGCCGGTCGCCGTCGGAGGATGCGCATGCACCACCGCCTTCACGTCGGGCCGCTGGCGATACACCTCGAGGTGCATCTTCAGTTCGGACGAGGGCCGGCGATCGCCGGCGACGACGCGGCCGTCCATGTCGGTCACCACCAGCATGTCGGGAGTCATGAAGCCCTTCGACACGCCGGTGGGCGTCGTCAGCAGGCGGGTCTCGTCGAGGCGCACGCTGATGTTGCCGTCGTTCGAGGCGACAAATCCGCGGTCCCACAGGCGTCGCCCGCACTCGACAATGGCGGTACGGAGGGCTTCGACGGTCGACACGAGGGTGCCTACGCCCGCGACATGAACGTGCTGCAGCAGGCTGCCGAGCAGAACAGGTGCGACTGGCCCCGCACCTCGGCCCGTACGCCGCTGGCCGGCACCACGTAGGTGCCGCAAACCGGGCAGGGCGACATCTTCACGGCCGTCGACCGCCCGCGATCACCGCGCGGGCCCCGCCGGGGCTCGCCCGTCACGCCGCGCACGACCCCGTCGACAAAGCGCCAGAAGGTCCGCGCGATGACCAGGAAGAGCAGACCGAGCAGCGCGAAGCGCAGCACGGGCTAGCTGGCTCCCTGCCCCTGGGGCTGCGAATGCGCGGCCTTGAGGCCGTCGAGGCCCTTCTGGGCCGCCTGCGCCTCGGGGCTCGACGGTGCGATGGCCACGACCTGCTCCCAGGCCTCCTGCGCGCCAGCCAGATCCTGCTTGCCGAAGGCCCGGACAATGCCCATGTTCAGCAGTGTCTTGGTGTGGCGGGCGTCGAGTGACAGCGAGTGCGTGAACTGCGCAATCGCCCGGTCGGACTGGTTCGTGTAGTAATACGCCACCCCGAGGTCGGTCGACACGTTGGGGTCGCGGTCATCGAGCGCCATGGCCTGTTCATACCAGGTGATGGCCTGCGGATACTGCTCGGCGTCGAAGTACACGTTGCCGAGCTGAATCCGGGGCTGTGCGTCCTTGGGATTCTGCTGGGCCACGGCCTCGAGCGCCCGCACACGTTCCGGGTCAAGGGGAATGGCCTGGCTTCCGGCCGGCGGAGGTGCCTGGGCCTGGCTCTGGGCCACCGCGGCAGGGGCCGCCGCGGGCCCCGTCGAGCGTGCCTGCTGACTGCCGAGCACCCATCCGACGATCACGCCGAACAGGATCCCCGAGATTCCAAAGACGATTGATTCGGCACGCATGGCGAACCCTCAGGATAGCAATCGGACGCGCAGCCAGTCCACCAGCGACCTGGCGACCTCGGGGTCGGCCCGCAGCAGCAGCGTGCCGTGGGCAGGCTCGGCACTCAGCATCTGCTCGACCGTTACCGCGGCATCCTTGGACAGTTCGGCGACCGTCCGGGCGGCGTAGGGGTCTTCCCGGCTCGCTGCCATCCAGACGGCGCGGCCCGACAGCGCCTTGAACGCGTCGGCCGACACCCGCAGACCCTGATAGTCGAGCGTCAGCGACACGGTCGCCACGACGCGCGCCAGCGGCTGGTCCAGCGCGGCTAGCACGGCCAGGCTCGCCCCCATCGACGCGCCGGCGAGTCCGAGTGCGTCGGGCCTGACCCCGGGGCGCTGGGACAGCCACAGCAGCGCGGCCCGCACGTCCTGCACCGCATCAGTCAGGGGCCGGACACTGCCGGCTGACGCGCCGTGTCCCCTGACATCCAGGGCCAGCGCGGTCACACCGGCCGCAGCCAGCGCCGTGGCGGTCTCGTCCCAGTCGGCCCGGCTTCGGCCCAGCATGTGCACCAGGACGACGGCCGGCGCAGGTGAGGCCGGCGCTTCGTACAGTTCGCCGCTGAGCGTGACACCGTCGGCCGAGGGAAAGCTCACCGGACGACCGGCCGCATGGGCGGTGCCCGCCAGCAGCAGTCCGCACCAGGCCAGCAGCCAGCCGGCCGTCAGCCGCAGCGTCATCGCACCGGGTGCCCCGCCACCGCGGCCAGGTAGTCGGTCACAGCCTGGCGCAGACCGACATACAGGGCATGCGCCATCAGCGCATGGCCGATGGACACCTCATCGAGGTGCGGCAGCGCATGGAACAGCGACAGGTTGTGCAGGTCGAGGTCATGCCCGGCATTCACGCCGAGGCCTTCCTCGTGTGCCACGTGGGCGGCCTCCGCGTACACCGCAAACGACGCCGCCGCCGCGGCCGGGCCCCGCTCGAAGGCCCTGGCAAACGGTTCGGTGTAGAGCTCGACCCGATCCGCCCCGAGCCGGGCGGCCCACCGGATGGCACGCGGCTCCGGGTCGACAAAGATGCTCACCCTGATTCCGGCCTGGCGCATGTCCCCGACCATGCGCGTCATGTCCTCGACCGGCGTGTCAGGCGACCAGCCGGCCTGGCTGGTGATCTCGCCGGGAAGCACCGGAACGAGCGTGCACTGGTCAGGACGAACCTGATGCACCAGGGCCACCAGGTCCGGCCGCGGATCCCCTTCGATGTTGAATTCCACCCGGCCCCTGAGCGGGGCCAGTTCCTCGGCGAGATCCAGCACATCCTGGCGGCGGATGTGCCGCTCGTCCTGCCGGGGATGCACCGTGATGCCCGGAGCGCCGGCATCAATCACCACCCGCACGGCCTCGGTCACCGACGGCTCGCGCCCGCCGCGCGAGTTGCGCAGGGTCGCCACCTTGTTCACGTTCACCGACAGCGTTGCCATATGTCTCGTGTCCTACGACAGGTGCGTGCGCACTTCCGTCGCAATCTCCTCGGCCCAGGCCGCAATCTCTCCCTGCTGCTGCCCCTCGAGCATGATGCGCAGCAGCGGCTCGGTGCCCGAGTACCGCACGAGCAGCCTCCCCTGGCCCGCCAGGCGGGCTTCCACCCGCGCCATGGCCGCAGCCACCGCGGGCACGGTCCTGAGGTCGACGCGCTCGCGGACGCGCACATTCACCAGCGTCTGCGGATAGGCCACCAGCGCCGAGGCCAGTGACGACAGCGACGCCCCGGTGGTCTCGAGCACGCGCAGCACCTGCAGCGCCGTGCCGAGGCCGTCACCCGTCATCAGGTGGTCCGCCACAATCACGTGGCCCGACTGCTCACCCCCGAGCGCCAGGCCCTGCTGCCGCATCGTCTCCATGACGTACTTGTCGCCCACCGCGCATCGCTCGAGCCTGATGCCACGCGCACGCAGCGCGAGCTCGAGGCCGATGTTGCTCATGATCGTCGCCACCACCGCCTGTCCGCGCAGCCGCCCGTGCCGGTGGAGGTCGTCAGCCAGGATGAGCAGCAGCGCATCGCCGTCGACCACCTGCCCGCGCTCGTCGACAAGCAGCGTGCGATCGCCGTCTCCGTCAAAGGCCATGCCCAGCGCGGCACCCGTCTCGATGACCCGCTGCTGCAGCGGCCCCAGGTAGGTCGACCCGCAGTGATGGTTGATGTTGCGCCCGTCGGGGGACACCCCGATGGCGTCCACCTCGAGGCCGATGTCCCGCAGCAGCGCAGGCGCGAGGCCTGCGGTCGCCCCGTGGGCGCAGTCGACCACGATCCGCGTACCGCGCAGTCGCGTGGCCTCCGGCATCAGTGTCCGCAGGTGCGAGGCGTACGTGCGTGACAGGTCCTGGTGCGTGAACGCCCGGGGATGGCCCTGCGGCGTCGGCCACGTGTCATCGTGCACCAGCGACTCGATGCGCTTCTCGGTGCGCTCGCTCAGCTTCTCGCCCGAGGGTGAAAACACCTTGATGCCGTTGTCTTCGAAGGGATTGTGCGATGCCGAGATCACGACCCCGGCGTCGAACCCGCCCGTCGCCGTCAGATACGCCACGGCCGGCGTAGGCACGACCCCGGTGCTCACCACCTGGGCCCCCTCGCTGGTCAGCCCCGTCGCCAGGGCCTGCTCAATCCAGGGACCTGATTCACGGGTGTCGCGCCCAATCAGCACCCGGAACGGCTGGGTCGATGTCTCGCGCGCCCGGGCCAGCGACGCCCCCACCCGGGCCACCGTCTTCGGGTCCAGCGGCGCCACACCCGCACGCCCCCGGATGCCATCCGTGCCAAACAGTCTCATCGCTTCACCGCCTCAATCGTCACGGTCACCGTCACCATCTGCGGACCGCGGATGCGCACCAGCGCTGCATTGACCCCCACCGGCACCGTGGACCGCACCGACTCGCGCCGCCCCTCGACCGACACCGCATCGGTCATCACCGAATCCACACGCGCGACCACCGACGCCGGGCCGGAAATCTCCACCTGCTCGGGCACGCTGGCCACGCGCACCACGCGAAATCCCTTCTCGGGGTCGCCGTCCGTGCGGGCCTCGACCGGCACCCGGCGCGTCACCGTGGCCTCGAACTCCATCGACAGCGTCGAGGGCGACACCTGCACGGTCTCGAGCCCGGCCGGCACCAGCACCTGACCGGGGCCCAGGGTGAACACCCGCCGCCCCTCGCGTGCCGACTTGAGGTCAATCACGGCGGCAATGTCGCCGGGCCCGAGCCGCGTCAGCGCATTCGACGACCCGCGCACCCGCACATCCACCGTGTCCGGGGCCGGCCCCACCAGCTCGAGGTCCGCCGGCATGCCCTGCAGTTCCACAGGCACCCGGAGCACCCGCTCCACGACGCGGTCACCCGCCACGATCATCCACAGCAGCCCGGCAATGCACACCGAGACCAGCTTCAGCCGCAGATTGCGCACCGGCCAGAGTGCCACCGCGCTACGCCTCCCCTCCGGACCGGGCCGACGACAGCCAGCTGCGGCGCACCGTCACCAGCGTCCGCAGCCGCTGGCGCAGCTGGTCCTCCGACAGGTGCCGCTCGATCTCGCCGTCCAGCACGAGCGACAGGCCTCCGGTCTGCTCCGACACCACCACCGCCACCGCATCGTTTTCCTCGGTCACGCCCAGTGCCGCACGATGCCGCGATCCCAGTTCACGGCTGAGCCGGGGATTCACCGACAGCGGAAGGAAACAGGCCGCGGCCGCCACCCGATCCCCCTGCACAATCACCGCGCCATCGTGCAGCGGCGAGGCGGGCTGAAAGATCGCAATCAGCAGGTCATACGTCAGCCGCGCATCCAGGGGAATGCCGCTCTCGATGAAGTTGCGCAGCCCGATCCGCCGCTCGATGATGATGAGGGCACCCACCTTCTGCGCCGCGAGACGCCGCACCGCCACCATCAGTTCGTCAATCGCATCATCATCCGCCTGCTGCCGCTCGAACCGCCGCAGCCAGCGCGCGCGGCCCAGATGCGTCAGCGCCCGCCGGATGTCCGCCTGCAGCAGCACGATGCCTGCAAACACCAGGTAGCCGGTGATGTTGCGAATCACCCAATTGAGCGTCTCGAGCTGCAGGCCCAGCGACAGGTAGAACAGCCCCACCACCAGGGCAATGCCGATGCCCAGCTGCATCGCCCGTGTGCCACGAATGAGCTTGAGCAACTCATAGATGACAATCGACACGATCCCGATGTCGAGGAGATCCCACCAGTCGAGGGCGGGCCGCTGAAGAAACTGCGAATACCAGGGCATGGGACGGGCCGACGCCCGCTCATCCTATCGCAGGACCCCGTCCTCTGCGGCCAGCCGCAGCCGATCGGCCACCCGCACCACCTGGACCATCTCGGCGACCCGGTGCACACGCACCACATGCGCACCAGACAGCACCGCGTGAGTCACGGCGGCCGCGGTGGCCCAGTCACGCGACTCTGGAGGACAGGCACCAACGGCATCGGTCAGGAATGACTTCCGCGAGGGCCCCACCAGCACCGGCCTGCCGAGGGCCGACAGGCGGCTGCTGCCCGCCAGCATGTCGAAGCTCTGCGACGACGTCTTCGCGAATCCGATGCCCGGGTCCAGCAGGAGGCGATCCCACCCGATGCCCGCCCCCAGGGCCACCTCGATCCGCCGCTGCAGGTCGCGCACCACATCGGCCACCACGTCGCCGTAGCGGGCCTCGGCATACATCTCACGCGGGCATCCCCGCATGTGCATGAGAATCACCGGCACGCCGCGCGCCGCCAGCAGCGGCGCCATGGCCGGGTCGCCCGCCAGCGCCGTCACATCGTTGACGATGGCCACGCCTTCGTCGAGGGCGAAGTTGGCGACAGCCGCCTTCGAGGTGTCAATGGACAGGGGCACGGGCACCCGTCCGCCGATCGCCCTCAGCACCGGCCGCAGGCACGCCAGTTCCTCGGCCTCGCTCACGGGCAGGGACCCGGGCCGGGTCGACTCGGCGCCGATGTCGATGAGGTCGGCACCCGCGTCCACCATCGCCTGCATCTGGTCGATGGCCCTGGCGGGGTCCGCCGCCAGGCCGTCAGACGAAAACGAGTCGTGTGTAAGGTTCAGCACGCCCATGACGAGCGTGCGCTCGCCCAGCACGAGGGGCGAACGCCCCGGCAGGGGCAGCGCAAACGCGCGGCGTACGGCAGGCACGGCAGACACGGGCACGCGCTCGGCCGCGACCGACGGCTATTCCTGGCCCAGCGGCTGCTGGAGGGGAGGCACGATCGACGGACGCGGCAGCTCATCAGCGGCCACAACCGGCGGGGCCACGGGCGTGTCTGCAGCCACGCCGCGGGTCTCCTCCGCCTCGTCGAGCGGCAGGCCCTTGGCCAGGCGCTGCACCTGATCCGCATCGAGCACCTCGCGCGCCAGAAGCCCGTCCGCAATGGCCAGCAGCTCGGCCTTGTGCGAGCGCAGCAGGTGCGTCGCCCGCTCGTAGTTCTCGGTCACGATGCGCTTGACCTCGGCGTCGATCTTGAGCGCCGTGTCTTCGCTGTAATCGGCGTGCTGGGCAATCTCCCGGCCGAGGAAGATCTGTTCTTCCTTCTTGCCGAAGGTCAGCGGTCCGAGCGCCTCGCTCATGCCCCACTCGCAGACCATGCGGTGCGCCATGTCGGTCACCCGCTCGAGGTCGTTCCCCGCACCGGTGGTCATCTCGCCCGTCGTCAGTTCCTCGGCGATGCGCCCGCCCAGCAGCAGCGCGATCTGGTCCATCAGATACTCGCGCGAGTAGTTGTGCTTCTCCTCCGTCGGCAGCGACTGCGTGAGGCCCAGCGCCATCCCCCGCGGAATGATCGTCACCTTGTGGATGGGATCGGCGTGCGGCAGCAGCACCCCCAGCAGCGCGTGGCCGGCTTCGTGAATGGCCGTGACCTTCTTCTCGGCCTCGGTCACCATCATCGACCGGCGCTCGGCGCCCATCAGCACCTTGTCCTTGGCAAACTCGAAGTCGGTCATCGCGACCAGCTTCTTGTTCACCCGCGCCGCCTGCAGCGCCGCCTCGTTCACGAGGTTGGCGAGATCGGCCCCGGTGAAGCCCGCCGTGCCCCGCGCCAGCACGCGCACGTCGACGTCATCGGCCATGGGAATCTTGCGAGTGTGCACCGTCAGGATGCCCTCGCGTCCCTTCACGTCGGGACGGTTCACAACCACGCGCCGGTCGAAGCGGCCCGGGCGCAGCAGCGCCGGATCGAGCACGTCGGGACGGTTGGTCGCCGCCATCAGGATGACGCCCTCATTCGACTCGAAGCCGTCCATCTCGACGAGCAGCTGGTTCAGCGTCTGCTCGCGCTCGTCGTGCCCGCCGCCAAGGCCCGCGCCGCGGTGGCGACCGACCGCGTCGATTTCATCGATGAAGATGATGCACGGGGCATTCTTCTTGCCCTGCTCGAACAGGTCACGCACGCGCGAGGCGCCGACACCCACGAACATCTCGACAAAGTCAGAGCCGCTGATCGAGAAGAACGGCACGTTGGCTTCGCCGGCCACGGCGCGCGCCAGCAGCGTCTTGCCGGTGCCCGGCGGCCCCACCAGCAGCACCCCCTTCGGAATGCGCCCGCCGAGCTTCTGGAACTTCTGCGGCTCACGCAGGAATTCGATGATTTCCTGCAGCTCGTCCTTCGCCTCGTCCGCACCCGCCACATCGCGGAACGTGACTTTCTTCTGGCCGCTCGCCGTCAGCTTCGCCTTGCTCTTGCCGAAGCTGAGGGCCTTGTTCCCCCCGGTCTGCATCTGGCGCATGAAGAACACCCAGATGCCCAGCACCAGCGCCAGCGGGGCCCACGACAGCAGCACCTGCATCCACGGCGAGGTGGCCTGCGACTTGGCGTTGACGATGACGCGCTTCTCGATGAGGCGGTTGACCAGGCCCTCGTACTGGTCAGGGGCAATGCTGCGGAAGAATTCCTTGCCCTTCGTCGTCCCCGTAATCTCCGAGCCGACGATCGTGACCGAGTCGACCTGGCCGGCATCCACCCACGAGATGAACTCGCTGAAGCTGACGGGCGTCTCGTTGCGCTGGAGGTCGGACGACAGGTTGTAGACCAGCAGGAAGACCACCGCAATGGCCAGCCAGACGGCAGAGTTTTTCAGCGTCGAGTTCACAGGGGCCTCCGGGCGGACACGCGCCGCCAGATTTTCAAGACTACCACGCCGCTCGAGCGGCCCGTGACGCGCGCGCGCTCGCTGAGTACGTGGCCCGCCACCCACAGCACCGTGCCGTCGTGCGCACACACCAGCGGCACCAGCGGCCGCTCATCGCGGGGCACTTTCCGGTCGACGAACACATCCTGGAGCTTGCGGTGCCCGCGCATCCCGAACGGCTGGATGCGATCGCCCGCACGCCAGTACCGCACCACAAATCCGCCAGCCGCCACCTCTGCGCACACGTGCACGCAGGTCGGACTGGACACCGGGCGGCCCTCAGGCACCGCAGAGGGCCCCTCGGCCGCCAGCATCCAGCCTCCGGGGTCCACCGCCACCTCGCCCGGCACCGGAAGCGCGACGGAGGCGACGTGCACCGGCAGCGGCCCGGCAGCGACCGGAGGCAGCGCCTTCCTTAAGACCACATCGGCGCCAGTTCGTTGCACGGACAGGCGTCCGATGCGGCGCACCGAAGGATGCGACAGTAGCGCGGAGGTCTCGGCTTCGTCGCCGCCGAGCCCGGCCGCCTGCAGTGCCCGGCGGGCCACGCGGGTCGCCAGCGCCTCGGGTAGCGATGCCAGCGCGGGCCAGTGCAGCCGCACGGCGTCATCCACTACCGAGACCACCCCGGGCCAGGCTTCGTCCGCCAGGGCGTCGAGCAGGGCCGAGTCGGCGGCCTGCAGGCGGGCCAGGCGGGACAGGGCCTCGTCAGCGCGGGGATTCAGCACACGCAGGGCCGGCAGAATCACGGCGCGCACCCGGTTGCGGGGAATCCGCAGGTCGGCGTTGGTCGCATCCTCGCGCCAGGGTTCACCATGGGCGCGCAGCCAGTGCCTCAGGTCGTCACGGTCGACCGCCAGCAGCGGACGCACCCGCCAGCCGTTCGCCGGGGCCATCGCCGCCAGTCCCCGGGGCCCGGTGCCCCGGGCCAGGCGCAGCAGCACGGTCTCGGCCTGGTCACCCCGGGTGTGCCCCAGCGCGACGCGGCCAGCCTCGAAGGCCCTCAGCGCCTCGGCGTAGCACGACAGCCGCGCCTGGCGGCCAGCCACCTCGAGGGAACAGCCCGCCGCGCGTGCGCGCGCCGGCACATCGACGCGCCGCATCAGCAGCGGAACACCAAGCCGCGCTGAGAGCGCCTCCACAAACGCCGCGTCGGCGTCAGCCTCCTCGCCCCGAATGCCGTGGTGCACGTGCACCAGGCCCACCAGCTGCCCGGCGCCGGCCGCGGTCAGCCGCGACAGCAGGTGCGCCAGCGCCACCGAATCCGAGCCGCCAGACACGGCGGCCACAAGGCGGGTGCCGCCGTCCCACAGGCATTCGCTGTCGATGAAGGCTCGGACGCGCCGGAGAAGGTCAGGCACGCGGATCTCGGGGGAGGGTAACGGGATGGACTGGTGCCGGAGGGCGGACTCGAACCGCCGACCTAGCGCTTATGAGACGCTCGCTCTAACCGGCTGAGCTACTCCGGCACGAGCCCCTAATGTTACACGACCGCAGGCCCGCTGCGCACCCCGTCCTCGCACGGATCTCGTCACCGGTTCACGTGCGCGCGCCGTCCCGCTCGACGAGCATCGCAGCCAGCAGCGGAATCATCAGCTCGTGGTGGCCCGTGAGCGAATAGCCACGGCCGCAGCCGGCCGTCGGGCGTGTGACGACGTTGGTCTGCGGACGGTAATGCCGGAGAAAGTCGAGGTTCACGGTGGTCAGCCCGTCCAGCGAGTGTCCGGCATTGCGCACCACGGCTACGGCTTTCAGGAATACCTCGGGCAGGACCACTGCCGAGCCGCAGTTCAGGTAGACACCCCCCGCCAGGTGGGACACGACCGCGGCTAGATAGCGGAAGTCGCGAAGGCTCCCCTCCCCAAGCGCCGCCCCCGAGGCGGACGGGTGCATGTGAATGATGTCCGTGCCCATCGCCACGTGCACCGTGACGGGAACGCCCAGCCGGTAGGCCGTGGCCACGAGGCTATAGTCAGCGTGCGGCACACCACGGTCGCACAGGTAGGCCCCGACCGCCTGGCCGATGCCCTGACCACGTGAGACGCCATCGGCAATCGCCCGGTTCAGGTCGCGCCCCGTCTCGGTGGCCATGCCGAACTGCCCTCGGCCGAGGGCCCCGTCCACGTCCTCCGACGTGGACCCGCCCACGGCCAGTTCAAAGTCGTGAATCAGGCCCGCACCATTCAGCGCCAGCGCCGAGACGTAGCCACGTCGCATCAGGTCGATGAGGACCGGCGACAGGCCCACCTTCAGCACATGGGCCCCGAGCCCCCACACCACCGGACGTCCCTGTCGGCGGGCTGCGTCGATAGCCTCGACCACGGCTCGGAAGTCGCGGCCGGCCAGCACGTCGGGCAGCCGCGACAGCCACGCCTCCAGTCCGGTGCCCGCCACATGGGGGGTCGCCGCGTCAGCGATCCGCACCTTGCTCGCACGAGAGGCCAGCGGATAGGTCTGCACCTGTGACAGATCGAATTCCTCGTAGCCGAGCGTCATCAGATCACCACCATCGCATCGCCATAGCTGAAGAACCGGTAGCGGGCGGCTACCGCCTCGCGATAGGCGGCTAGCACCGCCTCGCGTCCGGCAAAGGCCGACACCAGCATCAGCAGCGATGACTGCGGCAGATGAAAATTGGTGATGAGCCCCTGCATCATCCTGAACGGGTGCCCTGGCCGGATGAAGAGCGCCGTCTCGCCCGATTGCGCCGGGATGCTGCCGTCGGCCGCCACCTGCAGCGACTCCAGCGTGCGCGTCGAGGTCGTCCCGACCGCCACGATGCGGCGCCCCTCGGCCCGCGCACGCGTCAGGGCCGCCGCCGCCGACGCACTGACGTCATAGCGTTCCGATTCCATGCGGTGGTCGTCCACCTGCTCGACGTGAATCGGCTGGAACGTGCCATAGCCCACGTGCAGCGTGATGGCCACGCGGCCAATCCCCCGGGCCTCGAGGGCCGCGAAGATCTCGGGCGTAAAGTGCAGACCGGCCGTCGGCGCCGCGATCGAACCCACCTCGCGGGCATAGACGGTCTGATACCGCTCCCGGTCGTCGGCCGTGTCCGGTCGGCGCATATACGGCGGCAGGGGAATGTGCCCCACGGCATGAATCGCGTCCCACACCGTCACGTCGCGCGGAGGCAGCAGGCGCACGAGCCGGCGTCCCTGATCGGCCCGTTCCAGCACTTCGGCCTCAAGCGTCAGGGCCTCGCCGGGAAACCGCAGCCGCTGCCCGGTCCTGATGCGGGCGCCCGGATGCACCAGCGCCAGCCACACATCGTCCCCCTCGACAGGACGCACGAGGAGACATTCGGCCGCGCCGCCGCCCGGGAGCCGCTCCCCCAGCAGTCGCGCTGGAAACACCCGCGTGTCGTTGACCACCAGCAGGTCGCCAGCGCTCAGCCACGCCGGCAGGTGCTCAAACATGCCGTGCGTCAGCGCGCCGGTGGCCCGGTCGAGGCGCAGCAGGCGCGACGCACCGCGAACCGCGGGAGGCTCCTGCGCGATCAGCTCGTCGGGAAGGTCAAAGGAAAAATCGGAAACCCGCACGGATGGAAAGTGTACCCCGTGCGCCACCCCATCGTCAGTGGACGTGGGGCGCCCACATGGCGCGCTGCGCCCGCCAGTCTTCCGCGAGAATCGACCACAGGGTCTGGTCGAAGAACTGGCCGCCGCGCTTGAACGATCGCCTGAGCACCGCCTCCTGGACGGCCCCCAGCTTGCGGAGCGCCCCGTTACCGCGGCCGTTCATGACCGCAGCGCGGGCCTCGAGGCGCTGGATGCCAATGGTGTCGAAGGAGAAGTCGAGCACCGCGTCGGCGGCGGCGACGAAGAGGCCCGAGCCCCAGTACGCCGAGCCGATCGCAAATCCCCACTCGGCCGTCGCGAAGCCCACCTCGATCGACCGTACCTGAAACAGGCCGACCGCGTGATCCATGCCGGCGGGCACGACCGCAAAGCAAGCATATTCGCCGGCCAGGCGCTCGCGGTGCGTCCAGTGAATGAAGCGCTCGAAGCCCTCGATGGACGACGGCGGCGGAGAAATGTAGCGGGACACTTCGTCGGTGGCCAGGTGCGCCAGCAGCGACGAGGCGTCGGTCACCTGCAGTTCACGCAGGGTCGCAGCCGGACACGCCAGGTCCGGCAGCGCCGAGCGCCATGCCGCTGTCGTCCGGTTCGGCTCGTGGCCGGTCGGCAGGTGAGGCGAACGCATCGGGCTCAGTGCACGGAAATGTCAGACTGGCGGTGCGACGCCCACTCGTCCGAGAGCAGCGACCACAGGGACTGGTCCAGGCGGCGCTCGTCCTTGCGGAACGAGCTGCGGAGCACCCCCTCATGCACCGCGCCAAGCTTCCTCAGGGCGGCATTGCCCCGGAGATTGGCCACGGCGGCACGGGCTTCCAGCCGATGCACTCCGATGGTCCGGAATGCGAACTCAATCACCAGCCCGGCGGCCTCGGCGAACACGCCGGTCCCCCAGCAGGCAGGCGACAGGGCAAATCCCCACTCGCCCGTCACGAAGCCAGGCTCGGTCTGGCGGATCTGGAACAGGCCCACGGGCGTGTCGCTGCCCTCCAGCACGAGCGCAAAGCAGGCATAGCTCCCGAGGGTGCGCTCACGCTGCACCCACTGGATGAAGGTGCAGAGGGCCTCTTCAGAGGGTGGAGGCGTCGACACGAACCTCGACACCTCGGGCATCTGCATCATCGCGAAGAGCGTCTGGGCATCTGATACCCGGACCTCTCGCAGCGTCACGCGCGGGCCGGCCAGCACCGGCAGGGCGTCGCGCCAGGAGACGGGCGACGGGGCCTGCTGCCCCGTCGATTGATGTCTCAGAAGGTGAACCATGGTGTGTCCCTATGACTGGGTCAACCCGGGCTTACTGGAAGGGAACGCTCTCTCCCCAGACCAGGTTCTCGCCCCACACGAGGTTCTCGCCCCAGACCACGTTGAGGCCCCAGATCGGCAGGTTGTAGAACAGGCTCTCCCCCCACACGAGGTTCTTGCCCCACACCAGGGTCGACGCCCAGGGGTAACGGACACCGTTCACCACCGTCGCCGCACAACCGGACACCTCGAGGCCTCGACGGCTCGCCAGGTAGTTCCGCATCGCCGGGGACAGGTTCGTCGGCCAGCCGCCCACGCTCATCGACGTGTCGCATGACGTCGTCAGGGTGGTCCGCTTCGTGTGCAGGTCGGTGATCCGGGGGTTCACGCTGGCGAGCAGGCGCATTGCGCCTTCGCCATTGATGCTGCCGGTGCCCTGCGTCAGCAGGTCGAACGGTTTGCCGTCCGCCTTGTTGAGGCGCAGCGCGGTGTACTGCAGGGTGGCCTTGGCCAGAAACGGCGTCAGGGCCGGCATGCGCTCCTTCATGAGCGCCACCACGCCCGAGGCCATGGCCGCCGCCATGCTGGTGCCCGTCAGGCGGAGGAAGCTGCGGCCGGACCGGCCACGCACCACCAGCTGGGGATAGGTCCGGGCGATGGTGCTGTTCACCGCGAGCTCCGACACAAGGCGGTGACCGGGAGCCACCA
>CAZXTM010000014.1:0-13662 GCA_964643765.1 uncultured Bifidobacteriaceae bacterium | reverse complement strand
GCGATGGTGCTGTTCACCGCGAGCTCCGACACAAGGCGGTGACCGGGAGCCACCACGTCGGGCTTCGCGTAGCCGTCGTACCACGACGGGCCGCGCGAGCTGTAGTCGGCCACCATGTCGTCGGCACGGTCGACCGTGCCCTGGTGGTTGAATGCCCCGACGGTGATCGCCGAGGGCGAGTTGTCCGGAGAGGTGATGCCCGCGTAGCCAACCTTGCCGTCGGCGTTCATGCCGTAGTTTCCAGCGGACACCCACCACCACGACGCCGGCCTTGATGGCGGCTTCAACGGCCTGCACCATCGGGTCGGTCGCGGCCGCTTCGAAGATGGGGTGGCCGAGCGACAGGTTGATGACCCCGATCCGCAGGCGGTGCCGGTTGGCCACCGCATACTCGATGGCCGCGATGACGCTCGACACCGTGCCGCTGCCGTCCGCCCGCAGCACCTTGAGGCCCACGAGGTTGGTGCGGGGAGCCACACCCTGCACGCCCCAGTCGGCCGTGTACTGCTGGCCGGCCACCAGGCCGGCGACGTGCGTGCCGTGGCCGTAGTCGTCGAACGGACGCGTCCGGATGGCGCGACCGCTGGTGAAGTCCACGAAGTCAATGATCCGGCCCGACAGGGCGACCGTCGGCGCGATGCCCGAGTCGATGATGGCCACCGACTGACCGGTGCCGCCGGTGGCGGTGGTCATCTGTCCCATCGACGCCAGTGCGGTGTTCGCCGTGCTGGATGACGGCAGAACCGTCGCTGACGAGGTCGGCAGGGGGGCGCCAGAAGCCTTGACCTCGGCGTCAACCGAGCAGCGGTCCGTGGCAATCGACACGCAGACCGCAGCCATCTGCTTGGCGTTCGGAAACGCCACCAGGGCATCAATGGACCGATAGTCGGAGGTGGGAATGCCTGCCTTCCGCTGACTATGCAAAAAGCAGGCTTAGACTGAAACTATTGAAATCGCTACGACAAATCAGCACTTTATGTGCAATTTATATGACTTAAGAGAGCGACTCTTTGGAACTCTTTGGGTCGTTTTTCGTTTCGAGTCAAAACAACACGTTTCGAAATGACACATGTGTGTCGTTTTGGGCTAATCAGCTGACCATCTCAGCAGTACTGATCCCACCGTAAAGCCTGCCCCGACAGACGCCAGCAGCACCAGGTCACCCTTCTTCAGTCGACCCGTTTCGACGGCCGTGTTCAGCGCCAGCGGAATCGTGGCCGCCGTCGTGTTGCCGAAGTCTTCGATGTTGATGATGACCTTCTCTTCCGGCATACCGATGCGCTCGGCCGCCGACATGATGATGCGCCGGTTCGCCTGATGTGACACGAACAGGTCCAGCTGGTCCGCCGTGACCTGATTCCGCGCCAGAATCCGCTCGCAGATGTCCCCCGTATTCCGCACGGCGAACTTGAAGACCGCCTGGCCGTCCTGCTTGGCGTAGTGCAGCCGCTGGTCGACCGTCTCGTGCGACGCCGGCCGCAGGCTGCCGCCCGCCGGCATGCACAGCGACGGACCACCGCTGCCATCGACCTGGTGCTCAAAGTCGAGAATGCCCAGGGCAGGGTCGTCGGACACCCCCAGCACCACCGCCCCAGCCCCGTCTCCGAACAGCACACAGGTAGTCCGGTCGGTGTAGTCGATGATGCTGGACATCACATCCGCCCCGATAACCAGGACGTGGTTCGCCGCCCCGGCCGCCACCATCTGGCTGCCGACCGTCAGCGCGTACGTGAACGCGGAACAGGCGGCCGACAGGTCGAATCCCCAGGCCCGGGTCGCACCGATCTTGTGCTGCACCAGGCAGGCCGTGCTCGGAAACAGCATGTCGGGCGTCACCGTGCCCACGATGATGAGGTCGATGTCCTGCGGGGTCAGGCCGGCCCGGCGAATCGCCTCGAGCCCGGCCTCCTTCGCCAGGTCGCTCGTCGCCACCCCGGGGTCGACGATGTGCCTCGTCCGGATGCCGGTGCGCTGCATGATCCACTCGTCCGAGGTGTCGACCAGCTTCTCGAGATCGGCATTTGTCAGCTGGCGCGGGGGCACATACGTGGCCAGACTTTTCACCGCCGGCCGACGAATCGGCATCACCCCAGCCATCTGCGACCGCAGCATCTCGCTCAAAACAGTCCCCTCCCGGGCATCACCCGATCAAAATACTCATACGTCCGCGCCGTGGCCATCCGTCCGCGCGGCGTCCGCTCCAGCAGACCCAGCTGAATCAGAAACGGCTCGTGCATGTCTTCAATGGCATCCGGTTCTTCACTGGTGGCCGCCGCCAGCGTGTTCAGCCCCACCGGTCCCCCGCCGAACTTGTCGATGACGGTCAGCAGCAGCCGCCGATCCACTTCATCGAGGCCGGCTGCATCCACGTCGAGCAGGCTGAGTGCAGCCTGCGCCACCTCGAGGGTCACGCGGCCGTTCGCCCGCACCTGCGCAAAGTCACGCACCCGCCGCAGCAGCCGATTGGCCACCCGGGGCGTCCCTCGCGACCGGCTCGCCACCTCGCGCGCCGCCGCATCCTCCATCGGCACATCCAGAATCCTCGCCGACCGCCGGACAATCTCTTCGATGTCCTGGGGCGTGTAGAAGTCGAGCCGCTGGACGATGCCGAAACGCGCCCGCAGCGGCGCGGTCAGCAGGCCGGCTCGCGTCGTGGCCCCCACCAGCGTGAAGGGCTCCACCGGCACCTTGACCGACCGCGCACCCGGCCCCTGGCCAATCACGATGTCCAGCTCGAAGTCTTCCATTGCCGGATACAGAATCTCTTCGATGACCGGCGACATCCGGTGAATCTCGTCGATGAACAGCACTTCCCGTGGCTGGAGATTCGACAGGATGCCCGCCAGGTCACCGGGCTTCTCGATGACAGGCCCCGACGTGGTCCGAATCGGCACCCCAAGCTCGTTCGCAATGACGTACGCCAGCGTCGTCTTGCCCAGCCCCGGCGGCCCGTACACGAGCAGGTGATCCAGAGCATCGCCGCGCTGCACGGCGGCCTCAATCGACACCTGCAGGTTCTCGCGCACCCGGTCCTGCCCGATGTAGTCATCCAGGCGGCGTGGCCGGAGGCCCGCCTCGTATCGCGCGTCATCCTCAGCCTGCGCCGGGGAGACCAACCGGGGGTCCTGCATCGTGTCGTCAGTCAGTGTCGCGTCATGCCCGCGACAGGGCCCTCAGCGCCGCCCGCAGCTGCTGCTCGAACGGCCACGTGCTTAACTCCTGTCCCTGCGCCTCGACCACGCGGTCGACACTGCGCCGATCGTAGCCGAGATTGACCAGCGCCGAGACCAGGTCCTCGTGCTCCGGACGGTCCTTGCCCGCCGAGAGCCCCGCAGCCCCGGGGCCCAGCTCCTTCAGCAGCCGGTCCCGCAGTTCCAGCACCATCCGCTCGGCGGTCTTTTTCCCCACGCCGGGAATGCGGGTCAGCCGCGCCACGTCGCCCCGCTCGAGCGCCGCCACAAACTCGACGGGCTCAATGCCCGACAGCACCCCGAGCGCCAGCTTTGGCCCGATGCCGCTCACCCCGAGCAGGCGCTCGAACACCACCTGCTCTCCCTCCGTCAGGAACCCGAAGAGGGCCAGCTGATCTTCGCGGACATGCGTATGGATGCGCAGTGCCACCTCGGCGCCCTCGTCACCCAGCTGGTAGAAGGTCGACAGCGGCACCGCCACGTCGTAGCCCACGCCCGACACGTCAACGACCACCCGCTGGGGCTGCTTGGCGTGCAGGCGTCCGCGCAGAAAGGCGATCATCGCGCCGCCGGTCGATACTGCCGCCAGCTGCTGGGCTGGGCAGGCCGGGGCCGCCTGTCCTCGACCGGCCCGTCGAGGGGAGACCGCGACGCCGCCCCCTGCTGATGCAGGTGACAAATCGCCACGGCCAGAGCGTCGGCCGCATCGTGGGGCCGGGGCACCGCATCAAGACCGAGCAGCAGCGTCACCATCTGCTGCACCTGGGCCTTTTCGGCTCGGCCATACCCCACCGCCGACCGCTTGACCTCGGCCGGCGTGTACTCGAACACCGGAAGGCCACACTCGGTCGCCGCCAGCATCGCCACTCCGCGCGCATGGCCCAGCTTCAACGCGCTCCGCGCGTTCGAGGCCGCAAAGACGCTTTCGATGGCCACGCAGTCTGGACGGCAGCGCTGCAGCTGATCGGTCAACCCCCGGAAGATGAGCTGCAGCCGGCCCGCGAATGTCGGCGCTGCCCCGGCCTCGATGGCGCCGCACTGCACCAGCCGGTGCCGCCGCCCATCACTGGTCACGCACCCATAGCCGGTGCGCTCAGAGCCGGGGTCAATGCCGAAGACAATCACGCGAGCGACGCCTCGATCTCCTTCTCCGCAATGTCGAAGTTCGACCACACATGCTTCACATCGTCGTGGTCGTCGAGGACGTCCATCAGCTTCAGCATGTGCGAGGCTTCCTTGCCCTCGAGCTTCACGTAGTTCTGTGGCAGCATCGCCACCTGCGCACTGGCCGGCTCGATGCCCAGCCCCTTGACGGCATCCTTCACCGCCTCGAAGCTCGACGGGTCGCACAGCACTTCCCAGTGCTCGCCGTCGTCGCGCATGTCATCGGCACCGGCCTCGAGCGCCGTGTTCAGCAGCGTCTCCTCGTTGGCCGCACTCTTGTCGACCACGATGTAGCCCTTCTTGTCGAACATCCACGCCACGGAGTTGCTCGACCCGAGGTTGCCGCTGAACTTCTCGAGCAGGTGACGGATTTCACCCACCGTCCGGTTCTTGTTGTCGGTCAGCGTCTCGATGATCAGCGCCGCGCCGCCAGGGCCATACCCTTCATAGGTGATTTCCTCGTAGTGCACCCCGGGCAGTTCGCCCGTGCCACGCTGAATCGCCTTCTTGATGTTGTCGGACGGCATGTTCACCGACTTGGCTTCGGCGATGATCGTGCGCAACCGCGGGTTCGACCCGGGATCGCCGCCACCATTGCGCGCCGCGACCGTCAGTTCCTTGATGATGCGCGTGAACACCTTGCCACGCTTGGCGTCGGCAGCGCCCTTCTTGTGCTTAATCGTGTGCCATTTGGAATGGCCGGACATGGGAGTGCTCCAGAGGCTGAGGTTGAAACGACGAAAAAGTTTATCACCGCCGGCGGGCCAGCAGGATCCACACCTCGGCACGGGGATCCCAGGGCCCGCCCTGATAGTCACCCAGGGTCGCCGTCACCTCAAAGCCGGCCTGCTCGAGGCGCCGGGCCATCTGCGGCACCGACAGCGTCCGGAAGCTCAGGGTGAAGGCATGCCGCCGGGCGCCGGCGCCCCGCCCCTCGATGAACACCTGGTCGAAGTGTGTCAGGCCCCGGGACGGCTCCTGGCGCACCGACTCTTTCAGGGTCACCCAGGGACCCCGGCTCCCCCGGCGGCCGCGCAGGGTCACCCGGTCCCGATACTCCCGCCACGAGGGCAGGTCGGCCACCAGCTCGAGTCCCAGGACCCCCGATCGGGGCAGCACCTCGGCCACCGCCTGCAGCGTTGCCGACAGATCGCGCTCTGTCAGCAGCGACTGAAGCACCCCATACGGAGCCAGCACGGTGTCGAAGCTGGCCCGCCTGAACGGCAGGTGCCGGATATCCCCAAGAATGAGGTCGGCACTGCTGATGTGCGCCCGCTTGAGCCGCGCCCGACCCCGGGCCAGCATCGCCGCCGACCGGTCAATGCCCACGACATGCGCGTGGCCTTCCCGCGCCAGCGGCACGGTCACCCGCCCTGTGCCGCAGCCAAGCTCGAGCACCCGCCCTCCACGCGCCTCGATCAGCCGCCGCCAGAAGGCCAGATCCCGTCGCCCGAACGTGCGCGCATTTTCCCAGTCGTAGAACGGCGCATAGTCGTCCCACCCGCCATGCCCGCTGGGGGATGCCTTCGCTCGGCGCGCCATCTCAGGTCCACGGCAGCTCGACCTCGCCGCGCCCCTGACGCTCGGCAAGGTCGGGCAGCCCCGACAGAATCTGCACCACCTCCTGCGGCAGGTCGCGCGCCGTGAAGGTCTGCAGCGTCACACACGCCGCCCGGACGACACCCTCGGCCAGCAGCAGGTCGGTGGCGTCGTCACGAATCTCGAACTGGTGACGAAGACGCCGGGGGTTCTCGACCGTCGTCTCGATGCCGATGCGTACCAGCTGCCCGGCACGCGCCGGCGACCGGAACCGCGCCGATACCTCGACGCGCGGCATCGCAAAGCCATGCCGCTCCAGCAGGGACTGCCGAGCCTGTCCCAGTGACGCAAACAGTTCCTCTTCGGCGTCCTCAAACATCCGCAGGAAGTTCGGAAACCACGTGACACCCGCCGCATCGGTGTCCGACCAGTGCACCTTCTTGCGAATCTGGAAAAACGGCATCGGCCCTCCGTCAGGCACACGTATTCTCCCCCACTTTCCCGGAACCGGAACCCGATCGCTACACTGTCAGCATGACCCGCGAGTGGAATGCCGAGGCCTATCATCAGGTGTCCACCCCCCAGGCCACCTGGGGACAGCGGGTGCTCGCGCGCCTGCCGCTCACTGGGCACGAGCGGGTCATCGACGCTGGCTGCGGCTCGGGGCGTCTTACCGGTGACCTGCTCGACCGTCTGCCGCATGGCCAGGTGCTCGCCATCGACCGCTCGTGGAACATGCTGCAGACCGCCCGTGCCAATCTGCGGCCGACCCACGGGCACCATGTCCGGTTCGCACAGGTCTCCCTGCCCGATCTGCCCTGTGCCAGCTGGGCCGACGTCGTCTTCAGCACGGCCACGTTTCACTGGGTCAGTGACCACCGGGCCCTGTTTGCCAGCATCCTGCAGGCCCTGCGACCGGGTGGGCGGCTGCACGCGCAATACGGGGGAGGGCCGAACCTGACGCACGCACACGCCCTCGCGACGACGGTCATGCACGAGCCCCCGTTTGCCGCACATTTCGCCGGGTGGCAGGACCATTGGACGTTCACATCGGCCGACGATGCCGCCGGCCAGCTGGAAGCCGCAGGCTATGCCGACATCAGCGCCTGGCTCGAACCCGCGCCAACACTGCTGGCCTCGGCCGACGACTACCGCGAGTTCATCGCCACCGTGAACTACCGGGCGCAGGTGGCCGCGCTTCCACCCAGCCTGCAGTCACCGTTTCTTGACCGCATCACGGCGCTGGCTGCCGCCCAGCCGGAACCGTTTCTGCTCGACTACTGGCGGCTGAACATCACCGCCACCCGACCGACATGACCGCCATGACCCATCCGTCCGTCATCCGCCCCGCCGACCATGCCGTGTTCACTTCCGACCGCATGGGAAAGACCACGCTGTTTGCCTCGGCCAATCTGCTCGTCGGCATCAATGCCTTCGAACCCGGCCAGCGACACGCCCTGCATGCACACCCCGGACAGGACAAGGTGTATCTCGTCGCAGAGGGTCAGGGCCTGTTTCTCGTCGAGCATCACGAGTGGCCGATGACGGCCGGTGACCTGCTCGTAGCGCCGGCTGATGTCCCGCACGGCGTGCACAACACCGGCACGGCGCGGCTGATCGTCGTGGCCATCCTGGCGCCGGCGCCCCCGCCCCGCACCTAGGGCGCTGCCGGGGCCGAAGCCGCCACGCCGTGCTGCCTGACCGTCAGGCCCCGCGCCTGCAGCAGCGACACCACACTGTCGCGCCCCACTAGGTGCGCCGCCCCGACCACCACCAGGCAGCCCTCGCGCTCCCGCACACAGCGCTCGATGTGCGGCACCCAGTCGCGGTTGCGTTCGGTCAGCAGGCGTTCTTCCAGGCCAGGCATAGAGGCCATCGAGGGACGCAACACCGCGGCAAGCCCTTCCGCGTCACCAGCTCGCCACAGTGCCACCAGGCGCCGCACGTCGCGCACCATCACATCGGCCTCGGACACCATCTCGGCGAGCAGCGTCACCTGGTCGTCCATCGACAGGCCGTCAAGCCGATCAATCTGGAAATCGAACGACTCCAGCGCACGCACCGGCATCCCCTTCGCTTTGGCCCGGTCGAAGAAGTGACGGTCAATGCCCTGGGCCGGATCAAAGCCGGCCGTGCCCAGCGTCGCCGCACTCAGCATGATGGCTGTCATCCAGGGCTTCAGCTGGCGGACCATGGGCATCGGAATGCCAAGTGCGCCGGCACCCTCGTTGACCTGTGCATACTGTGCCTCGCTGACCAGTTGCTGGAGCGTCATGCCCTGAGGCAAGGCGGCCTTCTTCAGCATCTTCATGGCCGCGGCGGGATCTTCCGCCTCGTCCAGCAGAATCTCTTCTACCAGCACCTTCGACGCCGAAAAAGCATCGTCCATCGCCGTGGGCAAGGGATAGACGTCCGGGGTCAGGACGTGAATCGATCCGATCAGGTGTGCGGTCGAGCCTGAGGCGTCCGACACGGTCCAGACCATGGCTGGCGCCGGGCCTCCCTGTGCCTGCACCCCCACCAGCGCCAGAGACGCTACGCTTGCCGCACTCAGCCACCACAGTAGACGGTGTCGCATAGGGCCTGACAGTATCATCGTCGTGCATGTCCATGTCTGTGCTGCCCCAGGGAACGCTCGTCCTCGGACCGATGACCAAGGGCTCGAATCTGCCGTACCGGCGGCTCTGCGTTGAACTCGGGGCGCGCGTCACCATGAGCGAAATGACGGTGGCCCGGCGCCTGCGGCAGAAGCGGAAGGGCGAGTTCGCCCTCATTCGCCCCTTCGAGGGTGAGCCCTGCTTCGGTGTGCAGCTGGCCGGCACCAACCCCGAGGAGCTCGCCTGGGCTGCGGCGCTCTGCGAATCACGCGGGGCTCGCCTGATCGATCTCAATTGCGGCTGTCCCATCGACTACTTCACACACAAAGGCCTCGGGGCCTCGCTGGGACGCCAGCCGGCACGGCAGCGCCGTCTCGTGGCGGCCATCAAGGCAGCCGTCTCCATCCCAGTCACCGCAAAGATTCGCCTCGGATGGAATGACGAGTCGCGCAACTACCTGGACCAGGCGCGCGCCATCGTGGACGCCGGCGCCGACGCGCTCGTCGTCCATGGCCGGACGCGCAGCGCCCGGTATCGCACAGCGGCCGACTGGACGGCCATCGCCGAAATCGCACAGGCCGTGCCCATCCCGGTCATCGGAAATGGGGACATCCTGTTTGGTCACGATGTGGCTCCATCCGTCGCCAGGGGTGGCTGCCACGCAGCCATGACGGCCAGAGGGGCGTTGATACGTCCATGGCTGTTTCGCGAAGTCACGGACGGCTACCGCGATCTGCCGGGTGACGAACGGCTGGCCATCTACAGGCGCTACGCCACGCTTGCGCGCGAGCACTGGGGTGATGACGACTTTGGTCTCGCACGAGTGCGGACGTTCACCCGGTGGCACCTCGATTTCTGGTGCCGCGAGGCTCGCCCTGACGCCTCCGGACACTTTCCATCCATGCAGGTGAGGGCTGCAGACGCAGGCGCACGCACACCCCTCGAGGTGCTGCTGGCTCGCGCGGACGCACAGGCACTCGACTATCTGGCCGACTGCCTGACATGGCAGCGGGAGGTCGTGCCCGGCGAGGCACCCGAGCCGGAGGCCGCATCGGCCGATGCCCGTGGCGTCCTGGCAACTGGTGAGGAGACCGAAGGGTAGCGTCGCCGCCCTGGCCGCTCGGGTCAGTGCGCGTTGAGCAGCGACATCCAGCCAGTCGCGGCGTCGTCAGCGGCACGGCGCATCACGCCGAGGCCAGAAGTGGTTAAGGGCCCGCTGGAGCGGCAGCGTCCCGTGCGAACAAAGTGGAGGGCCTCGGCGAGGGACGCCTCGGTAGGGTCGCCGAGCGGTCGGCTCGGATCATCGGAGACGGCACAGGTGGCAGGAATGCCGTCGAAGTACTGCCCGTCACCGTCGGCGTTCACCATGCTGAACGAGACGGGCGCCAGCACCTTGTCGCAGAACTCGACCAGGTATTGTCCGACCGGCTTTCCGTACGTGCGATCGCCAATCACCGCCACTGGCATGAAGGGGCGCAGTCCGTTGATGATGAGTTCACTGGCCGACGCTGTGGCCTGCGTGGCGATCACCGTCAGCCGCTGAAGATCGAGGCCGCCAACAAGCGTGAATCGGAGGGACTTGTCGAGCGATCGGTTGCTGGCGTTGTGGACATAGGTCGCGAATGTCTGCCCCTGTGTCAAACGCCCCCCGATGAGGCTGCCGAGATGCTGGGCCACGTCGACCAGGCCGCCGCCGTTGTAGCGAAGATCAAGAATCAGTTCGTTCACGCCCTGCGCGGCAAAGTCAGCGAAGGCATCATCGAGGGCAGCAACAGATGGCCGGACAAAGTTCCGTAAGTGCAGGTAGCCGACGCGCCGGCCATCGACGGAAAATACCTGGCGCTGCGACACCGTGGGGATCGTCACGGGGCGCTTCACCATCTGCGCACGTCGCGGTCTGCCGTCCACGGTGCGGAACGCGATGTCAACGCGAATCCCCTCGACCGACGGGCCCCAGGCAGAGACCAGCTCGCCGGTGGCGGCCAGATCCGCGACGGTACGGCCGTCTATTTCCTCAATCCGCGCTCCACGCTCGAGGCCGGCATCGGCCGCTGGACTGTCCGGAAACACCTGGAGAATGACGACGGCCGTCGGTTCTTCGCGTGACGAAAACCCGAAGCCGATGAACTGACTGTCGCTGTAGAACGCGGTGCTGGCTGCCGCGCTGGTCACATAGCTGAACCTCGCGTCGTCCGGCAGGCGACGAACGGCGTCAAGGTAACCCTGCGGACTGTCGAACCGGGCCGGATCGACCACCAGCGGAATCCGCCACAGATACAGGTTCAGCAGCTGGGACCGGACGTACAGGTTCTGGCTCGTGATGTCGCACGCAGAGGGCCGGGCCTGCGCCGACACCCCTGTCGCACACAGCACGAAGGCCAGCACCATCAGCCCGCGCCCCAGTTGCGCCACGTTTGTATTCTGCACCACGGCTCGCAGCCGTGCCAGCCCGGCCTACACTTCCACGTGCTCGTGGGCCGCCCGACGGCTGAGTGCGGTCTTCAGCGGCAGGAACTGGTGGGTGGTGCGGTCGAGGATCTTGAAGGTGCCAGTCTTGATGTCGAAGATCAGACCGTGGACGAACAGATTGCCGCTGCGCATCTTGGCGGCCACACACGGATAGGTGACCAGGTGGTCCAGCTGGGTAATCACGTTCTCTTCGATCAGCCGGTTCACGAATCCGGGATCGTCGGCATCACCATGCATTTCGCGGGCGACAGCCGAGACACGCTCGGCGTGGCGAATCCATCCGGCGATGGCCCTGAGGTGCTGGACCTTTTCCGGATTGATCAGTGCCTTCATGGCGCCGCAGTCGGAATGCCCGACGACGACGATGTGCTTCACCTTTAGCACTTCGACGGCATATTCGATGGTGGCACCGACGCCGCCGACGTTGTCGCCCCAGGCGGGCACGATGTTCCCGGCGGTGCGGCAGATGAACAGTTCCCCGGGTGGTGCCTGCATGAGTTCATTGGGAATCACCCGGGAATCGGAGCACCCGATGTAGAGCGTGTGGGGAGACTGGCCCTCAGCGAGCTGCTCATAAAGTTGGCGGCTGCTCGGGAAGACCGTGTCCTGAAAGCGTTCAATGCCGGAAAGAAACTTTTCCATGGGAATCTCCTTGAGTCTGTCGGAAGGGGGCCGTGAGCGTCAGTGTCCGCCGCTACCGTGGGCGTCGGCGAGGTCGATGCCGACAATCTGCACGGTGATGCGTCGTCGCCGGGCATCCTCGAGGAAGGTGGCCAGCACCTCCTTGACGTCGTGGTCGATGTATTCGTCAGTGCCGTCAATCACCACTTCATCTCCGTCACTGATGCTGTCGAGGGCTGTGACGATGGAGGGCTTCGATACGAAGGTGCCGTCACGCCTGAAGCGCATGCGGAGGACCCCGGCGGCATCGCGGTCAGCGACAACGGCGCGCTGCGAGTTCTCGTAGAGCACAAAGGCGACGCCGGCCACGATGCCGACGATGACGCCTTTGAGCAGGTCGAGGGCGAGCACGGCGGCGATGGTCAGGGCAAAGGGCAGTAGCTGGGTGTACCCCAGGCGGACCTGGGTTGAGAAGAGGGCGGGCTTGCAGAGATTCAGCCCGACCTGAATCAGGATGGCCGCCAGGCAGGCCAGCGGAATCGCGTTCAGCAGCGGCCCAGCAAACAGGACGGCAAGGAGCAGAAGCACACCGTGGACCAGGGCCGAGAACCGCTCGAGGCCGCCAGCGGCAACGTTGGCGCCCGAACGTATGATGACGGCGGTCACCGGCAAACCACCAAGGAGTCCGGCAACGGTGTTTGCCGCGCCCTGGGCGATGAGTTCGCGGTCAGGCGGGCTGTGCCGCTTCAGAGGGTCGAGCCGATCCACGGCTTGCAGCGACAGCAGAGTCTCGATGCTGGCGACGACCGCGATGGTAACGGCCGCGATCCACAACTCGGGTCGTCCGATCGCGGTCCAGTCGGGTTGGGGCAGCGCGCTAGCCAGCGCCGAAATGCCACCGAGAGGCACAGCGACGAAGTGGGCCTCGCCCAGGGCGAGGGTGGTCGAGGCAAGAATCCGTGCGGCGAGGCTCGCAAGCACGACGGCGACGAGTGCGGGTGACAGCAGGGTGAAGCGGGCGAGCGGGGTGTGCTTCCATCCGTAGAGGAGGGCAAGGGATATGCCCGCGATGAGGACGGCGCCGGGATGTGGGGCCGTGAGTGCGTCAACGACCGTTCCATTGACGCCGGCGGCAACGGTGAGCTGTTTCCAGACGATGGTGATGCCGATGGCGGCGAGCATGCCCTTGATGACAGCAGACGGCACCAGCGCGGCAAAGCGTCCCGTCTTGAGCGCGCCGAACGCCAGCTGCATCAGTCCGGCGAGCACGACTGCGGTAAGAAAGGGGGCGACTCCGCCCAGTCGGGCCACCTCCATCAGGACGATTGACGTCAGGCCAGCGGCCGGTCCGGTCACGGACTGCGGCGCCCTCGAGATCACGGGGACGACGATGCCACCCACGATGCCCGCCACCAGACCGGAGATGGGTGGAACGCCGCAGGCCACGGCAATGCCGAGACACAGCGGAAGCGCCACGAGAAAGACGACGAGGCCTGCGACCGCGTCGGTTCGGGCGTATTGAAACATGGACGATGGGTGTGACATGACCCCTGCACTGACGATGACAAGAGAAACCCTGATGCCTGGACACACGTGTCGCGGGCATTCGGGCGAGACTCAGGCGCGCCAAACATGGGCGCTGAGCCACGTGAACGCGCTATTGGCGAACAGGAGGGGCGCGGCCGCTGCGCGGATGGAGCGGCGTGTATCGGTAGGCTGAGGGGGGAGCCGGGATGGCCGGCACACAGGACGCGGGCACTGGCCACTGTGCAGCGGCGATGGCGACGACGGCGACTGCGTGTGGTGCGATGTCGTCGTTCGCCGACGGACTGTTTACGCTCGAGGAGGCGCAGCTGCGGGCAGGAATGCTCTGCGCGTCGTGACTCGCAGAAGCAGCGTCCGTCTGCAGGTCGTGAGTAACGTCTCCCGGATCGATGCGGCTGTAGCAGCAGCGGACGGTGCGGGCGTGGCGGTCGCGGCTGTTCTTGACCGGGCGTGCGCCTACAGGCAGCACACCAGCGAGAAGAATAGCAATCGTGGCTACAGCAGTAGCCAGCCTCAACCCAACACTCATAGATTGT
>CAZXTM010000013.1:0-80119 GCA_964643765.1 uncultured Bifidobacteriaceae bacterium | reverse complement strand
AACCAACAGATTAAGAGTCTGCTGCTCTGCCAGTTGAGCTACGGGCCCACGAGGCTACCCGGGAGGGCGGCGCTGCGGGTCGCTCCTGCAGGAACTGCAGCAGCGACTGACGTTTACAGACTATAGCACCGTGCCGCCTGCGAGAACAACTTGATGACGTGGCTGCCATTGGAGCAGTCAGCCGTAGCGAGACCCGTGGTGCAAACATCCGGGCACCGCCGCCGTCAACGACGGTTCGGCGCTGCAGGAACACAAGAAGGCGGGTCTGGCAGTGGGACTGCCGCAGGCGCGGCGCCGAGGGTGGTGCGCCCGGCAGGATTCGAACCTGCGACCTTTGGCTCCGGAGGCCAACGCTCTATCCAGCTGAGCTACGGGCGCGAACGGCCTTTAGTGTAGCCGATCTCTGCAGCAGTCCGTACACCGCCGTGGTGGGTTGTCCGTCGGATAGCGGGCGCCGGGTCAGTGTGAAGAAGGTATCCTGCCCCGGCGTGGAGGCCACATGCACCGCACCTCCCGCCCGGTGGCCGCACTGGTGTTTCGAGACCAGCCGGAGCCCCGTGCCGCGGCGTGCGCCCGTCGAGAATCCTGGTGTGAAGACCCGGGCCAGCATCTCGGGCGCCATGCCGCAACCCGTAGCGGAAACCGTTGGGACCACGCGCGGCGCGGGCGGCAGCCCCCTGAGGCAGCTGCCCGTGCTGGTCGTCAGCGTGCCCCCGATGGACATGGCGTGGACAGCATTCCGGAACAGGTTGAGGAGGCCCCGCTCCAGGTCTTCCGCCGCCATCGCGAGGCGGTCGACCGGGAACCGCACGGGGGCTCCGAGCAGACAGGGCCCTGTGGTCAGCGTCGCGTCAGGGGCCCGATACCTGTGGAGTGGTGCCACTTCCGGAAGGGAGCAAGCCACAGCGGCAGCAGGGCCAGCACCCCGAGCACCGCCATTCCGATGCTGAGGCGCACCCATCCGTCCTGCGCGAGTTGGCGGAGCAGTGACGGGCGGGGGGACCCGCGGTCATGGGGCACCGCGGGGCTGCGCAGCATCGCGCGCCAGCGCAATGAGTGCCGCGGTGGACGGATCGTGCATCCCGTGGGTGGTACCGTCGATGTCACTCGCAATCTGCCCGGCCAGCTGCTTGCCGAGCTCGACGCCCCACTGGTCAAACGCATTCAGGCCCCAGACGGCCGCCATGGTAAACACCTTGTGCTCATACAGGGCCAGCAGCAGCCCGAGCGTCCGCGGGTCGAGCCGCCGGTACACGATGGTGGTGGACGGACGGTTGCCGGGAAACACCTTGTGGGGCACCAGGGCGGCGACGGCCGCGGCGTCCAGACCCGCGGCCTGCAGCCCTGCGGTGACGGCGCTGGCATCGCGACCCAGCATGAGCGCCTCGGTCTGGGCGATGCAGTGCGAGAGCAGCAGGCGGTGGTGCTCGGAATCGCCGGCGGTAGGTTCGAGGCCAACGAGGAAATCGCAGGTGACCGCGTGGGTGCCCTGATGCAGCAGCTGGTGGAACGCGTGCTGTCCGTTCGTCCCGGGCTCTCCCCAGACGATCGGGCCGGAGGGGAGGAGCAGAGGACGGCCATCGCGCCCGACACGCTTTCCGCAGCTTTCCATCTCCAGCTGCTGCAGGAAGGCCGGCAACCGGGCGAGCCGCTGCTCATATGGCAGCACCGCGTGCGTCGTGACGCCCTGCAGACTCGTGTACCACGCCGCCAGCAGCCCCATCAGCATCGGCACGTTTCGGTCGGGAGGGGCCGTCCGGAAGTGCGCGTCCATTGCGGCGGCGCCCTCGAGCATGGCCTCGAACCGGTCCATGCCGATGGCCAGGGCCACGGGGAGCCCCACGGCCGACCACAGCGAATAGCGGCCCCCGACCCAGTCCCAGAACTCGAAGGTGTGGTCGGGATCGATGCCGAAGGCGGCGACGGCCTCCGGGTTGGCTGACACGGCAATGAAATGGGACGGCAGATATGCCGGGTCACGCGCCACCTGGAGGAACCACTGCTGCGCCCGGCGGGCGTTGGCCAGCGTCTCCTGCGTCGTGAACGTCTTCGACGCAATCACAAACAGCGTGGTCTGCGGCTCGAGTCCCTGCAGCGTGTCGTGCAGGTGCGCCTCGTCGATGTTCGACACGAAGTGCACGGCGGGTCCGTCGCTGGTGAACGGCGTCAAGGCCTGTACCGCCATGGCGGGCCCGAGGTCGGAGCCCCCGATGCCGATGTGCACCACATCCCTGATGGCCGACCCCCGGTAGCCCAGCCAGCGGCCCTCGCGCACATCGTCGGTGAAGCGGCGCATGCGGGCCAGCACGTCTCGAACCGCGGGCATGACGTCGCGACCGTCGACCAGGACGGGCGTGGCGTCACGGTGCCGCAGGGCGGTGTGCAGCACGGCGCGCCGCTCGGTGGTGTTGATGGGCGCGCCACTGAACATCGCATCACGCAGGGCCTCGACGCCGATCGACCGGGCCAGCGTGACCAGCGCATCGCGCAGCGGGTCGGAGAGATGGGTCTTGGACAGATCGACCCGCAGGGCATCGACCGTGAAGGTGAAGCGGTCGGCGCGGTCGGGGTCGACGGTGAACAGGCTGCGCAGCGTGGGCGTGGAGAGGGTCGTGGCCTGACGGAGCGCGGCCCAGGCGGGTGGCAGGGGATGGGCCTGTTCCCAGGCCTTGAGACCGCCGGTAAACGCGCGGTCGTTGCTGCCCAGGCGAATGCCATCGGGGACGCGTTCGAAGTGCCGGGCATTCCCCCCGCCCAGCACGACGTAGTCGGCGGCTGTCGCCAGACGGAGCAGGGTCGCCGCCTCGAGGACGGTGCGCGTCCACTCGGCCAGCCCCAGGCGTTTGAGGCCGCCCTTGCCGCAGTAATCCTCGAACGTCAGGTCGCGGAACGGGAGCCGGGCGAGTTCGAGGGGCATGATCCGCCCTTCGTCCACAATCGCGGTGCCGAGCCCGGAGCCGAGGCCGAGAAACAGCATGCGCCCGCCTTGGTCGCTGCCGAGCGCCTGCATGGCGGCGTCATTGATGAGCACGGTGGGGCAGCCGAGTGCCCCTGCGTAATCGAAGGTGGTCCAGCCGGTGCCCAGGTTCCAGGGTTCCTCGGCGACGCGGCCGCGCACCACTGGGCTGGGAATGCCGAGGGTCACACCGTCGTAGCGCCAGTCAGTGGTCTCGGCCCGAAGCTGCGAGACCAGGTGTCGTGGCTCGAAGCCCGGCCCCGAGTCGAAGCGCCTGGGGGCATGGCCCTCGAGATAGAGCTTGACGTGGGTGCCCCCGACGTCGGCCACCAGAATCGGCATGACCGAAGGATATCAGGGGTGCGCTATCCTGTCGGGGCATGAGCGTCCTCGATTCCCTGAAGCGGTTCACGGTGGTGGTGGCGGATACCGGCGACATCGACGCCATCCGGCAGCATCGGCCGCAGGACGCCACGACCAACCCCTCCCTGCTGCTGAAGGCGGCGCAGCAACCGGCCTACCGGCCCCTGGTGGATCAGGCACGTGCGGAGGCCCGACGCTGCGGGGGAGGCCCGGAGGCGGAAACCGAGGCCTTCATGGATCGGCTGGCAGTGGCCTTCGGCCGCGAGATTCTCGCGCTCATCCCCGGCCGCGTGTCGACCGAGGTGGATGCCCGCCTGAGTTTCGACACGGCGGCGACGGTGGCCAAGGCCCGGGCCCTCATGGCGCTCTACGAATCAGCCGGGGTGGCCCGGGAGCGCGTCCTCATCAAGATTGGTGCGACCTGGGAGGGCATCAGGGCCGCCGAGCAGCTCGAGCGAGACGGGATCCACTGCAACCTGACGCTGCTGTTCAGCTTCGCGCAGGCCGTGGCCTGTGCCGAGGCGGGGGTGACACTGATTTCGCCGTTTGTCGGACGCATCTACGACTACCACCGCAAGGCCCGCGGCAGCGAGATTCCGCCGGCCGATGACCCCGGTGTGACATCGGTGCGGCGCATCTACAGCTACTACAAAAAGTACGGCTACCGCACGGAAGTGATGGGGGCCAGCTTCCGCCGGGTCGAGCAGATTCTCGACCTGGCCGGCTGCGACCTGCTGACAATCAGCCCCGATCTGCTCGAGACACTGGCGACGATGCCGGGCGAGGTCACCCCGGCCCTGACCCCGGCCCTGGCCGCCGCCAGCCAAGACCCGAAGCGTTCCCTGAACGAACCTGCCTATCGCTGGACCCACAACGAGGACGCGATGGCGGTCGAGAAGCTGTCCGACGGCATCCGCCGGTTCGATGCCGACGCGCGAGCGCTTGAGGCCTGGGCTGCAACCCTGGGCGGGGCCGGCGGCGTCTAAGCCAGGGTGTCTACCATTCAGTGGCCCGAGGGTTCGCGACTGGCTCCGCTCGTGCAGCGACAGCCCACGCTCGTCATCTTCCTGCGCCATTTCGGGTGAACCTTCTGTCGCGAAGCGCTGGCTGATGTGGCTGCACGCCGCGCCGAGCTGGCCGCGACCGGAACGCCGGTGGCGTTCGTGCATGGTGTGTCAGACCAGGTTGCCGAACCCTGGTTCGCACAGGCGGGTCTGGCCGACCTCCCACGGGTCAGCGACCCGGATCGCCGGCATTACGCGGCCTTCGGGCTCGGGCAGGCACGCCTGACCTCTCTGTTGTCCCCGACCCTGCTGGCGCGGGGGGCCGTGTGCGCGCTGCGATACGGCGCCGGACCGCAGCCCGCGCACCTGCGGGCCCAGATGCCCGGGGTGTTCCTGGTGCACGGCGACCGGGTGCTGCGGGCCTACCGGCATCGTCAGACGTCCGACCGACCCGACTACGTGGCTCTGGCGCGGGCGGACGGGGCGTGAACAGTTTTTCTTGCAGGATGGATGACTCTTTAGGACAGATAAGTACAATGCTTCGACCCCGGGGCTGTGCAAAATGCCCAGCCACGCCGGGATTCACTGGAGGCCCAATGAAGGTGCGTATCATCGCGCTCGGACTCGCGAGCGTTCTGGCAGTCGGAGCCCCGGCGTGGGCGCAGGGCGGAGCCGCCGCCCAGCAGCCGCCGGCGCAGGCGTCCGAGCAGCAGAAGCCCGAGGAAGTGCCCATCTACACGGAAGCCGTGGTGGTGTCGGCGTCGAAGGTCGAACAGCAGATCGTGAACGCCCCGGCCACCGTGTCGGTGGTCACATCGGACACGATCGCCAGCTCGCCCATCAACAACTACGCCGAGTTGCTCCGCGAGATCCCCGGGGTCAATATCACCCAGACATCGGCACGCGACTACAACATCACCACGCGCGGGGCCACGTCGACGCTGTCGACTTCGCAGCTGGCCCTGCTCGACGGCCGCAGCCTGTATCTCGACTTCTTCGGCTTCATTGCGTGGGACCTCGTCCCGGCCAATGCCTTCGAGCTGAAGCAGGTGGAAGTCGTCCGCGGACCGGCGTCGGTGGTGTGGGGCGCCAACGCCCTCTCGGGCGTCATCAACTTCATCTCGAAGACTCCCCGCGAGCTGGACAGCAACAACCTGACGATCAGCTACGGCAACTTCAACCGGAAGCCGTCCGGCGGGCGCGGGCAGCAGCTCGATAACGGCAACCTCTACTCGGTCAACCTGACGCATGCGCGGGCGGTGAATGACCGGTGGGCCTACAAGCTGTCGGCCGGCTACTTCGCCTCCGATGCCTTCTCGCGTCCAGTGGGGACCATCCCGAACGGGCAGGGCACGCCCTATCCCGCCTTCTCGAACACGGCGACCCAGCAGCCCAAATTCATTGGTCGGGCCGACTATGACGCGCCGAATGGCGCCTACAAGCTGGTCTTCGAGGGCGGCTACTCCGGTACCGAGGGCATCATCCACACCGGTATCGGGCCATTCGACATGACGCGGGTGGGCCTGAGCTATGGCACGGTCCGCTACTCGAAGGGGGCATTCAAGGCCAATGTCTTCACGAACATCCTCAACGGCAACGCCAAGGGCTTGCTCTCGATTGGCCTCGACGGCAAGCCGCTGCCGTTCAAGTTCGATACGCAGACGTATGACCTCGAACTGGGCCATGTGAAGACTTTCGGCACCCGCCATGTCGTGTCGTATGGCGGCAACATCCGCCGGAACAACTTCGACCTGTCCATCGCCCCACTCGGGAACAACCGGAACGAAATCGGCGGGTATGTGCAGGATGAAATCTTCCTGAACAACTACGTCCGCATCAACCTGGGCGCGCGCGTCGACAAGTTCGGCAACATCGCCGATCCGATGTTCTCGCCCCGCGCGGCCCTCATCCTCAAGCCTGCGGCCGACCATTCGTTCCGCGTGTCGTACAACCGCGCGTTCCGGTCGCCGTCGCTGGTGAACAACTTCCTCCAGACCACCATCGTCAACCAGGTGGGCCTCGGTGCGATTAATCCGCTGTTTGCCGGCCGCACCTTCAACTTTGCGGTGGCGGCCGTGGGCAACCAGAACCTGAAGCAGGAGAGCACCGAGGCGACGGAAATCGCCTACACCGGCATCATTGCCAAGCGCGCCACCGTGTCGGCCGCTTTCTACTGGCAGAACAATCTCGACGGCATCTTCTTCACCCAGAACGGCCGCTACCGCGCCTCGAACCCGCCCCCGGGCTGGGTGAATGCACTGGCGCCCCTGCCGGCACAGACCGCGCTGGGCGTTCTTGAAGTCCTGCCTCCCCAGTGCGCGAGCCTGACGGCGCCCTGCAACTCCGGTGGCCTGCCGTCGCAGTTCACCTATCTCAACCTCGGGGAAGTGCGGAACCGTGGCCTCGAACTCGGCATCGACGGTGCCATCTCGGCAGGCCTGAACGCGTTCGCGAACTACTCGTACCAGTGGGAGCCCGTGGCCGTCGGCTTCGACAAGAGCGAGATGAACCTGCCTCCGCGCAACCGCTTCAACGTGGGCTTCAATTACAGCGAGGGCCGTGTCCTGGCCAACGCCACCTATTCGTGGGTCGACGAGGCCTTCTGGCAGGACGTCCTCGATTCGCGCTTCTCGGGCCCGACTCAGGCGTACGGCCAGTTGAACGGCGCGTTCGGCCTCAAGTGGGGGGGCGACCGCATCATCACCACCATCAAGGCCATCAACCTGCTCAATGAAGACGTGCAGTCGCACGTGTTCGGCGACTTCCTCAAGCGGCAGATCATCGGCGAACTGCGCATCACGTTCTAGCGCACCGCTGCACACGTTCCGGTACGGGGGCAGGCCCACAGGGGCCTGCCCCCGGTGTCGTTTGGGGCCGCCTCCGCTACAATCGCCCTAGATGGTTCAGCCCCGCACACGCGCCGTGTCGAGAGGCCCCCGCCTGCTGGTGTGCGTCGCCGTAGCGTGGCTGGCCGGCTGCGGCCCTTCGCCCACCAGCCCGACGCCATCCCCTGGCGTGGTCATCGTCAGCCCGGCGTCGCCGGCGGTCACTACGCCAGCGGACTCGCCCGCAGTAACCGGGACGGCCCTCGGGGCCACGCGCTTCATCGCCTTCGGGGACAGCATTACGTGCGGCACCGTCTCGGCGCCCCTCATCGAACGCTATCTGGCGCAGCTCAACTGCACGCCGTCCAATGCCTACCCGGAACGGTTGCTGACACTGCTGCAGGCGACCGTGCCTGCCGTCCAGCGCACGCAGGTGAAGGTCTTGAACCGGGGCAACCCCGCGGAGATGGCGGCCTATCCGCAGGGTGAGCAGCGCCTGCGCGAGGAACTGGCGGAACTGATGGCGCTGCCCCTCGGCCAGCAGCCACAGGTGCTGCTGCTGCTCATGGGCGTCAACGACATGAACTCGGGATACACGGCGGCGCGGGCGGCATCATCGGTCGCCTATCTGGCGCACATCGCCCGCGGTCAAAACCTGAGCGTGCTGGTGGCTACCATGCCCCAGACCTTCCCGGGCCTGGCCCCGTCGGGACTGCTCCGGGACAATTCCAGTCCGAAGATTGTGGTCTTCAACGAGGAACTGACCCGGCAGCTGACGGGTGTGCCCAACGTGTGGATGGTCGACATGTATGGAGCGTTCGGGGGCACCGCCGCACAGCGGGCCGGCCTGATGGGCATCGACGGGCTGCATCCGACCGAGTCTGGCCTCCAGCGGATGGCCGAGACGTTCCGCACTGAGATCATCTTCCGGTTCCCGGTGCGTAGCGGCCTGCAATAGCCGCACGCCGCACCTCAGATCCCGCCGCACCAGGCCGTGCGCACGTTGACCTGCGTCGGCGTCAGCCCCGCCGATGCGCCGAGCGCCCGGGTGACCTCCGGAGGGGCGACACGCAGTTTCCACTCGTCCAGTCGCGCGCCGGGCAGCCGGGCTGTCCAGTCGGTCCACCATGGCGCCGCGGCTCGCGCCAGCGGTTCGATCACCAGCACACGCGAGCCATGCCGGACGGACTCCGAGAGCATGTCTCCCAGCCGTGCGCGATCGTCCTCCGACAGTTCGTTGGCCACATACCCGCACACGAGGAGGGACGGGCGTGCCGGCCGGCGCAGGCGTCCGGCACTGGCGCGCGTCACGGTGCCCTGCAGACCCAGGGCCTGATACGTATGGCGGGCTTCCGCCAGGGCCCACGGGTGGACGTCGAGCCCATGCACGTCGGTGGCGCCAGTGGCCAGGGCGGCCGCTGCGCCGACCGCACCGGTGCCGCAGCCCACGTCCATCACCGGCAAGGCCGGGCCAGACGCCGGGGCGTCGATCGACTGAAGGATGTGCCATGTCGCCAGCAGGTGCAGAGGGCCGTAGTACAGCGCAAAGGCCGCGCGCTTTCCGGCGCCGTCGAGCACGCGGCCCCCGGGCAGTGCCGTCGCGCGGCGTTCCACGTAGGACGACGACACGGCTCGCAGGCCGCGCACGACTTCACGATGGGTCAGGGAGGCCAGGTGGCGCCGCCTGAGGTCGTCAATCCAGGGGGACAGGTCGGGCGGGGGCAGGGAGGCCACGCGCGGAGGGGAGAAGGGTGGGGTGAGTGACGGGGATCGAACCCGCGACAGCCGGATCCACAATCCGGAGCTCTACCACTGAGCTACACTCACCGTCCGTTGTGGAAGTTCTGATTCTAGCATGATCCCTCTCCTGCATCCGGGGGCCCCGTTCCCGCCGGTCGATCGCGCGCTGCACCAGCCCGATGGCCTGCTGGCGGCGGGCGGTGACCTGTCAGTCGACACCCTGCTGCGTGCCTACCGGCAGGGCATCTTTCCGTGGTTCAGCGATGAGGATCCCATCCTGTGGTGGGCCCCGTCCCGGCGCATGGTGCTGCCGACCGATGGCTTCCACCTGACACGCTCGCTGCGGCGTATGCTCCGCCGGGGCACGTTCCGCGTCACGTGCGACGAGGCGTTCGACGATGTGCTGCGCGGGTGTGCGGCGCCGCGCGCCGACCAGGACGGGACGTGGCTGAGCCCGGAGATGCAGGTGGCGTATCGCGGCCTGAAGGCGGCAGGCTACGCGCACTCCGTCGAGGTCTGGTGTGATGGTGCGCTGGCGGGCGGGCTCTACGTCGTGGCGGTGGGCCAGCTGGTGTGCGGCGAGTCGATGTTCAGCCGCCGCACCGATGCCTCGAAGGTGGCGCTGGCCTGGCTGGCCGCGCAGTGTCGCCGCTGGGGGATGCCGATCATCGACTGCCAGCTGCACACCGGGCACCTCGAGTCGCTCGGGGCGCGGCTTGTCCCGCGGCACCGGTTCATGCAGTGGGTGGCCGCGCTGTCCGCCGGCCGCGGTCCGCAGGCGTGGTGGTTCGACGCCGACCTCGACCCGGTCGCCGAACTGAGCGCATCCCCGTTACACTGAGACGGTGCCGAGTCCGTCCGTTCTCGATCAGGTGCGCGATGACGTGCGCGAGCAGCAGCGCACCGACACGCCACGGCTGTGGCGGGTGCTGCTGCACAACGACGACTACACCACGCAGGAGTTTGTCGTCTGGGTGCTCGAGGAGGTGTTCCACCGCACCCGGAGCGAAGCCCACGCGATCATGATGCACGTGCATACCTCCGGCATCGGCGTGGCCGGCGTCTATACGCGCGATGTGGCCGAGACGCGCCAGCGGCAGGCGCTCAAGCTTGCCGAGCAGGAACAGTACCCGCTGCAGGTCAGCATCGAGCCGGAAGGGGCGTCGGCATGAGTCGGCAGCCCGTGCCCTTCGCCCCGGAGGCCCTCGAGTCGATTCGTCGGGCCTTCCACCTGGCGGCCGACCGTCGCCACGACCTGGTGAGCCTCGAGCACCTGCTGCGCGCCCTGCTGGACGACCCGTCAGCCAGTCAGGCCCTGCAGGCGTGCGGGGTGCAGCGGTCCGACCTGGCCGCCTCGCTCGATGAGGTGCTGGCCAGTGCCTTCGTGCCGATGCCCGGCCGCACGCCCGTCAAGCCCGAGTCGACCATCGGCTTCGACCGGGTGGTGGAGCGTGCCGTGCTCCACGCCGCCTCCTCGTCGGCGGCGCAGGTCGAAAGCGGCGCCCTCCTGGTGTTCCTGCTGGAGGAAACCGACAGCCATGCCGCCTACTTCCTCAGGCAGCAGGGCGTCGATCGGCTGACACTGCTGCGGGTGCTGAGCGGGCAGCCGCCAGACAGTCGCGCCCGGGTCGGGGGCGACGAGGAGTCGGAGTCCGGGGGCAATGCGCAGCCGCTCGAGGCCTATGCCACCGACCTGGCCGCGCGCGCAGCCGCCGGGCAGATCGATCCGCTGATTGGGCGCGATGCCGAACTGGACCGCATGGTGCATGTGCTGAGCCGGCGCCGGAAGAACAATCCGCTGCTGGTCGGCGAGCCGGGCGTCGGCAAGACGGCGCTGGCCGAGGGCCTGGCCCTGCGCATCCACGAGGGACGGGTACCAGCCTCGCTCAAGGACGCACGCCTCTACGCCCTCGACCTCGGGGCGCTCGTGGCGGGCACCCGCTATCGGGGTGACTTCGAGGAGCGCATCAAGCAGGTGCTCGACGCCCTGCAGAAGCAGCCGCACGCGATTCTGTTCATCGACGAGATTCACACGCTGGTCGGGGCCGGGTCTGCGTCGGGAGGCACGATGGACGCGGGCAACCTGCTCAAGCCCGCGCTGGCCTCCGGAGCGTTGCGCTGCATCGGGTCGACGACCTTCAGCGACGTGAAGCAGTCGTTCGACAAGGACCGCGCCCTGTCGCGCCGCTTTCAGAAAATCGACGTGCTCGAGCCGTCAGAGGCCGAGGCCCTGGCCATCCTGCGCGGGCTGGCCGCCTCCTACGAGGCGCATCACCATGTCACCTACGCCGACGAGGCGCTGCTGGCGGCCGTCACACTCGCGGCCCGGCATTTGCGCGACCTGCAGTTGCCCGACAAGGCCATCGACGTGATGGATGAAGCGGGTGCCGCGGTCCGCCTGGCGTCGCCGGCCGGTGAGGGGAGGCCGACCGTTACGGTGGCCGACGTCGAGCGCATCGTCTCGCGGATGGCGCGGGTGCCGGTGCAGGCGGTATCGAGCGACGACCGTGCCGCGCTGCGCAGGCTCGACCAGGACCTCAGGGCCGTCATCTTCGGCCAGGACCAGGCCATCGACGATGTGACGGCGGCGATCAGGCTGGCGCGGTCTGGCCTGCGGGCGCCCGATCGGACGATTGGGAGCTTTCTCTTCGCCGGCCCCACCGGTGTCGGCAAGACCGAACTGGCCCGGCAGCTGGCGCGGCTCCTTGGAGTCGAGTTCCTGCGGTTCGACATGTCCGAGTACATGGAGAAGCATGCCGTCGCGCGGCTGATTGGCGCGCCGCCCGGGTATGTCGGCTACGAGGAGGGCGGCCTGCTGATTGACGCCGTCCGCAAGGCGCCGCATGCCGTGCTGCTGCTCGATGAAATCGAGAAGGCGCATCCCGACCTGTTCGCCATCCTGCTGCAGGTGATGGATCACGCCACGCTGACCGACACCCACGGCCGCAAGGCCGACTTCCGCCACGTCGTGCTCATCATGACGACCAACGCGGGCGCGCGCGACCTGTCGGGGCGCAAGATGGGGTTTGTGGAAACGGTCGAAGGCACCAGGGCCACCGGGGCGCTCGAGCGGCTGTTCGCGCCGGAATTCCGGAACAGGCTCGACGGCATCATCCACTTCAACGCGCTTGGCGCCGGCGAGATTGCGCGGGTGGTCGACAAGCACCTGGCCGAGGTGACGCAGCTGCTGTCGGACCGAGGCATCGTGCTCGACATCACGCCCGAGGCACGGGCGTGGCTGGCGGCCAACGGTGTGGGTCGCGCGTTCGGGGCGCGGCCCATGGCACGGCTCATCGAGCGCACCATCCGGAAACCGCTGGCAGACCTGCTGCTCTTCGGCGAACCGCCGGCCAGCCCGGTGGTCCGGGTCGGCACCGGGGACGGGGGGCTGACCGTGCAGTGGGCGCCGGCGGCCTGACGGTGGTGCGAGTACAATCAGGCGTATGGAACTGGCCCGCGAGCGCTTCCTCGATGCATCCCGCGACTATCACCTCACCCTGGTGCTGCGGAGCCGGACCACACCCATGCACAGTGTGCTGACGGCGCTGACCCCTGACGAGAAAGCGCGGGTGTCCGAGATTCTGTCTACGGCGTTTGCCGACATCGAGGCCGTGGTGCGCCCGCACCTGCCGGCCGCCGCCGGAGAGTGACACGCCAGCAGACGCCGTGCGCGCTCGTAGCTCAGTTGGATAGAGCACCAGCCTTCGAAGCTGGGGGTCACAGGTTCGAGCCCTGTCGAGCGCACCATTCCAGACGCGTGACAGCCTGAGCCGTGGGGCACCAAGATGATGAGCGGATTCAAGCAGTTTCTGATGCGGGGCAACGCGATCGACCTCGCCGTGGGCGTCATTGTCGGGGCCGCCTTCGGCGGTATCGTCGACTCGCTGGTCAAGGACATCATCTCGCCGCTCCTTGGCCTGATGGGGGGGCAGCCTGATTTCTCGGCCATCCAGATCGGGCCGATTGGCGTCGGGAACTTCCTCAATGCGGCCATGGGCTTCCTGATCAAGGCGGCGGGCCTCTACTTCCTCATTGTCATGCCCTACACCCGGCTGACGGCCCGCGCCGCGGCCGAGCCCGTGCCGGCCCCACCGCCGCCATCCCCCAGCGAACAGGATCTGCAGGAGATCCGCGACCTGCTGGCCAGACGGCAGGCCTGACACCCACGATGAGCGAGTGCCCGAGGCCGTGATGACGTCCGCTGGGAACGCGCGCATCGGCCTGCGGCGCTGGCTCACGGCCGGACTGGTGCTCATCGCGACCGGCACGGTCGGGGCCCAATGGCGCACGTTGCCGCGGGTGCTCGATGCCTGCCTGGCCAACGACGTCCGCCTGACCGCCGATGAACGCGACCGGCTGGCCGGCGGCGCGCTGGTCACGTCCGTGCTCGAGTCAGACGTGTCGGCGGAAGTGGCGGTGTTCGGGGCGGTCTGGATCAATGCCCCCGCCGACGGCTACGTGGCCCACGTCAGGAACGTCGACCGCGTCGAGCCCGGCGGCGTCTTTCGTAAGACCCACCGGTTCGGGCCGGTGCCTGGTCCGGGTGATGTGAGCGACCTGCGGCTGACGCGAGAGTCACTCGACGAACTGCGCCGCTGCCGCGTGGGCCGCTGCGGCCTCAAGCTGCCGGCAGACGCCATCGCTCAGGTGCAGCAGCAGGTCGACTGGACCCGGCCGTCAGCGCCGGACAACGCCCAGGCGTGGTTCCGCGAGTGGGTGCTGCGCGGGGTGCGCGACTATCAGGCGCGCGGCAACGATGCCCTGGCGGTGTACCAGGACGGCGCACGGGCCACGTCGGTGGCGGGCGAACTGCGGAACCTGGTGGCCCTGCTGCCGCCCCTGACGCCGGCCATCGATCAGGTCCGCGCGCACCTGCTCGACTTTCCCCGCACGCCACTCACGCAGGCCGAGAACATCTACTACTGGCAGGAGGCCCAGTTCGGGCTCAAGCCGACCCTGCGCGTGCACCACCTCACGATTCTGCAGCAGCCCGGGGAGACCGTCGTGGTCTCCAAGCTGCTCTACGCCACCCATTACTTCTGGACCGACCTGGAGTTCACGGTGCTGCGGGAAGATCCCGCCCGAGGGCCAGGATTCTGGCTGCTGACCATCAGCCGCAACCGTGCCGATGGGCTGTCGGGCCTGACCGGCCGGTTCGTCCGACAGCGCGCCCGATCCGAGGTGCTGCAGCGAACGGCCGCCATCCTGCGCGAGACCAAGGGACATCTCGAGCGGGAGGCCGCCGCCCGGCGCTGACCCGCTCACCGTCGTGTGGCGTCGGCCAGCACCTCGGTCAGCAGGGGATCGGGCAGTGCGCGCTTGAGCGTCACGGCGTAGAACGTTTCGCGGATGCCGGGCAGGCGGCTGACTTCCTGCAGGACGCCCGACGACAGCTCGTCGCGGACCACAATCGGCGGCAGCACCGCCAGGCCGGCATTCTCGCGCACGAGCAGGCGGATCATGGCCATGTCGTCGACCTCGGCGACCACGCGGGGCTCGATGTGCCGGCTGTCGAGCAGGGCGTCTATGCTGCCCCGCAGCCCGCTGTCGGCGGAGGGCAGGATGAGCGGCTCGGTGGCCAGCAGACTCGTCCAGGACCGGCGCTTCCTGACGCGCCGCCGGTGCCCGACGAGGGCGACCGGCTCGTCCGCGATCTCCTGCGGCAGCCAGGGCACGTCGGTGTCGCGCGGAGGCAGCACGTTGGTCAGCAGCACGTCGATCCGATGGTCACGCAGCTGCCGCAGCAGCGAGGCGAGCGATCCCGAACGCAGTGCGAGGCGGATGTCCGGGCGGCTCAGGATCGGTGCAAGAAACGACAGCTGGAAGTTGCGCGACAGTGTGGCCAGGGCACCGACACGCAGGGTCTGGCGACTCGGCTGCCGGCTGCTGCCGAGGGCAGACGTCAGCCGGTCTCCGAGTGCGAAGATGCTGTCGGCATACTCGAGCGCGATGCGTCCCGCGTCGGTCAGCACCAGCTGCCGGCCCTCCCGCCTGAACAGCGGGCGGCCGAGTTCCTCCTCGAGCTTGCGAATCTGGACGGAGACGGCCGACTGCGACACATGGAGCCGGGTGGCCGCGCGTGTCAGGTTGCCGTCGTGGGCCACGGCCCAGAAGTAGCGGAGATAGCTGTAGGTCAGCATGGGTATCGTTCGCTTTTCGCGAACAGAATACTTGTAAACATGCATTGGAAGTGAAAGCAGCCCGTCCGTATCCTCGACTGGATGAATACACAGGCTGCAGCACGATCCCGGGTCACGGTCGCCTACGGCGACGGCATCGGGCCGGAAATCATGACCGCCACCCTGCGCGTGCTCGAGGCCGCGCATGCCCCGGTCGACTACGACGAGGTCGTGCTCGGCGAGCAGGCCTACCGCCAGGGGCATATGACCGGCATCTCGCCCGAGGCCTGGGCGGTCATCCGTCGCAACCGCGTCCTGCTGAAGGCGCCCATGACGACCCCCCAGGGGGGCGGCTACAAGAGTCTCAACGTCACGCTGCGCAAGGCGCTGCATCTGTTCGCGAACGTGCGGCCGGCCCGTGCCTACGCGCCGGCGGTGGCGTCCGCGCATCCCGACATGGATCTGGTCATCATCCGCGAGAACGAGGAAGACCTCTACGCCGGGATTGAGCACCAGCAGACCGCCGACGTCACCCAGGTGCTCAAGCTCATCACCCGCTCCGGTTCAGAGCGCATCATCCGCTACGCCTTCGCGTATGCCCGGGCGCACGGGCGCCGCCGCGTGACCTGCATGACGAAGGACAACATCATGAAGATCACCGATGGCCTGTTCCATCGGACCTTCGACGCGGTGGCCCGTGAATACCCCGAAATCGCCGCCGAGCACGCCATCATTGACATCGGTGCCGCCCGCCTGGCCACCCGCCCTGAGCGGTTCGACGTGATCGTCACCCTGAACCTGTACGGGGACATCCTGTCGGACATTGCGGCGGAGGTGGCTGGTTCGGTGGGACTGGGCGGGTCGGCCAACATCGGCGCCGAGGCCGCGATGTTCGAGGCCGTGCACGGCTCGGCGCCCGACCTGGCAGGGCAGGGCGTGGCCAACCCCTCGGGACTGCTCATGGCTGCCGTCCAGATGCTCGTGCACCTCGGGCACGCCGAGGCGGCCGCGCGCATCGCCAACGCCTGGCTCGCCACGCTCGAAGAGGGCATCCACACGGCCGACATCTACGTGCCAACGACCAGCCGGAGGAAGGTCGGGACGCTCGACTTCGCCTCCGCCGTCATCGAACGCCTGGGGGCGGGGCCCAGCCAGCTGGCTCCAGTCCGGTTCCGGCCAGGCGGCATCCACGTGAACGTCGACGTGCCTCCGACCGGCGACAAGCAGCTGGTGGGCGTCGATGTCTTCCTCGACTGGCGCGAGTCCGGGCGCGACCCCGAGGCACTGGCGAGGCAGCTCGAGGCGGCCGCCCCGGCCATGTGGGCCCTCTCGATGATCACCAATCGCGGCGTCAAGGTGTATCCCGGCGGGCTGCCCGAGACGTTCTGCACCGACCACTGGCGCTCGCGCTGGGTCCCGGCCACTGGCGGCATTGTCGACTTCTCGCAGGTGCTGGTGCTCCTGGCGGCCCTGCACCGCGCAGGCCTTGACGTGATCAAGACGGAACACCTCTACACCTTCGACGGGGTGCCGGCCTACTCACGCGGCCAGGGGGAATAATCACATGGGTTCCTCCTTCGCTATCGTCCGTCATCCGGGGCACCTTGGTGCGGTGCTCGAGGCCTGGGAGCGCCAGTGCATCGCCGGTGCTCAGGAGCGGAACGGTCTGATGGGTGTCTGGTGCGAAGATCTCCACGGTTGTGACGATGCCGGAGCGCTGCCGACGGTTGAGCGCCTGATGCTGACAGCGGATTTGGGGGCCATCGAGGCGGTTGAGTGTGGAGGGCGCTGGGCGATCTGCCAGCTCACCGGTCCGGCGTCCGCCTCTCGCGAGCACGTGCTGGACGCGTTGGGGCGCACGCTGTGGACCTCGGGACCGGGAGGCCCCCGATCCGCCTGGCTCGAGGCGCAACCTCGGCGGTCAGGGGCCGCAGTAGCCGCGGAACATCTGCAGGTCGCCCCAGTCCCAGACACGTTCCGGATGTTCGTCGACGTTACGGGGGGCCACATTCCAGAACGTGGCCCCCGTGCAGAAGGCTCCACGCGCATTGGCGGCGATGCCCACGCCGATCGTCAGGACCAGGGCGGCCGTGCGCAGGGACGCCGCGAGTCGATGCTGCACCGGTGACTGCAGCGCCGGCAGGATCAGCAGGACCACCACACCGAACATCTCTCCCCAGGCCCGGGGGCCGAACGAGTGGCCGAGCCACCAGTGCGGATACGACGAGATCAGCGCCAGGTGGGCGGCCAGCCAAGCACCCAGCAGGCGGAAGACGGGCGACCCTGGCAGGTCGCGTCGCCAGGCCTGCCACAGGCCGACGGCGGCCAGGAACGCTGACGGCAGGAAGATGAAGAGGCCGCGATTCGGGCTGACGAGGTGCCCCAGCAGCGCGACGGAGACGCTGGCGTCGGGGTGCCGGGCGGTCGCCGCGACGTAATTGCTGCCCGCGTAGTAGGAAGGCAGCCAGGCGCCGGTGGCGGCATGCCAGTGCCACAGCATCAGGCCCAGCAGGACCATCCCTGCGCAGGCAAACCGCGCGGCCGCACCCCATCGTCGCTGCGTCAGCAGCCACGCGAACGTCACGGTCAGGGGGAGCGCCGCCGAGGGCCGGCAGTAGAAGGCGAAGGCCAGCGGCACAATCGCGAGCCACCTCCGGTGTGGCGGCCCCGCCAGAAGGATGACGGCCACCAGCTGGCAGAGCAGGACGGCATTGTGCGACCACAGGCCACCCGCATGCACCGAGACGTGGGGGGTGGCCACGGCGAGGATGGCGGCGAGCAGCACCGCCTGTGGCAGGCTCGCCCCCAGGGCGGCAGCAGCCACCAGCAGCAGTCCAACGGAGATGGCCGCCAGCACGCGCGCCGCGAGCGCGGCGATGGCGGCATCCCGTTCCCCGGGCGGCAGGTCCGCGTGCAGGTGATTCCCCAGGGCGACCACCGGCAGGACGAGGACCGAGGTACCGAATCCGAAGTAGTTGACCCGTCCCTTCGGGGTCTCGATGGACATCCAGTTCCAGCTGGCCGTCTCCAGAATCAGGGCGTCGTACTGTCCCCGCAGTTCAACGTCTCCATCGGCCAGCAGGCTCTGTGCGGTCGGGACATACCAGAAGTTGTCACTGCGGTTGTAGGTGGCTGGGTCGCGCGTGAACTGGAAGACGAGCAGGGCGATCGCGCCCATCAGCAGCGCGAAGGCCCACACTTCCCGCGCCGGGGTGTGCGGCACGCCGGTCGACTCGGTCCCGGGCATGGCCCAGCAGGGTAGCAGGGTTCCGCGGCTTTCGCAGCAGAGAATGGCAGCGTATGATTCCGGCGGAAGGCGGCGTGGAACATGAAGCGTCTGGTGCTTGCGTTGGTGGGTAGTCTGGCGGCTGGCTCCGGGGCTCTCGAGGCCCAGCATGCCAAGCCGGCCTTTACGTATGTCTCTCCCGGGGAGGCCATTCGTCTTTACTGGACTGATGCGCTGGCCCAGTTCAAGGCTGTGCGCGCCTCGGCCGTGCACGACGCCGACCCACCGGGCGACTCCTCCTCAGCGCGCTACGACCTGCTCACGGTGCCCCAGGGGGCGCCGGTCTGGGATGAGTTTGGCGAGCACCCGCTGGTCACGGAAATGCGCGGCCGCTCAGAACTGCGGAGCGGCCTGCCTCAGGTGAAGCTGGACGTCACCATGGCCCGCGCCCGTTCGCGCGCGGCCGCCGAGAAGCTCTTCAACGAACTGAAGCCCATTGTCCTCGGGCTCCAGGGTGCGCAGCTGCGTGGACAGCAGGAGCCGTACTGGGTGAGCGTTGGTGTCAGGGCGAGGCCCGGTCGCAGGATCGTGGTGCTGCAACTTCCGGAGGAACCCGATGATCCCGAGACGGACACCTACGCTATCGGTCTCTCCGTATCGTTTAACGAAGACGATCCCTCCTGGGATGGCGGCGGGGGGCTCCGGGATCGCTGGTGAGGCCGCACATGCGCCCGTCATCTGGCTGGCGCCGGCTTGAATGCCGGGTGCCGCCGCCGGTCGTGGTGGTATCTGTGGCGGCTCTCATGTGGATCGCAGCACGACAGTGGCCAGGGGCGTGGCCGGAGGCCCTGAGCCGTGCCGGCTTGGCGCTGGCCGTCGGCGGCGGAGCCCTGGCCGCCTGGGCGGTCGTCGCCTTCCGCCGCGCGTCGACCACGATTCATCCCCTGAAGCCCTCAGAGGCGTCCTCTCTCGTCGTGGCCGGACCGAATCGCTGGTCGCGCAACCCGATGTATCTCGGCATGCTGCTGGCGCTGACCGGCTGGGGGCTCTGGATCGAAGGCGGCGTCGCCCTGCTCGGGGTGGCGGCCGCGTGGGCGTGGCTGCGGTGGCTGCAGATTGCCCCGGAGGAGCGTGCGCTGGCTGCACGATTCGGCGGGGACTATGCGGACTACTGCGCACGCGTGCGGCGCTGGTGCTGATTCCCGAGTCAGCAGCCAAGGGAGCACGAGGGGCCTGACGTCATGTCCCCGGTCGCGGGTGGCAGGCAGGACGCCGGCCTGCGCCCTGCCGGATGCGGTGTCCGGCCGTGTGTGACGAGTCGGGGGCCCCTGATTCACGGCGTGTTGCGTGTGTGCTGGTCACTCCTTCGTCACGTCATAGCGGAACGCCAGCCAGAGCGGGCCGCAGTGATGCACACGCCTCACATCTAGCAACCGTGCGCCGGCCTCCCGCAGAATGCCCTCCACCTCTTCGCGGGGCACGGCATGCATCTCCATCAGGGGCTCGATGTCGGCGTCGGCTGACGGTAGCACCGGCTGAGGCCCGGCGTGCGCGGCCTCAGGTGCGCGCGACGTCCCTCCCGGTCCTGAGGCCACGGTCGACGCGGGTGCGCCCACGTGCACGGCGACCTGCGCTGCCTGCGATCCGCAAGTGGCAAACCATGCCACGCCCTCCAGCACGACATCGAACTCCAGCCAATGCATGCCGGCGTTTGCCGGTGCGGTCACGGTCAGCGGCAGATCGATGGACGCTCCGGCCGCGAGGGGGGTGGGCAGTTTCACCCGCTGGTCGTCCTGTTGCACCATGTCCCGAGCGGCATCAAGCCAGTGGTTGCCGACGTTGAGGACCCGTCCGTCGGCATCGGTCCATGGCATCGCACTGCGATTCGTGATCCGCACGTCAAACCGCAGCGGTGCCCCAGGCGTCACCGTGAGGGGACCGCTCGGAGACGCGACGATGTGTGCGCGCATGGCCGACGGCGGAAGCCCCTGGTCCGCAAGTGCCGCGGCCTCGCCCGAGGCACTGGGAAGATCGAACGACAGATACCCACCCGGTGACAGCAGCCGCACGAACTCACGGAGATAGCGGGTCGAGTAGCGGGGCTCGATGTGCTGAAGGACCCGGCTGGTGTAGATCAGGTCGAAGGACGCATCAGCCCAGCGGCGCAGATGGGGTTCGTCGTTCACGGCATACATGCAGCGACCACCGTGAGGGTTGTGCAGGTCCGCGAGGGCAATCATGGAAGGCGCCACGTCGACACCGACTGTCGACTCGAAGTGTGCGGCGAGCGCCTGGGTCAGCCGCCCGGCACCGCAGCCAAAATCGAGCGCCCGCCGCCGTTCCCGAGGCACCTGCAGCCGCGCCGCGTGACTCATCAGCTCGGCAATCTCGGCACGTCCGGTTTCGAAGAACTCCTCCGGGGACCAGCGGTTACCCCGGCGTGCCGGATCGGTGAGAATGGCCCAGAACGGGTCGCGTCGACCAAACGTGTCCCAGTGACGCTGCAAGTCGCGAAGATCCATCGGCGGCATTGTACGGCGAGCGTGCGGGTCCCGGCCGCCGCTCTGCTTACTCAGGGATTGGTCCCCGGACGCCCGGAGCGGGGGGAGGGGGGCCACAGGGCCGCATGCTGGCCACGTCCCACTTCAGCGACGGGCGGTGCTCCGGCACGCTCGGGGGCTCGCGGACCGACACAGTAACGGCCAGCCTGGCGGAGGTCAGCGGACGAAGGCCATGAGGCGTGAGATTCGCGTTTACGCAGGATGGGCGCAAGCTGGGCATCGAGTGTCGGGGACACCCCGGGCTTCACATCAACCGGAGCCATCGTCGCCGAGCCAGTAACCCGTCACCGGCTGCAATGCAGGCAGTTGGCGCGCCCGGCAGGATTCGAACCTGCGACCCCCGGCTTAGAAGGCCGGTGCTCTATCCACCTGAGCTACGGGCGCCTGTCTTGGGATGGTAACCCGAGCGCACGACGGGAAGGCCAGACCGCGCACGGACCCGACAGGGGATGACCTATCGGGCCTGGGGCCGCGTGGCCAGCCAGTCGAGCACGCGAGCGTACACGGGGCGCTTAAACGGCACGATGGCCTCGAGCACCTCCTGCGGACGGGCCCAGCGCCAGTCGTCGAATTCGCGCGCGTGCCCGGGGCCCGGGTCGAGACAGACCTCGGCGTCACTGCCGAAGAACTCCACGAGGAACCACTGCTGCCGCTGCCCCCGGAAGCGGCCCCCCCAGGCCTTGCCGATGAGCGACGGCGGCAGGTCGTAGGTGAGCCACTCGTCAAGGGCGGCGGCCACCGTCACGCTGACGAGGCCCGTTTCCTCCCTGACCTCGCGGATGACGGCGATGGCGGGATCTTCCTGTGCGTCGATGCCGCCCTGTGGCATCTGCCACCAGTGCCCTGTCCCTTCGGCATCCTGCTCGGCTTCGGCACGCCGACCGACCCAGATGAGGCCCTCACGGTTGATGATGACCGCGCCCACGCAGGGACGGTATGCCTCGGGGGCGCCGGATGTGGACGGGGGAGCGATGTCCATGGAAGAGACGCCTCAGTAGCGGAAGACCAGTCCGATGCTGCCCCGCCAGAACTGCACCCGGGGACCGTCGAGCACCAGCGGGTCGTCCCCGCGGCCGAGACTGCGGATCTGCCGGAGGTCGAACCGGAGCCCTAACGTGTTCGAGACGAAACCCGTGGCTCCGCCTCCTGCGGTCACGACCGGCATGGTGGACAGCACGGGAAACACCCCCGTGAGGTCACGGGCGCTGGCCCGCAGCGCGCCTCCCCCGACCACCAGGTAGGGCCGCAGCGATTCGCGGGTGATGCGCACCGGCAGCGTCACCACGGCGCTGGCCGTGAGCGTGGCGACATAGCTGCCTGGGACGACGATCTCCCGCTCTCCGCGTTCGAAGAATCCGGGCACGTGGGCCAGGTCCGCTTCCAGTCCCAGCCATCCGTCGCCGAGTCGCATGAGGCTGACCCCCAGCACGCTCGCGCTCTCGCGCGATCCACCCTCCAGGTCGGCGAGCAAGGCACTGCTGCCATGGAAGGTGGCGCCGAAATAGGGGACCACCTGGAGCTGCTGGGCAGCGGACGTCGAGGCTGTGGCCAGCAGGACGACGAGCAGCAGGCCGTGGCGTGCGCCGGTCAGCAGGCGCAGGGAAGAGCAGACAGGCACGTCAGGACACGAACAGGCGAAGGAAGATTCGCACGAACGGCGAGGCGCTGACATCGCCCCGCGCCAGGTCGGCGTGGGCCGTCAGTTGATCGCTGTTGGCCAGCGTGATGAGGGTCAGACGCCGAGCCGGCGCCTTGAGGATGATCCCGGAGTACGCGCCGGGTGCCTCGGAAAACTGCCAGATCAGGGGTTCGCCGTGATAGTCCTGGACAAACCAGCCGAGCCCGGTGGGTAGCGGCACGCCGGTGAAGTTGGCCGGCGTCCAGGCCTGCGCCAGGTTGTCGGGCAACAGCAGCAGGCCCCGGTCGAGGGCCGCTTCGTAGCGTGCCAGGTCGCGCACGGTTGAGACCAGGCCATGCTCGGTGTTGAGCGCGCGCGGTGTGTAGTCGCTGCGCGTCACCCGCCCCGGGCGCTCGACCCGGTAGGGCACCGCGGCGCGGGCCACGACAGCCGCGAAACGCTCGAGCTGCGACTCGGTGAACAGCTCGCGGGCGGGATTGTCCGGGAGGACGAGGTCATGGCCGGGCACCGTATCGCTCATCGCCAGCCGTTCGATGACCGAGGCATGGACGCGCTGCCGGTAAGGTTGCGCGTCGCACGCTTGTGCCACGGCGGTCAGCGCCGCAAATCGCTCAGGGGCGTAGCGGAACACGCCGAGATTCTCGCCGTCGCTCGCATGGGCGAGGATGTGCCGCACCGTGGCGTCCGGTGCCTTGAAGTCGCTGACCCAGCGGCTCATGGGCTGGTCGATGTCGAGGGTGCCGCGCTCGACGCAGGCCCCGAGCATCAGGGCGCCGATGGGTTGGGTCAGGCTGCCAATCGGAAAGGGGGTGTCCGGCCGGATGCGGATGTTCCGTTCGACATCGGCGAAGCCGTAGGCGCCTTCCCAGACCGGCGCTCCGTCGCTGACGATGAGGGCCGTCATGCCGGGGATACCCACCTGCAGCCGCAGGGTGTCAACGTAGCGGCCGAACAGGCTGAAGAGCAGGTCCTGCGCCGAGGCCTGCGGAGCAGGCGCCATGGCGAGGAGCAGTGCCAGGCCCAGAGCGGCAAGGGCGCGCGGAAAGGAAGCCACCGGGCCCGATGATAGCACCACGCGCCATGCCCGCCGTCGGATGCATCGGGCCTCACGGTGTGCTAGTCTGTGCCCGGGTGCGTCGACTCCGCCTCTCCACACTCGTGCTGCCACTTGTGGCGCTGCTGCTGGCCGGTGCTGCGCCGCTGCGCGCCGAAACGGTTCGCGTGCGCCCGCAGGTGCGCGACGGGCACGTCCTGGTGTCGTTCTCCCTCGATCAGGGCTTCACCGACGATGTCCGGGCTGTCGTCCGGAGTGGCCTCCGCACCACCTTCACCTACACAGTCGACCTGCGCCTCAAGGTGCCTGCCTGGATCGACCGCAGCGTGGCGACGGCCGTGGTGGCCACGACGGTCGAGTATGACAACCTGACGCGGCGCCACACCATCACCCGGACCATCGATGGTCGCACCCAGGAGTCGCGCGTCGTTGATGACGAGGCGGTCGTGCGGCAGATGATGACCCAGTTCGATCGGCTGCCCCTCTTCCGGACCGGCGTGCTGCAGGAACACCGCGACTACTACATCGTCGTGCGGGCCGAGGCGCGGCCCCGCGGCGGCGCCGTGCTGTGGCCCTGGGGCGGCGCGGTTTCGGGCTTTGCGCCCTTTACGTTCATTCCCTGAGCCGGAGACACGGCGATGACCCCTATCGTGACTCGACCGCCACTGCTCTGGGCACTGGTGTCAACCGCCCTCCTGGCGGGCGCCTGGCCCGGCCTTCCGACGCGAGCCCAGACCCCGGCCGCTGCCCCTCAGGGGGGCGCCTCGGGAGTACTGGCACCGGCAGTCGAGATGCCCTCTCCAGTGGCCGACCGCAGTCAGGCCTACGCGCTCACTGCCGGGGCCGATGGTCGCACCTACCTCACCTGGCTCGAGCCCGTGGGGGGCGACGCGCATGCGCTGAAGTTCTCCACGCTGAATGGCACCGTCTGGGCACCGGCCCGTGAAATCGCCCGCGGCGCGAACTGGTTTGTGAACTGGGCCGACCATCCGGCGCTGACGGCCTCGGCCGATGGCACCCTGTTCGCCCACTGGCTCGTCCACACGGGACGGGCGAAGGGCAGCTACGGATACGGCGTGCAGGTGGCCCGGTCGACCGACGGGGGACAGACCTGGGCCCGCACGTTCACAGATGGCATGGAGAACGTGGCCGACTACGCGGGATTTGTCGCGTTCGTGCCGAACGCCACCGGAGCCGATGCCGTGTTCCTCCGCCCCGAGAAGCCTGATGTCCCCGGACCGGCAGGTCCGGGCCATGAAGGCCACGGGGACGAGCACATCAAGACCGTGGCCGTGGTGTCATTCGGTGGGGACGGCCGTCCCGGTCCGATTCAGACGGTCGACGCCGACGCCTGCACGTGCTGCATGACCGACATCGCCCGTGCGGCGGATGGACTCGTGGCTGTGTTCCGCGATCACCAACCTGGTGAGATTCGGGACATTGCGGTGGTGCGTCAGGTGAAGGGGCGCTGGACCAGTGCGGTGCCCGTGGCGCGCGACGGCTGGAAGATTCCCGGATGTCCCACCAATGGACCGGCCATCGCGGCGCGCGGACGGCAGGTGGTCGTCACGTGGTTCACGGCGGCCGGCAACACGCCGCGGCTGAAGTGGGCCACCTCGTCGGATGGCGGCGCGACGTTCGGGAGTCCGGTCGTCGTCGACGCCGGAGCACCCGTGGGCTATCCCGACCTCGTGATGCTCGACGATGGCAGCAGCGTTGTGAGCTGGCTCGAGCGCAAGGGTGAAGGTGTTGGCGACGTGATGGTGCGCCGCGTCTCGGCGGCCGGAGTCGCCTCGCCGCCGGTGGCGGTCGCCCGCAGCGTGAGCGGCCGCGGGACGGGCGTACCGCACCTCGTGCGTGCGGGGACCGATCTGCTGGTGGCCTGGCGGAAAGACCGGGTGCAGACGGCCCGCGTGTCCCTCGCCGCCCTGCCCCGATAGGCGTCGCTCGCGGGCCGTTCGCCCACCCGGGTCAGGGGCGGCCGCGCCGCATCCCGGCTGTGGTCAGGGGGCCAGGCGTACGCGGGTCCATTCGCCCCCTGCGCGCGTGTAGAGCAGGCGGTCGTGCAGGCGGCTCGGTCGTCCCTGCCAGAATTCCACCGCCGCGGGAATGACGCGGTAGCCTCCCCAGAAGGGCGGCAGCGGAATGTCGGCATCCGCGTAGCGCGCCTCCAGCTGTGCCAGCTGGGCGTCGAGCTCGTCGCGCGACGCAATCACACGGCTTTGCGGTGAGGCCCAGGCCCCCAGCTGACTGCCGCGTGGACGCGAGCGGAAGTAGGCGAGCGACTCCTCCTCGGGCAGGCGCTCGACCTGTCCGGTGATCCGCACCTGGCGTTCGAGTTCCCCCCAGAAAAACAGCAGGCAGGCACGCGGCTGATGCGCGAGCTGCCGCCCCTTGGCGCTCTCGTAGTTGGTGAAGAACACAAAGCCGGTGTCGTCGAGGGCCTTCAGCAGCACGATGCGGGCTGCGGGAGACCCGTCCGGGGCTACCGTGGCCAGGGTCATGGCGTTCGGCTCGAGCAGCTCGGCGCGGATGGCCTCGTCGAACCACTGGCGGAACTGGGTCAGCGGATCAGCCGCCGCCTCCGATTCCACCAGGACATGGGAACGATAGTCACGTCTGAGGTCGGCGATCGACATGCCCTCAGTGTATAGCGGCGTCTGCTGGGGACGGGCGCGTGATCCAGACGCCGAGCGGACGACGATCGTCGGAGCCGGGCACGTGCTCTGCGGGGATATAGGCCGAGTCGGCCTGCACGGTCAGCGGCGTGACCGCGGCACCGGTGCGGGGAATGGCCACGTCGAGCGGCACGCCGGCCTTGAGGACAACGGTCTGGTGCCAGCCCCGACTGGACAGCGTGACGCGGTTCGCAGGGCTGTCGCTTCGAAGCCGGACGGTGAGGGCGGGGGAAACGGTCCCCGGCATCGGGGCGGTGTCGGCCAGCGACAGGAGCGACGGGGCGCCCGCCAGGACCCAGGCGCCTGCGCCGGCCTCGATGCCCACCGTATCCGTGTGGATCAGCAGCAGGCCGCCGGGAGTGTGCGTGGCACCGACGACCTGCGCCGTGGGCGGTCGGAGTGCCGCCGGCACCACCGACTGCGGAGTCACCGTGATGCGTGTGAGGGCACGCTCGGTCGCGGTCGATCCCCGCAGTCCCACGAACGTGGCATCAAGGGGAAGCGAGAGTTCGGTATCGACCCGGCCGCGCACCCCGCCAACGTCGATCGTGGCCAGCGGCGGGCCGGTGCGCCCGACCTGCACGCCGACTGATTCCGGTGTCGGCAGGGCCGAGGTGTCCCATTCCACGGTGATGCGATAGTGTCCGGCGGGCAGCGACCAGCGTCCGTTGAGCAGCACGCGCAGGGGCTGTGGTTCGGTCCGCAGCCCCGGCGTGACCCCAAGGGGCAGCAGGGGCAGTGTGTCCCCGGATGCCATCCAGGTGAGTGGCGTATAGAGCAGGGCCGCCGGCCGTGCGCGCGCGTCGAATCGGTCGAGGGCGCCGAGGCGCGACCGTGCGTCTGGCCGCGGCCCGCGCAGGTCTGCATCGTGCGGCCACAGCAGCGTGGCGCCGGTCGCCGCGACGAAGGCGGCCGCGGCCACCGACAGTGCCCGCACGGCCTCAACCCCGGGCCTGCCTGGGTGGAGCCGGCGGAGTACGAGCGCTGCGCCACCGGCCGCTGCGATCCACGCCAGGCCGTGCATCAGCGCAGTGGTCAGCGCGTCGTGCCGGAACGTGGGCAGCCAGCGCCACGCGTCATTAAGGGGCGACACCCACGCCAGCACGGGCGAGAGCCCGGGGAAGCCCCGGACCGTCGCGGAGGCGGCATCACTCCACAGCACGACGGTGCCCATCCAGATCCCGAGCCAGAAGAGCATGTGGCAGGTGGCCCTGCGTGCAGATCCCGCGGGTGTCGCGGACCATCCGGCGGCGACCAGCGGGGCCAGCAGCGGCAGCGCCGCCCCCATCGTCCACGGGGGGCCAGTCTCGGCCCCCCACCACGGGGCCTCCATCGCACAGCGGATGAGCAGCGCCACCGAGGCCAGCGCATTGGTGACCAGGACGGCTCTGGCGTCAGGGCCGCGGCGCCAGAGGGTGGCCGCACCCGTAAAGGCCGTCCACAGCAGGGGCACCGAGAACAGCAGACCATGCCGCTGGTCGATGAGCAGGCCCGCCAGGCCTACCAGTGCGACCGCGGGTGAGGGTTCAGGGCCTCCAGATGCCGGGGGCGCGGCCCATCCCTGAGGCAGCGTCACGAGGCCCGTGGCTCCGAGCACGATCGCCGCGAGAAACGGCAGGACGAGGGTGGCCAGTGTCGTCCGGGCCGGGCTGCGGTGCGGTGCCGAGGCGGCAGCCCCCGCGATGCGGCCGATGAGCAGCAGCATGGCCATCGGGATGGTGCCTGCGCCGAACCATGTCAGCGCACCGCACGCCAGTCCGGCCGCCAGGGGCCATCGGGCTGCCGAGGCCACCGAGACCAGGGCGAGGGTCGCCGCTGCAGCACCGTGTGCCTCGACGTTCAGCAGGGCGGGCACCGACAGGAGCAGGCCCGTCACAGAGAGTGCCGAGGCGACTGGTTCCCCGGTCATCTGCAATGCCTGCTCCACCAGGACCCACGTGGCCACTGCCGCGAGTGCGAGCGTCAGGCCGGTCATCGCCCAGGCGGGCGAATCGGGGCCGGCCAGCTGGTGTCCCGTCAGGAGGGCTGCGGCAATGCCCAGCGCCACGCCTGCTGCGACGGCAGAGGGCCACCAGGCCCAACGGCGGGTGCCCAGTCGCGCCTGCATCTCGGGCGCGGCCGTCAGGCTCCACAGCAGGAGACCGGCGACCATGGTCCAGACGGCGGAGCGGGCGGGGCCGGCCAGCACTCGGAGGGCAGGCAGCGTGTCCGCGATCACCGGGAGATAGGGCAGTCCGAGTGGAGCCAGGGCCAGCAGCGGCACCCAGCGCACGGGCGAGGGAGGGGCCAGAGGGATGGACGTCAGGACGACCGAGCCCATCCCGATGACGGCCGTCGCGGCGATGAGGAACCCTGCGAGGGCTTCCCAGCCCGGCAGGTGCGCCAGCCGGACCACCTCTCCGTCGACGATGACGAGGTCGAGCACGCCTCCGGTGACCCACCACGCGGCAGCCGTCACCAGTCCGGCGAGGATGGTGAGAAGGCGGACCCGCTGCGGCATGCGGTACTGATTGTACAATCGCGCCTGTGAAACCCGCGTTGCTTCTGCTGCTGCTCACCGTTGGAGCCTGTCAGCCGGCCACGCCGCCTGCGTCGCCTGCCCGTGCCACGGAGTTCGATGTGGTGATTGCCGGCGGCCGCCTGGTCGACGGCACCGGAGCCCCCTGGTCAGTCGCCGACGTTGGCATCGTCGGTGATCGGGTCACCGCCATTGGTGACCTGCGGACGCGCACCGCGGCCCGGACGATTGATGCCCGGGGGCTCTATGTGAGCCCGGGGTTCATTGACATGCTGGGGCAGTCGGAGTTCAACGTGCTGGCCGACAGCCGTGCCGCCTCGAAGATCACGCAGGGCATCACGACGGAAATCACCGGGGAAGGGACGTCCATCGCGCCGATCAACGACCGTCTGGCCGCAGAGGCGAGGCCCAACTACGACGCCTTCGGCGTGACCCTCGACTTCCGGACGCTGGGCGAGTACTTCTCCCGGCTCGAGACCCGCTCGCGTCCCGCGATCAACATCGGCACGTTCGTGGGGGCCGGCGGCATCCGCTCGTATGTGATCGGCGACTCGCAGCGCGCGGCCACGCCCGATGAACTGCGCCAGATGCAGCAGCTGGTCCGCGAGGCGATGGAGCAGGGCGCGCTCGGGCTCAGCACCTCCCTGCAGTATGTGCCCGACCGCTTTGCCTCGACCGATGAGATTGTGGCCCTCGCGCGGGTGGCGGCCGAATACGGCGGCCGGTATCTGACACACCAGCGATCAGAGTCGAATCAGATCATCAGTTCGCTTGACGAAGCCTTTGCCGTCGCCGAGCAGGCGGGCATTCCCACGGAAATCTGGCACCTCAAGACGGCCTACCGTGCCAACTGGGGCCGCATGCCCGAGGTGCTGCGGCATCTCGAGGCGGCCCGGGCGCGGGGACTCGATGTGACGGCGAACATCTATCCCTACGATCGGGCATCGAATGGCCTGGATGCGTGCCTGCCCCTTTGGGTCCGCGACGGCGGCACCGATGCCATGATTGCGCGCCTCAAGGATCCGGCTAGCCGGGCGCGCATCCGGCGCGACATGGAAGACCCGAGTCCGAAGGACTGGGAAAACCAGTGGTATGGGTCTGGCGGTGGCGACGGCGTGCTGCTGTCATCGGTGCTCGACCCGGCGCTGCGCAAGTGGGAAGGCAAGACACTCACCGAGATCGGGCGGGAAATGGGCGTCGATCCGCGGGATGCCGTGATGGATCTGGTCATCGCCGACCGGGGCGAATCATCCGTCATCATTTCCATCATGCGCGAAGATGACGTGCGGGCCGCGCTGACGCATCCGCTGGTGTCAATCGGCACCGACTCGGGCGCACGCGCCGAGGATGGTCCGCTGTCGGTCTCGAAGTCGCATCCCAGGGCCTGGGGATCCTTCACGAAGATCCTCGGCACCTATGTGCGTGAGGAGCGGCTGCTGTCGGTCGAAGAGGCCGTGCGGCGCTTCACCTCGCGGCCGGCCGCCCGGATGGGATTGCACGACCGGGGGATCCTGCGTCCAGGCTTCAAGGCCGACGTGACCGTCTTCGACCTTGCCACCGTGCAGGACCGCTCGACCTATACCCGCCCGAATCAGTACTCAACCGGGATCCGCCACGTGCTGGTCAACGGCCAGGCGGTGGTGAGCGACGGCGCGATCGCCGAGGCACGTCCGGGCCAGGTGATTCGGGGCGCGGGGAAGGCAGTGCGCTGACGTGTCGTCGCGGCTGACGGTCGCCGGGTTGGCGGCCGCCTGGATCGGCGGGGCGCTGGTCTGGCCCGGTTCTCTGTCACTGTGGCTGCTGTTCGGTGGCGGCCTGGTGGTGCTGGCGCTGCTGTCGGGGCATGTGGCTCGCCGGCGGGGGCTCCACTGGGAAGACCTGCTCGCGGAGGAATACGACTCGCACGCACTGGCCGTGGTACTGCTCGGCACGGCCGTCTACATGCTGGGACACAGCCACGGCGTCACCTCGGACGGCGTGGTCTACGTCGCCCAGTTGCGCAGTTTCGTCTTCGATCACGATTTCGACATTGCCCGCGAGATCGAGCTGCTCCGGCAGCCGGCGCGTCCTCACTATGTCGTCCCGGTGGGGCCGGTGGTGGTGTGGGCACCGCTGTATCTGCTGGTCTCGCTGGCCGATACGGTGGGGCGCACCGTCGGGTGGTGGCCCCCGCCGGAGGACCCGGCGTTCATCGGGCTCGGGACGGCATTCGTGCGGTCGATCATGCTGTCGTCGTCGGCCATCGCATTCGCCGGGCTGTGGTGCGTCCACCGGCACGTGCGGACGGTGGTTGCGCCCGCCCAGGCCCTGGTGACCTCGCTGCTGCTGCTGTGGGCGACCCCCCTGGCCTGGTACCTCGTGTATGAGCCCACCATGACGCATGCGTCGAGCTTCGGGCTCGTTGCCGTGTTTGTCATCCTCGCGACCCGGTGGGGCCGACGCCCGTACACGCGCGCGCAGAGCCTGGCCCTCGGTGGCCTGATTGGCGCGGCCTTTCTGGTGCGTCCCCAGGACGCCCTCTTCGCCGTGTGGCCGGCCGTGGTCGCGCTGACGATGCAGGGGCGGGGATGGACGGCGCGGTTGGGCGATGCCCTCTGGCTCGCCCTCTGGGCCGGCCTTGGTGCGGTGCCAGCCCTGCTGCTGCAGGTGGTGCACAGCCAGTTCGTATTCTCGCAGTATGACTACGCCCTGCTCGGCCAGGGCGGGTATCTGCATCCCCTCGACTCACGGTGGCTCGACACGCTCTTTTCCTCGTGGCACGGCTTCCTGTCGTGGAGCCCGGTCGCCTATGTGGCCGTGATCGGCTCGGTGGTGCTGCTGTGGCGGGACACCCGCTGGGCGGCCACGACGCTGGCGGTGCTGTTTTTCATGGCCTGGGTGAACGGGGCGACCCAGGACTGGCACGGCAATGGCTCCTTCGGCGGGCGGCGGTTCAGCAGCATGCTCGTGCTGCTGGCGCCGGGCCTGGCCCTGGCGATTGACATGGCCCTGCGGCGTCCCCTGTTCCTGCTGGCACCAGTGGCCGCGGCCGGCGTCTGGTGGAACGTGCTGCTGATGGAGCAGTTTGCGACGCACATGATCCCCCGGGAAGAACGCGTCAGCTTCTCGGCCCTGATGCGCCAGCAGGCAGACCTGCACACGCGGCCCCCCTACCGCTACTTGTTTGCGTTTCCGGCGGATCAGTGGTTTGCCTGGCGCACGGGCCTGCCGGCCGCCAAATACGATCTGCTGGGGCCCGAGTCACTGGTCTGGCCGTTCTCGACGGCGTTTCCGCGCGAAGCCGAGCGGTTCCTGCTGAGTGGCTGGGATGCCCCGGCCTCGGATGCGTTCGGGCAGGGCTGGTGGACGCGTGGGCCGGTTGCCGACCTGGCTGTGCCCCTCGCCTACGAGGGGGGCGCCGTGACGCTGGAGCTGCGCAGCCGCACCCGGTTCGAGGAACCCACCTATCAGGTGACCCTCGCGGTGGAGGTGAACGGCGTGGAGGTGGGGCGCATCGCCTCCGGCGTGCCCGAGGCCAGCGATGCGGTCCTCTCTATTCCGGCAGATCGGGCGGCGACGATTCTCACGCGGGGGTTCAACATCGTGACGCTTCGGCACGTCGACCTTCGGAAACTCGACCCCAGTGATACACGGACGGGGGGCACACTGGCCCGGCGCGCGGGACGCGGCGATGCCTGGCCGGTCGCGGTCTACCGGTTGGCCCTCCGCTGAGGCGTTCAGGCGCTCGGATGGGTGGCGGCGGTCCGGCCCAGCCACGCGGCCCCGCGCACCCCACTGGCGTCGCCGAATTTCGCTGGCCGCAGTGGCGTGTGCACGGCGTCGGAAAAGACCCAGCGGCTCCACCTGGACGGCACGGCCTCGTAGAGAGCCCCGACGTTTGACACGCCACCACCGAGCACAATGACGTCCGGATCGAGCAGGGTGATAATCATCGCAAGACTGCGGGCCAGCCGGCCCGCATAGCGGTCGAAGGCCGCCGCCGCGTCAGGGTCCTGTCCTGACTGTGCAGCCGTGGCGAGGGCGTCCGCTGTCAGTGTGCGACCGGTGGCGCGCTGAAACTCGGCCGTCCATCCCGGCCCTGACATCCAGGTTTCGACGCAGCCGGAACGACCGCAATAGCACCGGGGGCCCGGGGTCTCGTCGGCCGACGGCCAGGGCAGCGGCAGGTGGCCCCATTCTCCCGCGATCCGGTGCGGGCCCTCGAGGACCTGGCCATCCACCGTCAGGCCTCCACCCACGCCCGTGCCGAGGATCACACCGAACACCACACGGGCGCCCACCCCGGCGCCGTCAGTGGCCTCCGACAGCGTGAAGCAGTTGGCGTCATTGGCGACGGCGACCGGCCGGTCGAGGAGCACCGCCAAATCCCGGTCGAGCGGATGCCCGATCAGCCACGTCGAATTGGCATTCTTGACGAGGCCGGTCTCTGGTGAGAGTGCCCCAGGGATGCCGACGCCGACCGTGCACCGGGCCTGTCCCTGGGCTTCGAGCGTGTGCACCAGGGCGGCGATGGCCCCCAGGGTGTCGCGGTAGGAGCCCCGAGGAGACGGGACCCGCCGGCGGGCCAGTTCCTGTCCGTCCGGATCGAGCAGAATTCCTTCGATTTTCGTGCCGCCCAGGTCGATGCCGATGTGCATGAACAGGCGCCTCGACGCCATGACAAATTCTGACATGGCATGCATGGAACCGCCGTATACTCCGCAGTGGTATGACAGGCGCATCACAGCTTCTGGCTGCCGGCCTCGTATCGGTCGGCGTCATCGCAGGGTCGCTCACGATTGCCGGGGCCCGAAAGGGGCCAGACGCGCCCCCGCCACCGGACGCCCGGACGACGCAAGTCCCAGCCCCCGCGGCCGTCAGGCCTGCGGTGGCCCACGCCGCCCCACGGCCTGCGGGCATGACCGTGACGGAACAGAGCGCGCTGGTGAAGCAATACTGCGCCGGCTGCCACAGTGAGCGCGCGAAGGCCGGGGGGCTCAGCCTGGCCGCCTTCGATGCCGGTGCCGCCACTGACCACGCCGAGGTGACCGAGAAGGTCATCCGCAAGCTGCGCGCGGGCATGATGCCTCCGGCCGGCGCCCGTCGCCCCGAGCCGGCCGTGCTCGAGCACCTCGCCGAGGCCCTCGAAACGCGCATCGACCGCGCGGCGGCACTCAGCCCGAATCCGGGCCGGCGTCCGTTCCAGCGGCTCAACCGAGCGGAATACGCCACGGCGATTCGGGAACTGCTCGACCTCAAGGTGGATGTCGAGGCCTATCTGCCGCCGGACACGATCAGCGATGGTTTCGACAATGTGGCCGACGCCCAGGGTTTCTCGCCGACGGTGCTTGAAGGCTACCTGCGTGCGGCCAGCGCCATCAGTTCGCTGGCCCTCGGCGATGCCACGGCGGCACCCACCGAAGCCAACTACAAGGTGCCACGCACAGCGTCGCAGATGCGGCAGCTGGAAGGGGCGCCGTTCGGCACGCGTGGCGGCATCGTCGTCGAGCACATCTTCCCGGCGGATGGCGACTACACGTTCCGCATGATGCTGCACTCGATTCCGACCGGCCAGCTCTTTGGCAGCAGTGTGCCGGGCGAGCAGATCGAAGTCTCGATCAACGGGACGCGGGTGGCCGTGCTCGACATCAACACGCGCATGAGCGAGTCGGACCCGAACGGCATGAACCTGGTGACGCCCAAGATTCATGTCAAGGCCGGCCCGCAGCGCGTCGCCGCGGCGTTCATCTCGCGGTTTGATGCCCCGGTCGACGACCTGATCGCGCCCATTGAGCACACGCTGGCCGACACGCAGATCGGCGCGGGCTTCGGAGTGACGGCGCTGCCGCACCTGCGTGAATTCGCCGTCACCGGCCCCATCGCGGTCACGGGCATCTCGCAGTCGCCCAGCCGGCGTCGCATTTTCTCGTGCCGTCCGACGACGGTCAGCGAAGAGGCGCCGTGCGCGACGGCCATCGTCAAGCGGCTGGCCTCGCAGGCCTACCGCGGCCCGGCCTCTGCAGACGATGTTCGGAAGCTGATGGCGTTCTACGAGCAGGGCCGCCGCGACGGCGACTTCGAGGACGGGGTGCGCATGGCCGTTCAGGCGATGCTGGCCAGCCCACGCTTCCTTTTCCGTCTCGAGGAGGTGCCGGCCACGGCGCGCCCCGGCCAGAACTACCGCATCGGTGACCTCGACCTGGCGAGCCGGCTGTCGTTTTTCCTCTGGGGCGCCGGACCTGACGAGGAGCTGCTGTCGCTGGCGGCCGCGGGGCGGCTGCGCGCGCCGGGCGTCCTCGAGCAGCAGGTGCAGCGCATGCTGCGCGACCGGCGGGCACAGGCCCTGTCGACCCGCTTCGCCTCGCAGTGGCTGCGGCTGCAGGACCTGATGAAACTCAATCCCGATGCGCTGCTGTATCCGCAGTACGACCAGACGCTGGCGCAGGGGCTCAAGCGCGAAACCGAGCTGCTGTTCGATGCCATCGTCCGCGAGGATCGTCCCGTGCCCGATCTGCTGACGGCAGACTTTACCTTCGTCAACGAGCGCGTGGCCAAGCACTACGGGTTGCCGAACGTCACGGGCCCCGAGTTCCGGCGTGTGGCGCTGCCGGACGCCAACCGGCGCGGCCTGCTGGGGCAGGGCAGCATCCTCGCGCTGACGTCAGTGGCCGACCGCACCTCGCCGGTGCAGCGCGGCAAGTGGGTGATGGAAGTGCTGCTCGGATCGCCACCACCCGCTCCGCCGCCCAATGTGCCGTCGCTGGACGAGTCGGTATCAGCGGCACAGGGGGCCAAGGTGCTGTCGACGCGTGAGCGGATGGAAGAGCACCGGAAGAATCCCACGTGCAACTCGTGCCACCGCGTGATCGATCCCCTGGGCCTGGCGCTCGAGAATTTCGACGTCACCGGCGCCTGGCGCATCCGCGACGGCGACACGGCCGTCGACTCGAACGGCGACCTGTATGACGGGACCAAGATGCAGGGACCGCAGGGGCTGCGCACGGCGCTGCTGCGTCACAAGGACGTGTTCCTGCTGAGCTTCACGGAGAGCCTGATGACCTACGGCCTGGGGCGTCGGGTCGAGCACTACGACATGCCCACGGTGCGCCGCATCGTGCAGGACGCGGGCCGTGCGGGCGACCGCATGTCCCAGTTCATCCTGGGCGTGGTGAAGAGTCCGGCGTTCCAGATGGGACGCCTCGAAGCCGAGACGACGACCGAGGTGGCCCGCTGACCGCGGGCCGTGACGAGTGAACGAAGGAGCCTGCTGATGTACCTGACCAAGAAGCACCTGTCGCGCCGCACTGCCCTCAAGGGCGTGGGTGTCAGCCTGTCGCTGCCGCTGCTCGAGGCCATGATTCCGGCGGGCACCGCCCTGGCGCGCACGGCCGCCGGGAAAGTGAGGCTGGCCGCCATCGAGATGGTGCATGGCTCGGCCGGCGCCACCACCATCGGAGCCCAGAAGCACCTGTGGTCGCCCGAGGCGACCGGGTCTGCGTTCGACCTGAGCCCGAGCAGCCTGGCGCCGCTCGAGCCGTTCCGCGACGCGCTGACCCTCATCAGCAACACCGACGTACGCAACGCCGAGGCGTTCACCCCGCCCGAGATTGGCGGCGACCACTTCCGCTCGAGCGCGGTGTTCCTGACGCAGGCCCACCCGCACCAGACGCAGGGCAGCGACGTGCGCGTCGCCACGTCGCTCGACCAGCTCTATGCGCAGAAGTTCGGCCAGGACACGCCCATTCCCTCGATGCAGCTCTGCATCGAGAACGTCGACCAGGCCGGCGGGTGCGCGTATGGCTACGCGTGCGTCTACACCGACACGGTGAGTTGGGCCTCGGCCACCGAGCCGCTGCCGATGGTGCGCGATCCGCGCGCGGCCTTCGACATGCTGTTCGGTGTGGGGGCCACGCCCGAGGATCGCGCGGCGCGGCGGCGTGCGGACCGGAGCATCCTCGACTGGGTGACGGCCGAGGTGGCGCAGCTCAAGCGGTCGCTGGGCCCGATCGACCGGGCCCGCCTGTCCGAGTATCTCGACGACGTCCGAGAGATCGAGCGGCGCATCCAGCGTGTGGAAGCGCAGAACAGCACCGGCGATGCGCGCGAGCTGCCGATGGCCCCGATGGGGGTGCCCGATTCGTTCGAAGAGCACGTCAAGCTGATGTTCGACCTGCAGGCCGTGGCCTTCGCATCCGACATCACGCGGGTGTTCTCCTTCAAGCTGGGCCGAGACGGGTCGAGCCGCGTCTATCCCGACAGCGGCGTGAAGACCGGGTTCCACCCGGCCTCGCACCACGGGGAGCGCGAAGATCGCATCCTCGACTTTGCGAAGATCAACAAGTACCACCTGAGCCTGCTGCCGTACTTCCTGGACAAGCTGAAGAAGACGCCAGACGGTGACCGGAACCTGCTCGAGAACACGCTCATCATCTACGGCTCGCCGATGGGCAACTCGAATGTGCACAACCACAAGCGCTGCCCGCTGTTCCTTGCCGGCCATGCCGGTGGGAAGCTGAAGGGCAACCTGCACATCAAGGCGGCCGATGGCACGCCGATGGCCAACGCCATGCTGTCGATGCTGCACGTGCTGGGCCTCGAGGACATGACGTCGTTCGGCGACAGCACCGAGGCAATGAACCTCAATCACGCCGGCGACACGACCGTCGCCGCTCGGGGCTAAGGGGGACGGCATGCGGACCGCGACGTTCCGCCGACTGGTGATGCACACCGCGTTCGGACTCGCCGGCGCCTGCCTGCTGGGCGGGCTGGTGCTGGCGCAGTCGGCGACGGTGACCGAGGCTGCGCGCCGGGGCGACCGCGAGGCGGTCCGCGCGCTGCTCAAGGCCGGGGCCGACGTGAATGCCGCTGAGGGCGACGGCACGACCGCCCTGCACTGGGCCGCACGCAGCGGTGACGCCGCTCTGGTGCATATGCTGGTGTCGGCCGGCGCGAATGTGCGGGCGACGACCCGGCTCGGGGCATACACGCCGTTGATGATGGCCGCGCAGGCCGGGCACAGTGCGGCCGTGGCGGCCCTGCTGGCCGGCGGGGCCGACGTCGAGGCCAGGACCACGACAGGGACGACGCCGCTGATGTTCGCAGCACAGTCGGGCGACACACGGACGGTGACGATGCTGGTGGAGGGCGGCGCCAAGGTCGACGCCCGCGAGTCAGCCATGGAGCAGACCCCGCTGATGTTTGCGGCGGCGAACAACCGCACGGACGTTGTGAAGCTGCTCCTTGCCCGGGGCGCCGACAAGGGGGCCACCTCGAAGGTCACCGACCTGAACAAGCTGTCGATGGGCGGGTTCGGCGGCGGGCGGCGTGGCACGGGCGGAGCACCCACCGACGGAAATCGGCCGGTCGATGTCGCCGGCGTGACACGGCAGTATCGCTACAACGAGCTGGTGGGCAGCACCGGCGGCATCACGCCGCTGCAGGTGGCGGCGCGTCAGGGCTTCCTCGAGACGGTGAAGGCCCTGGTTGAGGCCGGCGCCGATGTGAACCAGCGCAACCCGGGCGATCAGTCGACCGCGCTGGTGGTGGCGACGGTCAATGGGCATTTCGACGTGGGCGTCTATCTGCTGGACCACGGGGCAAACCCGAATCTGGCCACCGACAACGGGCTGGCCCCGCTGTATGGCACGCTCAACGTGCAGTGGGCCCCGAAGGCCAACTATCCGCAGCCGCGCGCGTACCTGCAGCAGTCGGTGACGCACATCGAGTTCATGAAGCGGCTTCTGGCCAAGGGGGCCGATCCCAACGGCCGTCTCGTTCGGAAGATCTGGTACTCGGGCTACAACTTCGACCTGGCCGGCATCGACGAAGTGGGGGCCACCCCCTTCTGGCGCGCGGCCTATGGCGGTGACCTCGAGGCCATGGAACTGCTGCTGGCGGCCGGCGCCGATCCCCTGATTCCCACGACCAAGCCGGCGGGGCGTCCGCCGACGGGCGATGGTGACCGCTTCACGGTCCGCGACGTGTCCGGCCTGCCGCCGGTGCCCGTGGGCGGCCCTGGCGTGACGCCGCTGCATGCGGCCGCCGGTGCCGGATATGCCGAGGGCTTTGCGGCGAACTCGCATCGGTATGCGCCGTCCGGCCTGCTGGCGACGGTGAAGTTCCTTGTCGAGCGCACGGGAGCGGATGTGAATGCCGTCGACCACGAGGGCAACACGCCGCTGCACAACGCGGCGGCGCGCGGCGACGTCGCGATGATCGAATACCTGGTCTCGAAGGGGGCCGATGTGAAACGGGTGAACCGCGAAGGGCAGACCACGGCCGACATGGCCAACGGCCCCGTGCAGCGCACCCAGCCGTTCCCCGAAGCGCTGAATCTGCTCGAGAGCCTGGGAGCGGTGAACAATCACAAGTGTGTGTCCTGCTGAGGCGGGACCGTCATCGGTAGAGGGTGTGGCATGCGGCGACTGACAGGACTGCTGAGTGCAGTCATCATCGGCGGGGTGGTGCTGTCCGCGCAGGGACGCGCCGTCCCGGCGCCGGCGGGACCTGCCCCCGCATCGGCGGACCGGGCCCCGGCACCGCAGGCGCGGCCGGTGGCGCCTGTTGCGGCCCACGCGTCCGGCCCGGCGGCCGGACTGCCCGTGGACGGGCAGACCCAACTCGTGAAGCAGTACTGCGCCACCTGCCACAACGACCGCGCCAGGGCCGGCGGGCTCTCGCTAGCCTCGTTCGATGCGGCGAAGCTGCTCGATGACCCGGCGCTGGCCGAAAAGATGATTCGCAAGCTGCGCGCCGGCATGATGCCCCCGGCATCGGCCCGTCGTCCCGTGCCGGCCGTGCTCGAGGCGCTGACGACGACGTTCGAACAGCGCATCGACCGGGCTGCGGCCGCCCGCGTGAATCCCGGCGCCCGCCCGTCGCAGCGCCTCAACCGTGCCGAGTACCAGCGCGCCGTGCGTGACCTGCTGGGCATCGATGTCGACATCACGGCGTTCCTGCCGGCCGACACCATCAGCGATGGCTTCGACAACGTGGCCGATTCGCAGGTGATTTCCACCGCCCTGATGGAAGGCTACCTGCGCGCGGCCAGCCAGATCAGCCGCCTGGCCATCGGCGACCGCCAGGCCTCGGCCAGCACCACCACCGTCAAGGTGCCCCGCACGGCCTCGCAGATGCGGCACGTCGAGGGGGCACCACTCGGCACACGCGGCGGCGTCTCGTTCGTGCATGTGTTTCCGGCCGACGGCGAGTATGTGTTCAAGATCCTTCTGCACTCGGGCCCGACGGGCGACCTCTTCGGGGGGCCCTATGCCGGTGAACAGATTGATCTGTCGATCAACGGGGAGCGCGTCGGCCTCATCGACATCAACCCCCGGATGAACGAGCAGGATCCGAACGGCCTGAATATCACCGCCCCGCCCGTGCACATCAAGGCCGGTCCGCAGCGCGTCTCCGCGGCGTTTGTGTCGCGGTTCGACGGCCCGGTGGACGACCTGATGATGCCCATCGAGCACACGCTGGCCGACACGAACATCGGCGAGGTGTTCGGCACGACGGCGCTCCCGCACATCCGCGACTTCTCGATCACCGGGCCGACCCGGGTCACCGGCGTCTCTGACACCCGCAGCCGCCGGATGATCTTCACGTGCCGCCCGACGCAGGCCAGTGAAGAACGTCCGTGCGCGGAGCGCATCGTGCGGCAACTGACGACGAAGGCCTATCGGGGTGCTGTCGGCCCCGAAGACTTTTCGGCGCTGATGGCGTTCTATGAGCGCGGGCGGAATGGCGGCGACTTCGAAGCCGGCGTGCGCCTGGCGGTGCAGGCCATTCTGGCGAGTCCGCGGTTCCTGCTCCGGATGGAGCAGGTGCCCTCGACGCTGCGCGCCGGGCAGACTTATCGCGTCGCGGATCGTGACCTGGCCTCGCGCCTGTCGTTCTTCCTGTGGGGCGCCCTTCCCGATGAGGAACTGCTGAAGGTGGCGCAGGCCGGGCAGCTGAGCCAGCCGGCCGTCTTCGACCGGCAGGTGCGGCGCATGCTGGCCGATCCGCGCGCCGATGCGCTGGCCACGCGCTTTGCGTCCCAGTGGCTGCGGCTGCAGGATGTGCGGCAGGTGCGGCCCGACCATCATTTCTATTCGCACTGGGACACGACGCTGTCCGATGCCCTGGTGCGCGAAACCGAGCTCTTCGTGGCCAGCCTGTTGCGCAACGACCGCCCCATTACCGAACTGCTGACGGCTGACTACACGTTCGTGAATGAGCGGCTCGCCAAGCACTACGGCATCCCGAACATCGTCGGCAGCGACTTTCGTCGCGTGACGATTCCCGACCCCAACCGCCGCGGCCTGCTGGGACAGGGCAGCGTCCTGCTGCTGACCTCGATTGCCGACCGCACCTCGCCGGTGCTGCGAGGCAAGTGGGTGATGGAGGTGCTGCTCGCCTCGCCCCCGCCCCCCCCGCCGCCCAACGTGCCATCCCTGGATGATTCGGTGAAGTCGAATGCGGGCGGCAAGATGCTGTCGACGCGCGAGCGGATGGAAGAGCACCGGAAGAACCCGGCCTGCAATTCGTGCCACCGCGTCATCGACCCGCTCGGGCTGGCGCTCGAGAACTTTGACGCCACCGGCGCCTGGCGCGCGAAGGACAACGGCGTGGCCATCGATTCGAACGGCGACCTGTATGACGGCACGCGCATGGAAGGCCCGGTGGGCCTCAGGGCCGCTCTGCTGCGGCACAGCGACCTCATCAAGCTGAGCTTCACCGAGAGCCTCATGACCTACGCCCTCGGACGGCGCGTCGAGCCGTTCGACCTGCCCACGGTGCGCCGGATTGTGGCCGATGCGGGACGACAGGGCGACCGGCTGTCGTCCTTCATCCTCGGCGTCGTGAAGAGCCCGGCGTTCCAGATGGGGCGCGTCGAGGACGAACCCACGACGACCGACCACGACAGCCCGAAACGCTGACCCACACGACCGATTGACGTTCCCTGACGACTGACGCACTGACGAGGATCCGATGATGTTCATCACCAGGAAGCACATCTCACGCCGCACCCTGCTGCAGGGCATGGGCGTCACCATGGCCCTCCCCCTGCTCGACGCCATGGTGCCTGCCGGCACGGCGCACGCCAGGACTGCCGCCGCCGGCAAGGTCAGGCTGTCGGCCATCGAAATGGTGCACGGCTCGGCTGGGGCCACGGTGATCGGAGCGCAGAAGCACCTCTGGTCACCGGCGGCGACGGGACGCAACTTCGACCTGACGCCCAGCTCGCTGGCGCCGCTCGAGGCCTACCGTCAGCACCTGACCATCATCAGCAACACCGACGTGCGCAATGCGGAGGCGTTCGAACTGCCCGAGATTGGCGGCGACCACTTCCGGTCGAGCGCGGTGTTCCTGACGCAGGCGCACCCGCGGCAGACGCAGGGGTCGGATGTGCGGGCGGGCACATCGCTCGATCAGTACTATGCCCAGCGCTACGGGCAGGAGACGCCGATTCCCTCGATGCAGCTGTGCATCGAGCCAGTGGACCAGGCCGGCGGGTGCTCGTATGGCTACTCGTGCGTGTACACCGACAGCATCAGCTGGTCGGCGCCCAACACGCCGATGCCGATGATTCGCGACCCGCGCGTGGCGTTCGATCAGCTGTTCGGTGTGGGCGCGACCCCCGGCGAGCGTCGGGAGCGCCGGGCCGAGGACAAGAGCATCCTCGACCTCATGACCGACCAGCTGGCCCGGCTTCGCAAGGACCTGGGCGCGGCCGATCGGGTGCGCCTGAACCAGTACCTGACCGACGTGCGTGAAATCGAGCGGCGTATCCAGAAGGTCGAGTCGCAGAACACCACCGGCGAGGCCCGCGAGCTGCCCGGGGCGCCCATCGGCGTGCCCGATTCGTTCGACGAACACGTGCGGCTGATGTTCGACCTCCAGGTGCTGGCGTTTGCGTCGGACACCACGCGCGTGTTCTCGTTCAAGATGGGCCGCGATGCCTCGAGCCGCGTCTACCCCGAGAGCGGCGTGAGCACGGGCTTCCACCCGGCCTCGCACCACCAGGACCGCGAGGATCGCATCCTCGAGTTCGAAAAGATCAACCGGTATCACATCGGCCTGCTCCCGTACTTCATCAAGAAGCTCAAGGAGACGCCCGACGGCGATCGGTCGCTGCTTGAGAACACGCTGGTGCTGTACGGGTCGCCGATGGGCAACTCGAACATCCACAACCACAAGAAGTGCCCGCTCATCCTGCTGGGACACGCGGGCGGTGCCGTCCGTGGCGGCCTGCACATCAAGGCAGCCGATACGACACCCATGGCCAACCCCATGCTGAGCGTGATGCACACGCTGGGCCTCACCGACATCGCCACGTTCGGCGACAGTACGGGGACGCTTGACCTCAACGCCGTCGCTGACTCGACGGTGGCCGGCGCCTGAGGGCCGGACGGCACGGGCGCAGACGAGCAGGGAGCATGAGGATGACGAGACCGCGCACGATGTGGATGGTTCAGGTGGTGGTGGCCGGCCTGCTGGCCACGGGGCCCCATGCGTGGGCGCAGGAGAGCCGGAGCCCCGTGGCGGACGCCGCGCAGGCGGCCGACCGCGAGCGCGTCCGCTCGCTGGTGACCAAGGGCGGCGATGTGAACGCTGCCCAGGGTGATGGCACCACCGCGCTGCACTGGGCGGCGATGAAGGGCGATGCCGAGATGGTCCGACTGCTGGCCACGGCCGGCGCCAACCTGCGCGCAACGACGCGCCTCGGCGGCTACACCCCGCTCTATCTGGCGGCGCGGGCGGGCCACTATGAGGCCGTTGCGGCACTGCTCGCCGCCGGTGCCGACGTGCACCAGACCAGCACCACCGGTGCCACGCCGCTCATGCTGGCGGCCGCTGCGGGCGATACGCGCACCGTCACCGCGCTCATCGAAGGCGGATCGAAGGTGAACGCGGTCGACAAGGCCAAGGGCGAGTCGGCCCTGATGTATGCGGCGGCTTACAACCGTGCCGACGCGGCGCGGCTGCTGATCCAGCGGGGTGCCGAAACGGCACTGACGACCACCGTGGTCGATCTCAACGCCCTGACCGCCCCCGAGGAATCGAACATGCAGCGGCAGATGGGGGCCGGGCCCGGACGGCCGGCGCAGATTCCTGGACTCACCCGCGGCTATCGCTACAACGAACTGATCGGCACACAGGGCGGCATGACGGCGCTGCACTTTGCCGCGCGGCAGGGCTTTACCGAGACGGTGATGGCCATGCTGGACGGCGGGGCGCAGATCAACCAGCGCAACACGGGGGACCGCATGTCACCGCTGCTCATTGCCATCGTCAATGGGCACTTCGACCTGGCGCGCCGTCTGCTCGAGCGCGGCGCTGATCCGAACCTGGCCAGCGCCAACGGCGTGGCGCCCCTCTTCGCCGTTCTGAACGTCTACTGGGCCCCCAAGTCGCTCTATCCGGGCCCGAAGACCTACCAGCAGCAGCAGACGTCGTATCTCGACCTGATGACCGCGCTGCTCGACAAGGGCGCCGACGTCAACGCGCGGGTGCGCTACAAGGTCTGGTATCAGGCCTACAATTCCGATTTTTCAGGCGTGGACGAAAGCGGCGCGACCGCCTTCTGGCGCGCGGCCTATGCCAGCGATGTCGACGCGATGAAGCTGCTGATCGCCCGGGGCGCGGATCCGAACATCGGCACGATCAAGCCTGCAGGCCGTCCCTTCACCGGCGACGGCATCCGTCAGGTCGCCGACCTGTCGGGGCTGCCGCCGGTGCCGACCGGCGGGCCCGGCGTGCTGCCGATTCACGCCGCCACCGGCGTGGGCTACGGCGAGGGCTTCGCCGCCAACGCGCACCGGTATTCGCCGGCCGGATTCCTCCCGGCCATCAAATACCTGGTCGAGGAACTGGGAGCCGACGTGAACGCGGTCGACCACGAGGGCAACACGCCCGTGCACCTTGCCGCCTCGCGTGGCGACACCGAGGGCATCCTCTACCTCGTCTCGAAGGGCGCGGACGTCAGCAAGATCAACCGCGAAGGCAACACCACTGCCGACATGGCCAACGGGCCGGTGCAGCGCGTGCAGCCGTTCCCGGAAACGCTGGCGCTGCTCGAGAAGCTCGGCGCGGCCAACAACCACAAGTGCGTCACCTGCAACTAGGATTGTCTCGAATGACTCGTCGTCGCCTGCCCCTGGTCCTCTCTCTGCTCACCGTCCTGCTGAGTCTGGCCCCGGGTGGTGCCTGGGCGCAGCCGCAGCACGGGCTCTTCGACCTGTGGAAGCAGGGGAAGACGGCATTCGGCGTGTTCGTGCCGAACGAGAATCCGCAGCGGTTCGAGCGGGGGCAGCCTCCGCCGAAGGCCATCTACACCGAGGCTGGCGCCCAGAAGCTCGCGGCCAATCCGTCCTACGACTATCTGTTCCTCAACCTGGAGGGCAGCTACGACGTGGAGTCGGTGAAGGCCATGGTTCGTGGGCTGCAGTCGATGTCGGGTCGACGACCGGCGCTTCTGGTGCGCATTCCCACCATCGAACGCGACGGCGTCGAGGTCACGCGCGCCCGCGTAAAGGAGATTCTGGCTGCAGGGGCTGACGGCATCACGCTGCCGCACATCCGCTCAGTCGAGGAGGCGCGGACGGCGCTCGGGTTCTTCACCGAGGCCAAGGCCAATGTGTGGTCCCCCGCCAATCCCTCGGGGACGGTGATTGCCATGCTCATGGTGGAAGATCCGGGAGCCGTGGCCGTGGTCGACCAGATCGCCGACCTGAAGCGCTTCAGCGTGCTGGCCTGCGGCATCGGCAGCCTCACCCAGGCGATGGGTGGGGACCGTGCCGGCGCCGAGGCGGGGAATCAGAAGGTGCTGGCTGCCTCGAAGCGTGTGGGCATTCCGAACATGCTCACGGCCAACAGCAAGGATGTCGAACAGCGCGTGCGCGAGGGCTTCCTCGGCCTGCTGGGGCAGGGCACGGCGGGCGACGAAATGATTGCGGTCGGCCGCAAGGCCGCCGGCCGCTGAGGGCCACCCACTTCTGAGTACCGGAGATGCCCGGAACGCGTCCGGCTCTCCGGACGGGTGAGTTTCCGGGAGCGCCGCTCGTTCGTGCTGTCGCGTCCCCCGCGATGGCCACGTTCGCAGGCTGGCATGCGCCAGTGCAGACCGCTATGCTGGGGATATGCCTGTGCCGACCGGGTTTCCGTTCGACGTTGCGCGACTGGCCGTCCTGACCGCTGCACTGGGAGCCGGCCTGGCGTGCGGCAGTGCTCCCCAGGCGTCCATGCGCGCCATCGACCGCCTCTCTCCTTGCCTCAGGGCCGATGGCCCTGACGATGCCTACTGCGGCAGCCTGACCGTGCCCGAAGATCGTTCGGTGCAGGACGGCCGCACCCTCAGTCTCAAGGTGGTGGTGCTGCCGGCGCTCAGCCGCACACCTGCACCAGACCCCCTCTTCTTCCTGGCCGGTGGCCCCGGTCAGGGGGCCGCCACCATGGCCGACATGATCGGTCAGATGTTCGGCCGCGTGCAGACCGACCGCGATATCGTGCTGGTCGACCAGCGGGGGACCGGTGGGTCGGGCGGTCTCGAGTGCGCCTCGACAGACGACTCGCTGAGCGGCATCAACGAACCCTCGGCCGTTGCGTTGGATCGGCTCAAGAGCTGCCTGGCGGGCTATGGGGCCGACACGCGGATGTACACCACACCGATCGCCATGGACGACCTCGACGCCGTCCGCGCCTGGCTGGGATACGACCGCATCAACATCTACGGCGGCTCCTACGGCACGCGCGCAGCCCTCGCCTACCTCAGGCACTACGGTGCGCACGTGAGGAGCGTGGTACTGGACGGGGTGGCCCCTCCCGACCTGCGCCTGCCGCTGTTCGCTGCGCGTGACGCGCAGCGTGCACTCGACCGCATGTTTGCCGCGTGTGAGACCGACGAGGCCTGCCGGTCGCGCCACCCGCGGCTCGGCGAGCGTGTCGCGGCGCTGTTTGCGCGCCTCGAGGCGGCGCCGCCGCGCGTCTCGCTCGCGCATCCCCGCACCGGGGCCGTCGAGCCGGTGACCATGACGGCGCAGGTCCTGGCCAGCATTGTGGCCTCGGCCCTCTACTCGCCGCTGACCACGTCCATGCTGCCGGAACTGCTGACCCGTGCCGAGCGAGACGACTTCCAGGGGCTGGTTGCGCTGGCCATGGTCGGCGATTCCGCCGCCGAGAACATGAGCGTGGGCATGCACTTCTCGGTGATTTGCGCCGAGGACGTGCCCCGCATCACCGAGGCCGAGTTCGATGCCGTGACGACGAACACGCTCTTCGGACGGCATCTGATGCGGCAGACGGTGGAGGCCTGCGGCTTCTGGCGTGCGGGGACGGTGCCTCCGGAATACTTCACCCCGGTCACGTCGGACGTGCCGACGCTCATGCTCTCTGGCGACCTCGATCCGATCACGCCGCCGTCCTGGGGCACCACGGTGGCCAGGACGCTGCCACACAGCCTGCATGTCATCGCGCCCCAGACCGGGCACGGTGTCGCCGCGTCCGGATGCGGCATCCGCATGGTGGCTGACTTCCTGGCGGCCGGAACGGCCGACGGCCTCGACACGTCGTGCGTCGAGGCCATGACGCGCCCGCCATTCTTCGCCGTGCCTGCGGGGGTGACGCCATGATGCAGGTGGATTCGGTGCGCAAGCAGTTCGGGGCGATCACGGCGGTCGATTCCGTGAGCTTCACGGTGCCTGATGGTGCCATCACCGGACTGCTGGGACCCAATGGGGCGGGGAAGACGACCACGCTCCGCATGCTCTACGCCCTGCTGCAGCCCGACGCGGGGCGCGTGATGGTCGACGGTGTTGACGCCTCGGCGCATCCGCAGGAGGCACAGGCGCGCATGGGCGTCATGCCGGACGTCTCCGGACTCTATCCCCGGCTGACGGCACGAGAGCACATCGACTACTTTGCCGAGCTCCATGGCCTGTCGTCTCGCGAGACGGCCGAGCAGTCAGAGGCGCTCATCTCGCGGCTCGACATGCATGCCATCGCCGACCGGCGCGTCGCTGGCTTCTCGCACGGCGAGCGGACGAAGGTCGCACTGGCGCGGGCGCTCGTGCATCACCCGCAGAATGTGCTGCTCGACGAGCCCACCAACGGGCTCGATGTGATGAGCACCAGGGCCGTGCGTCGCCTCATCAGGCAGCTGCGCGACGAGGGCAAGGCCGTGCTTTTTTCCAGCCACGTGATGCAGGAAGTCTCCGCCCTCTGCGACCACATCATCGTCATCGCGCATGGACGGGTGGTGGCCACGGGCAGCCCCGATGCGCTGCGCGAGCAGACCGGGCATCACAACCTGGAAGATGCCTTTGTGTCCCTGGTAGGACTTGATGCGGAGGCTGACGCATGACATCACGCACGCTGTCACAGGCATTGGCCGTCATGCGGAAGGAACTGCGCGACGGAGTGAGAGACCGGCGCGCGGTCTTCTCGCTGCTCTTCGGCGCGGCGGTCGGTCCGCTGCTGGTAGGGGCCATCCTGACCTTCATGGCCGGCCGGGTGCGCGATGCACAGGACGTGAGCATTCCCGTGGTGGGCGGCACGCACGCGCCGGCGCTGGTGCAGTGGCTGCGACAGCAGCCCGGCGTCACCGTGACGCCAGGGCCCGCCAACCCCGAGGAGGCCATCCGCAGCCAGGCCGAGGACGTCGTGGTCGTGATTCCAGACGACTACGAGATCGAGTTTGCCGCGTATCGACCGGTCGAGATCAGCGTGCTGGCCGACAGTTCCCGCACGGCTGCGCGGCCGAAGCAGCAGCGCGTGCGGGCCCTGCTCGGCCGGTATGGCGCCGAGGTGGCGGCCCTGCGGCTGGTGGCGCGCGGCGTGAGTCCGGCGGTCATCACCCCGGTGCGGCCCGTCGAGGTGGACATCGCCAGTTCACAGCAGCGGGCGGCGATGATCCTCGACTTCATTCCCCTTTACATCATGCTGGCGGCATTCACCGGAGGCATGCTCCTGGCCACCGACTCGACGGCAGGTGAGCGGGAACGAGGCTCGCTCGAGGCGCTGCTGGTGACGCCGGCCTCCCGCGGTGCGGTGGCCACCGGCAAGTGGCTGGCTGCCGCGGCCTTTGCCCTGGTATCCGTCGCGCTGACCACCATTCTCTGTGTCGTCGTCGTCAACCGGATTCCCCTGCAGGACCTCGGGGTGCGGCTCTTCATCGACAACTGGAAGGTCGCAGGCCTCGTAGGCGTGGTGCTGCCCATGTGCGCCCTGGCTCCCGCGATCCAGTTGTATCTGTCGACCTTCGCGAAGTCGTTCAAGGAAGCGCAGAGCTACCTCGGATTTCTGGTGCTGCTTCCCATGCTGCCGGGGCTGATCGGATCACTGGCCCCCATCAAGGGCCAGTGGTGGATGTATGCGACGCCGTTTCTCGGCCAGCACCTGCTGCTGGCCGACATCATGGGAGGGAAGCCCATGCCCGCCGTGCACGTGGTGCTGTCGGTGGCCGCGACGCTGGCCCTGGCCGGCCTGCTGCTGCAGGGATTCACGCGCCTGCTGAGGCGCGAGCGCATCATCTTCGGTCGATGATGCGGGTGTGAAGGAAAGTGGTCGGGGCGACTGGATTCGAACCAGCGACATCCCGCTCCCAAAGCGGGCGCTCTACCAGGCTGAGCCACGCCCCGACGCTACGCTGAATTGTATCGCACCGGCGAGACAGGCCCGCCGGAAGTCACGGAAGGCCCTGCCGCGATGGGAAATGGCGGCCTTCTCGTCGAGCGACATCTCGGCCGTCGTGCGACCGAGGGGGCGGTAGAGAAAAATCGGGTCGTAGCCGAAGCCGCCCGTGCCTCGGGGTTCCACGATGGTGCCCGTCACCGACGCCTCGGTCTCGTAGACGATGGCGCCATCGACGGCGATGGCAATGGCCGTGACAAATCGCGCGTCACGCGCGGCGTCAGGCAGGTGAGACAGGCGGCGCTCTAGTTCAGCGAAGCGCTCGGCATACGACGCCTCTTCTCCGAGGAATCGCGCTGACTGCACTCCGGGCATCCCTCCAAGGGCATCGATGACGAGGCCCGAGTCCTCGGCCACGACCGGCAGGCCGGAGGCCTGGGCGTAAGCCAGGGCCTTGATGCGGGCGTTCTCACGGAAGGTTGCGCCGGTTTCCTCGGGCACCGGCATCGGCGGGCAGTCGGCGAGCGTCTTCCACGCGATGGGCAGGTCGCGCACGAACGGGAGAATTTCCCGAAGCTTGCCGGGGTTGGTCGTTGCCAGCAGGACGGTCATCGGCCGAGGATGTGTCCCACGATGTCGCGCTGGCGCGCAATCAGCTGGGTGATACCGGCATCGGCGAGGCTCAGCAGGCCGACAAGCGCCTCGGTGCCGAACGGCTCGGTCTCGGCGGTGCCCTGCAGTTCGATGAAGCGTCCGTCGCCGGTCTTGACGATGTTCATGTCGACGTCGGCCTTCGAATCTTCCTCGTAGGCCAGGTCGAGCAGCGGCATGCCGCCGACAATGCCGACGCTGGTGGCGGCGACGTAGTCCGAGACGGGAATCGACTTGATCTGCCCGTTGGACCGCAGCTTGTCGAAGGCCAGCACCATGGCGACAAAGGCACCGGTGATCGATGCCGTGCGGGTGCCGCCATCGGCCTGAATGACGTCGCAGTCGAGGTAAATCGTGCGCTCGCCGAACTCGGTGAGGCGGACGATGCTGCGCATCGACCGGCCGATGAGCCGCTGGATTTCCATCGTGCGGCCCCCGACCTTGCCCGAGGCGGCTTCGCGTGAGTTGCGCGTGTGCGTGGCGCGCGGCAGCATGCCGTATTCGGCCGTGACCCAGCCCTTGCCGGTGCCACGCAGGAACGGCGGCACGCGGTCCTCCAGGCTGGCGGAACAAATCACTTTGGTGCGGCCCACCTCGATGAGCACCGACCCTTCGGCGTGGGCCAGGTAGCCCGGTGTGATGGTGGTGGGGCGAAGTTCTGCAGGGCCGCGGTCGTACTGTCGGGTCATGGTGTGATCTCGGAAGAAGGGGCGGGAGGCCGCATCAGGTGGTCGGCGCGCCGCAGCGGACGCCGGAGGTCGACGTGGCCGGCCAGCGTGTCGGCTTCGCGGCCATCAATGAGGATCCGCACGGACGTCGCCGACGGCATGGCGTCGAGCACCGTGTGCACCAAGCTGTAAATGGTGAGCAGTTCGCGCAGCGTGCCGCCGGGATGCAGGCGGGCGATGTCACCGCCGAGGTCCACGTAGACCTCGCCGGCATCCGTCGCATATAGCCCGAGCAGGGTCGTGCCCTGCGGAATAGGCGAGGTGAGGGGCGCGCGCGGAGTCAAGGTGAGCAGCGTATCGAGTGCGCTGCGGGCCTGGTCCAGCGGGCTCGCTTCCTGGACGAGGTCGTGCGGCAGCGTCACCAGGTGAGTGCCGTCTCCGGCGACAACCGACACAGGCACCCGAATGCGCGCGCGTGGGGGCGCGGCGGTGGCCGGCGCCTGCGTGGCCGGTGCCTGTGGCGTCGTGACGGCCGGAGGGCTGAACAGACGCGTGACCTGCGACAGCACGACCCAGCCAAACAGGGCTGCCAGCAATAGCCCCGCCACGGCGAGGAGGGCTCCGCGGACGGTCATGGCGCCGGGACCTCCGCGAGGAACTGCAGCACCGCATCCCGCAGCAGGCCGGCCAGGGCGTCCTGGCCCTCAGGGCTACCCAGGCGGGCGGCCTCTTCCGGGCTCGTGAGGTAGCCAAGGTCGGCCACCACGGCGGGCATACCGGTCCCGACGAGCACGGCCAGGGGGGCCGACTGTATGCCACGGGGACTCAGCTGGCCCGCTGATTCGAAGGTGGCCGCCAGCATGCGCGCCAGACGCACCGATTCGTTGCGATGGCGCAGGGCCGCGCGTTCCCACGGCACCAGCGTCAGCACCCGTGTGCCCCCCCCGATGGTCGGCACCGGGGTCCCCGATGGTTCGAGGGCCACCCCTCCGGCGTCATCCGCCGTCAGCACCGAGAACTCGGCGCCTCGCAGTGCATCGCCTGCGGAGGCGTTTACGTGCAGGCTCAGGAAGACCGACGCGCTGCGCGTGTTCGCCAGCGCGGTGCGGGTGCGCAGCGGCACCCGCTGGTCGTCGGTGCGCGTCAGCACGGCGGCGAGTCCGAGCTGCCTCTCGAGTGCCGCGCGCAGGCGGCTCGCCACGGCCAGCGTGATGTCTTTCTCGGCGACCCCTGCCGCCGATACGGTTCCGGTGTCATCGCCGCCATGCCCCGGGTCGATCACGATGAGGCGTGTGGCGGGGCGACCGGCATCCTGCTGCCCAGCCGCCTGACCATCGGCGTGCAGGCGCATCCATGACACGCTGCCGAGCAGTGTCAGGGCGATCAGCGGCACACCAAGGCGACGATGCATGAGGACATCGCCATTGTACGGCAGCGCTAGCGGCGGGGACGTGCGAGCCTGATGGGCCCTCGAGCGGTCGACGGGTCGACGGGCCGTCCTCCCTGGGTGATGGTCAGCAGGCCCCGTGCCTGCAGGCGACGCGCGGCCTCGCGCGCCGGCTCCATCAGGGGGCGCCAGTCGTCAGGTGAGACCCGGCGTGCCGCTTCCGAGGGGCACAGGCTGGCGTCGCCCGCCCGCGAGGACAGCAGGTGCAGGATGGCGTCTTCGAGCGCCTGGTCGGAGGGGCCGAGGCGATGGCTTCGGCAGCCGCTGCTGCAATAGAGCACCGACACCCAGGTGCGCGCCCATTTTTTCCGCCACGTGATGCGGCGGCCGCAGCGGGCGCAGGTCTTCTCGGGAAGCACAGTGGGTGAGACGCCCGGACTGGTCCGGGCGTCCCCCCGCGAACCGGCCTACTTGCGCAGGTGCGTGTTGAAAAAGTCGACGGTGCGCTTCCAGGCCAGCGCCGCCGCGGCCTCGTCGTAGCGCGGCGTCGTGTCGTTGTTGAAGCCGTGCTGGGTGTTCGGGTACATGTGCATGTCGTAGCGGATGCCGTTCGCCTTCAGGGCCGCCTCGTAGGCCGGCCACATGGCGTTGATGCGCTCGTCGGTCGACGCGTAGTGAATCAGCAGCGGCGCCTTGATGCGCGCGGTGTCCTCGGCCGTCGGGGTGTTCCCATAGAAGGGCACCGCGGCCCCCAGGTCGGGCACGCGGGAGGCCAGCATGTTGGCGATGCCGCCGCCGTAACAGAAGCCCACGGCGCCCACGCGGCCCGTGCACTCGGGGCGGGCCTTCAGCACGGCCACGGCGGTCACCATGTCCTCGCGGGTCTTCGCCTGGTCGAGCTTTGCAAACAGGGTGCGGGCTTCCTCCTCGCCGCCGGCCGGATAGCCCCCGAGCGGCGTGAGGGCGTCGGGCGCAAAGGCGACGAAGTTATCGAGGGCCAGGCGCCTGGCGATGTCTTCGATGTGAGGATTGAGGCCGCGATTCTCGTGCACCACGACGATACCGGGCAGCGTGCCGGTGGCGGAGGCCGGGCGCACGAGGTAGCCACGCATCTTCCCCGACCCGCTCGGCGAATCGTAGGTGATGTATTCCGCCTTGATCCGGGCATCGTCCCGGGAAATCTTCTGCGCCTCGGCGAACTTCGGGCTGAGGGCCTCGAGCATCATCGCGGCGCTCATGCCGCCCACGGCATACGTGCGGGCCTTGTCAAGAAAGCCGCGCCGATCGAGGGCACCGTGCACGTAGGCGTCAAACAGGATCAGCACTTGCGGGTCAAAGTCGGCAGCAGTCTTGCGTTCCATGAGCGTCCTCCGCGGGGATGATAGCCCGACTGCCACCGGGGTGGGACGGGGTGGGGGGCCGGTATAATCGGAGCACTGCCCATGGCACGCCCCGTTCACCTGGCCTTTCTCGGCTGCGGCTTCATCACCGACGTGCACAGCCGGCAGCTGCGGGCACTGGGACCATCGGTGGCGCTGCGCTATGCCAGCCGCGACCAGGCCAAAGCCGAAGGCTACCAGCGCCGGTTCGGAGGGGTGGCGGCCTACGGCGACTACCACGCCGCCATCGCCGACCCGGAGGTCGACGCGGTCGTGGTGGCCGTGCCGCCGATCTACCACCTGCCGCTCACGCTCGAAGCCCTGGCCGCCGGCAAGCATGTGCTGGTGGAAAAGCCGGCCTTTCCCACCATGGCCGCCTACGAAGAGGTCCGGGAGGCGCGCAACCGGGCGGGACGTGTCGTGCTGGTGGGCGAGAACGATCATTACAAGCCGCTGGCCGTGACCCTGCGCCGCCTCATCGCCGACGGCACCATCGGCGAGATGGTGTTCGCGCACTTCACGACCATCGCCCATCGCCTCAAGAAGGCCGATGACTGGCGCAACGACGAGACGATGGCCGGGGGGGATGCGTTTTTCGAGGAAGGCATCCACTGGCTGCACATCGCCGGCAGCCTGGGGCCGCAGATTATCTCAGCCCATGGGTTCCGACCCTCGGTCTCACGCACCGGGCCCGACCGGCGGGCCAAGAGCATGATGGTGGCGTTCCGCTATGACAACGAGGCGGTCGGCACCCTGTATTACTCGCGCGAGATTCCCTCGCTGCTGAAGGGCCTGCGGCTGTCGAAGATCTTCGGCCGTGACGGCATCATCTCGTTCGAATCAAACGGCGGGGTGGTGCTGGCACGCGGTCGGGGCTGGCCGCGGGTGATCTTCCCCGGCTTCCGCGACATCCGTGGATACCAGGCGATGTACCGCGACTTTGTCCGCGCGATTCGCGAAGGCACCACGCCGGAAATGAGCCTCGAGCGGGCCATCGAGGATCAGCGGCTCATGGAACAGGTGTATCGCGACCTGCAGACGCCGGCATGACGCCGCCGGTCTTCGACATCGTCATTGTCGGCAGCGGGGCCGGCGGGGGCACGATGGCCCGGGCGCTGGCAGGCTCGGGAGCACGCATCCTGCTGCTCGAGCGCGGCGAGCGAGTGCCGCGCGAGGACGAGAACTGGGACCCGGCCGCCGTCTGGCGCGACCTCCGGTACCGGTCGAGCGAACAGTGGCAGGACGGCATCACCGGCGAATGGTTCACGCCCTACACGCACGCCAATGTGGGGGGGAACACCAAGTTCTGGGGCAGTGTGCTCTATCGCCTCCGCCTCGAAGACTTCTCCGCGCTCGAGCACGAGGACGGCACGTCACCGGCCTGGCCCATCACCTACGACGACCTGGCGCCGTTCTACGACCAGGCAGAAGCCTGGTTCGGTGTGCGGGGGCTGGCCGGCAGCGACCCGACGGACCCGCGCAGGGGGCCTTTCCCCCATGCACCCGTGCCCCATGCGCCCGAAGTCGAGGCCGTGGCGCAGGCCTGGCGCCGTGCCGGGCTGTCGCCGGCACACCTGCCGCTCGGGCTGCTCCGGCCGGGGGAACCCGGCGGATGCGTGCTGTGCCGCACCTGCAATTCGTTCCCGTGTCGCCTGGGGCAGAAGAGCGATGCCGAGGTGTGTGCCGTCGACCCGGCCCTCGACACCGGCGCGGTGACGCTCTGGACCGGCGCCATGGCGCAGCGGTTGCTGACCGACGAGACCGGGCGCCGGGTCACCGGCGTGGAAGTGGACCACCAGGGCCAACGCATCACGGTCGGGGCAGGGACGGTGGTCGTCTCGGCCGGGGCCGTACACTCGGCGGCGCTGCTCCTGCGATCGGCGTCCAGCCTCCACCCCGATGGCCTGGCCAACGGCTCAGGGCTCGTAGGTCGCCGCTACATGGCACATCTTGCGACGATGATGCAGGGGGTGCAGCCGTTTCGGGTGAACCGCGCGGTGTTCCAGAAGACCCTGGCCCTGAACGACTTCTATCTTAAAGGGCCGGACGGTCGTTTTCCCCTGGGCAACATCCAGTCGCAGGGGCGGACGCACGGCATCATGGCCAAGGTGGTGGGCGACACGATGGTGCCCGGGGTGCCGCTGGCGGTTTACGAGGCCTGGGTGGCGCGCGGCCTCGACTGGCTGGTGATGAGCGAGGACCTGCCACGCCCGGACAACCGGGTGACGCTCGACAGCCAGGGCCGCATCCGCCTGCACTACCGGCCCGACAATGTCCGGACCCACGACCGCCTGGTGCGGCTGGCGAAGCGCATGCTCAGGGACCTCGGGGACTGGATTGTGGTGGCGCACTCGCACCGGACCCGCAACACGACGCATCAATGCGGCACGCTCGTGTTCGGCACCGACCCGGCGACCTCGGTGCTCGACCCCTGGTGCCGCACCCACGAGGTGCGCAACCTGTGGGTCGTGGACGGGTCGTTCTTCCCCTCGTCTGCAGCGGTCAACCCGGGGCTCACCATCGTCGCGCAGGCGCTGCGGGTGGCCGAACGCCTTCTCAAGGAGTCATCGTCATGGGCATGAGTGTCCGATCGTTCAGCCATGTGGGCATCACGGTCTCGGATTTTCACAAAGCGGTGCAGTTTTACTCGGATGTGTTCGGCTGTCCGCTGGTCGGGGTCGCCGACACGCCGCCAGAACGGGTACGGACGTTCTTCGGCGTGACCGGGGACGCGCCCAGCTGCAAGATCGGCTGGATTCGGGTGCCCGGGGGCGGGGTGCTCGAAATCTTCCACTTCGAGCCGAAGCAGCCGGCCGAGCGGATTCCGTGGAACCGGGTCGGGTTGACGCACATCTCTTTCAACGTGCGCAACCTGGACAAGTGGCACGACTATCTGGTCAGCAAGGGAGTCGAGATTGTCAGCCGGCCCGAACGGTCGCCCCGTGGGCATTCCTTCTTCTTCGTGAGGGATTTCGACGGCAACCTTATCGAAATGATGGACCTGGGGTTCATGTACCACGTCCTCGGCTGGCTGGGGCCCCTCGGGGGCTGGCTGTTTCGGCGAGGCATGTACAGGCAGTACTACGAACCGCGCACATAGTGGCAGTTCCTGCGCTATGCTCACAGGGCAGTGCGAATTTTCGCTCTCGCCCTCATCGGGACTCTGATCACGCAGTCGGCGGCTGCCCAGACACCGCTCACGACTGCGCAGGCCGCGCAGTTCCTGGAACAGGCCACGTTCGGGCCGTCATCCGCTGAGGTGACGCGGCTCCAGACCCTGGGTGTGTCGGCGTGGCTCGACTCGGAGCTGCAGAAGCCTGTCACGGCCATCCCGGCGACGACCACCAATGCCGACGTCCGGCGCGCCGTGTTCCTGTCGATGGTGCGCGGCGATGACCAGCTTCGGCAGCGGGTGCTGTTCGCGCTTGGGCAGACGCTGGTGGTGTCGTCGAACAAGTTCGCCAGCGACGGCGTACAGATGGCCACGTGGGTCAACCTGCTGCAGACGCATGCCTTCGGCACCTACCGCGAGCTCATCGAGGCGGTCACGCTCAACCCGGCCATGGGGGTGTATCTCGACCTGGTCTACAGCCGCCGGGCCACCACGACCACCTCTCCCAATGAAAACTACGCGCGCGAACTGCTGCAGCTATTCTCCATCGGGCTCTGGGAGCTGAATCCCGATGGCACGTGGAAGCTCGACGCGGCCAACCGTCCTGTTCCCACCTACACGCAGACCGACATCCGCCAGCTGGCCGACGCCATGACAGGCTGGACGTTTCCCGGGACTCCCGGCGTCAGCAACCCCACCAACTACAACGGCCCGATGGTGCCGGGGCCGGCGACGTGGCACGACGCTCGAGCCAAGACGGTCATGGGCACGGCCATCCCGGCCAATCTCACGGCCCGGGCAGAGCTGACCCTCGTGCTCGATCTCGTGGCCAACCATCCCAACGTCGGGCCCTTTATCGGGACACGGCTCATCCGGTCGCTGGTCACCAGCAACCCGAGCCCAGCCTACGTGGCGCGGGTCTCAGCGGTCTTTGCCAATAACGGGCAGGGCGTGCGCGGAGATCTGGCGGCGGTCATTCGCGCCGTGCTGACCGACCCGGAGGCGCGCACCCTGCCGGCCGGAGGGGGACGACTGAAGGACCCGGTGCTGCACATGACCGGCCTCATCCGGGCGATGGGCACCCCGGTGGGCGTGCCAGATACGCTGATTGGCCAGCTGTCATCGCTGGGCCAGAATCCGCTGACGCCGACCACGGTGTTCAGCTTCTATTCGCCGCTGACGACCACGCCCAGTAATCCGTCGCTGGCCGGTCCCGAGTTCCAGATTTATCCCCCCGCCCTCAGCCTGCAGCGGGCCAACACCCTGTACTGGATGCTCAATGGCAGCTGGCCCACGAACTTTGCGCCAGACCTGTCGGAATTCATTGCCCTGGCCCCGACACCGGCTGCCCTGGTGGCCCGGGTCAACGATCGGCTCATGTTCGGACGCATGACGCAGGAACTGCGCGAACTGATCACGTCGGCCACCACGGCGGTGCCGGCTACGGAAGCGCGCCAGCGAGCACTCGGGGCCCTCTTTCTTGCCGCCGTGTCGAGCGAGTACTCGGTGCACGCCGATAATTCGGGCGTGGGGTCGCCGACGCTCCAGCCGCCCACGGGGCTGACGACCGCCGCGATGCGTGGCAATCTCGTGACGCTTCGCTGGTCGGCCCCGCAAGTGGGGCCGGCCCCTGCCGGCTATCTGATCGAGGGCGGTCCCGAGCCAGGCACCACCATCGCCTCTGTCACCACCGCTCAATCGGTCCCGCTGATCACCCTCGACGTTCCGACAGGGCAGTATTACGTGCGCGTCTCGTCGCTTGATGCGTCCGGGAATCGCAGCCAGCCCTCGGCCGACATCCGGCTGTTTGTCGGCGTGCCGTCCGGACCCACGGCGCCGGTGAATCTCCTCGGGCTCGTGCGCAATCGTGCGACCGGCAACAGTGTGAGCCTCTCATGGCGCAACACCTTCGGCGGCGGTGCGCCCGAGTACATCGCGCTCGACGTGCTTCGGGACGGCGTGCCCTTCAATTCGTTCCCTCTGCCGGTGTCCGAGTCGTTCACGTTCGAGGGCGTTCCGAACGCGACCTACACGTTCTCGGTGCGGGCCGTGAACCGCACCGGGTCGAGCGGTGCGTCGAACGCCGTCACCCTGACCTTCGACGATGCGCTCACGTCGTGTTCAGGGGCGCCGTCGATGCCGGTCAACGTCACGAGCGCGGTGCAGGGCCACTTCGTGGCGCTGTCGTGGCAGGCGGCGGCCAGTGGACGCCCGGCCACGGGCTATCGCGTGCTCGTGACTGGCCCGGGTAATCCGATGACCATCAATGTGACCGACCGCGTCCTGAGTGGGGTGGTGCCGCCCGGCACCTACTCTGTGCGGATTCAGGCAGTGAATCAGTGCGGCACCAGCACGGCGACGGCCGCGCGGCAGGTGGTCGTCCGCTAGACCGGCCGTCAGGACACACCCCATGGCACACACCCATCGTCCTGCGCGCCGCCGCTTCCTGAGGCTCAGCGCCCGTCTGGCGGCACTCGGCCTGGCCGGCCTCGGGCTGGACCCGTGGCGCCGCCTGTTTCCCGGCGTCAGTGCGGCGCCGAGGGCCACCGACTACAAGGCCCTGGTGTGCGTCTACCTGTTCGGCGGCAACGATTCGAGCAACCTCATCGTCTCGAGGCGTAGTGGGACAGCGTCAGATCCGTATTCCTACGAGGCCTACCGTGTGGCTCGAAGCGGGCTGGCGCTTGGGGCGCCCGGGACCACGACGCTGCTCGCGGACCTGGCCGACAGCGCTGGCAATCCCTACGCCCTGCATGCGTCAGCGGGCGAACTCGACCGCCTCTATCGCTCCGGGCAGGCGGCGTTCCTGCTGAACACCGGCGCACTGACGCGACCGCTGACCAAGGCCGAGTATCAGCAGGGGCTGACGCGCCCGGCGAACCTGTTCTCGCACTCTGACCAGACCACGCAGGCCTTCACCGCGCAGTCAGAAGCCACGACCAGCGGGTGGGGCGGACGGCTGCTGGATGTGTTCGGCCCGGGTGATCCCCTGTCAGCCGTGTCGGTCTCGTCGCATTCGGTGTTCCTCGAAGGCATCGATGTGCGCAGCAACGTGATTCCTCCGGGCTCGAGCCTCGCGCTGGCGGCCTTGAGCGGCCTCTCGGCCGACGCGGCCGATGCGCGGCGCCAGGCCCTGAATGCCATGGTGCTGATGGACGGCGGGCATCCGCTGCGCGAAGCGGCGAACGGACAGTTTGCCAGCGGCCTGCAGCTGGCCGACACCCTGCAGCTGAGTGGCAATCTGCCGACGCTCTCGGTGACCTTCCCGAACACCGGGCTGGGCAACCAGCTGCGCGAGGTAGCGAGGCTCATCCGGATCCGTTCGACGATGGGGCCGGGGCGCCAGGTGTTTTTCTGCTCTATGGGCGGATTCGACACGCACACCGGGCAGCTCGGAACGCACTCGAGCCTGCTGCTGCAGCTGTCACAGGGCCTTGGGGTCTTCACGACGGCGATGCAGGAACTTGGCCTCGGCGCGAATGTCACCGCGTTCACGCAGTCGGAGTTCAACCGCACGTTCCAGTTCAACGGGTCGGGCAGCGACCACGCCTGGGGCGGTCATCAGGTCGTGCTGGGCGGGGCGGTGCGCGGGGGCATCTACGGGAGCCTGCCGCAGCAGGTGCTGGGCGGTCCCGATGATGTGGGCACGCGCGGCATGTTCATTCCCACCACCTCCTCGGCTCAGGTGGGGGCGACGCTCGGCCGCTGGTTTGGGGCGAGCGAGACGGAACTGGCCACGGCCTTTCCCACCCTCGCCAACTTCCCGACGGCCAACCTCGGCTTCATGGCCTGAGCATCAGAAATCCCTGAGGGTGCGCGGCGGCAGCGCCGCGCGCAGGGCGTTCACAACGGCAACGACGTCGATGGCCTCCTGCGTGAGCGCGCCTGCCACCGGTGACAGCCATCCCGCCGCCGCGGCCGCCATGCCGATCGCGCTCAGTGCCATGCCGCCGACGGCACTCTGCAGGGCGATGCGCCGCATGCGTCTGCCGATGTGCAGCAGTTCATCGACCCGCTCGAGCATGCTGTCGAGGATGACGGCACCAGCCGCCTCGGTAATCACTTCGCTGGCCTGGCCGAAGGCGATGCCGACGGTGGCGGTGGCCAGGGCCGGCGCGTCGTTGATGCCGTCCCCGACAAACAGCGTGGGGGCCTTCGCGGTCTCGTCGCGGACAATCGCGACCTTCTCTTCCGGCGACTGCGACGCATGCACATGCGCGATGCCGACGACGTCGGCGAGGTAGCGCACCTCGCTCTCGCGGTCGCCTGACACGAGCAGCGCGCGCGTGAAGCCGTGCCGGTGGCCGAGGTGCTGCACGAACAGGCGTCCTTCCGTGCGGGGCTCGTCCCTGAACTGCAGCGTGGCCGCATAGGCATCGTCGACGAGGACGACGCACTCGAGGCCGCCGTGAGAGGGAGGCAGCAGCGGCCCTGCCTCCGGATGGGTCGCGACCAGGGCCTTCCGGCTCGTCACTCGCACCGTGCGGCCGGCGACCTCGCCCGTCAGTCCCTGGCCTGGGCGTTCACTGACATGGGTGGCCTCGTGCAGCGGCAGGGCCTGCGACGCGGCCCCCGCGAGAATAGCCGACGCCAGTGGATGGCGCGAGTACTGTTCGAGGCTGGCGACCAGGGCCAGGACGTCGCGGGCATCGGTCCCGGGTGCCGGCATCGTGGCGGTCAGCAGGGGACGCCCGTAGGTGAGCGTGCCGGTCTTGTCGAAGATGGCGGTGCGGCAGCGGTCGAGTTGCTCGAGCACGGCCGGGTCGCGGATGACAATGCCGCGGCGGGCGGCCAGCGAGACCGACCCGATGATGGCCACGGGAATCGCGATCAACAGCGGGCAGGGCGTCGCCACGACGAGGACGGCCAGGAACCGCGAGGGATCGCCAGTGAGCAGCCAGGCGGCTGCGGCAATGACCAGGGCCAGCGGCGTGTAGAACGCACCGAGCTGGTCGCCGAGCCGGCGCAGGGCGGGGCGTCGCTGCTCGGACTCGTGCATCACCTGCATGATGCGCGCATAGCGCGAGTCGGTGGCCCGGCGGTCGGCCTGGATGGTGAGAGCCCCGTCGCCGTTGATCGCCCCGGAGAGCACCTGGGTGCCGGCGACCTTGGACAGGCGATAGGGTTCACCCGTGAGGTACGACTCGTCCATCGTGCTCTGGCCCTCGAGCACGGTGCCGTCGACAGGACAGATCTCGTGGGGGAACACGATGAGCACGTCACCGACGGCGACCTCCTCGAGCGGCACATCGGCGATGGAGGCACTGGCTTTCCGGTGGGCCCGGGTGGGCATGCGGCGCGCCAGTGCGGCGAGGGCAGAGGACGCGCGCCTGACCGCAAAGGCCTCGAGTGCCTGCCCACCCGACAGCATCAGGACCACGAGTGTGCCGGCCAGGTACTCGCCGAGCAGCACGGACGTGACGATCGAAATGCCGGCGAGCAGGTCGGCGCTGAAATTGCCGCGCGTGATCTGGCGCAACAGGCCCCAGACCAGCGGTCCGCCCCCGACGGCCAGCGCACCCAGCAGGGGCAACTGGTCGACGGGGACGCGGCCGAGGAGCAGGCCGGCGGCAGCCCACCGCAGCCAGAGATGCGTACCGATGGCGACCAGAGAGAGGGCCGCCAGGACCGCATCACGGCCGGGGCGCGGCATCGTCATCGGGACTGCGCCGTGGAGGATGCCGCACGCGGACGCGTCAAGGGCGAAGGTGCCGTCATGGGGTGTCCGCGTCTCTCCACATCCGGCGTTGCTCCGCTAGTTCCGCGTGCGCACGATTGGCAGCCGGCCGGCCTTGACAGCGTCTTCGAGGACGTTCCAGGTGACCAGGCTATCGTTCGATCGGGGTTCCAGCAGGTAAAAGGCCAGACGGGCCAGCGGCTGCTGCATCGGCACGCGGAAGGCGCCGGCCTCGATCGTGGCATCCGAGGCGGCCCAGGTGCCCGTGACGGTGCGCTCCTGGTGGTTCTCGAAGGGCTGCGGTGCGACCGACGTCGAGGCGATGGTGAAGGTCTCGAGGCCGCCAGTGATCGGCTGGCTCACCGGCTCGAGCCTGATGCCATGCGCCCGCAGGCGCTCGAGCACGGCCTTCTCGGCGGCCGGGATGTAGTACGCCATCGGCACGCGTTCGCGGTCGGTCGAGGTGAAGGTGGTCTCGTCCCACATCTTCTCGGGCATCCGCACGTCGCGCCGTCGGTGCATGATGCGTCCCGAGTAGGGATTGACCTCCTCGTCCACCGCGCCCATCAGAATCTCGACGGGCTCGGCCGCACGTGCCACGGCCGACCTGATCGACAGCGTCTGCCCCACGAGCGACGCGGCGTCGGCCGCCTCGGTGGCGGCCTTCAGCGGACGGGCATTGGCGTGCGCATAGGCCAGCACCTCTTCCACAAAGCGCCGGTTCGTGGTGACGCGTTCCTTGAACGGCAGGTAGGAGTAGACCTCGCTGAGGATGCCGAAGCGATTCCGCAGGCCCCAGTAGTTGTGCGTGTAGCGGGGCAGGTCCTCTACCGTGGTCCACGCGCGCTTTGGCGGCTGACCCGATACGTTGCCGTACGACCGGAAGGCCCACCCATCCTGCTGTGCAATGCGCTGTTCCACCTGGCGCAGCCACGTGCGCGACTGCGCCGAGATCTCGGGCCGCACGGCGGGATTGTTCGGAATCTCGTAGGTCAGGTGATAGGCGTGGCGCGACCCGTTGGTGGTGTGCAGGTCGAGCATCACGTGCGGGTCGTAGTCATTCAGCAGCCGCACCATCGAGCGGGCTTCCGGGGTCTCGAGCTTGATGTTGTCACGGTTGATGTTGAGACCCTGCGCATTGGGACGCGTACCCTGACCCCCGATGGGGCCGTGCTGGAAGCCCCGGCTGGTGAGCGTGACCCTCTCATTGCCGTCGGCGTTGTAGACAGGGTTGATGAGCAGCACCATCGAGTTCAGCCAGTCGGCGTGCTGCCCGCGTGCGATGTCGCGGATGAGCGCCAGCACCACTTCCTTGCCCTCGACCTCGCCGGCATGGATGTTCGCCTGCACGTACACCCGCAGCAGGCCCGACTGCTTCACGGTCTCGGGCCGGGCATCGGCCACGTTGCCCACGACCGCCAGCGGCAGCCGGCGCCCCTCGAAGGTGTACCCGAACGACGTCACGTGCACCTTCGTCGAGGCTTCGTCCACCACTTTCAGAAACGCCAGCACATCGTCGTAGCGACTGGTTTCCGCAAAGTCGCTCTGCTCGGCGCGGGTCTGCAGGGCGGCGAGCGGGGGCGGTGTCTGCGCGGAGGCGGGGACGGCGCAGCCGAGTGACACAGCAAGGACGATGCGGGCCGGGAGATGCATCTCCGGATTCTACGGGGAATCGGGCGCACGCGCTATCATGGCGCCCGTCGTGAGCGTGGGGCGCATCTGGGTGGGGGCGTGGATCCTGGTCGTGCTGGGCATGGGGGCCCAGGCGTCCGGCCAGCAGCCCGTGCCCGGTGATACCGCCACCTCGGCGACGGTCCAGGCGCAGGCGGGGCCGGCTGCCGCCGGGGACCCGGGCGGTGGTGGAGAAGTGCCTCCGTTGCTGGCCCTGGTGGAGCGGCGCGCCGCAGACGATGTGACGGTGCGTGCGGTGCGGGTCGATCCGTCACTGCGCGTGGACGGCGTGCTCGACGAGCCGATCTATCAGCGGGTCATCCCGCTGACCGACTTCATCCAGCAGGAACCGCGCGAGGGCCAGTTGGCCACCGAGAAGACCGAGGCCTGGATTCTCTTTGACGATGAGAGCTTCTATGTGGCGGCGCGGCTGTGGGATTCCCAGCCGGCGCGTGAGGTGGCCAACGAGCTGCGGCGCGACAACGGCAACATCCTGGGCAACGAGAACCTGACGTTTGTCATCGATACGCTCCACGACCGGCGCAACGGGTACCTGTTCCAGACCAACCCGCTCGGCGCACTGCGCGACATGACCATCACCGACGACCAGCAGAACTCGGCGTGGAACGGTATCTGGTATGTGAAGACGCAGCGCTTCGAGCAGGGGTGGACGGTCGAGGTGGCGATTCCCTTCAAGACGCTGCGGTACAAGGGGGCCGGGCCGCAGACCTGGGGCATCAACCTCCGGCGGCTGGTCAAGTGGAAGAACGAATTCTCGTACCTGTCGCTGGTGCCGGCGGCGCTCGGCACCACGGGAGTCAGCCGCATGGCATCGGCTGCCACGGTCGAGGGACTCGAGACGCCGGCGCAGTCGAAAAACATCGAACTGAAGCCCTATGGCCTGGCCTCGACCACCGGGCTGCGCCGAACCAATGGCCTGCTCGACTCGGCCGTGGGCGGCAACGGGGGACTCGATGCGAAGTACGGCCTGACGCGCAGCCTCATCTTCGATGCGACGTGGCGGACCGACTTCGCGCAGGTGGAAGAAGACCTGCAGCAGATCAACCTGACGCGCTTCAGCCTGTTCTTTCCGGAGAAGCGCGAGTTCTTCATCGAGGGCCAGGGCATCTTCGACTTCGGCGGCGTCCAGGCGGGCAGTAGCCCCGGCGACGTGCCGCTGCTGTTCTACAGCCGCCGCATCGGCCTCAACCAGGGCCAGGCGATCCCGGTCATCGGGGGCGGACGCCTGACGGGCCGTGCCGGTGCCTACAGCATCGGCGCGCTCAACATCCACACGGAGAACACGCCAGAGGCCGGAGCCGTGCAGACGGGGTTCTCGGCGCTGCGGCTCAAACGCAACGTCCTGCGGCGAAGCAACGTGGGCATCATGGCCACGCACCGCCAGCCGGTGCGCGGATTGCCGGCCAGCACCTCATTCGGGGCCGACGCGACGCTGCTGTTCCGCACCTCGATGAACCTGACAGGATTTGTCGCGCGCACCGATACGCCGAACCGTGCCGGTGTGCCGGTGACGGGCTACAGCTACCGTGGTCGGGCCGACTACACCACGGACCGGTATGGCCTGTCGGCCGAACACCTGCTGATTGACCCGGGCTTTGCCCCGGACGTGGGCTTCACGCGACGGACCGATGTCCGGCGGACGTTCGTGCAGGCCCGCTTCAGTCCGCGACCCAGGCGCAGCCGCGTCGTGCGCAAGCTCACGTGGCAACTGAGCGGCGAGTATGTGACTGACGCGGCGGCCCGTCAGCGCCAGACAGGCGAGGCCAATGCGCTGTTCCGGGTCGACTTCCAGTCGAGCGACCAGGCGTCGATCGAGCACACCCGCGAGTTCGAGTATCTGCCGGCGGCCTTCACCGTGTCTCCCGGCGTGGTGGTGCCACGGGGCGACTATGGCTTCCAGAGCACACGGCTGGCCTACACGATGGGACAGCAGCGGGCCATCTCCGGGCGATTCTCGCTGGCCACGGGCACGCTGTACAACGGCCGGCGTTCAGACCTCACCTACAGTGGCCGATGGGGGCTGCATCCGCGCATGTCGGTCGAGCCCACGGCCACGCTCAACTGGGTGTCGCTGCCCTATGGCACCTTCAATGCGAGGCTGATGGGGGCGCGATTCACGGTGACGCCGACGCCCCGGATGGTCATCAGCAGCCTGGTGCAGCTGAACGTCGACGCACGCACGCTGACGTCGAGCGCGCGGCTCCGTTGGGAATACACGGGCGGCAGTGAGGTCTTCCTCGTGTACAGCGACGGGCGCGACACGGCGCTGCGTCCCGGGACCTCGACCACCGTGCAGAACCGCACGCTGGCGTTCAAGGTCACGCGCCTGTTCCGTTTCTGAGGCCGGCGCGTCCTGCGCCCGCGCATGACAGGTATTTTGCCGGCTTATGCTGTGGCGTGCGACATAACCGCCACTTATGTCGCAATGAAATGTTTCGATTTGACTGTGCCTCGGGCAATCGCTGTAATACCCGTGCGAGAAGACGCCTCGCACCTATGAGCACACGCACACTGACCGGAGCACAGATTCTGTGGGAATGCCTCGTGCGCGAAGGCGTCGAGGTCGTGTTCGGCTATCCGGGCGGCGCCATCCTGCCGGCCTACGACGCCATGCTCGACTATCCCATCCGGCACATCCTGGTGCGCCACGAGCAGGGCGCTACACACATGGCCGACGGCTACGCGCGAGCGACGGGCAAGGTCGGCGTGGCCATCGCGACCTCGGGTCCCGGGGCCACGAACATGGTCACTGGCATCGCCACGGCCCAGATGGACTCCTCGCCGATTGTCTGCATCACCGGGCAGGTGGGTAGTGGCCTCATCGGCAGCGACGCCTTTCAGGAAACGGACATCACGGGTATCACCCTGCCCATTACCAAGCACAACTACCTGGTCAGCCACGCCAGCGAGGTAGCCGCCGCCGTGCGCGAGGCGTTCGCCATCGCGAGGCAGGGGCGCCCGGGCCCCGTGCTGATCGACATCACCAAGGACGCCCAGTTGGGGACCTGCGAGTTCGACTGGGACGCCGCGACGCCTGACGTCGAGGCCATCGACCGATCGGGGCAGGGGTTCGGTGCCGACGCGATCGAGCTCATCAACAAGGCGCAGCGTCCCCTGATCCTCGCGGGCCACGGCATCATCCTCGGCGGAGGCAGCGCCGCGGTGCAGCAGCTGGCCGAGCAGGCGCAGATTCCGGTCGCCATGACCCTCCTCGGCATCGGCAGCGTGCCGGCCTCGCACCCGCTCAACCTGGGCATGATGGGCATGCACGGCGAAGCCTGGGTCAATACGGCCATTCAGGAGGCCGACCTCCTGATTGCCCTGGGTATGCGCTTCGACGACCGCGTGACGGGTAACACCAGGACGTACGCACTGCACGCGAAGAAGATTCACGTCGATATCGATCCGGCCGAGTTCAACAAGAACATCCGCGTCGATGCCGCCATTTCGGGCGACGTCGGCACCGTGGTGTCCGGCTGGCTGCCGCATCTGGCGACGGTTGACCGGTCACCGTGGATCGGCCACATCAACGGGATGCGGGGTGACGCCGCCGTGCGTGACATCAAGAACATGCCGGACCACGGGCATCTCTATGCCGCTCATGTCATCCACGACATCTGGCGCATCACCGATGGCAACGCCATCGTGGTGACCGACGTGGGGCAGCACCAGATGTGGGAGGCCCAGTATTACCACCACGAAGCCCCGCGCTCGCTGATCACCTCAGGCGGGCTGGGCACGATGGGCTTCGCCCTGCCTGCCGCCATCGGTGCCAAGGTGGGCCGGCCCGATGCCGAAGTCTGGGTCGTCGTCGGCGACGGCGGCTTCCAGATGACGCTCTGCGAGCTGGCGACGATGGTGCAGGAAGACCTCGACGTGAAGGTCTGCATCATCAATAACGGGTACCTCGGCATGGTGCGGCAGTGGCAGGAGTTCTTCTACCAGCGCCGCTACGCCGCCACACCCATCAGCGCTCCCGACTTCGAGAAGCTGGCCGGCGCCTATGGCGTCTGGGGCGCCACGGTCGAGGCGCGCAGCCAGGTCGAACCGACGGTCGAGGCGGCCCGCCGCCATGCCAAGGGCGCGGTCATCGACTTCCGCGTCGAGCAGGAAGACTCGGTCTTTCCGATGGTGCCTGCCGGCAATGACCTTCACAACATGATTCGCCGCCCGTCGCCGATCGTCGAGACGGCCGCAGACTGATTCACGCATGCAGACCTTTGCCGTCTATGTGGATAACGTGCCCGGGGTGCTCAACCGGGTGTCGTCGCTGTTTCGTCGCCGGGCCTTCAATATCGAATCACTCACCGTCGGCCACACCGAAGTGGAGGGCCTGTCGCGGATGACCATCGTGGTCGACACCGACGAGCGGGGCGGCCGGCTCGTCGAGGCCAATCTCTACAAGGTGCTGCCCGTGCGGCGCGTGGTGAACATCACGCATCAGGCCACCATCGCCCGCGATCTGGCGATGATCAAGGTACAGGCCAATGCCGAGATCCGCCCCCAGGTGATGCAGCTGGTCGAGGTCTATCGCGCGCGTATTGTGGATGTCAGCCCGGAGACCCTCGTCATCGAGACGACGGGCACCGAAGACAAGGTCGATAGCCTGGTCGAGATTCTGCGTCCGTACGGCGTCCTCGAAATGGTCCGCACCGGACGCATCGAAATGACCCGGGGCACCACCGACGGGCCGGCCATCACCCCGGGGCGCGCCATGACCCGCGCCCGCGGGCCGCACGATACCGGTGCCATGTCGGTGTAGGCCGACGCGGAGCCGCCTCATTCATTCCAGACGGGAGACAGCAGACACATGGCGACGATGTACTACGATGCGGATGCGGACCTGAGCCTCATTCAGGGGAAGAAGGTCGCGATTATCGGCTACGGTTCCCAGGGGCATGCACACGCGCTCAATCTCAAGGACAGCGGCGTCGACGTCCGGGTGGGCCTGTCGGCCGGCAGCCGGTCGCGCGCAAAGGCGCAGGCCGCGGGTCTGCAGGTGGGCACGCCTGGCGAAGTGACGGCGTGGGCCGATGTCATCATGGTGCTGGTCCCCGACACGACGGCGGCGCAGCTGTATGCCGACGACATTGCCCCGAACCTGTCGGCTGGAAAGATGCTGATGTTCGCGCACGGCTTCAACATCCGCTTCGGCGCCATCACGCCCAGGCCCGACATCGATGTGGCCATGGTGGCCCCCAAGTCACCAGGGCACCGCGTGCGCGAGCTCTACGTGGAAGGCGCAGGCACCCCCGCGCTCTTCGCGGTCCATCAGGACGCCACCGGCCAGGCACGCGCCTTGACCCTGTCCTATGCCAAGGGCATCGGTGTGACGCGCGCCGGCGTCATCGAGACCACCTTTGCCGAGGAGACCGAGACCGATCTGTTCGGCGAGCAGGCGGTGCTCTGCGGCGGTGTCAGCGCCCTCGTGAAGGCCAGCTTCGACACGCTCGTCAAGGCCGGCTATCAGCCCGAGGTGGCGTACTTCGAGTGCATGCACGAGCTCAAGCTCATTGTCGACCTGATGTATCAGGGCGGCCTCAACTACATGCGCTATTCCATCAGCGACACGGCCGAGCACGGCGATTACACGGCCGGTCCGCGCATTGTCACCGACGACACCCGCAAGGCAATGCAGGCGATTCTCGACGACATTCGCAGCGGTCGCTATGCCGACGGCTGGATCGCCGAGAACCGCTCGGGCCGTGCCACGTTCGAGGCCACGCGTCGGAACGAGCGTGCCCACCAGATCGAGAAAGTCGGGGCGCAACTGCGGTCGATGATGCCCTTCCTGCGCCCGGTCACCATCAGCGACGACGACGTGCGGCCGAGATCGGCGTAATCGTCTCGAGCAGTCGACCGCCCGCCCGCCCGGCGCATGCCGGGCGCCCGCGGGGGTATAGTGAGGGCTCGATGCGACCATGGCCCTGATCCGTGCAGTCCTTGCCGCGCCTGATTTCGGCTTCGACATCTCCGATGCGGACGGTCACGTCGTCCGCATGGACATCCCCGTCAGCCAGGGCGGGGGCGGTACGGGCCTTCGCCCCATGCAGTCGCTGCTGGCGGCCCTGTGCGGCTGCAGCGGCGTCGACATCGTGCGCATCCTCCGCAAGCAGCGCCAGCAGATGACCAGCCTCGAGATGCAGATCGACGGCACCCGCGGCTCTGGCGGCGACCTGGCCCTGTGGGAACACATCGCATTACAGGTGCGGATTGGGGGAGTGGTCGAGCCCGCCAAGGCCAGGCGCGCTGTCGCCCTGTCGATTGATTCCTACTGCTCGGTGGCCGAGACGCTGCGGCGGGCCGGTGCCACGATCACGTGGCGCGTCGAGGTCAACGGCGTTCCCGTGCCGGACGAAGCCTGAGCCCACCCTCCTTCCCACGAGTCTCTCGCGCATGCATCGACACCCCGAGACCGAGGCCGTTCGCATCCAGACCGATCGCACCGCCGAACAGGAGCACTCGACGCCCCTGTTCCTGACGAGCAGCTTCGTCTACCAGTCGGCAGAGGAGATGGCCGCGGCCTTCGCCGATGACTCCCTCGACGTCAACATCTACTCGCGCTTTTCCAACCCCACGGTCGACGAGTTTGTGAGGAAGATCTGCGTGCTCGAAGGGGCCGAGGATGGCATGGCGACGGCCTCGGGCATGGCGGCGATCTTCGCCACGTTCATGGCTCTGCTGTCGAAGGGCGACCATGTGATTTCGGCCTCGGCAGTGTTTGGCTCGACGCACACCATCCTGACCAGATACCTGCCGAAGTGGGGCATCGACCATTCCTACTTCGACACGCGTGCGCCTGACACGATTCCGTCGCTGTTCCGGCCGGAAACGCGCCTGCTGTATGTCGAGACGCCCTCGAATCCCGGCCTCGATATCGTCGACATTGCGGCACTGGCCCGCCTCTGCCGGGAGCGGGGGGTGCTGCTGGTCGTGGACAATTGTTTCGCGACGCCTGCCGTGCAGCAGCCGATTGCCCATGGTGCCGACCTGGTCATTCACTCGGCCACCAAGTTCATCGATGGGCAGGGCAGGGTGCTTGGGGGCGTGGTAGTGGGTCGGAAGGACCTGATTCGGCCGCTGTATCTGTTCATCAGGAACACAGGCCCATCGATGAGCGCCTTCAACGCGTGGGTGCTGAGCAAGAGTCTCGAGACGCTGCATGTGCGCATGGACCGGCATGCCGAGAGCGCGCTCTTTCTGGCGCAGGCCCTGGAGGGACATCCGGCGATCTCGTGGGTGCGCTATCCGTTCCTGCCGACGCATCCGGCGTACGAGATTGCCGTGCGGCAGATGCGGAATGGCGGCGGACTTGTGACGTTCGAGCTTCGCGGGGGACGCGAGGCTGGTGTGCGCTTCCTCGACCAGCTCCGCATGCTGTCCATGACCAACAACCTCGGCGACACACGCAGCATCGCGTCGCATCCGGCGAGCACGACCCACGCCAAGCTCACCGAGGACGAGCGCCGGGCCGTGGGCATCACTCCCGGGCTCATCCGCATTTCGGTGGGCCTCGAGCACCGCGACGACATTCTGGCCGACGTCAGGCAGGCCCTCGCCGGTTAACCCTGCAGCCGTCCTAGCTGATCGGGTCGTAACGGATGTCGAGCACGGTCAGGCGCCGCTCGCCCCGAGGCGTGCGCACCGTGACCTCATCGTCGACGCGGGCCTTCAGCAGGGCAGTGGCGATGGGCGATCGCCACGAAATGCGGTCGTCGCCGATCCCGATTTCGTCGGCGCCGACGATGGTGACCGTGCGCTCGGCGCCTGTGGCATCGGCGTAGGTGACCGTCGCCCCGAAGAACACCTTCTCGTGCGTCGCCCCGGCATTGTCGACGACCTGTGCAGCATCGATGCGCTTGGTCAGGAAGCGGACGCGCCGATCAATCTCGCGCAGCCTCCGCTTTCCATACAGGTAATCAGCGTTCTCAGAGCGGTCGCCATTGGCCGCGGCCCACGTGACAGTCTCGACGATACGGGGACGCTCGACCTTCCAGAGGTGCGCGCGCTCGTCACTGAGGCGCTTGAGGCCGGCGGGGGAGATGTAGTTCGGCGGTGCGGGCGCCGCACCAGCGGCGGGGCGCTCGGCCTGCAGGGCCTTTGGCCTCCGGATGAAGCCGGCTTTCATGAGTGGGTCGGGCCCGCCGGGCAGGTGGGCGCGGGTGTCGGGACGGCTGCGGACGAATTGGCTTCCCAGACGGGGCGTTGATACCGATACGCCGGACGGACCGCCTTGTCACGGAAGGGTTCCTGATACAGCACGCTGGTCGAGGAGGCGACTGGCGGGACGAGCCACATCCACTTACCGTGGGGTTCGCGACCAGCCGCCTGCTCCTGGCGGCAGAACTCGAGGAACTCGTGACCGACGGCATGGTGGTCGGCCATCCGCACACCGGCCCGGTCGTACGAGTGGAGCACGGCCTCCACGAGCATCAGCTGTGCCCGGTCTCTCCAGAGGGTGCGATCGTTCGAGATGTCGAGCCCCATGCGTTCGGCGAGTTCCGGCAGCAGGTTGTAGCGGTTGGTGTCGCTGAGATTGCGCGCGGCGATCTCGGTGTCGAGATACCAGCCGTTGAACGGGGCGCAGCGATACCAGAGTCCTCCGGCATCGAGGGCCATGTCGGCCACCGCGGGTACGGCGTACCATTTCAGCCCGCGTGACTCGAGCCACGGGTGGTCGGGATGGGACAGCCTGACTTCGGTCCGGCACTCCTCGGGAATCTCGTAGCACCGGGGGGCATGGCCTGGCACGTCGACGACGAGGGGCAGCAGGTCGAAATCGGTGCCGGCGGGTTCCCAGCCGAGCGTCCGGATCTTTCGGGTGAGCGCATTCTGCGCGGGATCGCCAATCTGCTTCCCGGAGCGCAGGCGCACGCCGGCGTAGCGCAGCAGCTGCGGATTCCACAGGCGGGGTGCACGGCAGGAGGGCGTGTCCGGGGCAAACACCGAGATGGCTGGCCTGAGGTCGCCGCCATTGAACGCAAACCTGAGGTGCTCGAAAAGGGCCGCGGCGATGGCGTCGGGCTCGGTGATATGACGGCAGTCACGGATGTGCAGCCCCTTCCAGTACAGGCGGCCGACGCAGCGCTCGGCATTCCGCCAGGCGAGGAGCGCGGCGTGGCGTAACTCGTCGGGATGCATCACCCAGGTGCCGGTGGTCGCGATGGCCTCGCGGACCTCGGCGAGGCGAACATCGGGCGAGTGGTCTGGCTGGTGCTCGGCGTAGAACTCCCGAAGGAACTGCGCGGCCTGCTCGTCCGGCGAGCATCTAGCGGTGGTGGGGATGGCTGCAGCGGTGATGGGGGTGGGCGTGAAACCCCGGCGCCGCCACGAGCCAGGTGTGGTTGGTGCCCCCTCGCCTCGGCCCTGATGCTGAAAGCTGTCCTCGATCACCCGGACGTCCTCGAGGTCGCCGAGCCTGCTCCGGACGTCATCGTTAAAGCGTCCTGGCCCGCACACGATGACTTCGCACGGCCCCAGCGCAGCGATGTGCTCCCGGAGGTCGTCCAGGTCCAGGCGTCCGCGCGTCGATGTTTCCCAGACCGACAGCTGCAGGGTGCCAGCCTCGTGTTCCCGACGGAGCCAGTCGATGAACGGCGCATCACCCGCATGGCGGACGCTGTAGTGCACGTGCACGGGCCGGTGCTGGCGCAGCGCCCGCGCCCCGGCGATCGCCGGCGTGACGCCGATGCCGGCGACCACATAGACGAGGGGTATGGTCGCCTCCAGCGACGGACACGCCTCGCCCTGCGGCGGCAGCACGCGCACGAGGGCATCGGCCGGGGCGCCGGTGATCCACGGTGAAAAGAACCCGTCGTCCTCGATCTTGACCCCGAGTTCATAGGCGTCGGGCCCTGGCGTGACCAGCGTGTAGGGGCGGCCCACCCAGCGGCCATCGATGAGGGCCTCGACCTGCGCGTACTGACCCGTGCGGGCCACCGGCAGCGAGTCGGCATCGAGCGGAAGGAGACGGATGAGTCGTGTGTCACTTGAGAGCGGCTGCACGGTGACCCGGCAGACCGTGGTGTCGGCCGTGCCCAGATAGAGCGGCAGCTTGCTGCGACAGCCGCCACACACGGTGCCGGCACCGGTGGCGCGCATGAGCGCGTCGACCGTGTCAGCCGAGTGCGCTGCGCGGCGCAGGGTGGCGGCCGTGGCGTTGGTGCAGGCGCAGACGATATCCGCACCGGCGGCGGCCCGTTGCGAGGCATCCTCGGCCATCCAGCGACCGGTGGCGACCAGAGCGGTCTCCTGCCAGTCGGCCACCGGGCCGCTGCGGAGCATCAGCCCCATCAGGTCTGGCAGGTCGGCGCAGGGGCCCGTCACCACGAGCCCGGTGAGGCGGCGATCTCCGGTCAGCCGCAATGTGATGCGTCCACCGGGCCCGGTGATGAGGCGTGAGTCTTCGGCGTCGCGGTCCAGCCTGGCCGCATCGATGCGCTTCAGGGAGGGGGTCTGGCGCACGCGAACGGTGGTGCCCCGGGGCTGGTGATAATCCGTGATGATCGACAGCGACTCGTCGACGGTGGCCACGTGGCGATAGGCGGTGCCGAGCTGCGGCAGAGCGTAGACGGCCGTCAGGCCGGCGGGCACGGCGTCAATGGGCAGCACTTCGCACGGCGACATGGCCTGTGCGGTCAGCCGGCGTACGGGCCCCGTGTCGCGTTCGCCCACCAGCAGGCCGGGCCCCAGCACCTCGTGGGGGACGGGACAGCCGGGAGGGAAGAGCCCGATCTGCCCCGACACGATGCCGAACACCCCGCTGCCGGGGCTGCCCGCCGCATAGAGCACCTCACCCGCGGCGAGCTGACGCGGGGGATGCGGGCTCGCGGCGAGCGTTTCCGACGCGAGGTCATTCAGGATGGCGAAGCGGTGGCGGGCCTGACGGTCGGCTTCCCCTCGCAGCCGGGCATCGGCTCCGCCATCGAGCTGGCGTAGCGTGCGGACCGCGTCCCCGGGCAGGATGGCCAGGCGTGCCTCTGTCAGCGAGAGCACCGTGGCGTTTCGAAAGTGTCGTCCCGCACCGAGCGCCTGTTCGCCGAGGAGCATGCCTGGCGTCTCAACGCTGGCCAGCAGGTGCAGCGCGCCCGATGCATCGGCGGCGTAGATGCCGAAGCGACCGTCGAGCAGCACATAAGCATCTGTCGCTGGATCGCCCTCACGCAGCACGACGTCGCCGGGGCCGAAGGGAGCTGCCGACAGACGCGGCCCGAGCGCCTCGAGCAGGCCGGGCGGGGTTTCCGGAAACACCCGGTTCAGGGCGTCACGCACCCGGTGCAGGTCGGCGGCGGTCAGTGGCTGGGGCACGGGCACGAGCGGCGAGGTCTGGCGGGCACCGATGGGGCGCAACCGCTCTATCAGCCGCGAGTGTATCACCGGCCGTGCGATACGATCGCGCCTGGGGCTGGGGCCGAGCCGGGTCACAGCGATCGAGCAGAGAGGAAGGAGCGCCTGCGCATGGCACCAGGAGGTTCACGTCTGGAGGATGGCGATGCTGTCACGGCACGGCTTCGTGCGCTCCCCGTCCTGGCCTCGCTGCCCGAGGCCGTCCTGCGGGCGTGGGCGGCACACGCCACCGCGCTGACGCTGCCGTCGGGAGCGAGTCTCATCCGGCAGGGCGAGGTGGGCGACGCCATGTTCGTGCTGCTGGAAGGGCAGCTGTCGGTGTCCGTGACGGGCCCGTCCGGACAGCGCAGCCAGCTAGCGGTGCTCGAGGCGCCGGAGACGGTGGGCGAGATGCAGGCCATTCTCGGTGGCGCCAGGACGGCCGATGTCGAGGCGCGCACGGCCTGTCGGCTGCTGCAGCTGCCGCATACACCGCTGCGGGCCCTTGAAGATGACGACCCCCGGTTCCTGCAGCACCTGCTGGCCCAGGTGGCCGCGCGGCTGCGCCAGTTGCTGCTGACTTCCACGCTGAAGGCCCTGCTCGAGGCCAACGACGAACAGGTACGCGAGGTCGCGGGGCGCTGTGAGTGGCGGTCACTGAAGGATGGAGAGACGCTCTTCCAGCAGGGCGAGCCACCCGATGCCTGGTATCTGGTGACCTCGGGCCGGTTGCAGGTCCTTCGGACGATGGGGGAAGGCCAGTCGCCCGTGGCGGTGGGCGAGTTGGGGCGGGGAGACAGCCTGGGTGAGACCGCGCTGCTGACGGGGGAGCCCCGCGACGCGTCCGTGCGGGCCATTCGCGACACCGAATTGATTCGGCTGTCGGGGGCGGCGTTCCTCGAGGTGCTGCAGACATACCCGGCACTGCTGCGGCGCGTGGCACGGACGCTGGTGCAGCGTGTCCGCCGGGGAACCGCGCCCATGCATACGCCCCCCGAGATCCTCGCGGTGGTCGCCGGGCAGCCCGGCTACGACGTCGGTCCTGTGGCGCGACAGTTGTCCGAACACCTCGGGGCGCTGGGGCGGACGCTGCACGTCACGCCCGAGGCGCTGCGGCAGTGGGGGGTGTGCACCGATGCGGCAGACATGGCGCCGGACCATCCGGGCTGGCTGCGGTTTTCCACCTGGATTGAAGAGCGACTCACCGACTGTGCGTTCCTCGTGCTCGAGGCCGGGGCCCCTGCGGCTGAATGGACGCGCCGCTGTCTGGCCACCGCCGACGAAGTGGTGCAGGTCGTGCACACCGGGCAGCCGGCACCCGCACCGGGCGTACATGTCGCCGCGTCGCACACGCAACGGACGCTGCTGCTGATCCATCCGCCGACCACGCGCGTACCCGCGCACACCGGAGACTGGCTGGCGCGGTGCCCGGCATCGAGGCATTTTCATGCGCGCGAGGATCGGCCTGCTGACCTGGGGAGGGTCGCTCGCCTGCTGGCCCGGCGCGGCGTCGGTGTGGCTCTCGGGGGCGGTGGCGCGCGGGGGTTCGCGCATCTGGGCGTGCTGCAGGCCTTCGGGGCCCGCGGCATTCCCGTCGACTGCCTGGCGGGGACGAGCATGGGAGCCATCATGGCGTGCCAGTATGCGATGGGGCTGTCGCACGAGGCACTGCTCGCGCTCAATCACCGCATGGTCGCCGTCAGGCCCTTCACCGAGTACACCGTGCCGGTGATCTCACTCGTCGCGGGACGACGCGCCGAACGCGCGTTTCTCGACACCTTCGGCGACACCGCCATGGAAGACCTGTGGATTCCGTGCGTCGCCGTGTCCGCGGACATCACCGCATCGACCATCGTGGTGCACGACCGCGGCCTCGTGCGCCGTGCGGCACGCGCCAGTTCGGCGCTGCCCGGCATTCTGCCGCCGGTGGTGCAGGACGGGCATCTGCTCGTCGATGGCGGCGTGGTGAACAACCTGCCGGGCGACGTGGTGCGGCAGCGCTGGGGCGGGAAGGTGGCGGTGGTGAACGTCGGCACCAGAGAGGACCTCGCCGTCGCCGCCACGGGATTGCCGGCCCCCTGGCCACTGCTGCTGAGTCGTGTGGTGCCCGGGCGTGTCCCGCTGCAGAGCCCGCTCATCACCGAGATTGTCATGCGGACGATGATGCTGGGCAGTTATGCGCACACCGAGCGCATGCTGCGCGAGGCCGATGCGGTGGTGCTGCCGGCCGTCGAACGCTTCGGCCTGCTCGATTTCGAGGCGCTTGACGCCATTGCGGCAGCGGGCGCAGCGGCGACGGAGGATGCGATAGCGGCCGTGAAGCGTCTCTGACCTGCCACAGACTTGTCACACCCTCTGCGTGAGGGGTCGGCTATCATTCCTGACCGGTGACGCCCGAGTGGGCGCCGGGAGGACGGGGCGATGCGCGCGAGAACCGTGGCGGCACTGGTAGGCGGCGTGGGGGCGCTGCTGGTGGTGGGCATCGGCAGCCCATGGGCCGCCAGCCAGGAGCGGCGTCGGATTCCTGACGGGACCGTGACGCGCGAGCGAGGCATGGCGGTGTGGAGCGTGAAGGCCGACCTGCCTGAACCCAACTCCGAGATGTCGGTCGCCGCCATCGACGGCAAGATCTACGTGGTCGCGGGCTATCCTTCGTCGCGCGTCAGTGTCACCACGGTGCAGGTCTACGATACCGCCACAGACCGATGGACGCTGACCACTCCGCTGCCCCGGGCGCTGAACCATACCGTCGCCGCGACGGTGGACGGCCTGCTGTTTGTCATCGGCGGGCAGCCGGAGGCCGGCGGCGCCGGTCCCTTTGTGAACACCGTCTACGTCTATGACCCGGCCACCGCTCTCTGGTCCACGCGGCGTTCCATGCCGACCGCCCGCGGAGGAGGCGGGGCTGCGGTGGTGGATGGCCGCATCTATGTGGCCGGAGGGCGCCCGCCCCGCGGTCAGGATTTCGCCGCGTACGATCCCCGCACCGACACCTGGCAGGTATTGCCCGACATGCCGACGCAGCGGAACCATCTCGGGATGGTGGCCGTGGGCACCGACGTCTATGTCATGGGTGGCCGGTTCGGGGCCGGATTTGAAAGCGAGCAGACGGCCATCGTCGAACGATTTGACACGCGCACGGGCCGATGGAGCGCGGCCCCCAGCCTTCCCATGCCGCGTGGGGGCGTCAATGCCGTCGAGGCGTACGGGTGCATCCACGTCTTTGGGGGGGAGGGCAGCAGCCACACCGAGACCGGCGTGCATCCGGATCACGACGTGTTTGACCCGTTCATGAATCGCTGGTATTCCATGCGGCCCATGCCGGTGCCGGTGCATGGCGTCACCGGCGGGGCATTCATCGGGCGCGACATTTATCTGCCCGGAGGCGGCACACTCATCGGTGGTGCGAGCGGCAGCACGGTGCATCAGGCCTATCGTCCCAGGTTACGGTGCCAGGCGCGCGCGACGGGCTGACGGCTGCTGCGCCTGAGCGCGCCGTTCGTTGTGCTGTCGTTACATGCGTCGGCAACCGTGAGCGGTGCGGAAGGCTCAGCTTTCGCACTACTCGCGGAGTTCTGTGATGATGTCCTGGTGCCTCCGGATCCCGAGCCTTGCGCTTGGGTGGCTGCTCGTAATCGGCGTGTCGACGGTGGGGGCGCAGAACCGCCTCGGCGGACATGTCGGTGTGGCGCTCCCGTTCCTGACGGTGACCGATGGTCGCACGACGACCCTTGCCGACGATGCGGTCGTGGTGTTTCCGATGGGCATCGAGGTGCATCGATCCGATCGGTTCACCTTCTCGCTGGAACTGGCACCGATCGTCCAGAATGCGCCACAGCACATCGACCTGCTGCTGCATCCGGGCGCCATCTGGAATGTCGGCGGTGGCTACGCCGTCGGCAGCCGCGTGGCCTTCGTCGTGGGCACATCGACCTGGGGATTCACGCCCCTCCTCAACAAGTCGTTGGTGCGCCTGCCTGGCGGGGCGACGCTCTTCGGGGAGCTTGATGTGCCCGTCCGGTTCTCGCGCCCCAACGCGCGCCGTGCGTCGTCATCGGTGGGCCTGGCGGTGGTGGTCGGCGTCGGATTCTGAACGGTCGGGCGCGCACGCGCCTGCTGGCCCCCCGGAACGCGCAGGCTTCGGGTGGCGGCGCGTGACCTCATCTGACCGGTGCAGCGGTCACAGTGGAGCTCTGGAGGCCCCCCACGAGTGACACGGCAGCAGATTCGTATTGCAGAACTGGTAGCGCTTGGCATGACGAACCGGCAAATCGCTGTCGCCCTCGGGTGCAGCCCGCGCACCGTGGGCAACACGCTCTCGATGCTGTACGCGCGGCTCGGCATCAGCACCCGTGCGGAGCTGGCGGTGCGGATGGTGTCGCGGCCGGCAGCCGCCGGTTCCGACACGGAGGATGAGTCGTAGCCTGACGCTGCCGCGACCAGGTCGGCTGATAAACCGGGAAGACGTCGTGCGGAGCACCCAGCCCGTCGGCATCAGGTGTGATTGAAGCCCTGGGTGGCCCCCGATCGCCTGGCCGAGCCTGTGACACGGGACGGCGCGCAGGCCGTCCCGGAGTCAACACGTGTCAGGGCTGTCGCACGGCAGGCGCCGTTTCTGGGAGCCCTTGGGATGTTGACCGGCCGCCGACAGAGGCTACCTCGTCATCGCGGCTGGCCACGCCCATGACGCGCGTCAGAGGGCAGCGACGTGCGCGGCTATCTCGGCGGCGCCGGTCCGTGCGACCGCAGCAGCGACTCGACCAGCGCACGCAGCTCAACGAGGGCCGTCGCCTGCGCGGCCAGCTGCGTGGCCTGTTCCCTCAAGGCGGAGGCCTGCACTTCAATCTGCGCCTCGAGCAGCGTCGCGTGCGCCGTGCGTGCACGGTCGAGACGAGCCACCTCGGCGGTCAGCTGGTCGTTGCGGCGATCAGCCGCCTGCAGGGCCGCGATGAG
>CAZXTM010000012.1:37167-81163 GCA_964643765.1 uncultured Bifidobacteriaceae bacterium | reverse complement strand
AAGGGAGGTCGCCGTCAGGGTGATGTCCGGAAGTGTGCGCGCTGCGGGTTGGGTGATGCGGCCCCGCCGCCATCACACCTCCTGGCGGAGACCTCCACCCAGTATGATTGGCGCCATTGACCCGACCTGCCATTGTGGCAGGCCGAGCGCCCCGAGGACCCCACACCGTGACACCGCTTCGCCTCACTGCCTCCCTCGTTGCCTTTGCGGCCTCGGCCGCCGCGCTGCTGGCGCAGGCACCTGCCCCGTCGCAGTCACCATCCATGCTCGTACTGAAGGCCGAGCGGCTCATCCTCGGGACCACGGCCCCCCCCATCCGCGGGGCTGCCGTCGTGGTTCGGGGCGACACCATCGTCGCCGCGGGCCCAGCCGCGAGTATTGCCATTCCATCGGGCGCACGGGTCATCGATCTCGGCAACCGCACGTTGATGCCGGGCCTGATGGACATGCACGATCACATCACCGGGGAACCGGGCGACGGCGGCGACAGCGCCGTCCTGAAGGAGACCGCCGGACACGCTGCCATATATGGCGTCCTCAATGCGAAGAAGACCCTCGAGGCCGGCTTCACCACCATCCGCAACGTGGGCGCCCTGGGCTACGCCGACGTCGCCCTACGCGACGCCATCAACAAGGGGCTCGTGCCCGGCCCGCGCATGTACATCGCCACCCGGGGCCTCGGCATCACGGGCGGACACGCAGACATCAACGGTTGGAGTCCCGAGATTCACCTGCCCGGCGTGGCGCAGATTGTCGATGGCGTCGACGAGGTACGGCGCGCCGTGCGTGAGCAGATCAAGGCCGGCGCCGACCACATCAAGGTGACGGCCAGCGGCGGCATCCTGTCAGTGGGCGACTCGCCTGACGCTCAGCAGTACAGCTTCGAGGAAATGAAGGCCATCGTGGACGAGGCGGGTCGTCTGGGTCGCAGGGTGGCCGCGCACGCGCACTCGGGCCGCGCCATCGCCGAGGCGGCCCGTGCCGGGGTGGCCTCCATCGAGCACGGCAGCCTCATTGACGATGCGGGGATTGCCGCCATGAAGGAGCACGGCACGGTCATGGTGCCGACCGTGTTCGCGCTTGACTACATCATCCGGGCCGGCGGCGAATCTGGCATTCCCGACTACGCGCGCGAGAAGGCACGCAACATCCAGAAGCTGCAGCGGGCCAACCTGAAGCGGGCATTCGAGGCCGGTGTGAAGTTCGCCTACGGCACCGACGCCGGCGTGTTTCCGCACGGGCTCAACGCCGGTGACTTCCCCATCCTGGTGCGTGAACTGGGCATCCCCCCGCTCGAGGCCATCCGCCAGGCCACCTCGGCCTCAGCCGAACTGATCGGCATCGAGGACAAGGTGGGCACCGTCGCGGTCGGTAAGTGGGCCGACCTCGTCGCCGTCGACGGCAACCCCCTCGACGACATCGAGCGGATGCTGAACGTGACGTTCGTGATGAAGGCCGGGGTCGTCTACAAGGCGCCGGCCGGCACGACCACGCCGTAGGCGCACACCGTCAGAGCGTGGGCTCCTGCCAGGGGCCCACGCGTTCGAGTGTCTCGCGCAGGCCGAGCTCGCGCCCGAGCGCCTCGAGGTCGGCCAGCACCTCATCGTCGAGCGGCACGCCGACCGCCGACTTCGTCGCCACGCGACGCGCCTCGAGTTCACCGGGAATCAGGACCTCACGCACCCCGGGACGCGGGGCCCGCGACTTGACCATGCCGGCGAAGTCATCCATCCGCCGGCGGAACTCGTCGAGCGGCATGAACCAGCTGATGTCGAGTGCCACGAGGGTATGGCTCACGTCGAGGCGGGCCTGGTCGGCGTACGGCATGAGTCCGTAACCGCCGCCACCGATGACACCGGTGAGCACGTCCGTCATAAAGGCCAGCCCCGAGCCCTTGTAGGCGCCGATGCCGAGCAGCGCCCCGGCCATGGCGGCCTGCGGATCGTCGGTCTCGTGCCCGTCCGGCGTGAGTGCCCAGTCGAGCGGCATGGGCTGTCCCTCGCGCGCCCGCCACTGCATCATGCCCTTGCCTGCCGTGGTCAGCGCGATGTCGAGCACGGTGGGAAACCCGAGGCCGGTCGGCGCGGCGATGCCCCAGGGATTGGTGCCCACGGCCCCCTCACGCGCCCCCCACGGTGCCATCTCAGGCCCCGCATTGGTGAACGCCAGCCCGATGCAGCCGGCCTCGGCCGCCTGGCAGGCATGCACGGCACTCGACCCGAAATGCGTCGAGTGCCTGACGATGACGGTACCGATGCCGCAGGTGCGGGCCTTGGCAATCGCCAGGCGCATCGCGCGCGCCGCGGCGACGGTGCCGAGGCCGTTGTGCGCGTCGAGCAGTGCCAGTGCCGGACTTTCCTTCACCACGTCGAGCGGGGCCGCGGGGTCGGTCAGGCCCTGCGCGATGCGGTGCTGATAGCGGCGCAGTCGCTTGACCCCCTGGCCGTGGCCGGGGTGGAAGCGGAGTTCGGAAAAGACGAGCGCCCCGCCGAAGATCGCGGCGTCCTCGTCTGGCAGGCCGAGGGCGCGCAGCGTCGCCACCGTGAAAGACTCGAGGCTGGTGCGCGTCACCGCCGTCATCGGAATCATGGGCATGCATCCTTGGGCGCACGGAAGCCGGGGCCATCTGGTCGGCCGCTGGCGCAGCGCCGTGAGCCAATATACAGTAGGGAGGTTTGCAGTATTCTTCGTGAATCCTCCATGGCCAACGCCCTCAGACCTGCCAGACGCGCCGTGGTGCGCGACGCCCGTATCAACGCCCGGCTGCTTGACATCGCCGATGGCCTCACCGACGTCATCCGCATGGGACGGGGAGACCCGGACTTCGACACGCCCCCGCACATCGTGGCGGCTGGCCAGGACGCGCTGGCACGCGGAGCCACCCACTACACGCACACCCAGGGCATTCTGCCGCTGCGGCAGGCCATCGTGCGGGACATCGAAGCCCACGGCGGGGCCACGTACACGCCTGACCAGATTGTTGTGACGCCGGGCGCGCAGCAGGCACTGTTCACAGTGGCCCTCGGACTGCTCGATCCCGGGGACGAGATGGTGGCGGCGTGCCCCGGCTACCATCCCTACCATCAGGCGGCCGAGCTGGCGGATGCCCGGGTGGTGGACGTCCGCACCACGCTGGCAACCAACTTCAGCGCCACGGCCGAGATGATCGAGGCGCACCTCACGCCGCGCACACGCATCCTGGTGCTGGTCAATCCGTCGAATCCAACCGGGACGGTGACGCCGCCAGACGAGGTCGCCCGCATCGCCGAGGTCGCAGCGCGCCACGACCTGCTGGTGATTTCCGACGAGATCTACTCGCGGCTGGTGGTCGACGGCGTGCGCGTGCAGCCGGTGGCCTCGCTGCCTGGCATGCGCGACCGCACCATCACCATCTCGGGCTTCTCGAAGACCTACGCAATGACCGGGTGGCGCATCGGCTACCTGGCGGCCCCGGCCCCGCTGGTGCCAGCTCTCGCCGCCATCAACAACGGCCTGGCCATCAGCACCTCGGCTGTCGCGCAGCATGCCGCGCTGGCGGCACTGCAGGGCCCGCAGGACTGCGTCGAGCAGATGCGGCAGGCCTATGACGAGCGGCGGCGGGCACTCTGCGCCGGCCTCGACGCGATGGGCATTCCCTATGCCACGCCGCAGGGAGCCTTTTTCGTCTACGCGCGCGTCGCGGCCCTGGGCCTGGGCGCGACGGAGTTCTGCGAGCGGCTGCTGCGCGAGGGACGCGTGCTGGCCTTCCCGGGCGGCGTCTACGGCGACTACACCGACGACTTCATCCGGCTGTCACTCACGGTGCCCACCGCCCGAATCGAGGACGCCTGCCGGCGGATGGCCCGGGTGGCCGACGCGGTGGCCGCGGGCACCCCACCCGTCACGGAGCAGGCATGACGACATCAGCCAACCCCAACATCCGCAGTATCAAGCACATGGCCTTCGCCGTGCGCGATGCGGCCCAGGCCCTCGAGGCCTACGCCCGCTTCCTGCACGTGCCGCCGACCACGGAGTTGAAGGTCTATCCGAAGTCGCAGAACCGCGTGGCACTGTTCACGCTGGGCGGCATCGAGTACCAGCTGTGCGAGTCGCTGCAGCCTGAGGGCCGGTTCGCCTCGTGGATTGCGGCGCGCGGCCACGAGGGCCTCCATCACATTTGTTACGAGGTCGACGATATCGACGCGGCCCTCGCACACGCCGTCTCGCAGGGGGCGACGCTGCGCATCTGCCAGGCCTGCCAGAAGTACGGCTCGCATCCGCACCCGGAGGGCTGGGTCGCGTTCCTCGACAACGATGCCGGCGGCATCGAGATCGAATTCATGCAGGTCTACACGCCCGCGCAGCTCGACGAGTACCGGGCCTATCAGGGGATTTGAGCGATGTCTGCACACACGTCCATCACAGTCGGCACGGCCACGGCTGCCCCGGGCACCATCGTCCGGGGCACGATTCCCGTCACGACGCTCGCCGGAGACACGCCGCTGGGCATTCCGGTGGTCGTGGTCAACGGTACGCAGCCAGGCCCGTGCTTCTGGGTCGATGGTGCCATCCACGGCGATGAGCCCGAGGGGCCGCTGGCCTGCCAGCTGGCAATGCGCGAGGTCGATCCGTCGCAGCTGTCGGGCACGCTGGTCCTCTGCCCGGTGCTGAACGTGCCGGCGTTCGAGGCCGCGCAGCGCGGCAATCCACTCGACACCTTCAGCTACGACATGAACCGCATCTATCCCGGCCGCGCCAATGGCTATCTGACCGAGCGCGTGGCGGCGGCGCACGCCGCCGCGATGGGCGCGGTGGCCGACTTCGAGATCTCCATCCATTCGGGCGGTGCCCATTCGTTCCTCGACAAGGCCATCTTCGTCGACGAGCGTCCTGCGTCGGTGGAACTGGCGACGGCCATGGGACCGGGCTGGGGCTGTATCATGTCGTCGATCAGCCCCAAAGGCAGCCCGATGGCCTACCTCAAGGACATCGGCAAGGTGGGCATCACGGTCGAACTCGGGGGCCGGTCGGCAACCTCGCCCTCGGCCTTCGCGGCGGTGGGCCGGGCGCTGGCCGATTCGATCCTCAACATCCTGAGGCACTATCGCATGTATCCGGGTGCGGCCGCGTATCCGTCGCCCCGCTATCGCGGCCAGCAGGAGGCGCTGCTCGCACCGGCCTCAGGGCTGTTCCTCCCCCGCCCCGACATCCAGATGCTGACGCCGATGCCGAAGGGCACCGCCATTGCGCGCATCACCAACATCTTCGGCGACACGCTGGCAGAGCTGGCGGCCCCGGCCGACGGGATGATCTTTGGGCTGCGTGCGCTGCCCAACGTGACGACCGGCGAGTGGTGCTGCTTCTTCTGCAAGATTGAAGGCACGCGCGAATGACGCAGGAGGGCGTGCGTGACCTGTTGGGCTACGGGCCGGACGCCCCCGCCGTCACGTGGCCCGGCGGGGCCCGCCTCGCCGTCAACCTGGTCATCAACTATGAGGAAGGCGCCGAGTACGCCTTCGAGCACGGCGACGGCCGATCAGACCTGGGCCTGCTCGACATCGCGCAGGCCCGCCTGCCTGCCGGCGTCCGCGACCTCGCCGCCGAGAGCCTCTTCGAGTACGGCAGCCGTGTCGGCGTCTGGCGCCTGTTCCGGCTGTGCGAATCGCGCGGCGTGCCAGCCACGGTGTTTGCGACCGCGCTCGCCCTCGAACGGAATCCAGCCGTGGCCGCGGCCATCGCGCGGAACGGCTGGGATGTCGCCGCGCATGGCTGGCGGTGGATCGCCCATACCGACCTCGACGAGGCCACGGAACGTGCGCACATTGCGCGCGCCTACGCCAGCATCGAGCGCCTGACTGGACGGCCGCCCGAGGGATGGTATTGCCGCTATGCCCCCTCGGCAAACACGCGTCGCCTGGTGGTCGAGCACGGAGGCTTCACCTACGACAGCGACGCCTACAACGACGAGCTGCCCTACTGGGTGCGCGTCGAGGGGCGGGCGCACCTGGTCGTGCCCTACTCGCTGACGACGAACGATGCCAAGCTCGTGGGCGGTCCGCTAGTCACCGGGCGTCAGTTTGGCGATGTCCTCATCGACACCGCCGATGAACTGCTCGCCGAAGAACGACCGCGCATGATGTCGGTGGGCCTGCATGCCCGCATCGCCGGGCACCCCGGACGCCTCGTCGGCCTGCGTCGCTTCCTCGACCACATCCAGGGGCGTCCCGACGTCTGGCTCTGCCGTCGCAGCGACCTGGCCTCGCACTGGCGCGCCCACATGCCGCCGCCGGCCCCATGAGACGCACCTGCCGGGCCCGCGCCGCCGATGCCGCGGCCCTCGCCCCTTTCGGCACGCTCATCCATCCGCCCGCACGTCAGGGCGAGCGACAGATGTACAGCGACTGGGCCGCACCACTGGCCGGCCTTCGACCGCAGCTGCACGTCAACCGCGTGGCGCCGAGCACACTGCCCCTCACGGTGCAGCAGGTCGAACGTCATCCGCACGCGGCGCAGGTCTTTCTGCCGCTCGACACCGGCACCTATCTGGTCGTCGTCATGCCGGCGCTCACCGACGGACGTCCCGACCCGTCGAACACCTGCGCGTGGCTGCTGCCGCCGACGGTCGGCATTGCCTATCGGCCCGACATCTGGCACGCCGGCATCGTCGCACTCGACCGGGAAGCCTGCTTCTCGGTCTTCATGTGGCGCGGCGCCGATGACGACGATGTGATGGCGGCGGTGACGCCAGTCACCATTACCCGCTGAACCGACGGTCGCGGGATTCGCACAGGAGTCACGGCATGAAGATTGGCATCATTGGAGCTGGATTCGCCCGCGCGGCCTACCTGCCTGCGCTGCGGCACGTCCCGGGCGCCACGGTCGTGGCGCTGGCCTCGGCCCGGCTCGAGCGGGCGCAGGCCGTAGCCAGGGAGTTCGGCGTGCCGCATGCCTACGACGACTGGCAGGCGATGCTGCAGGCCCACCGCTTCGACCTGGTCTGCATCGCCACCCCCACGGTGCTGCATGCACCGCAGGCACTGGCGGCGCTGGCGGCCGGTGCGCACGTGCTCTGTGAAAAGCCGGCCGCCATGGACGCGGCAGAAGCGCGTGCAATGCTGACCGCGGCCAAGGCCGCTGGTCGCCTGCATGTCATCGACCACGAACTGCGGTTCAACCCGAATCGCATGCGCGTCGCCGCGCTCATTGCTGACGGCACGCTGGGTGAGGTCAGGCACGTGACCATCACCAACATCGGTGCGGCGTGGAACGACCCGGCGGGCCGGCCGCTGCACGACTGGTGGAGCCTGGCGTCGGAGGGCGGCGGTCGCCTCGGGGCCAACGGCAGCCACCAGGTCGACCTGCTGCGCTGGTGGCTCGGCGAAGTGTCGTGGGTGACCGGCGCGACGAGGGTCATGGTGCCGCAGCGCACGGATGCCGCGAGCGGGCGCGCGTGGACGGCCACGGCCGATGATGTCGCGTACTTCACCGCCGAGATGGCCTCGGGAGCCGTGGCCCAGGTCTTCATCTCGGCAGTGGCGTCACGGACCATGTCGAACGTGACGCAGATCTACGGCTCGCGTGGCACGCTGCTGCTCGACAACCAGGACGAGCGGCTGTGGCTGGGGCGCGGCAGCAGTGCGTTCGAGGATGTGTCGGTGAGTGACCCGCATGCGGGCCTGCCCGGTATTGGTGCCGGGATCTGGAATGTCTCGGTGGTCGCGCTGCTGCGGGCCCTGGGCGCCGCCATTCAGGACGGCGAGCCCATGACACAGGCTGCGACGTTCGCCGACGGACTCGCCACTCAGTGCGTGCTCGATGCCATCAGGGTCTCAGGCACCGAGCGCCGCTGGGTGCGCCCGGCCGACCTCTCCCCCGCGCCCTGATCCGACGCAGCCGCACGGCCGCATCGGGGACGCCCACTGCCCAGTCAGGCAGCGCCGTGCTCCATCGTCTCGGCGAGAGCTGTCAGGGCGTCGTCTGACAACCAGCCATCGGGCGCTGCGGCGAGGGCCTCGCACACGCGCCACGCATCGAAGCGGCAGCCCGTCGGCGCGCCGTGTGCCATCGACAGCCTGACGAAGGCCGGGCCGAGGGCCTCGGGGTCGCGCAGGGCGGCACGCCGTGCAGGTGGCCAGTCGGCAAACTCGGCCGTCGTGATTCCCGTGGGCTTGATGCGCGCACCAGGCGTGACGGTGTTGAACGACACGCGAGAGCCGCGCCACTCGAGCGCCGCCGCCCGGGTGATTCCCTCCACGCCGAACTTCGCGGCGCAGTAGGCCGTTTCATCGGCGAACCCGTGCACACCCGCCCGCGACGACACGTTGATCACCGCGCCGCCCCGGTCGGCGAATCGCGAGGCCACGGCGCGCATCAGGAGAAAGGGCGCTGACAGATTGACGGCCAGGGCGCGGTCCCACACCTCGTCTGACGTGTCGGTCATGGGCCGCATCGGCAGCACGGCCGCGTTGTTGACGAGCACGTCGACCGCGGCGCCATCACTGGCCAGCCAGGTGCCGAGGGCGAGCACCTGCGCCCGCTGCGAGAGATCCACGCAGCGGGCCTCGACCGGCAGCCCGTGTCCGGCGAGATGCGCACGCGCCGCCTCGAGTTCATCGGCGACTTCCGCCACGAGAGTCACGCGGGCACCGGCGCGGGCCAGGCCGATGGCTGCACCGTAGCCGAGGCCCCGCGAGGCCCCGGTGACCACGGCATGCCGTCCGTCGAGAGGCCCCATCGCGCTAGCCCAGCAGGACGCGCGTCACATACGCGCACGCAAACCCGATGTAGTTGCCGATAGCATAGCCGAAGATCCCGACAATGATGCCGGGCGTGACGAGCGAGGGCCACTTCATCGACATCGACAGGGCGAGGGCCGAGCCCGGACCGCCCACCGCGGCCTGGCTGGCGATGGTGATCGTCGCCAGGTCTCGCCGCAGCAACCATCCGCCGGTGTACACGATGAGTGCGTGCACCGCGATGATCGTCAGCATGTAGGCAAACAGCATCAGGCCGGATGTTGCCAGCTCACTGATCACGGCGGAGGTGCCGATGACCACGAAGAACAGGTGCAGCGCGAAGTACGACAGGACGGTCGCCCCCTTGAGCGTGCGCACGATGGGCAGCTGCGCCACGATCAGCGCCAGCGTGGTCTGCCACAGCACGAGCGGAAACCCGGGCAGCAGGGGTGCCAGCTGCGTCGACAGCCACAGGATCAGCAGCGGAAGCCCGGCGAGCACGGCCATCTCGGTGACGCTCAGGTCTGCGTGCGACCATGCATCGCGGATGCGGGCGCTTTCGCGCTCGGCTTCCTCGGGATCGACCGTCACGTCTCCGGCCCGATAGAACCGGGCCAGCAGGCCGAACAGGCCCACCTGCGCCAGCATCCAGGGCACGGTCGAGAGATTGTCGGCCACCGACGCGGCAGCGAAAATCGAGGCCTCGGTCTCGAGGCCACGGCCCACGGCGACGAAGTTCATGCCACCGCCGACGAAGGCACCGGCGAACTGTCCCGACAGCTTCCAGGTCTCTGGTCCGAGGACGTCGGCGAACAGCAGCCCGGCGACGAGGCCGCCGGCGAAGCTTCCCACCGCCGCCAGTAGAAAGCACAGCACGATGGACCGCCCGGCCCGTCGCAGGTCGCGCAGATCCGAGGCCAGAATGACGAGCACGATCGAGTAGGGAATCGCGTACGTGTTCACGCCGTCGTAGGCGAGCGAGGCGTGGGGCATGAGACCGGCGTTCGAGAGCGCAATGCCGAGCAGCGTACACACCACGGCCGAGCTGATCTGCTGCACGGCGGGTACGGTGCGTTCCAGCCATCGCGAAAACGCGATCAATCCGAACATGAAGGCCATGAGGGCGACTGGATCCTGAATCATGTGCGGTCATGGTACCGGATGGCTGCTTCAGCTACAATGCCGCGACATGGAAACGTCTCGACGCAGCTTCGCCGCCCTGCTCGGGGCGCTGGCCTCCGCGCCCCTCTGGGATCAGGCCGTCCTCGAGGCCCAGACCCAGGGCACCGTCACTGCCGACACCCTCCGCGCCCTGCTCGATGCGCAGGGAGGCGCGGGCATCTTCGCCGACCCCGCGCGCTTTGCCGAATTGCAGAGCGCGGTGACCCGGTCGGCCATCACCGTCGCGGCGCTCCGCGCCTTCGACGTGCCGGCCGATGTCCCACCGGCCGTCATGTTCAGTCGGAATTGACCCATGGCTGACGAACTCTGGTTTCAGTCGGTGTCCGAGCTGTCGCGGCAGCTTGCCGCGCGCACCATCACGTCGGTGCAGCTCACGCGCACCTATCTTGATCGCATCGATCGGCTCGACACGCCGCCGTTTCCGCTGCCGGCCGGGCCACAGGATCGGCCTGGTGACCGCCTCGCCTCGGTGACGACAGTCGTCCGCGAACAGGCCCTGGCCGACGCGGCCGAGGCCGACCGTGCGCTGGCGGCCGGTTCTCCGAAGTCGCCGCTGCACGGCATTCCATACGGCGTCAAGGACCTGCTCGATTCTCGAGGCGTGCGCACGACGTGGGGCTCCCAGGTCTTCGCCTCGCGCGTGCCCGACCGCGACGCCGCAGTCATCGAACGCCTCAGGGCCGCGGGCGCCATCCTCATCGGCAAGATGACGACGGCCGAGTTTGCCGGCGGCAGCATCAGCACGGCCCTCAATCCCTGGAAACTCGATCGGTCCACTCAGGGCTCGTCGAGCGGCACGGTCGTCGGCGTCGTGGCCGGACTGATCGGGTTCGGCATCGGCACCGAGACCGGCGGCTCCATTGTCTTTCCGGCCTCGGCCGTCGGGGCCACGGGCCTCCGGCCCACGTTCGGCCGTGTCAGCCGCTTCGGCTGCATGTCACTCGCCTGGAGCCTCGACAAGATCGGCCCGGTCGGCCGCTCCGCCGAAGACTGCGGTCTCATCCTGCAGGCCATCGCTGGTGGCGACCCGCGCGACCCGGGGACGGCCGATCGCCCGTTTCAGTTCTCCACCACGCCGGGTTCGCTGAAGGGCACCCGCATCGGCGTGCACCGGCCGGAAGTCGACGCCCCCGACGCGGGTCCGAACCGCCGGGCCTTCGATGAGGCGCTGAATGTGTTCCGTCGCCTGGGTGCCACGGTCGACGACTTCGTGCTGCCGGTCCGCCCGTATCAGGAGGTGTTCATGCACCTCACCAGCGTCGAGAGTGCGGCCTCCTTCCGGCGCCTGTTCACCGACGGATCGGTCAACGGACTCTTTCCGTATAACTGGTCACGCCGGGCCGACTGGATGGCAGCCAGCATGGCCCCGGCCTACGACTATCTCCAGGCCCAGCGCATCCGTCAGCTCATCGTCATGGAAGCCGATGCCCTGCTGCAGCGCTTCGACCTCGTGGTGTGCCCGACGTTCCCCGGGGGGGCGCCCGATCGCTACGCGCCAACCTCTCCGCCGCTGCCACCGCCGCCGGTCTCGCCGGCGCCGCCGCAGCTGCCGCGCCTCAACTGGGTGGGCAACCTGTCGGGCCTGCCGGGCCTGTCGTTCCCCTGCGGCTTCGACCCGGATGGGATGCCGCTGGCGCTGCACCTGATGGCCCGCCCATGGGCTGAGCAGCGCGTGCTGGACGCCGTCATGCACTTCCAGCGCGAGACCGACTGGCACACGCGCCGGCCGCCCTATCCCTGGCGCGCCTGAGGGCCGCGCCACGCGCGTCGCCTCAGGCCAGGGAGCGGTCGGAGTATTCTCCGGAGTTTTCCGATTGCGCTGAGCCGTGTCACAGGTCTTGTGTATACTCTCCGCCGCGTGACATCCCCTTTCCCGCCCCGTCGTCGCCCGTCACTCGTGCGCGGGCTGCTGGTGCTGTCGCTGCTGGCGACGGTGCAGTCCTCCCTGCCAGCGGCGCAGGGTGCGCGACCAGGCGCCCCGACGCCGCGCAGCCCCATCGCGGTGATGCGCGCAGAACACCGCCGTCTGACCTATGGCAAGGAGATCGACCGGCTGGCCGTCGGCGACCCCTCGATTCTGTCCGCCGAGCTGGTCAGCAGCCGGGAAGTGCTGGTACTCGGTCGCGAGACGGGGCGCACGTCGCTCATCCTCTGGTTCGATGATGGGACCATTGACGAGAGCCTCGTGTCGGTCGTGCGCGACCTGTCGGTGCTCGAGCGGGCGCTCAGGATGCTGCATCCGTCCATCGTGGTCGAGGGGGCCCTCGACCGCGACGCCCTGGTCCTGACGGGCCGCGTCCCCGATGCCGCCACCTCGCAGGCCGCCGAGGCGGTCGCGCGCGAGTATCTGGGTGCCGGCTCCTCGCGGACGAACACGACGCCGGTGTACGTGGGCACGCCCGGAGCCGCGCCGCAGGGCGATGGCCAGGCGGCCGGTATGGCCGGCCCTGGTGCCCCCCAGCCGGCCGCCACCGCGCAGGTGACCGGCCCCGTGCCCGGGTCGTCAGTCATCATCAATCTGATTCAGCTCGACCAGCTGCCGGCCTCCCCCGAGGTGAAGCTGCAGACCGCCATTGCCGGCATCGGCGGCGAGCACGTGCGCGTGCGCCGCATCCAGCGCGGCGACGTGCGTGACGATGCGCGCGACACCCTCGTGCTCGAGGGGCAGGTGCCCACGCAGGTCGCCCTCACCCGGATTCTCACCATCGCGGCACAGCTGTTTGCCGGACAGACGCTGACCGACGAGGACATCCGTGTCGTCGCTGATGAAGCCGGCGCGCTTGCCGGACAGGGCCAGAACATGGGCCAGCAGCAGGGCGGACAGAACCAGATGGGGGGCGGCGGGGCCACGGCCTCGATGTTCGGCGGCGGGCGGTCAATGCGGCTCAGCAACCAGGTCCGCACCAACGTGGGACGCGCCAAGGCCGTCGAAGTCGCACGCGGCCGCATCCTGTCGTTCATCGAAGTGCAGGACCTGCCGCAGGTGCGCGTCGACATCCGGCTGCAGGAAATCAACCGCTCGCGCCTGCGGTCGTTCAGCCCCAGCACGGCCGTGCTGCTGTCGAGCTTCCGGCAGCCATCACTCAACCCGGCGCAGAGTGCCGTCACCGTTCAGGGCGATCAGGCGGCCCGTGTCGGAAGCTTCGGTGCCGCGGTGCAGAACGTGCTCTCGTTCCTGAACGGCACGTTCACCAATCAGATGCAGTATTCGGGCAATCGCTTTGCGATTGATGCGGCCCTGTCGCTGCTCGAGCGGGAAGGCATTGCCCGCAGCCTGTCATCGCCGTCCATCACCGTCCTCTCCGGAGAATCCGCCTCCGTGCAGGTCGGCGGCGAGGTGCCGGTGCCCACAGCCTTTGCCCCGGCGTTCGGCGGCGGTGGTGCAGCGGGAGGTGCAGGCGGGGGCGCCGGTGGCGGTGGGGCCGGTGGCGCGGCGGCCACGCCGGGTGTCTTCAGTTCGGTCGAATTCGTGCCCTTCGGCGTCCAGTTGCAGGTGCGCCCGCTCGTCGGCGACGACAACAGCATCACCCTCGATCTGCAGCCCGTCATCGTCACGCCCGACGCCGTCCTCACCGACACGATTCGTCAAACCACCGGGGCCGCGGTCGCCACCACGGCCTTCCAGACCCGGGCCCTTCGCACCAGTTCCCGGCTGAACGACGGGCAGGCGCTGCTGGTGGGCGGCCTCGTGTCGGGCAACACCTCGCGCAATGCGTCCGGCATTCCGTGGGTGCGGAACATTCCCCTGCTCGGTTCGCTGGCGCAGGGCACCAATCGCAACGAACAGCAGACGGAACTGCTGATCCTCGTCAACCCGGTGGTCGTCCGGCCTCCGCTGCCCGGGGCCAATCTGTGGGCGTATCCCGAGTCGCGTCGTGCCCTGCCTGCCGCAGCCACGACCGGTGGAGCGGCGAGTGCCGCGCCACCCCGGTGACGTGCACCACGCGCGACCGTCAGACCCATTGCCGATTCTGGGGGAGTCCATGACCCGCACCCGACTTGCACTTGCGATGAGCGTGATGCTGCTGGCGACCAGCCTCGGCTGCACCGGCCAGTACGAATCTGAGTTTGTCGTGGTGATCCAGAACCGCGTCGGCAACAGTCTGGCCATTGCCGCCAACGGCTCCGAAATCGGGCAGGTGGCCTCGAACCAGCAGGCGTCGTTCACGCTGCGCCTCACCGAGACTCAGCCCAACACCTTCGAGAACGGCGTGGCCCCCACGCCGCAAAGCCTCACGGCCCTGACGGCTCGCGATGTCCGCACCGGCAGCGTCTCGACCGCCAAGGAGGTGACCGTCAGCCAGGGCACCCCCAGCTATGTATCGTTCACCGCCGCTGACTTCCCGGCCGTCGCACCGGCCGTGGCCCGCTTCACCTCCTCGCCGACCAATCCGGGTGTGGGCGTGGCCGTCCAGTTCAACGCCAGCGGCTCGACCCCGGCGGCCGGCAGCACGTACGCGTGGACGTTCGGCGACGGGCGCAGCGGCACCGGTGCCACCGTCAGCAACAGCTACGCCCAGGCGGGCAGCTATCTCGTCACGCTCACGATGACGACGCAGGATGGCCGCACGGCAACCTCAACGGCGAACATCACCGTCACGACGACGATCACGGGCGGCGGGCAGGCGGCGAACTTCACGTTCTCGCCGGCCGCGCCGGCCGTCAACCAGACCATCTACTTCAACGCCTCGACCTCGACGGTCAGCGGCGGCACGTTCGCCTGGAACTTCGGCGACGGGGCCACCGCGACCGGTGTCACTCCCACACACGATTACGACGCCCCCGGCACGTACACCGTGACCCTCAGGGTCACCAATCCGCAGGGACAGACCGCGGCCACCTCCCGTACGGTCACGGTGGTGGCGACCTCGCCCACAGTCGCGGCGAGTTTCACGTTCTCTCCAACCAATCCGGGCCCACAGCAGGACATTCTGTTCGACGCCTCTGCGTCTCGGCCCGCCGATGGCACCTACCTCTGGACGTTTGGCGATGGCACCAGCGGCACCGGGCGCCAGGTGACCAAGCGCTTCGGGCAGACCGGGAACTTCACCGTCACGCTCGTGGTCAGCAACCAGTTCGGGCAGCAGGCCACAACCAGCCGCACCGTGAACGTCACCGCCACCTCGAACCAGGTGGTGGCCAGCTTCACGCTCTCCCCCACCAATCCCGGCATCAGCCAGCCGGTGTACTTCAATGCCTCGGCCTCCGTCCCGCTGACGTCGACGTTCTACTGGACGTTCGGCGACGGCAATACCGGCACAGGCATGATGCCGACGCACACCTACACCGTGGCCGGCACCTACACCGTCACGCTCACCCTGATCTCGCCGACCGGGCAGCAGGCGTCGACCACACGCAGCGTCACGGTGACGACATCGACCGTGGTGGCCGCCGACTTCACCTATTCCCCCACCGACCCCAGCATCACCCGCAGCACGAACACGGTCATCTTTGATGCCACGCCCTCCACGGGCAGCATCGCCACCTACACGTGGGATTTCGGGGATGGGTCACCGACCGCCACCGGCATCAGGGCATCGCGCACCTTCACGCGGGCCGGCACCTGGGTCGTGCGCCTGACGGTGGCCAACGCGGCAGGCGTCAGTTCATCGACCACCAAGAACGTCACGGTCGCACCGTAGCCGCGCGGCCGGGCGCGCGCCGGGCCTGCCGCGCGCGGAGCGCGGTGCCTGTGAGGGAACGGGGGTCAGCGAGAGGCCTTGAGGGCCGCCAGCCGGTCGCGCGCCGGGGCCCAGTCGGGGTTGCCCTCGAGGGCCCGGCTGTAGAAGGCCATGGCCTCGTCCTTCCGTTCCTGTGCTTCGCGAATCAGGCCCAGGTGATAGGCCACACGCCAGCCCGGAGCGCCCAGCCGCTCGGCCGTGCGGAGCGACGCTTCGGACGCCTCGAACCGTCGCTGGAAGTACGCCACGGAACCGGCGACCTCGTGCAGGTCGGCATGAGCGGGTGAGAGCCGGATCTGGTCGGTGACCAGCTGCGCCGCGAAGGGCAGGTTGCCTTCGTCGATGGCGATGCGGGCCCGCAGCACGGCCGCACTGGCGTGGCTGCCTGGCTGCGCCAGCACGATGTCGAGCAGCTGCTGGGCCACCATGGGCCGTCCGGCCTCGAACGCCACCACCGCGTTGGCTTCCATGGTCGGCACATGCGCCGGACAGGCCAGCCCGAGCAGCTCAATGCCCTGCCGCACCTGTTCGCACGACTCGTCACAGACCGAGGCCGGCAGTGCCCGGTAGCTCGCCAGGAGGCGGGCCAGCTGTGCGTCGGGCGTGACGCATTCGGCCGAGACCATCGGCGCCTGCTTGGCACAGGCGCCCGTCAGCAGCGCAAGAAGGAGCGGAGATGCGGCAATCGGGATTCGTCTCATTGGCCTGACCGAAGGACGCCCCCGGCCACCTGCACCATCTGCAGCATGACCGGCGCGAGCGTTGAGAGAAAGATTCCTGGAAGGAAACAGATGACGAGGGGAAACACGAGCTTGACCGGCAGGGCCTGCGCGCGGAGCAGGGCGTCTTCCTTCCGGCGCTGGCGCATGTCGAGCGCCTGGAGCTGGAGGGTCTCGGCGACGCTGGCACCGAGCGCCTCGGCCTGGATGAGGGCCGACGTAAAGCTGGTCATGGCCGGCAGCTTGATGCGGCGCGACAGCTGCCGCAGCGCCTGTGCGCGCGGCATGCCGGCCAGCATGTCGCGCTGGAACTTGAGCAGTTCCGTGGACAGGGGACGTTCGCTGCCCCGTGCCTTGACCAGCTGCGCCACGGCCGCATCGAAGCTCAGACCCGCCTCGGCCATCATGGCCAGCATCTCGAGGGCCAGGGGCAGGTCGCGCTCGATGGCCCGCACGCGCAGCCGACGCGCCGTACGCACGAGGGTGAAGGGCAGCACGGCGCCCACGATCAGCAGGATGCCCGAGCCGCTGGCGAGCAGCTCGGTGAGCACGTCGCCCGCCGAACCCGGAAACGCCGCGATACCGTTGACGAGCGCGGCACGCACCGTGAGGCCATACAGCTGTCCCACCAGCAGTCCAAGGACGGTGCTGCCGACCGTGGCCATGAGGAACAGCTGCGGAGCCCGCGGGTCGCGGTAACCGCCCTGGGCCAGCCAGTCGGCCAGGGCCCGCTCGAGTCCCGTGGGTTCGTCAGGGGCCGCCGCCCCGGAACCGAGCAGTTGCTCGAGCCGGCGGGCCGCCGCCTGCCGCTGCGCGGCCTCACGGGTACGCTGAATGACCGTGACCAGCAGCACGCCCAGGAGTGTCAGGAGCAGCGCACGCATGGCCTCAGAACTCGCTCCGGCTGAGGCGCGACATCCAGATAAGGCCCACCGCCTGCAGCATCACCGCGCCGGTGATGAGCAACACGCCGATCGGCATCGTGGCAAACGCCTCCATGCGGGCGGGATTGGTGCGCCACATCAGAAACGCCAGTCCATAGGAAATGAGCAGCACCACGGCAACCGAGGCACTAGCCTCGACCCCCTGTGCCCGCACGCGACGACCGAGCTCGACGCGGTCACGGATGGTCTGCCCGACGGTCGTCAGTGTGGTGGCCAGGCTGCCGCCGACATCCCAGTGAATGGCGAGGGCCGTGCCGAACAGCCGGAACGATTCGATGGGCACACGGGTCTGCAGGTCGCTGACCGCCACGCGAGGGTCATCCCCCAGGCGGATGCGGCCGGCCACTTCGAGGAAATAGGGACGCAGTGGCGCTCCCGTCTCCTCGATGGCCGATTCGAAGGCGGCCAGCAGGCTCGAGCCGGCGCGGAGCGCCCCGACGAGCAACCCGATGGCCACGCCGAGTTGCGCCTCGATCAGGGCCTCCTGCTCGGTCGCCTGCTGCTCTTCGAGCAGCCCGACCAGCACGCCAATCAGCAGACCCGAGGCCGCCGCAATGGGCAGGGGCAGGCCGATCCAGGCCCACAGCAGACTCGCCAGGGCCGCCCCTGTGGCCGGCGGCAGCCAGCGATAGCGCGCGGGAAAGGTCTGCACGGCCCGTACCGCGACCCGCTGCCGCGCCGCCGAGCCACCGGGGGGCTCGAGCAGCACCGCCAGCCGACCCGCGGCCATCCTCCGCGCGGCCGCCGACCACCACAGGTAGCCCAGGCCCACCAGTGACGACAGCAGCGCCAGCAGCAACAGGAACCTCATGCCCCGCCATCCGAACGCTGGAAGAGCGCCGGCGCGACCGCCACGCCCTGCTCGCGAAGCTCTTCGGCGATGCGCGGCACGACACCCGTCGCCGTGAAGACACCGGCAATGCGGCGCCCCTGACGTCCCTGTCGCCGGAAGACATACAGGTCCTGCATCAGCGGGGCCGCGCCTTCCATCCCCGTCACTTCGCTCACCGATTCGACACGCCGCACCCCATCATCGAAGCGCTGCACGTGGACCAGCAGGTGCACGGCCGAAACGATCTGCTCGCGCACCGCGCGTGACGGCAGTTCGGTGCCGGCCATCAGCACCATGGTCTCGAGGCGCGACAGCGCATCACGCGCCGAGTTGGCGTGGACGGTGCACATGCCGCCGTCGTGTCCAGTGTTCATGGCCTGCAGCATGTCGAGCGCCTCCGCCCCGCGCACCTCGCCAACGATGATCCGATCAGGGCGCATGCGCAGCGCGTTGACCACGAGGTCTCGCGCCAGGATGCGGCCGCGTCCCTCGATGTTCGCCGGACGCGTCTCCATCCGCACCACATGCTCCTGGTCGAGCTGCAGTTCCGCCGTGTCTTCGATGGTGACGATGCGCTCGCTGTGCGGGATGGCCTCGGCCAGGGCACTCAGGAACGTCGACTTGCCGGCACCCGTCCCCCCCGACACCAGGATGTTCTTGCGCGCGCGGACGGCCAGGACCAGGAACTCGAGCATCTGGGGCGACATCGTCCCAATCTGCAGCAGGTCATCACGCCGCAGGCGTCGTCGGCCAAAGCGGCGGATCGACAGCGTGGGACCGTCGACGGTGACCGGCGGCAGCGTCGCATTCACACGGCTGCCGTCAGGCAGGCGCAGGTCGGCCATCGGCCAGCTGGTGTCAATGCGACGTCCGACGCGCGCCGCGATGCGCTCGATCACCCGGACGATGTGATCAGCGTCGCGGAAGCGGATGTCGGTGCGCTCGATGCGGCCGAAGCGCTCGACGTAGACCTTGTCGGGACCATTCACCAGAATGTCGCTCACCGCCGGATCGGCCAGCAACGGTGCGAGCGGTCCCATGCCAATGGTTTCGTCGGTGAGTTCCTCGGCCAGACGCACGCGCTCTGATTCATTGAGGGGAATATCCTCGGAGGCAATCGTGCGCGCAGCAAACTCGCGCACGGCTGCCACGACGTCGGCACCGTCGCTGTCGAGCAGCCGGCGCTCGCCGAACTCCTCAAGCAGACGCTCGTGGAGCTCGGCCTTCACCGTCAGATAGTCGGCGCGCCCCGTCCGCACCGCACGACCACTGCCGTCGCCCTCGTCAGACGCCGCGCCCGGCCGGGTCGCGCGCCCGGCCGAACTGCGCAGACGCGCCGCCGCATCGGCCGCGGGTGACCGAAGCAGCCGCCGGCGATCGGCCGGATCCGGTCCGCCCTGTCCCTGATCGCTCATCGTCGTCCCTGGGCGGTGGACGCCTCGATCGAGGCGAGGCCTGCCGCGCTGATGTGCTCGCTGATGGCCGTGATCGCGCGGCCCAGCCGCTGCCAGCGATGGGCCGAGAAAATCGGCGGGACGCCCGTATTCATCGACACGCCAACGCGGCGATCGTAAGGCACCACGTGATCGACCTCGCGCTGCAGGCGATCGGCCACGTCGACCGGCTTGAGTTCCCCGAAGAACGACGGCTGGGGTGCATTCACGATGACGTGTGTGCGCGAGGCCGGCAGGCCCAGTCCCTCGAGCGTCGGCAGCAGCCGCGCGCAGGCGCCCACCGCCGGCACCGTGCCCTGCGTGACGACCCACGCCGAATCGGTCGCATCGAGAATGGCCATCAGCACGTTGTCGAGCGAGAGCCCTGTGTCGACGATCACGTAACGGAATGACCGGTGTGCCATCGTCACGATGCGCATCATCGCCTCGTCGTCGACCTCGGCGGCTTCCAGCGGATCGGCCGGGGCCGCCAGCACCCGGAGGCCGCTGTCGTGCCGCAGGGCCAGGTGGCGCAGCAGCGTGCGGTCGAGGCGTTCGCGTTCGCGTACCGCATCGACAATCGTGGTGGGGCTGGACAGGTCGAGCATCAGCGCACAGGCCCCCGACTGCAGCGAGGCATCGATGAGCAGCACGTCGTCGGGATGCCACTGCGCCAGGCGGCAGGCGACGTTGACGGCCAGCGCCGAGCGCCCGACGCCCCCTTTGCTGCCGAGGAAGGCGGCGACATGGCCATACCGCGCCACGGCCTCGGGGCGCGCGCTGACCACGACGCGATCCAGCACCTCGCGCAGTTCGGTGCTCGCCAGGGGCCGGTTGACGAAGTCGCGGATGCCAGCCCGCATCAGCGAGATGACGTCGGCACCCGGCAGTCGGCCGATGGCGGTGACTTCCTGGGGAATGACGCCGACCACCACGGCGGAAGAACTGACTTCCTGCAGGTCCTTCAGGAAGTCGAGCACGTCGGCGGTGGCCCCGGCGAGCTCGACGAACACGATCGCCGGCGTCCGTCGGCGCGCGGCCTCAAGGGCGCTGCGGAAGGCCGGGGCACTCTGCAGCAGGCTGCGGTGCATCGAGACGTCGGCCATGGCGCCGACAAACTCTTCCTCGAGGGCCGGGTCGGGACTGACGACCAGCACAGGCAGGCCGCGTTCACTGTCGTCGTGCAGGAGAGGCGTCATGTCGGAAGACTCACCGGGCCAGCACGGGCGCCAGCACCGGCTGATAGGCCGGGCGCCCTGCCGCCTGAAAATGCCGGTCCATCAGCTCGCGCAGCGACGCGGGGGTGGTGCCGGCAGGCAACCCCCAGGCCGAGGGCACCAGTGCCGAAGCATTGGCCGGGGCCACACGAGACGGGGCGCGGAGGAGCAGACCCGCGCACGGGTCGGCCGGCCGTGCCGGGTCACGAAGCAGCTGCGTCGTCGTGAACCCGACCACGCGAGCCCCGAGCCCGGCCACCTGCGCCACCACGGGCGCATAGCCTGCAGCCTGAGGCAGCGCCGTCGCGCACGCCCGCGCGACCCCGGGCGGCGCCGCGCGCCCGACGGTGGCGACGGTGAGCCAGGCCGGCGTCGGCGTGACGCTGGCTGCCACAAAGCGGCCCGCCACCGCCGGTGCCTGGGGGCCCGCACAGGTGGGGCCCGGGCAGAGGGTGCCCGAGACCGGGTCGAGCGTGATCGGCAGGCCCGCAGCCGGCGCAGGCACCGCCGCAAAGGTATCGAGCAGCACAAAGGGCGTGACGCCGGGCTGGGCGGGTGCCGCCGTGCGAGGCAGGCCGACCTGCTTGGCCGGCTGGGCGCGGGCAATGGCGGTCGCCCTGACGGTGAAGCCGTCGCGCCTGATCGAGTACGGACTGTCGGGTGTATCGCCGTGGATGGGAGCGCCGTGTCCGAACAGCAGCGGCAGTGAAGGACCGCTCGACGCCACGCCGGGTTCGAGCTGCCCCTCAACATCGGCTCGCTCGTTCGAGCGTCGCAGACGCACGAGGAACGCCTCGTGCTCGGCGGCGGTCAGGGGCGCGGCCTGCGACGACGCCGGCCAGGCCGACGGCAGCGGGTCGTCGGGATTGGGACAATCGGGCAGCGTTGGCGGCGCGACCGGCACGGCCGTGGCGGGCACAAAATCGGTCCGCGTGTAGTCGTTGTCTTCCGAGGGGGTCGGCTCGGGCGTGTAGGTGAAGCGGCCGCTGACCATGTCGCCGTAGACGGCGTTCTGCTGATTGAGCTGCAGCCGCGGATCGTACGGGTCGGCCGCCGCGATGGTCTGGCCCGCATGCAGCGTGGTCATCCCTGCCGTGCGCGTGATCACCGGTCCCGCTCCGAACCGCGCACCCGGCTCACCATCAGCCGCATACAGCGTGTCGTCGAAGTGTGCCGCCGCCAGGCGCGTGGCGACCGTGCGCCGGAGGCAGTCATTGGCGAAGGCGTTGGGCACCGGCAGTCCTCCCCCGCCTCCCTGCTGCAGCACATCGCGGTTGCGGATCCCCTCCAGGGCGGCACCATCGGCAGCCGTCTGCATCTGCCCCTGGGTCACATGCAGCAGCCCGGTATCGATGACCAGCCCGAGCATCGCCAGCAACGCGAACGCGATCAGCGCCACCTGCACCAGCACATCAGGCCCCTAGGGTCGCGGCACCGCGGCCATTTCGCGCGTGCGGCCCATGATGGTTTCCACCGTCCGGAACGCCCCGTCCTCGGCCGGTCCTCCGACCGTGCTGAAAGGGCTGGAGGGTTCCAGTTCCGGCGTATCGACCGATTCTTCTTCGGGCTGCCCCGAGCGCGGCACGGCCGTGATGAGCGCCTGCACCACCATGGCCTCGGTCAGGTGGGCCACCTCCTCAGGCGCCACCGCGATGACGGCTTCCTGAATGGCACGGGTACGGACCGAGGCCCCCTGGGTCAGCGAGTTCTGGACCTGGTCCTCGACCCGTGGCCCCATCGGCTGCACGATGAGGCCGTTCTGCACGAGCACCCGCACCGTGGCCTGCTTCTGCCAGTTCGAGAGGCGCGCCTCGAGCGCCATCTGCTGACCATACGGACCCGAGAAGCCCATCGACGGCGACGCCCCGTTGCGCCCCGCATCGATGGGCAGCGTGGCGACAAGATCGAAGCGGTCGCCGAGCTGCAAGCCATGCAGTCCCTGCACGCGCTCTGCCGGAATCCGCATGGCACGCTTGCCCGGCGGAATCCCTCCCACCAGTCCCTCGCGTGAACCGCGCGGCAGGAAGTCGGCCTCGGTGAAGACGTATCCGGGCTGCTTGTCGTGCGACAGCACGCGTCCCACGACATCCTGGACGCGCGTCAGCATCTCGGGCGTCACGGCATTCGGCGGCAGGTAAACAACGGCCAGCGCGCCCTTGCCCGTATCCCAGATATGGTCGCGTGTGAGGCGCGTATACGCCGTCACGCGACGCCCCACCGTGGGGACCGCCACCAGCCCCTCGGTGGACGGCGGAGGCGGCGCCGGCGAGAGCCAGGGCACCGCACCGGTGACCACGGCGACTGCCGCCAGCATGAGAAGCACCGCCAGCACCAGCAGCGGCGCCTGGCCGCTGCCGAGGCCGAGCGACCCGCCCGAACGACGGGGAGCGACTGGACTCACTGCACCACCTCCCGGCGAAACATCGCCTGTGCCGACACCACGCGCCTGAAGGGGCGCAGTTCGCGACCCGCCAGCGCCAACTGCCGTCCGAGGCCATAGCGCCCGGCGTAGGGGCCCACCAGCGCGCCGCCCTCGATGGGCGCCCCAGGCGCACTGTTCAGCTCGATCACGGCATCGTCACTGGCCACGACGGGCGTGTTGATGGTCGGGGGCAGCGGATCGTCGAGGGTCGCGACCGGACGGCGATAGCCGCTCAGCATGGCCGCCTGAAATGGATAGTTGACCCGGATGGCGGCAATCCCGCGCGTGGCCACCGGATCGACGGTCAGCGGTCCGCACTCATCGAGCGCGGGCTGATAGAGCAGGCTGAAGGCGCCCCGCGCCGGGCAGTTCCGGTTGGCGGCCGCACGAATCTCTTCGAGGACCGGCACCCACTCTATCGTCTCGGCGCCCGCTTCGTCGCGCGAGACCACCAGGGGAATACCCACCGTGAGGCCGGTCGGCGCCGCGTCGCCGCAGGCCCCTCCCGTCGGGTCGCTCATGAGCGCCCCCGGATAGCGAAGCAGGCCGCGGTCGGGCTCGTTGATGAGGAGCGGACGGAGGGCACGGTTGACAAGGGGCATCGCCGCAAAATACCCATCGAGATCGGCCGAGACCACCGGGTCACTGAGGTCGACAACGAGGCATGCGGGGTTGAAGATCCGCAGCCGAAGGTCAGCCAGGCATCCGGCATCATCGGCCGGCCGGCAGTTGAGGGCATAGTCGAAGGTGGCATCGGCTCGGAGGGGAGCGACCGATAACTCGCGGGCCGCCAGTCGGGCCACATCCTGCAGAGCGTTGGCGGCAAACATCAGGCGGCCGAACTCGAGCCCCCCGGCCACCAGCAGGTACAGCACCAGCGACACCAGCGCAAACTCGACTAGCGCCGCCCCGCGCCGCCCTGGGTCGGGACGCCGAACCACCGGGGCGGAAGCAGGAGACACGGCGCGGACCGAGCCTGGGCTGAACCGGAGCGCGTTCGGGTTAACGATTCGGATCAAGTACCAGCGAAGAGACCGACCCGTCGCCGCCGATGTTCTGGCCGAGGCGCGACTGGCCCTGGCTCTGCGTGATGCTGTTGACGTCGAGGCCGATGCCCTGCTGGTTGTTCCCGCCGGCGTCGGTGCCCTGCGCGTTTGGCGAAGTCTCGATGATGCGGCCCGTGACCACGGGCGCGTTGTCGTCGGGATGGGCTCCGGGCAGCACGGCCGCCACGGTGGCGAGCATGTCGCTGACCTTGTTGCCGAACACGGAAATCGCCACCGCGCCCACAAGGGCTACCCCGGCGATAATCAGGGCGTATTCAACCAGGGCCGCGCCCCGCTGGTTCTTCCGTCGACGCTGCACGATGTTCTCGTTCACCGGTGCCTCCTGCCTGTCACACGCCTGAATGGGTGCGGATACGTCCGGCCACTCGGGACAGCCGGGCGCGGAGAGCATAATGGACACCCGTATCCCCTGACAACATCTTCACGAAAATGTCACAAAGTCCGGCCAGCTCCGGGTCGAGGTCGGCGTGGCGCCTCGCCACCGCGCTCCGAGTCAGGCGCCGACCAGGTTCTTCCGCGGGTCGATGATGCGCAGCACCCCGTCGATGCCGGGCTGGTTGAAGCCCTTGAACCCGTCGTTGCGCTCGAGGTTCTCGAGGTGCGAGCCGATGGCGCCATGCAGGCGGAAATCTTCGGCCTGCTCGGCAGAGATCAGCCCCGCCCGTTCGAGCGCGTCGACCCGGGCCGGATCGATCGGCCACCATTCGCCCTCGGTGAGCGCCTGATAGAGGTGCGGGAAGTCAGAGAACGGGGCCATGAACCGGATGCTGGCCTGCCCCAGCTGCGACGCCATCTGCCGGTGGTCATACATGCATTCGAGATGGTTGATGCCCGACTCGAGCATCGACTCGCCGTGCAGGGCGCACCAGAGTCCGGCGCGCCGCAGGAACGGCAGCGGCGCCAGGTGCAGATGCGCAAAGTCGATGTCGAGTTCCTCGGGTGCCAGATCGATGTCGGCGAAGACCACGCTGCCGGGGGCGGCTGCTCGAGGATCTGCGAGCCCCAGCCCGCGGCATGCCCGGCGTAGAACAGCTCGCGGCACTCGAAGCCCAGCGCCTCGAGCACGCCGACGCAGCGGTGGAACCACTCGCGGGAACTGTCGTAGGTGTGATGGTCCTGGTTCGCCCACCCGATGCCGTGTGCGTCCTGCCGCGCTTTCTGCACACGGCCGGCATTATTCCGTGATTCTCAGTACTCGCGCTCGGCCCGCAGCCACAGCCAGCAGGTCCAGTCCGGCCCGAGATCGCCGATGGCACGCGCCACCATCGCGTCGGTGTGGTTGTAGCCAGTCCCAATGTCATCGAACACGCGCCGCCGCGCCCGGAAGGCCTGCAGATGCAGGCGTGCCGCGCGCAGCGTCGCCGGCGGTGGATCGTCCGGCAGGAAGCCGGTCTGGCCGCGCCGCTCGATCGCCCAGCACTCGACGCCATCGGCCGTGTAGGCCAGCGCCCGTCGGAAGGGCGCATGGCGCGCCCCGTCGACCCGCACGTCGAGGTGCTGCGCCGCCTGAAACTCATCGACGAATTCGACCGTGAACCCCAGCCCGGGCGGATGGCCCCCGGTCAGCACCGCCGGGAACAGGCCCGAGCCGTTCCGCAGCACGCCGGGCTGTGCCGGGTCGTCGGTCCAGCCGGCCGCCCGGAAGGCCGCCGCCTCGCCGGCATCGAACACCGAGACATAATCGAGCAGGTCGACGAAGCGGACGCCGAGCTGCTGGTGCAGCCGGTGCGCCAGTGCGGCGCACCCGGGCACGCGGGCAAGCCGGGCCGCGAGGGCACGCTGCACGCAGGCGGTAGCGGCGGGTTGCGTCGTCCACTGGCGTTCGGCGTGGGCTGGACGGGCGGGCAGGGCCATGAGTCACTTCTGTGCCGGCGGCCGCCGAGGACGGCAGCGGCGAGACGGACGGATGATGCAGATTATCGTAACACTAGTTATGGAAACAGGACGGACGAGATGAGCCGCCCCCGCACCGACCATCGGGCCCGGCGTGCGGCCCTGGCCGACGCGGCTGCTGCCGTGATCGCCTCGCAGGGCGGCGAGCAGGCCTCGCTGCGCACCATTGCCGCTGCCCTCGGCGTCACCACCGGCGTGCTGACCCATTACTTCCCGTCGAAGCAGGCCCTGCTCCGCCTCGCCAAGGAGCGCGCCTTCGACCGCGCCTTCGCCCGCGCCGAAGCCGCTGCGTCCGGGCCCGCAGGCCGCGCCCAGATCCTCGCCGTGGTCGAGGCCCTACTGCCCCTCGACCCCGAGTGTCGCCAGGTCTGGCGCCTGCTGGCCGGCTACCTGGGCGATGCGGCGGCCACCGCCTCCCTGCGCACAACCCAGACGCGGCGCATGCGCCGCTGGTGGGCCCTCTACGCGCGCCTGATCGACCAGGCGGCACAGGCGGGCCAGGTCGCGCCGGCGCTGGATCCGGAGCTGACCGGGCTGGCCGTGGCGACCTTCGTCGAAGGCCTCTGTCTGCATGCGGTCACCACCTCGACACCCGAACTGTCGCGTGACCTCGCCTCCTTCGCGCGAACGCATGTCGATCGCCTGCTTGGCCCGCTCCCGGCACCTCAGCGGTCCGCCAGTCGCCCGTACGCTCGCCGCATGGAAAGACAGCCTCGCGCCCGGCAGTAACGGCCGGGCCCTGCGTCTCCACGAGGGGTCAGAGCGGCGCCCCCATGCAGCGGTGCCAGGAAGTGCCAGGTCCCCCGTCAGTCGGCAGCGGTCCCCTGCAGCATCGCGCGGACGGCGGTCACCAGCGTCTCCACCCTGAACGGCTTGTGCAGCAGCCCGCGCGAACCATCACGGATTTCACGCGCAACCTCCGCATCGTCTGCGTAGCCGGTCATGTAGATCACCTTGAGGTCTGGACGCAGTTCCACCAATCGTTCGGCAAGCGCGCGACCGCCCATTTTCGGCATCACGAGATCCGTCAGCAGCAGGTCGATGTGCGGCAGCGTCGCCGCCATGGCCAGCGCCGTGACCCCGTCCACGGCTTCGAACACCGTGAACCCGACATGCGCTAGCGACCGGCTCAGTGTGCGGCGGACTGGTTCCTGATCCTCCGCCAGCAGAATTGTGCCGCTGGCCTGGGGACGCGGTGCGGCCATGACAGGGGTGAGCTCCGGCACGTCCTGCGTTGCCTGCGGCAGCCAGATGCGGAACGTCGCGCCCTCGCCGGGTTCGCTCTCGACATCCAGGTAGCCATTGCTCTGCCGGACGATGCCGTATGCGGTGGCCAGCCCCAGGCCCGTGCCGTTGGGCGATTCCTTGGTCGTGAAGAACGGTTCAAAGATGCGCGCCTTTACATCTGCGGCCATGCCCACGCCCGTGTCGGTGACCGTGACGAGAGCGTACGGCCCCGGTGCCAGCGTCGCGCTCCCGGCCGGCATCACGCGGGCACGAGTCGCCACCGTCAGGCGTCCGCCGTTGGGCATCGCATCGCGCGCATTGGCGGCCAGGTTCAGCAGCACGTGCTGGAGCTTGCCGGCATCTGCGCAGACGCGACCGGCCCCGGCGTCCAGGTGCAGCACCAGCTCGATATGCTCGCCTACCAGACGTCGAAGCAGGACGCTCGTGGTGCGCACCAGCTCGTTGAGATCGAGCACGCTGGGCGTCAGCATCTGGCGCCGGCTGAAGGCCAGGAGCTGCCGGGTGAGGTCGGCCGCCGATTCCGCTGACTGCTGAATCTCACGGACTCCGTCGCGCGCCTCAGCGGACATGTCCATGTAGAGCAGGCTCTCGGCCTGACCGAAGATCACAGTCAGCAGGTTGTTGAAATCGTGCGCGATGCCGCCGGCGAGCCGCCCGATCGCCTCCATCTTGTGCGCCTGCCGGAGGTCCTCTTCCAGTCGGCGTTGTTCGAGGCTGGCGCGCCGCAGCGATTCGTTGGCCTCGGTCAGCTCGTGCGTCCGCTCGGCGACGCGCGACTCGAGTTCCAGGTGGGCCTGCTGCAGCGCCTGCACCGCCTCGCGCATGTGCGCGTTCGCGCTGCTGAGTTCCTCGGAACTGAGATCCAGCGACCGTTCGATCATCAGCCGGTCGACATCGGACTGGCGGTAGGCCTGGTTGACGGCGTCGATGAAAGCCTGCCACTCTGGCGGCACCGTGTCCGGATTTCCCACATGCCGCCGCAGTTGCCGCCGCAGGAGGCTGTGCAGCGATGACTCCACTCAGCGCTCCGACAGGGTCGTGACCGTCATGGTCTGGTTGTGGAGTTCGCAGCGCGCCGTGGGGGTGAACGGCGAAATTTCGCCATACGAGTAGAAACCCGCCAGGACGGTGCCGGTCCCCACAACATCGCGGACCCCTTCGATTTCCTCTTCCACCCGCTGCTGGAGCACCATCTTGCGGCCCACGCAGCTGATGAGCAGCGCACAGTCCGGAGACTCCGGGCCAATGGCCGCGGCACTGACGCGCGCCGCGCCAACGGCACCGTCGACCAGGCGGTCGAAGTTCGCGCGCATCAGCTGGGCGTAGGCCCCCTCGGGAATGTCGCCGGCGAAGGTCATGCTGTCCTCGGCGTCGCTGATGCCGAGAATGGTGCGCACCACACCCGGGTCCGAGTCGCGCACCCGGACGCGGAGCGGGAAGAGCAGCCCGGATGCCGGCAGGTCCCTGGCCTGATCGCCCAGGTAGCGCCTGTACAGGGCGAGCGCCGACTGGCCGTCGAGCTCGTAAAGGACGTTACCGTGCGAGCGTGTGATGAGGCGCACGGGGCCGAACACGTCCCACCCGCCCAGCGACCCGTAGCCGATCCGCAGGTCAGGCCCATACAGGCCGACCGCGACGATCACGCGGCTCCGGGCCTGCCCACCGACGATGACCACGGTGTCTTCGAAGCTGGGCCCATCGGCCGACAGGCCACCCGTGATGGCCAGGTGTGACGGCAGGCCCCGCGTCAGTCCCTGCACAAGCGCGCTGCCGTTCACATGTAGTCCGTCGGAGAAGACCAGCACATGCCGCAGGGCTTCGTGCCTTGGCAGTCGGGACGCCAGCAGTGAGCCGGCCTCCTCGCTGGAGGCCGCTTCGTCGAGCCGGACCGATGCCACTTCGCTGGAGCTGGTGTCCCACTTGAGCGCCGTCACCACCACCGTGTCATCCTGCACACGGTCCCCGCAGATCTCTCCGGCCGTCGAGCAGCCCGCCACGATCGCGTTCGGATACGCCTGGACGATGTCGAACAGCACGGGACCGCTGGTCAGCAGGGCGCGGCTGCCGAACACCAGTACCAGATTCGCGCCGGGACACGAGGCCTGCGGGGATCTCGGCGACCAGCCCCCGGCAGACGACCAGTGCACTTGCGTGACCAGCATGGCGGGTCAGCTTAATCGATCCGGTCAAGAAGCCGAGCAAAAGAAATGTCCGCACACGCCGGGCGGCCGTGAGACCCGGCCGTTCCCCCGGCCCGGCGGGTGCCCAGCATCGGGACCCACCCCGGGGCCGTCTCCGGGACCTCCATCAGCCCGCTCCCGTGACGCCGCCAGCGGGCCGCTTGACTTCAGGGGCGGAACCCACGTCAGATACGAGACCGGAGGCTCCGCATGCGACTCATCACGGCCCTGCTGCTCACGGCGACCCTGTCGGCACTGACGTCCACGACGGCCACGGCGGCTCTCCAGCATCCTGCCGTCGGGGCGTGGGACTTCACCACGAACTCTCCCGAAGGCACCTTCACCACGCAACTCGAGATTCGTCAGGAAGCCGGTATCCTCGTGGCCGTCGGCAAGAGCCCGCAGGGCGAACGCGCCTACGACAGCATTGCGATCGACGGCAACCGCATCAAGCTAGTTGTCACCATCAACTACAACGGCACCGGCCTCACCATCACCTACACCGGCACTATCGATGGCAAGGAGATGAGTGGCGACGCCGACTTCGGCGGCATGGCATCGGGGTCGTGGTCCGCCAGCCGGAAGTAGCGGCGCCTATTTCGCCACCGGCAGCGTGATTGACGAGGGCCGCGCGGCGCTGCGATACACGCGCTGCGTGGCCGTCACGAAGTCTTCAGGCCGCGCCTTCGGAATGTCGATGAAGGTCTGCGGATTCCGGTCGGTCAACGGGAACCAGGAACTCTGCACCTGCACCATCACGCGATGCCCGCGGCGAAACGTGTGGGCCACATCCGGCAACTCGAACCGGATGCGGTCCGGCTGGTTCGGCACAAACGGCGTGGGCGTCTCGAAACTCTTCCGGAACTTCCCCCGGAACGGCTCGCCGCGCACCAGCTGCTGATAGCCGCCCATGCGCACCCGGTTGGCCGGCTCGGGCGGCGGCCCCTTCCACTCGGGGGTCGGATAGTCAGACGGAAACACGTCGATCACCTTCACCACGAAGTCAGAGTCCGTGCCGCTCGTCGAGACGTGCAGATCGACGCCGATGGGCCCCAGCACCGTGAGGTCATCCTCGAGCGGCGGCGTCTGGTAGACCAGCACATCGGGACGCGTGGCCGCAAAGCGCTGATCTTCGGTCATGTAGTCGCGCTGCATGCCCATCTGCACGTGGCCCACATAGGGCACCGGCCGGTTCGGATCACTCAGATACTGGTCGTACGCCTCGGCATCCTTCGGCGCCGCCGTGGCGAGCGCCCCGGCGGCCCCGAAGTACATCGCCTGTGCCGTGCCCTGGGGAGGCCACACGTCGAACGTGCGCCACCGGTTCGTGCCCGTCTCGAACATCGTGGCCGCCGGGATGGCCGGGCCGTCGGCCTCGGTCAGGTGGCGCATGAAGAACGGGAACTCGACATGCTCGCGATACCACGCCGACGCCTCCTGGCCGAAGTCGAGGTTGCCCACCACGCGTCCGTCGCCGCGCGCCCAGCTGCCGTGGGTCCACGGTCCCATCACCAGGTGATTGCGCGTCTGCGGACTCTCGGTGCGAAGCGTGCGATAGGTCTTGAGCGGCCCGGCGAGATCTTCGGCATCAAACCATCCGCCCACCGTCAGCACAGCCGGCGTAATGCCCTTGAAGTGCTTCCAGATCGATCGCGCCTGCCAGAAGGCGTCGTACGAGGTGTGATCGAGGTTGATGCGGTAGTAGGGATTCTCAGCGACGCCGTACTGCGCCGCCCCGGCCAGCAGCGGCCCCATCTTCAGGTAGAAGTCGTAGCCATTCGGCGTACCGTAGTCGAACGGTGCGGAGGGCATCGGGCGCGTCGGGACGGGCTGCGGACGGAAGCTCGTATAGAACCCGAAGTTGGCGGCCAGCATGAAGGCGCCGTTGTGGAACGAGTCGTCGCCCATGAAGTAGTCGGTCACGGGAGCCTGCGGCGACGCTGCCTTCAGCGCCGGATGCGCGTCGATCATGCCGGCCGACACATAGAACCCGGGGTAGGAAATGCCCCACATGCCGACGCGGCCGTTGTTGCAGGGCACGTGCTTCACCAGCCAGTCAATCGTGTCCCAGGTATCGGTGCTCTCGTCGATGGCCGTGCCGGTCTTCCGCGGGTTGTGCGGGCGCACTTCCACCCACTGGCCTTCTGACAGATAGCGGCCGCGCACATCCTGATAGACCGCAATCACGCCGGCTTTCAGGAAGTGGTCCGACGGTCCGATGTTCGTGCGGTAGTTGTCGATGCCGTACGGCGCCACCGAGTACGGCGTGCGCTGCATCACGATGGGCTTCGGCGCCGCGCAGTCCTTCGGTACATAGACAGAGGTGAACAGCTTCACGCCGTCACGCATCGGAATCAGGTGCTCGTACTTGGTGTAGGCCTCGCGCACCGGATTGGGCGGTGTGGTCGCAGGTGCCTGCGCCGAGAGGGAAACGGCAGCCAGCACGGCGGTGAGCAGGGTGACGAGCATGCGCATGCGCGCCAGTGTAGCGCGAACACCAACCCCCGTCAGACGCCACAGGCGTCCGTGGCTTCGGTATCATCGGACGCAGGTGCGTAGCCATGGACGGTCTTTCTTCTGCTGAGGCCCTCGCCCGACTCGCCACCGTGGGCCCCAATGCACTGCCGGCACCACCACCGGTTCCGTGGTGGCGGCGCCTGCTGCGGCAGTTCCGCAGTCCCCTGGTGCTGCTGCTGGTCGGCGCGATGCTGTTTGATACCGGCGTCTGGCTCTCGCAGAACCATGGCGGCTGGCCAGTCGAAGCGCTCGCGATTGCCACCATCCTCATGCTGAACGCCTGGCTCGGACTCGCGCAGGAACGGCGGTCCGAGCGGGCGCTCGATCACCTCAACGCCCTGGCCGCACCCTCGGCCTGGGTCAGTCGCGATGGCCAGTTGACCCGGCTGGCCGCCGCCGCACTGGTGCCCGGCGACTGGGTCCGCCTGGATGCGGGTGACCGGATTCCTGCCGACGGCACACTGCGACACGCCCAGGGCGTGATGCTCGACGAATCGGTGCTGACCGGCGAGTCCGTCCCCGTCGATCGCGCGGCCGGCGACGCCGCGATGAGCGGCACCCTGCTGGTGCGCGGCACCGCCTGGCTTGAAGTGACCCGCACGGGCCCTGCCAGCAGCATGGGACAGATGGCGACGCTGCTCGGCGGCATCGCCGCCACCGCGACGCCGCTGGAACGCCGAATCGACCGCCTGGGACACCAGGTGGCCCGTGCGGTCCTGGTGCTGGCCGTCGTGCTGGGTGTGGCCGGCATTGCTGCCGAAGGCTGGGACCGGGCCCCGGACATGGTGATCTTTGCCGTCGCCCTCGCGGTGGCCGCCGTGCCGGAGGGCCTGCCCGCCGTGCTGACGGTCACCCTGGCCCTCGGCGTCGAACGCATGGCCCGACGACGCGCTGTAGTTCGGCGGCTCGCGGCCGTCGAGGCCCTGGGCTCAGTGACGGTGATCTGCACCGACAAGACCGGCACCCTGACCGACAACCGCATGGATGTGCGCGGGCTGCATGCGGTGTCCACGACCGAGGCGCACCGGGCGATGGCCCTCGTCAACGACGGCGACCTGCACACCGGCGCCGGCGATCCGCTGGATCTCGGCCTGCTTCGCTATCTCAGCGCGCAAGGCGCCGACGTGGCAGCCATCCGCGCCTCCGCCCCTGTCGTCGATGCCCGTCCCTTCGACAGTCTCTGGAAGTTCGCACGCACCAGCGTGCAGACCATGGACGGTCGACGCAGCTATCTGAAGGGTGCCCCCGAGGTGCTGCTGGCCAGGTCGACGCTCGACGAGCAGGACCGCCGCCACTGGGCAGACCTCGCCGACCACGAGGCGCAGCAGGGGCTGCGCGTGCTGGCGCTGGCGATGGGCACCGACACCGACGAAACACGCCTGACCTGGCTCGGGCTCGTCACGATGTGGGACCCGCCACGCCCTGAGGTGCCAGGCGCGATGGCCGCCGCACACGCCGCCGGCATCCGCGTCGTCATGATGACCGGGGATCATCCGGCGACCGCCTCCGCCGTGGCCCGGCAAATCGGCTGCGCCCGTGGCTCGCCGATCACCGGAACCGATCTCGACGAGGCCGGCACCGGCCAGTTGCCGTCGCTGCTGGCACGCGCCGATGTGTTTGCACGCGTCCGCCCGGAGCAGAAGCTCGCCATCGTCGATGCCCTGCAGCAGCAGGGGGCCATCGTGGCCGTCACCGGCGACGGCGTGAATGACGCCCCGGCCCTGAAGAAAGCGGATGTTGGTGTCGCGATGGGCATCCGCGGGTCGGACGTCACACGTGAAGTCGCCGATCTCGTCCTGCTCGATGACAACTTCGCCACGATTGTCGGCGCGATTGAGGAAGGCCGCGGCATCTACGAGAACATCCAGAAGTTCCTCCGGTTTCTGTTCTCGACCAACCTGTCTGAGGTGTTGCTGGTGGCCAGCGGCGCTGTGCTCGCGTTTGTGCTGAACCTGCGCGATGACACCGGCGGACTGCTGCTGCCTCTGACCGCCGCACAGATTCTCTGGATCAACCTCGTCACCGACGGCCTGCCGGCGCTGGCGCTCGCCCTCGACCGTACGCCTGACCTCATGCGCCGACCGCCGCGGCCCACCGATGCGCCCCTGCTGGACCGCCCGTCGCTGCAGTTTGTGCTCGCGGCCGGGGCCCTGAAGGCGATGATCGCCCTCGGTCTGCTGGGCCTCGTGCCGCATCTCGGGTTCGACACAGCCCAGACGCGTGCCACGGCGTTCCACTTCATGGCAATCGGTCAGGTACTGTTCGCCTATCCGGCACGCCACACCGCCACGTATCCGCTGCCGAATCACGCCCTGCATGCGGCCGTGCTGTCGGCCATCACCCTTCAACTGGCCGCGGGCATGCTTCCGCCGCTGTCCCGTCTGCTCGGCGATGCCGCCCTGCCCTGGCCCCTCTGGGGCCTGGTGGCCGTGGCCGCGCTGTCATCCTGGGCGGGTGCCGAAGGACTGACACGCATCATCTGGAGGGCCCATCGCACATGACCTGGATGCTCTTTCTCCTGACGGCGGGCATCATCGTGGCGGGCGGTGCGCGCCTGGCCCTCCACGGCGACGCCATCGGGAGGCTCAGCGGTCTTCGCAGCACCTGGGTCGGCACCATCCTGCTGGCGGCCACGACCAGCCTGCCCGAGTTGTTCACGGGATTCGCGGCCACGGTCCGCGGCGAGTATCCGGACATCGCCGTGGGAGACGTGCTCGGCAGCTGCATGTTCAACCTGCTCATCCTGTCGATGATGGATGCGGTGCAGCCGCTGCGGCTCTCTGCCCGGGCACATCAGGGACACACGCTGGCCATTGCCCTCGGGGCGATGCTCATCAGCATCGCCGGCCTCGGCCTGCTGGAGGCCCCGCGATTCCCATCGCTGGCGCACGTCGGCCTGCCGTCACTCGTGCTGATCGGCGGCTACGTGGCGGCGGTGCGCGTCACGCTGGCTGCCGAGGCTGGCCGCGTCCCTGAGGAGGCACCTGCCACCCGCGAGGCCGACCCTCCACTGCGCCGCGTCGTCCGGCAATATGTGTTCGCGGCGATGTTCGTGGTGGCCGGCGCCGGCGCCCTCGCCCTGCCGACGCTGGCCGCGCAGATCGCCGATGACCTTGGGCTGAGTCAGGCGCTCATCGGCAGCGTGCTCGTCGCCCTCACCACGTCACTGCCCGAAATCGTCGTGTCGCTCGCCGCCGTGCGCATGGGTGCCGTGGCCCTGGCCATCGGCAACGTGCTCGGCAGCAACGTCTTCCATCTCTTCATCCTCGGGCTGGATGATGTCGTCTATCGGCCTGGTCCCCTGCTGAGTCACGTCTCGCCCGAGCACCTGGTTTCGGTGCTGGCGGTGCTGCTCATATACGCGATCTTCCTCGTCGGCGTGACGCAGCATGTCGCCACCAAGCGCTTCCGCATCGGGTGGGACAGCGCCGCACTCGCGTTCGTCTACGGCATCGCCGTCTGGCTGACGGCACGGCCCTGAGCTGGCGCCTCACTCCTGCCGGCGCCCATCAGGCCCACGGCGTCGGTCGACGTCTCCCCGTCAGCGCCTCGCCGTCACCGCCGCGCCCGTCCCGTCGACAACGAACTTCCGCACATCACCCCGGGGAATCTGGCTGAAGTCAGCCTGGCGGTCGCGCGGCAGGCTGAGGAAATACTCGGCCATGGGCCGGTCGTCGGTGAGCACCGGGCCGTCACCCAGATAGGCCCGCAGCTGCTCGGGGCCCGCCACAAACGTCTGCAGCAGCGCATCGAACGACTCGATGCCGGTGTCGGCCATGGCCTGGCGACGTCCCGGATAGAACGCGCGCCCCTCGAAGTTCTCGCGCGACAGCCGCAGGGGCCGCTTCGAGCCGATGAAGAGGTTGCCTTCGGCCCAGGCGGTCGTCTCGGGAAACACGCTCATGAAGGTGCGCCCAATCAGCTTGAACTCGGCCTCGGTTCCGGGAATCCACTGCATCGCCAGGCCGTCGTCCTTGAGGACGTTCCGCACCAGCTCGAAGTATTCGCGCGAGTAGATGTTGCCGGCGCCGGCAAACACCGGCTGAATCACGTCGGCCGTCACCACATCGAAGCGCTCGAGGGTCAGCAGCAGGAAGTTGCGCCCATCGTCGACCCGGATGTTCACGTTCGGCCGGGTGGCGATGTCGTAGTTGATGGTCGAGAACCATGGCGCGGCATGCACGACGCCCTCGGCCAGCTCGACGACATCGACCTCGGCCCCGTCGTGAATGCTGACCGCGCCGGGCGTGGCACCACCGCCCATGCCAATCACCAGGGCACGCCGCGCGTCGGGATGCACCAGCATCGGCAGGTGCCCGATGCGCCGATGGATGATCGTCGTCGGCCCGTCGGTGCCCGCCTGGTGGTTGCCGTTGATCGTCATCATCCGGATGCGCCGCCGCGGCGTGCCGAACTCGTGCACGCCCACCGTGGCCTCAGTGCCCTCTTCCTTCCACACCGGATCCATCTGCGGATACCGCTGCGCGATGAATTCGTCATACGGGTCGGGCATCGTCTGCGCTGCCACGCCGAATACCGTCACCGCGACCGCCGCGGCCGCCAACCGGCGTCGGGATGCCCAGCCGGTCACGACCACCAGCGCAAGGCCTGCGGCCAGCGTCACCGACGCACTCACGATGAGCGTCGTGCGGCTGCCCAGCCAGGGCAGCAAGACAAAGCCGGCCAGGAGCGACCCGAGGATCGACCCACCCACATTGAGCGAGTAGAACACCCCGACGCGCGTCGCGGCCTGCGCAGGATCGCCGCCGATCGTCCACAGGCGCAGTCCGATCGGAAAGGCCACGCCCATCACCGTGGCAGCCGGCAGGATGGTCAGCACACTCGCAGCGAGCGGATGAATGAGATACGCGGGCATGATGGCCGCCATCCAGCCGAGGGCCTCGGTCGCCTGCGGCAGCCACTGCAGCGGACGGAACGACGACACCAGCAGCACCGCCAGCAGCAGCTCGAGCACGGCCAGTACCCCGAGCCACGACAGCCGGCGGGCCAGGAGCGGCGCGATGGCGTAGCTGCCCACCGCAATGCCCGCCAGCAGCGTGGCCAGCATCATGGCGAAGCTGTAGACCGTGGGCCGCACGATCATGGTGATGACACGGAACCACACCACTTCCATGGCCATGGAAATGGCTCCCGACAGCGCAAAGACCCACAGGATCGTGCGCAGCGTCGAGGGTGGCATCGGCGCAGCCTCATCGGTGCGCTCAACCACGGCTGGCGTCGCCGGCGCCTCGGTACTGCCCAGCTGCTGCAGGCGAGCGTTGAGGGCCAGCGCGGCCAGCGCCACACCGACGTTGCACGCCGCGGCCACCCAGAAAGTTTTCTGCAGGCCCAGCTGGGGAATCAGCGCCAGCCCGGACACCACCGTGCCGACGATGGCGCCGGCGGCGTTGCTGCCGTAGAGGATGCCAACCTGTGCTGCGAGGGAGCCGCGCTGGAAGATCGACGCTTTCAGCACGAACGGCAGGGTCGCTCCCATCAGCGCCGTCGGCACAATCAGCACCGCCACGCCGATGATGAGCCTGGCCACCGTCAGCATCACGGGCGACTGCGGCAGGTGTGGATAGATCGCCACGTAGGCCTGCTGCAGCGCAGCCAGCATGAGCGGAGTGGCGAGCGCCGTGACGGCAATCAGTGATTCAGCGGCCGCAAACCACTTGAGGGGCTGGCGGATGCGGTCGGCCACTCGTCCTGAAACGATGCTGCCGACCGCGAGTCCACCCATGAACGTGGCCCACACGGCGCTGGCCGCGTAGACCGTGACCCCGAACACCCAGCCCAGCATCCGGAGCCAGAGCACCTGATAGATCAGCGCGCTCAGCCCCGAAAAGAAGAACAGCACCGACAGGGCGAGGAGCGCGCGGCGATGGGCCGACCGGGAATCCACGCGCGGAAGTATATCAATCGTAAGGAACGTTAAGCCCCCCCCCGGCGACGAGGGTCACCGTCCTTACTTCGGTGCCGTCGTGTAGAAGTGTTCCGTATACGCCTTCAGCGAGCGTTCCCGGTACGTGTCAAGCTTCGGCAGAGCCGCCGCCTTGTCGGGTTCCGGCCGCTCCTGGAACAGCTTGAACTTCCCTTCCAGCTGGTCGATTTCGATCTCGAAGGGCTGGATGCCCGTGGCGCGCTGCATGACATCGGCCTTGGGCAGGTCGCGGAAGCGATAATCGGTGCCGCCGATGCCCTGCTCGTACTGGTCAATCAGGGTCGCAAGCAGCTCGTACTTGCGCTCGGGTTCGTCGATCGCCACCAGTCGGCCGGACGCATGCACGACGGCAAAGTTCCAGGTGGGCACGCCCTTGCGGCTGAAGTCGGTGACCAGCCAGCCCGGCGACACGTAGCCGTGCGGGCCACGGAACACGGCCAGGGCGCGCGCCCCGGCACGGATCGCCTTGACCTGATCGTTCTGGGCCGAGATGTGGGCGAAGATCGTACCGTATCGGCCCTGCGACGGCGCCAGCACGCAGGGAATGTGGGTGACACGCAGCGTCGGCGTCGTCGTGACGAGCTCGATGAAGCTGAACTCGCGCATGAAGGCATGCAGGAACGCCCGGTCCTGCACCAGGTGCGCCTTGGGAATGTAGACCGACGGGTCGGCCGCTTCGGGCGCCTGGGCGGCGGCATCGTCGGTCAGCGACGCACCGGCAATGCCGGCCAGCAGCGCCGTCAGCAGGTCACGCCGGGAGGGAGCGGAGAGATCGGGGGTGGACATGCCGCGCATCGTGGCAGACTGTGGCTGGAATGAAAAGGGCCACTTTGCGCACGAATGACCAGTCCACCTTTGCCGTGCCGCTGGTGGTCGACCGGCGGCGATCAGAGCCCTTGCACCGGCAGCTCGTCCGCGAACTGAAGTCGCGGATCGCGGACGGACGGCTGGCGCCTGGTGTGCGGGTACCCTCAACCCGTGATGCCGCCGTGCTGCTGGGTGTGTCGCGCACGACCGTCACGGGCGCCTATGACCAGCTGCTCAGCGAAGGCTATTTGGAGAGCCGCCGTGGTGCAGGCACCTTCGTGCCCGACAGCCTTCCCGACGTCTCGGCGCTGAAGCCCCCCCCCGGCACGCCGGCGGCAGGCGCGCGCCCGGTTCGCGTCTCCGACTACGTCACCCGACTGGGTGCCTGGCAGCCGCCGACGGCCGCCGCGCCTGCTGCCATTGACCTGACGTCCCGAGAGCCCGATCTCCGCCTGTTTCCACTGGCCGAGTGGAGTCGCCTCCTGCGCCAGCAGATGCGCCGGCGGCCGCTGGGCCGTCCACCGTCACGCGAGGACATCGGCGGCCTGGCGCCGCTGCGCGAGGCCATCGCCCGCTACCTCCGGTACGCCCGCGGGGTCAGGTGCGATGCCGAGCAGGTGGTCGTCGTCACCGGGTCGCAGCAGGCGCTCGATCTCTGCGCACGGGTACTCGTCAACCCGGGTGACGCCGTGGCGCTCGAGAATCCGGGCTACCCGGAAGCCCGGCGACTCTTCGGGGCGATTGGCGCCCGGGTGCTGCCAGTCGCGGTCGACGACGAGGGCCTGCAGGTCACACGGCTCCCTGCGCGGGTCCGGCTGGCCATCGTCACCCCGTCACATCAGTACCCCCTGGGCATGGCCCTGTCGCTGACCCGGCGGCTTGAGTTACTGCAGTGGGCCCAGGGCTCCGACCGCCTGATCATCGAGAACGACTATGACAGCGAGTTCCGGTACGAGGGCAGCCCACTGCCCGCGCTGCAGGGACTCGGCGATGCCTCGCGCGTGATCTACATCGGCACCTTTTCGCTCTCGATGTTTCCCGCGCTGCGCATCGGCTATCTGGTGGTGCCACCCCCACTCGTCACACCGTTCCTTCAGGCCAAGTGGCATACCGACCGCCATACGCCGCATCTCGAACAGGGTGCGCTGGCCGAGTTCATCGCACACGGGCACCTGGCACGGCACATCCGACGCATGCGCCGCGTCTATCGCCGGCGCAGGGACGCGCTGCTGCACGCCCTGCAGGCGCGATTCGGCTCGAGAGCCACCGTGACCGACACCTCGAGCGGGCTTCACCTCGTCGTGCGGTTCGACACGGGCCGCGTGGCAGAGCAGGCGCGCCGCCACGGGGTGGTTCTGCTCGGCACCGCCGCGTGTTATGCCGACGCCTCGTCGGCGCCGGCGCACGAATTCCTGCTGCGCTTCTCGAATGTCTCGGAGCGGGCCATCACCGAGGCCGTGCGCCGCATGGCCTCGGCAGACCGTTAGCGGACAACCGCCTGGGACTGCTGCAAGGCCGCGTCGAGATCGCGCCAGAGGTCGTCGACCGACTCGATGCCCACACTGAGTCGCAGGAGCGTCGGCGGCAGGTGTTCCTGGCCGGGTACTGCGGCGCGGCGCTCCATCGTCGATTCCACGGCACCGAGGCTCGTCGCGTGCCGAATCAGTCGCACGCCGGCACACACGGCGTCGGCCGCAGCCGCCGTTCCACGCACGTCGAAGGAAATGACCATCCCGAATCCGGCCAGCTGCCGACGTGCCGCCGCATGCGTGGGATGGCCCGACAGCCCGGGATACCGCACACCGGTGACCGCGGGATGCACCGACAGCCGCTCGGCCAGCACCTGTGCCGACTGCTGCGATCGCTCGAGCCGCAGCGCCAGCGTCCTCAGCCCGCGCAGCGCGAGGAACACCTCGAGTGTGCCGGGTGTGGCGCCCGTCAGCTCACGGACATGACGAAGGGCCGCGAGGCGTGCGTCGTCACGCACCACGACCAGTCCGGCCAGCAGGTCCGAGTGACCGCCGAGGCTCTTGGTCGCCGAATGCACCACCACATCGGCCCCGATTCCCAGTGGTTGCTGGTTGAGTGGCGTGGCAAAGGTGTTGTCGACGGCCACGGTGGCGCCAGGCTTCCTCGGGGCCGCGCAGATGACGTCGAGGTCGGCTACCACCAGCAGCGGATTTGACGGCGACTCGAGCCACAGCAGATCGGCCTCCCGACAGGCCGCCACCCAGGCCTGTGTGTCGGTGGCCGACAGCGTCCGCACGCGCCACCGGCCGCGCTGCTCGCCGGCACGCGCGAGGCCTGTCACACCCTGATAGCAGTCGTCGGGAATGACGATGAGTGAGCCGACCGCGACCTGATCGAAGACCGCCGCGATGGCCGCCATGCCTGAAGCCAACGCCAGCGCCTGCCCGCCTTCAAGGCCACCCACGACCGCTTCGAGTGCCTCCCAGCCCGTCGTGCCGTCGTCGCGCGCGTAGGCCCGGGCGTCGCCGAGCACGAAGTTTGACGCAGGACTCATCGGCACATTGAGCGGGGCCCCGGGCTGCGCGTCCCTGCCGGCCGATACGAGCCACGAGGCGACCGACAGGCGGTCCCGGGCCTGGCCCGAAGATGGAAGAGAAGTCGACATGGCCGAGCATCGTACCAAACCCTGCGTAGCCGAACGGGCCACAGGCCCGGTAGAATCGGCATTCGCCGTGCCTGCCCCACTGCCACTCCGCCGCCTCATCGGGTTTCTGGCTCCCCTGCTGCTTGCGGCAGGCTGCTCGGCCCCGCCCGCCCCGTCGACGCCGGTCATCGCGGTGATTCCGAAGGGGGTCTCGCACAGCTTCTGGCAGACCGTGAAGGCCGGCGCCGATGCCGCTGGGGCCGAGTACGGCGTCACGATCGACTGGAAGGGCCCAGCCGCAGAGACTGACGTGGCCACGCAGGTCAACATGGTGGAGGACGCCATCATCCGCGGCGTGGCCGGCATCGTCCTCGCCCCGTCGCATGGTGAGGCGCTCGTACCGATGGTCGAACGGGCGGCACGGCAGCAGATTCCCGTCACCGTGTTCGACTCGGGGCTCTCGAGCGAGGCCTATCTCTCGTACGTCGCCACCGATAATCGGGCGGGTGGCGTCATGGCGGCCGAGCGGATGGCGGCACGGCTCAACGGCCAGGGCACGGTGGCGATTCTGGGGGTCAAGAAGGGTTCGGTGTCGACCGACGAACGCGAGCAGGGCTTTGCCGAAACGCTCGCGCAGCGGCATCCAGGAGTCACCATCGTCCAGTGGCTGTACGGCGACGCCAGCGCCACGCGGTCGCTGTCGGTGGCCGAAGACATCCTGACAGCGCACCCCGAGGTGCGGGGCATCTTCGCCTCGAATGAAACCTCGACGGTCGGCGCGGTGCGTGCTATTCGGCAGCGCCAGCGCCAGGGACAGGTGGTGCTCGTCGGATTCGACGCCACACCCGACCTTGTGCAGGATGTGAGAGACGGGGCCATCGATGCCCTCGTGCTGCAGGACCCGTATCGCATGGGCTACGACGGCGTCCGCACCATTGTCGACCAGCGCGCCGGCCGCACACCGGCCCGACGCATCGACACCGGCGTCTCACTGCTGACCCGCGAGTCGATCGACACCCCGGACATCCGCCGGCTGCTCCGCACGCCCTGATGCGCATGGCCGCCCCGGTTCCAGTGCTCGAGGTGCGATCGGTCGGAAAGGCCTACGGCCCACAGGTGGTGCTGTCGGGTGTCGGTCTGTCAGCGGGCCCCGGGGATGTGCATGCCCTGCTGGGCGGCAACGGAGCCGGGAAGTCGACGCTGCTGAAGATTCTGGCTGGAGCCGTGCGTCCCGACTCGGGAGAGGTGCGGCTCGACGGTCAGCGGGTACACCACCGTTCCCCGGCCGATGCACTTGGTGCAGGCGTCGCCCTGATGCACCAGGAGCCCGCGCTCGCCGGTCACCTGTCCGTCGCCGCCAACATCTTCCTCGGTCGCGAACCCCGCCGCTGGTCCGGGCTTCCCGTGATCGACCACCGGCGCCTGCACGCCGAGGCCGCGCAGGTGCTCGAGTCGATCGGCTGCCCGCTCGACCCTGCGGCGCGCGTCGATCGACTCGGGACGGCGCAACGACAGATGGTCGACATCGCACGGGCGGTGGCGGCCGCGCAGCGTGTGCTGCTGATGGATGAACCCACCGCCGCGCTCAGTCCCCTGGAGACCAGTGACCTGTTCGCCCTCGTGCACCGGCTCCAGCAGCGCGGCATGGCCATCGTGTATGTGACCCATCGCCTCGCCGAGGTCCCACGTCTAGCGACTCACGTCAGCATCCTGAGGGATGGCCGTATCGTGCACTCGGGACCCGTCGATGGCCTGTCATCGGCAGACATGGTGCGGCACATCGTCGGTCGCCCGGCCGCTGACGAGTTTCCCCCGCGCGGTGCGGGGGCGGGGCACGTGAGGCTGGGCGTCGCTGGTCTGCGGATCGGCGATCGCATCGGGCCGGTCTCGTTCCAGGTCGCCGGGGGTGACATCGTGGGCCTCGTGGGCCTGCCGGATGCGGGCTGTCGCGATCTGCTGGAAGGCCTCTATGGAAGCCAGACAGCCCGCAGTGGCACGGTGTCGATCGACGGACGGCCACTGCCACGCCTGTCGCCTCGTGCCTCCCTCGGACGAAGGTTGGCCCTGCTGACTGACGACCGCATGGCCACGGGGCTGCTGCCCGATCGCCCGCTGCGCGAGAACATCAGCGTGGCGGCGCTGGCGCTGCAGCCCCGACAGGGCCGCGCCCTGCGTGCGCACGAGGATGCGCTGACGGCGATGGGCATCGCCCAGTGCGACATCCGTCCCGCCGACCCCGGGCGCCCGATGGCGTTCTTCAGCGGAGGGAATCAGCAGAAGGCACTGATCGCCCGATGGATCGCCACCGACGCCTCCGTCTTCCTGTTGAATGAACCCACGCGCGGCGTGGATGCCGGCGCGCGTGCCGACATCTACCGACTGCTGCGATCACTGGCAGCGGCAGGGGCATCGGTCCTGGTGCACTCCTCCGACATTCGGGAGCTGCTCGGGCTGACCGACCGCTTGCTGGTCATGCATCGGGGACAGATCATCGCCGAGCATGCATCGGATGCCGTCTCTGAACCGCAGCTGCTGGCCGAGGCATCGCTCGGCACGGGGGCGCAGCCATGACCGGGCGGTGG
>CAZXTM010000012.1:16962-37157 GCA_964643765.1 uncultured Bifidobacteriaceae bacterium | reverse complement strand
CTGGGACGATCACGTCGTACATCGCGAAGATGACGGCTCGTGCCTGATTTATATCGACCGACAATTACTGCATGAAGTCACCTCACCGCAAGCCTTTGACGGTCTGCGTCTGGCCGGTCGCCAGCCTGCTCGTGCTGTGCCTGCTGATTCCGACGGTCGAGTGGCTGTGGCTCGGGCACGACCCGCGATTTCTCTCGGCCGCCAACCTCTCGGCGATCGTGCGCCAGACGGCAGCGATCACCATCATGGCCGTCGGCATGACGATGGTGATGGTGGCAGGCGGCGTCGACCTCTCGGTGGGATCGATTGTGGGTGTGGCCGCTGTCGGTGGTGCGATGGTGATGGCGCAGGGCACCGTCGCCACCGGTGCGGCAGTGGCCGTGCTCCTGGGAACGCTCTGCGGGACCCTGAACGGGGTAGCCACCGTCGGCCTTCGCATTCCCCCATTCATCGTGACCCTGGGCACCATGGGCATCTATCGCGGCGTGGCGCTGCTGCTGGCGGATGGCACGGCGGTCACGGGCCTTCCGCAGGGAGCGGGCTGGCTGGCCGAGACGCAGATCGCCGGCGTGGTGCCCGTGCCACTGCTGCTCGTCGCCGTCGCAGCAACGGCGATGCATCTGCTGCTCACACAGACGACGATCGGGCGGCATACCTATGCGGTGGGCAGCAGCGCCGAGGCGGCGCGCTATGCCGGTGTGTCTGTCGGACGCACCCGGCTCATCGGCTACGGCGTGCTCGGGCTGCTCTGCGGCGTGGCGGCCATCCTTGATGTGGCCCGTACCGTGACGGGCCAGCCGAATGCCGGCGAGACGTACGAGCTGAACGTCATTGCGGCGGTCGTCATCGGCGGCGGCAGCCTGACCGGCGGGCAGGGTACCATCGCGGGCACACTGATCGGGGCGCTCATCATGGGGGTGCTGGCCAACGGCGGGAATCTGCTGCAGGTATCGCCCTTCGTCCAGAAGATCATCATCGGCGCCATCATCGTGCTGGCGGTCACCGCGGACGAGGCGCGGCGGCGCCGGGCCGCCGGCCACTGAAGGAGATTCCCATGCGCATCCGCCTGAGCCATGCCCCATTGACGCTCGCTGCCATCCTGGCCTGTCTCTGTGTGCTCCCCGTGGTGGTGCTGAAGGGATCCCGGCAGGCCCCGGCAGCCGTCAGCAGCGAGGCCGCCGTCGACCGGCAGTTCGAGGCGTTCTCCAGTGACACGCCGGGGTGCGCCGTTGGGGTCAGCGTCGACGGGGCCACCGTGCTGCGTCGCGGCTACGGCATGGCCGATCTCGAGCGCGGCGTGCCCATCGCGCCCGACACCGTGTTCGAGGCCGGATCGGTCTCGAAGCAGTTCACGGCGGCGGCGGTGCTGCTGCTCGAGGCCGACGGCCTCCTGCGACTTGACGACCCGGTGAGGCGTTATCTGCCCGAAGTGCCCGAGACGACCCCGCCTGTCACCATCCGCCAGATGCTGCAGCACACCAGCGGACTGCGTGACTGGGGCAGCCTGGCGGGCATCGCCGGGTGGCCGCGCACCACGCGGGTGCACACGCATGCGCATGTCCTCGAGATTGTGTCGCGGCAGACGGCCACCAACTTCGCACCAGGGACGCACTGGTCGTACAGCAACACGGGCTACAACCTGGCGGCCATCCTCGTGGCGCGTGTGTCGGGACGGTCGTTTGCCGAGTTCACGCGCGACCGTCTCTTCGCGCCCCTCGGCCTGCGACACACCTCGTGGCGGGACGACCATCGCGCCGTCGTGCGCGGGCGTGCGCTGGCCTACGAAGACACAGGGAACGGTTACGCCACCGAGATGCCCTTCGAAACCGTCCACGGCAATGGCGGCCTGCTGACCACGGTCGACGACCTGCTGATATGGACACGGCACTTGCAGGCGCCCGGCCGCGAACACGCGGCCTGGGTCAGTCACATGCATGTGCCGGTCAGCTTCAGTGGTGCTGCGGGCCGCGGTTATGGCCTCGGCCTCATGATTGACGAACGGCGCGGCGTGCGACAGGTCGATCACAGCGGGTCGACTGCCGGCTATCTGGCGCACCTGGCAGGCTATCCTGACCAGCGCATGGCCGTCGCCGTGCTGTGCAATGTCACCTCGGCGGGTGCGACCGCGCGGGCCTACGGCACGGCCGACATCTTTCTCTCGGCGCGCACGACACTGGCCGCACCTCCGACCGCCGTCGTGTCCGTCCGCGAGGCCGACCTCGATGCACGGGCCGGCCTCTATCGGTCGCGGCTCGACGGACGGGCGGTACGGCTCGTGCGCAACGGCGCCTCTCTGCGCATCGAGCACGGAGCCGCACTGCTGCCGCAGTCATCGACGCACTTCGTCACGGTCGCAGGGCAGCACTGGCGCTTTTCCGGAGCAGACACCGTCGAGCTCGCTGATCGATACGACCGGATCCTCTACGACCGCGCCGACGAGACGCGGATGACACCGGATCAACTGGCTGCGCTGGTCGGGCAGTATCGGTCGACCGAGGCCGACACCACCGTGCAGCTGTCGCTCGACGGCGGGCAGCTGACCCTGCACCGCGCACCGGAGACGCGCATCCCTCTGGAACCGCTGTACCGTGATGCGTTCTCGGCCGGTGGTCTGGGTACGCTGCTGGTGAACCGAACGCCTGATGGATCGGTGGGCAGTGTGTCGGTCGTGCAGGACCGCGTGTGGAACCTCCGCTTCACCCGCGACGCCGACACACCCCCTCGAACTGCCGGGCCGCGCTAGCTGCCGGGCACCATGATGTGGGCGCTCGTCGTGCCCGCATTCATGATCCAGGCGCCCCCCTGCTTGTTCGTGTCGGGCAGGCCGGTCGACTGCGTCGTGGCACCGGGCACCGCGATGGTCATGTGCAGGCGCGTGGCCGTGGCGTCCTTGCCGCTCAGCGTATAAAACACCGACCCGTACTCGGGCTTGACGCGCGTGCCGTCCTTCTCTGCGGCATCGAGGGCGGCCTGCCGCTTCGTGCGGTCGGGCTCGGCTTCCATCCGGCGGTTCTGCGCCACGCGCTCGAGGTTGCCGGCGCTGGTGCACTGAATCGAATACGGCTGCTCGGTGGGCAGGCCCGACTGGTCGTAGCACACCACGCGGTTGGTGCCGGGGCGCAGCACATCGTAGGTATAGTCGGCCTTCCAGCGAATCACCATGGCCCCGTCGCGGGCCTGGCGCGGCGCCGCCGCAAGTGCGCGTTCAATCGCGTCGGCCTCGCCGCCCGCCTGCTGTGCATACGCCGTGAGTCCGGCTGCCATCAGTCCGGCCAGCGTGAAGGTGAGTCGTCGTGTCATGGGTCGTCTCTCCTGCATGAGGGGTCTCCGCTGCTCGCACCACTCTACCGTGAAGGCGCTGGAATGCGGCAGGGGCCCCTGTCCTCATCGGGCAGGTGGCTGAGGCGCAGCCGGGCCCCGTCTCGAGTCGGTGACCTGTGGCCATGGTGTGACTGGGAACATTTCCCTCAGAAACTGCGTCTCTCGCACAGGAAACCCGCGACCGCCTCACGCACAGGAACAACGCCATGCTGAGCATCCGAGACCTCCGCTACGAGTACCCGAATGGCACCGTCGCCCTCGACGGCGTCTCACTGGAATTGCCCCCCGGCATGTTCGGCCTGCTGGGGCCCAACGGCGCAGGCAAAAGCACACTGATGCGCTGCATTGCCACCCTCCAGGTGCCCCAATCGGGGCAGCTCTCGTTCGATGGTCTCGACGTGCTGGCCAACCCCGCAGGCCTGCGCAGCCAGCTGGGTTACCTCCCGCAGGATTTTGGCGTCTACCCTCGTGTCTCCGCATGGGATCTGCTGTCCCACCTGGCCGTGCTCAAGGGCTATGCCTCGCGCGGTGATCGCCGCGATGTTGTCGAGCATTTGCTGCGCCAGGTCAACCTGTGGGACGTGCGCGGCAAGGCCGTCGCCGGGTGCTCCGGTGGGGTGCGGCAGCGATTCGGCATCGCGCGGGCGCTGCTGGGCAATCCCCGGCTGGTGATCCTCGACGAGCCGACGGCCGGCCTCGACCCCGAAGAGCGCCAGCGCTTCCTCAACCTGCTCTCGGAGATCGGCGAACAGGTCGTCGTCATTCTGTCGACGCACATTGTCGAGGATGTCGCTGAGCTATGCCCTCAGATGGCCATTCTCGCTGGCGGGCGCATTGTGGCCACGGGCGGACCGGGGCAGCTCGTCGAGAGCCTCAGGGGCAAGGTCTGGCGCACGATGGCCGCGAAGGGAGATGTTGACGCCCTGCGCGCCCGGCATCAGGTGATTGCCACGCGGCTGCAGGCCGGACGCTCTGTGCTGCATGTGCTGGCCGACGAATCTCCGGGCGAGGGCTTCGCCCAGGCGTCACCCGGGCTCGAGGATGTGTACTTCGCAACGCTGAGCGGCCTGCGCCGCACCGCGTGACACCTGTCATGCTGCGCCACGTCGCCGCGTTTGAACTGCGCTATCAGCTGCGGTCGCCTGCCTTCTGGGTGACGACGCTGCTGTTCTTCCTCCTCACGTTCGGGGCCGCGGCCTCCGACCAGATCAGCCTGGGTGGCGACGGTGGCAACGTCCACGTCAACGCGCCGTTCGTCATCGCGCAGTCAACACTCATCCTCCAGCTCTTCGGGCTCTTCGTGGCTGCCGCCTTCGTGGCCAATGCCGTCGTCCGCGACGACGAGGCGCGCTTCGGCGGGCTGCTGCACACGACGCGCCTGCCGGTTCGCGACTACCTGCTGGGGCGCTTCCTCGGGGCGTGGCTGACCGGCATGCTCGCCATGGCCAGCGTGCCCATCGGCAACGCCGTCGGGTCGGCCATGCCGTGGCTCGACCCCGACACCGTCGGGCCATTTCGCGCAGACTGGTACCTCTACGCCTGGCTCGTGCTGAGCGGGCCCACCTTGCTCATCAGCTCGGCCGTACTGTTCGGGGTGGCGCTGCTGACGCGCTCGATGGCCCAGACCTATGTCGCCGTCGTGGTGCTCATTGTGGGCTACCTCGTGGCGATGGGTCTACTGTCGCAGCCCCGCTTCGAGTCCACGGTGATGCTGGTCGACCCGTTCGGCATTGCAGCCCTGGCCATCGGCACGAAGTACTGGACGGCCCTCGAACTCAACAGCCGCATGCCGCCGCTGGAAGGTCCGCTCCTGTGGAACCGGGTCGTCTGGACCAGCGCGGCCCTCGGCCTGCTCGCGCTGTCGGTGCGACTGTATCGCCTCGAGCAGCGCCCCTGGCGTCTCTGGCGCCGTGCGGCGCGTCCACAGGCTCCCCCCGCCACCCCTGCGCCGATGCCTCCGGCTGACACGACGCTGTCGCCACCCTCGGCGGTCGGCAGCGGCAGGGCCGCGCTGTGGGCACTGGTGCGACACGACATGGCCGCCGCCTTCCGTCACCCGGGCTATGTGGTCCTGGTTCTGGTCGGCTGCCTCAACGCCGGGTCGGCCCTCTGGTTCGCCGACGAAATGTATGAGGCGGCGACGCTGCCGGTGACGCGCCTGATGATTCAGACGCTGTCTGGTGCGTTCGCGATCATCCCCCTCCTCATCGCAATGTATTACGCCGGCGAACTGGTCTGGAGCAGCCGCGAGCGCCGCCTGCACGAGATTCTCGATGCCACGCCGGCACCAGACTGGGCCTTTGCTGTCCCGAAGATGCTGGCCATCACCCTGGTGCTGGCCTCGACGCTGGCGGGCAGTGCGCTGGTGGCGATGGGCATTCAGCTCGTCAAGGGCTACACCACCCTCGAGATCAGCCACTACCTGCTCTGGTACTTCGTGCCGTGGACCATCGACGTCACGCAGTATGCCGTCCTTGCCGTCTTCGTCCAGTCGCTGGTACCCACCAAACCGATGGGCTGGATGGTGATGATGGCCGTCATCATTTCGCAGTCGGCGCTTCAGGCCCTCGGCTTGGAACATCCGCTCTTCGTGTATGGCGCGTCGACGCCCGAGCCGCTGTCGGATATGAACGGTCAGGGTGTGTATGCGGCGCATGCGGCCTGGTTCCGCGCCTTCTGGTCGGCGTGCGCCCTCGTGCTGGCCACGCTCTCGACGGTACTGTGGCGTCGCGGCACCGTCATCTCACTTCGGGAGCGCCTCGCGCGGCTGCGCACGCGGCTGACCGGTCCGTCCGGCGTGCTGGTCGCCACCGGCCTCGCGGCGATGATCGGCCTCGGCGCCTGGGTGGTTTACAACACCAATGTCCTGAACACCTATCGCACCGCCGAAGCGGAACGCGATCTCCAGGCCGCCTTCGAACGCACGCTGGGCCCCTTCGAGACGCTGCCGCAGCCCCGCATCACCGATGTCACCCTGCACGTCGACCTGTTCCCGGCCGAGCAGCGCGCGGCCATCCGTGGCCACTATGTGCTGGTCAACCGGACGGCGGGCCCCATCACCGACCTCCATGTACAGCTGCCGGATGATCTCGACGTCACCAGTCTCGAGGTGCCCGGAGCGCGCCTCGATCACACCTGGCCTGAGTTTGCGCACCGCCGCTTCCGCTTTGACACGCCGCTGCCGCCCGGAGGCAGCACCACGGTGTCGTTCGACCTGGTCCGCCAGCAGCCCGGCTTCCGGCATCGCGGCAACGACACACGCCTGGTGGGCAACGGCACGTTCCTTAACAACAGCGAACTCACACCGGCCATTGGCGTCGACCGCTCGATGTATCTGCAGGACCGCAACGAGCGCCGCAAGCGCGGGCTGCCTCCCGAATCGCGTCCGCGTCCACTCGAAGACGACGCCGCACGCGATGCGCAGGTGCTGAGGCAGGACAGCGACTGGGTGCAGGCGGACATCACGGTGACCACCGATGCCGACCAACAGGCCATCGCCCCGGGCTACCTGGAATCGGAGGACGTCAGGGACGGCCGGCGGATGGTGCGCTACCGCACCGATGCGCCCATCCAGCACTTCTTCTCAATCCAGTCGGCCCGCTACGCGGTCGCGCGTGATCGCTGGCGCGACGTCGATCTGGCGGTGTACTACCACCCGCCGCACGGGTCAAACGTCCAGACGATGCTGGCTGCGATGAAGACGTCGCTCGAGCTCTTCAGCACGTCCTTCAGCCCGTTTCAGTTCCGGCAGCTGCGCATCCTCGAGTTCCCGGCCTACGCCAGCTTTGCGCAGTCGTTTGCCAACACCGTCCCGTACTCGGAGAGCATCGGCTTCATCCAGCACCGGAAGTCAGAGGACGACATCGACGGCGTCACGTACGTGACGGCACATGAGGTGGCGCACCAGTGGTGGGGTCACCAGCTCGTGTCGGCCAATCAGCAGGGTGCCACATTCCTCATCGAGTCGCTGGCGCAGTACTCGGCGCTGCGGGTGATGGAGCAGGTGTATGGCCCTGCGCAGATCCGGAAGTTCCTCAAGCTCGAGATGGACCGCTACCTGCGTGCGCGCGGCAGCGAGCGGCTCGAGGAGCTGCCGCTGGTGCGTGTCGAAAACCAGAGCTACATCCACTATCAGAAGGGCGGCATCGCGATGTACCTGCTCAAGGAAGAGCTGGGGGCCGCGGTGGTCGACCGGGCGCTGCAGCGTCTGCTGGCCTCCTATGCATTCAAGGCGGCGCCCTATCCGAATCCCAGCGACTTCGTCAGGCTGCTTCGCGAGGAGGCCGGGCCGGCGCACGACGCCATCATCCGCGACCAGCTGGAACGCATCACCGTCTACGACGTTTCGGCGCGCCTCGCCCGCACGCGACAGGTGGAGGGCGGCGCCTGGGAAACCACCATCGATGTGGAGGCCGCCAAGCGCTATGCCGATGGCCTCGGGCAGGAAACACCGGCGACGCTCGACGAGACATTCGAGGTGGGTCTCTTCACCACCGAACCGGGCACGCGAGGCTTTCGCAGCGAGCACGTGCTGTCGTTCGAACGCCGCCCCCTGCGCGATGGCGCACAGCAGATCGTGCTGCGCAGCGCGGCCCGGCCGGCGTTTGCCGGGGTCGACCCCTACAACAAGCGCATCGACCGCAACACCGACGACAACGTGCGGGCCGTCGAGGCGGCCCCGTAGCCGTCGGTTCTGAGGAGATCAGGGCCCGGTGCACGCCTCGAGCGGGGTGTCGAGACGCAGCCGGGCGTGCGTGTCGACGCGGTAGCGGTCGGCGGCAATGGGGCCCCGTCCGCGCAGCCAGTCCTCGACCACTTCACGGACCGTCGGCGCCAGGCCGCTGACCACCTCGTGCCCGGCGTCGCGCGTCACCGCAAAGAGCGGCCCCGACAGCCACGAGTCGATGCCAACCACGGTCAGGGGCTGCCCCGGCGGAAACGCCGATCCGTCGGGCCGCCGCGCCTGCACCCGCATGCCGGTCGCATCACAACGCACGTCGAGCGTCGCGCCGGAGATCGCCAGCGCCCCTCGTCGGCCACGCCGAAGCGCGGACGCCAGGATGTCCTCGAGCACGGCCGGTGTCACCCGCACCGTACCGACCCGATTGTCGAAGGGAAACGTCGCGTAGAGTGCCCCGAACGTCAGGGGTCCGGCGGGAAGATCGGCCCGCAGGCCCCCGAGGCCGTTCGCGTGCAGCGCCACGTCGGCCCCGAGCCGCTCGCGAAGGGCATCGGCATAGAGGCTGCCGAGGGGAGACTCCCAGGCCCCGCTGCGATACAGCGGCCCCTCGAGGGTGGCCCCCAGGCCAGTCGCCTGCAGCTGCCGTACGCGCTGCAGCGTCTGCGTCATCGCCTCGGTCACGGCGGAATCAGTCGACACGGGACGCCCCTCATAGGTAACCGATGCGGCCTGTCCGTCACCGGGGACACCGCACGACGTGGCCGTCTCACCGTGCGTCAGGCAGATGGCCTGCGGCGCGAAGGGTCGCACTGACTGGACACGTCCCGTCGAAGGCTCGACCTGCAGGTCGACGCGGCCGAAGGCCCGGCCCCCTGAATACGACTGGATGATCGGCACCCCGGCCAGGATATGCGCGAGCCCGGCATGGGTGTGCCCCGCCACCACCGCGTCGAGCGTGCCCGGTGGTAGCCCCGCGACCAGTTCGAAGATCTCCGATGTGGCGTCGCACGACGACAGGTCGTGGGGGTTCGCGAACTGCTCGCACCACCCGCCCGCATGCGTGGCCAGCAGCACGACCGTCGCACCGCGCGCCCGCAATGCGCGCGACTCGCGCAGCACGGTCTCGCCGAGGGAGGCCACCCGGAGCCCGCGCACATTGAGCGGCAGCGTGGCCCGCAGGGCACCCGCGGTCATCATCCCGACAATGCCGACCTTCACACCCGCAGTGTCAATGAGCACTGACGGCTGGACGTTCGGCCACTCGACGGCACGCCCGGTCGCCTCGTCGATAAGGTTGGCGGCGAGGAAGGGAAAGCGTGCCTGCGCGGCGCGCGCCTTCAGGGCCCCGCGCGGGTCGTCGCGCGGGTCGTGCCTCGCCCCAGGGCGGTCTGCCGGACCGAAGTCGAAGTCGTGGTTGCCCACGGCCAGCGCGGTGTAGCCCAGGGCGTGGTATGCATCGACGACGAGTGCCCCTTCGCTGAGGCCTGACTCGACGCCGCCCTGAAACGTATCGCCGGCATCGAGCAGGACGACCGCGCCCCCATCCCGGGCGCGTGCCGCACGCAGGTTGCGCACATAGCCCCCGAACACATCGAGGCCGCCGCGCCCGTCAACGGACCACAGCACGCCGTGCAGATCGCTGGTGCCCACCACCGATAGTGTCACCGGTGCCCGCGCCTGGATGCGCGCAGCCGGCGCTACGAGGGCGCCTGCCAGCGACCCCGCCATCAGGGCCAGGGCCACCGCGCGTGGCTGGCGCATCAGCACGCGGCTACCATCCCGCCGCCTGACCATCCTTCCGATGATCAGACCCGGCGCGATACACGCCATTCACCGGCAGGTCGTCGGTCACGCTGCGCCGATCCCAGACGGGCGCCGGCAGCCGCGGGTCGCGCGTGAACAGGATGCCCTGATAGCCGCCGACCGCCCCGCCATCGACGCTGCGCACCGTATGCCCACGGGCCTGCAGCGCGGCGCCCACGCGCGCGAAGAGGCGGGCCTCGAGGGACAGGACGTTGCTGTTCTGATTGTGCGTGAAGCGCGCGGCGTCGGTGGTCATCTGCACGTGCATCCCGTGGTCGACCATGTTCACGATGTGCTGCGCATGCGTCTCGGGCTGCACGCTGCCGCCCATGTTGCCAAACGCCATCAATGGCTCGCCGTTCTGCGTCACAAAGCCCGCCATGATCGAATGGAACGGCTGCTTGCGCGGCGCCACCAGGTTCGGGTGCCCCTCGACCAGCGAAAACGCCGACCCGCGGTTGTGCAGCACGAAGCCGAAGGGTTCCACCGACGCGCGGCTGCCGTATTCGCTGAACACGCTGTGCACGAGCGACACCATGTTGCCCCAGCGATCAGCCGCCGCCAGGTAGACGGTGCCGCCGTCCATGCCTCCCGCCACATCCACCCCGCCGGCCTTCCCCATGGACATGCGTCCGCAGCGCGAGGCGGCATAGTCCTTCGAGATCAGTCGGGCCACAGGCACGTCGGTGAAGCCCGGGTCTCCATTCACCGCCAGCAGGTCGGCGTAGGCGAGCTTCTTGGCTTCGACCAGCAGGTGCCAGGTAGCCGGATTGACCGGCCCCAGCTGCGACAGGTTCACGCCGAACCGGGGGGCACACACTTCGAGGATGTTCAGCATGGTCAGGGCCGCAAAGCCCTGGCCGGGCGGCGGAAGCTGATGCACCGTATAGCCGTGATACGTCGTGGCGATCGGATCGACCCATGCCGGCTGATACTGCGCCAGGTCGTCCATCGTCATCACGCCGCCGTCACCCTGCACCTTGCGCACCAGCGCCTGGCCGATGGCCCCGCGATAGAACGCCGAGAGCCCCTCGGCCTGCAGCAGGTGCAGTGCGCGCGCCAGATTCGGATTCCTGATCACACTGTAGAGAGGGGGCACCTGCCCATCCTGCAGGAAGATCGCGCGCGAATCAGGATCGTCGCGCAGCGCCGCCGCGGCCCCGAGCAGATCTTCGTGGCGCCGCTCGGCCAGGCCCCAACCTTCCTCGGCAATGCGGGCGGCGCGCTCGAATGTCTCGCGGAAGGTCATCGTGCCAAGGCGCGTCAGCAGCGCGTCATACCCGGCGATCGCCCCGGGCACGGTCGCGGCGTTCACGCCGCGCCCGGGCATGCGCGTCACCTTCAGCCGCTCGCGGAAGAAGGATGGCGTCCAACCCGCCGGCGCGCGGCCGGCGGCGTTGAGGGCATACAGCTTTCGCTCGCGGGCGTTCCACACCAGTGCGAAGAGGTCTCCCCCGATGCCGGTGTCGTTCTGCGACGTCACGTCGAGCACGGCAGCGGCGGCCACGGCAGCGTCGACGGCGTTGCCACCCTGCTTCAGGATGTCGAGGCCTGCCTGCGACGCCAGCGGGTCACTCGTGGTGACCATGCCATGCCGGGCCAGCACCTCCGACCGCCCCTGCGCGAGCCAGCCCTGCGCCCGCGACCCGGGCTCGGCCTCGATGCCCTTCCCCGGCTGCACCACATCGCCGGCCGGAATGCCGAACGGCGTCTTCGACTGGGCCGCGCCTCGGATTCCGAGTATCGCCAGCGCCAGCAGCACCAGCGGCAAGCCCAGCCGCACCGGGCTTGCTCCGAACGTGAATGGCCGTCTGTTCCTCATGCGATCTCCCCGTCCGTGGCCGCGGCCCACGCCGCCACCCGCGGATCCATCACGCGCCTCCAGAGCGGAGGCACCGTGGCCAGCAGCAGCATGGTGCCGTAGCCGGCCGGCAGCTGCGGCGCCGCGCGCTGCGTGCCAAGTGCCTGGTAGCGACGGCTGGCCACCAGGTGGTGCTGCGCGTGCCGCGCCAGGTTGATCAGCAGCCAGTTGCTGACCCGGTGACTCGAATCCCACGAGTGCCGCGCGGCCACCGGCTCGTAGCGGCCCGGGCTGAGTTCGCGCCGCCGCAGGCCGTAGTGTTCGACGTAGTTGATCGTTTCGAGCATCAGCACCGCCATCAGGCTCTGCAGGGCGAGAAAGCCAACGCCATTCCATCCGGTCAGCCACGCGCCGGCCCCGTAGACCGCGATCATGGTCGCGCCGTAGCGCCAGCAGCGATTCGACGGGTGCCAGGGCGAACGCCCCGCACGCGACAGCCGTGCCGCTTCGATCGCGAGGGCCTCACGCACACCGCCGAGCATTGACCGCACGAGGAATGGATACAGCCCCTCACCCAGCCTTGCAGTCGCCGGATCATGCGGCGTCGCCACATGCCGGTGGTGCCCGTGCACATGCGTCAACCCGAAGTGCGGATAGCTGACAAGGGCCAGCAGCACATCCCCCAGGGCACGCTCCCCTCTCGAGGCCCGATGCACCAGTTCGTGCGCGTAGGTGATGCCGATGGCGCCGCCGATCGCCCCCGTGCCGACGGCCAGCGCCAGCCACTCGGCGCCGGTCAGGCCCTGCGCGGCCTGCAGCGCCCAGACCAGCAGGCCGATGTGCACGGGCACCCAGCCCCAGGTGAGCAGCCGGAATTCGGGGCGGCCGTCAAGGGCAATGGCCTCGTCTCGGCTGAAGGCGGCAGGATGCGGCGGAGTCAGCGTGTCAAGCAGCGCCACGCCTGCGAAGAGGGCTGCGAGGGGAAGCCAGGCCGCGGCCCCGCCGGCCCCAGCAGCCCACACCTGCAGCGGTGGGAGCAGAAACCCGAGGGCGTAGGGCACCACGTCGCGGAGGCGGACGAGAACAGACACGGCCGGGCACGAGATTACCGTACCCGGCCGACGCCGCGGCGGCATCCGGCCATCTGGCCGGACACCGCCCGTCCGTGATGACTAGAACCGGAACTGCAGACCGAGCCGCATCACCCGGGGATTGAGGATGGAACTGACCTGCTGGTACGCCGCCGTGTCGAAATTGACCGATCGGAAGCCGAGCACTGGATTCGCATTGGTGATGTTGAACACGTCGACCTGCACCTGCAGGCGACGACGGCCGAAGTTGAACCACTTGCCGAGAGAGAGATCAAGCTGGTTGATGCGATCGAACAGCTCGGTGCCGCCCGGCTTCAGAGGCAGCGTCAGCGACGCCTCGGTCAGGTTGGGAATCACCAGTTCACCCGGCCGGCAGGGCCCGGTGCAGTTGGCGGCGTAGCGTGTGGTGCGCGTGATCAGCCACTGGGTCGCGAGGGGCGTACCCACGTCACCGTATCCGGGGCCCGCGATCTTGTTGCGCGCCGTGGTGAACCCGCCGATGGGACGCCCGTTGATGCTCTGGAACGACAGGCTGGCCTGGATGCCGCCCGGCAGCGGGTAGGTGCCGGCGCTCTTGAACTGCACCAGCCAGGGCAGGTTGTTCTGCCAGTCGTCACAGAATCGCAGGTTGTTCGGGTCATCCGGCTCGTCGCACGTATTCCGCAGCGTGCGCTCCATGGTGACACCGCCGAACAGCGTGCCCCCGCCAGGCAGACGAGCGTTGTAGGTGAGGTCGGCGCCCTGATACACCTGACGGCGGCTGTTCTCGCCACGAGCATTGGTATCGAAGTCGTTCACTTGCGCCAGCTGCGCCGCCGTGTTCACCGTGTAGGCCTTGAACACAGAACCGTCGAGGGGGCTGACGACATCGACCGATCGGTAATCGGCGAACGTGCGCAGCAGGTTGTCAGTCACCGGCAGGTCGTAGAACTGACGGCGATAGTAGGTGGCCGCCATCGACACCCGCGGCAGCACTTCCTGCTGCAGGCTCACTGTGGTCTCGAGGTTGTAGGTGCGCTGGAAGTTCGGATCGACCGTGGCCAGCTGGCGCTTGCCGAAGTTGGCTGGCAGGTTGGCAAAGTTGATTTCGCAGCCGGCCTGGAGGTAGGTGCATCCCAGCTCTCCCTGCGCGATATCGTCGCCATTGACGTCCGTCCACGGCAGGCTGGCCGAGGTCAGTGCCAGCGGGTTGTACTTGGTGGCGAACTGCGTCGTGCGCGATTCGTTATAGCGGTTGAACCCGGCCTTGAGTGCCGTCTTCCCGTTGCCGAAAACGTCGTAGACGATGCCGAAGCGGGGAGCGAAATCTTTCCAGGTCGGCATGGGAATCGCGGCGAACTCGCGGACCGGCACGAAACGGCCATTGCCCGACTTCTGCGGGGCCACCTCATGGGCCAGATACTCCCAGCGAAGTCCGGTGTTGATCGTCAGGCGGTTCAGTGACCATGAATCCTGCACGTAGATGCCGAGGTCACCCTTCAGTCGCTCGAGATAGCGCAGCGGCGTGTTGTAGACGGTCACGGAAATCGGATTGGTGAACGGCGTCGTCGTACCGGCATACACCTGCTGCAGGTCGGCGTTGGTCTCGCGCGTGTTCTCGTACGGGCCCCAGTTGAACTGCACCCCGCCCTTGAGGTTGTGCGAGCCCGTGACGTAGCTGAGCGCGGTCATCGCGTTGTAGCGATCGGGATAGCGGCCGCCCCAGTTGGCCAGCCCGTTGGTGAGCGCGGCAAAGTTCTGATCGCGACGGCTGGCGTTGGCATACCACTCGGGCGAAAACGGCGTCTTGTTGACGCCCGGCTGGTTGGTGATGACGTACTGCTCGTAGTTGAACGAGAAGCCCGCCTCGACCAGCAGCTTGCTGCTGATGGTGCCCGTGTATTTGGTCGCCGACGAGTTGTAGATGGGCGACGTCCAGATCTGCGACGAGGTGTTCGGGTCGTCACCGGCGTTCATACCGTGGCCGCGATACTTGTTGATTTCGTCGTAATACGTGGCAATCCGGTGCTTCGGCGAAATCTGCCAGGTGAATCGAAGCATCGCGCTTTCGATGCTCTGGTCGTCAATGCCGGTCTCGCACTGCAGCGCCCCGCTGCGGCAGCCCGCCACAGCGTTCCTGTAGGCAATTCCCTGCGGCGCCACGAAGGTGTCCGCCACGGGGGCAAACACCCCCCACATACGACCGGACGCGAAGAACCAGACCTTGTCGCGCTTGATCGGGCCACCGACGGCCAGATTGAAGTCATAAATCTTGTCGACGCCGGGCCCGTTACGCAGACCACGCGCCTTGATGGCATCGGTCAGGTTGTTGCCCTGGAACGCCTTGTCGGTCCACGCTCCGAAGAACGTGCCAGAGAACTGGTTGCCGCCGTCCTTCGGCACGATGTTCATGCGGACGCCGCCCGGCGACACATCAGCCCCAGCGCCGCTGGTCTGATACGACATTTCCTCCATCATCGCCTGATTGAAGTACTGCTGCACCGCGCCGTCGCCATCGAGGCCGTTCACCATCAGGCCATCCACGGTGACGATGTTGTTCGCCGAGGTGAGGCCGCGGGTCGACATGTAGGTCTGCTGCATGCCGCGCGAGCCGCCCACATCGGGCACATTGAGCGACACGCCGCTCACCAGCTGCGCCAGGGCCTGGATGTTGCGTCCCGTCGGCACCTGGTCAAGCACTTCCTGCGTGATGACCTCGACCTTGGCATTGCTCGAGACGTCGACGGTGGGCGACGCGCCTGTAACCGTAATCGACTCTTCCAGGCCGCCGACTTCGAGGTTCGCATTCAGCGTCGCATTGAAGTCGATGCGCAGCTCGACCTTCTCCTGCCGCACCTGCTTGAAGCCGGCCAGCGTGAACGTCACCGTGTAGGTGCCCGGCCGCAGGTCGACGATGCGGTACTGGCCATTGCCGTCGGTCACATCCGATCGGCTGCCCTCGATGAGGACCGGGCTGGCTGCTTCCACCGTCACCCCGGGAAGCACCGCCCCGCTGGTGTCCCTGACTGTGCCCGTGAACGACGACTGGGCCCAGGCCGTGCCCGCCCCCCCAAGCATCCACAACACCCCGAACAGATACGCCCACCGTCGTCTTGGCATGTGACTCTCCTCCCGGAAACCACAAAAAGACATGGTCTTGCGCCGATACGAGGGTGCACAGACCGCACCCGGACTGCGCCCCGGCGTGTGGCTGCCGGAAGCTAGCGGAGGGAATATCACAGATTGTCAGCGTGCGCAATCAATGATCAGTGACTGACGTTTTTCGCCAAGGCCAAGTTGGCGCGTGCGTCGGTAAGGTCGGGGTCAAGGCGCAGGGCCTGTTCGAACTGGGCCATCGCCTCAGGCAGCTTGCCGGACGACGCCAGGGCGATGCCCAGATTGTTGTGGGCCTCGGCGTAGCCGGGGCGGGCGGCAATCGCCGCCGACAGGGCCCGGACCGCCTCGGCATACTGCCCCTGCTCGAGGAGGAAGACGCCCAGGTCGTACTGTCCGTCAGCATCGCCCGGGGCCAGCGTCACCGCCGTGCGCAGATACCCCAGGGCCTCGGCCCCGCGCCCGAGGTCGGCCAGCACCTTGCCAAGATTCAGGTGCGCCCGTGCCGATGCGGGGTCAAGGGCGACGGCCAGTTCAAACTCGCGTACAGCCTCGGCCAGGCGGCCCTGCGTGTAGAGGGCCAGGCCAAGGTTATTGTGGACGCCGGCCGAGTCTGCCTGCCCCCGAGCGGCCGCACGCAGATGCCCCGCCGCTTCCTCAGTCCGTCCCCGCGCCAGCAGCGCATTGGCCAGGTTGTAGTGCAGGTCCCCATCGTCCGGAGCCAGCGCCAGGCCCTGGCGATAGACCTCAATCGCAGCGTCACCCTCACCCAGGGCTCGCAGCGAAACCCCAAGATTGCCGTAGGCCGGCACGTAGTCGGACCGGATGGCGATGGCGCGCCTCAGCCGAGTGGCGGCCTCGGCATCGCGCCCGAGTTCGTGGAGGGCGGCCCCGAGGTTGTTCTCGGTGATAGCCCGGCTGCGGTCAGGGGGCAGGAGCGGCCAGTGCGCCAGCAGGGCCAGGAGCAGGGCCGCGGCACCCACGGCAACCGCCTGGCCCCTGGCGTTCGACCGCCGGTTCCTCAGCCGTGCCAAATCAGCGAGAGCCGCAGCGGCCGGCACGATCAGGAAGGGCACCAGCGGATAGCGGTAGCGGGCGAGCACGTAGAACGCCAGCGTCGCACCCGCCAGCGTCGCGCCCAGCAGTGCCAGCACGTGGAACCGCCGACGAGTGGGCCATAGCCCCCAGGCGCCCACCGCTGCCAGAGGCAGCAGCACGCCGGGATGCATCACGGGGCCCAGCATCCGCAGGGGCCACGACCACTCGGCGTACGATTCCTGTGCCTCGGTATCAACGGCCTCCCGGGCATTCATCAGCAGCAGGGCCTTCCGGCCCATCAGTGCGACCCAGGCCGCGGGCTCACCGACGATGAACTCCAGCGCCTCGTCGCGCCAGTAGGCCGACACCTCGGCAGGGGACAGCGTGCGCCCCCGAGCCTGCTGCGCCAGATCCGTGGCGTCCCGGCGTTCGAACTCGGGCGAGCCCCGCCCCGGGCGCAGCGACACATACGACCCATCGGCCCCGGCGTGATTCCCGATGTAGAAATTCGGTCCGAACTGCGCCGTCGTCACGAACCACTCGCCGCCGACCAGGTAGTTGCGATACGCCACCGGGCCCAGCAGCAGCAACACGCCGGCCAGATAGACGGAGACGACGCGGAGACGACCACTCGCCCGGGCCTCGGCCCCGACGAACGCCCAGGCGGCCAGCACAGCGATCCAGACGAGGGCGTTTTCGCGGGTGAGGGCCAGTGCCCCGGCGGCCAGCCCCAGCAGGCCCCACCAGGCCAACGCGCCCGACCGTCGCGTGACCAGCGCGGCGACCGCCAGCATGATGAGCGTGACGCAGGCCATATCGACGGCCGACTTCTGCAGGAGGCTGTCGAGAAAGATCCCCGGCGCATAGAGGGCCAGCAGGAGGCCGGCCACCAGCCCGGCCCTCGGACCAATCAGCCAGCGCACGGCCGTGCCAAGCATGACGGACGATCCGGCCCCCAGCAGCGCCTGCACGAGACGCGCATGCATCGGGTCCGCGCCGAACACGGCGTAGACCAGGCCAAGCACGTAGGGATAGAGGGGCGCCTGATAGAAGACCTCGGTGCCCCACCAGTCGCCGGCGGCCAGCGTCCGCGCCCAGGTGTCGTAGCTGAGCGCATCCCCCATCAGCACCGTGGCAAACGGTGTGGCAGACAGCTGCCACACGTGGACGAGGCGCACGGCCAGGGCCACCGTGAACATCAGCAGGGCGTGGCGGCGGGCGCTCGGGACATCGGGGGAAGGAGGCACGGACATGCGACACCCGACAGGGGAGAGCCGTATGCTAGCACGCCGTGTCAGGACGCCTGTTGCGCCGCCCGCAGCGCCTCGCGAGTGCGGTAAGGTAACAGGCGCATGGCTGTGGACACGGGTGTCTCGCTACCCCGCACACGCGCGGGATGGCTGCTGCTGGGAGTGGCGCTCGCCACGCTGATTTCGGTATATGTCGTCGGGGCCACCGAGCACGCACGCGTCGTGAACACCGCGCGCGCGCGCGCCGATCAAAGCGGGTATCTGTGGGACGCCGTGGCCATCCACCGAAACTGGCAGGGCACCCAGGATGAGCTCATCGGCGAGCGGAACCGGATGCCCCTCTACCCCGGGTTCCTGGCGCTGTTCTACGATCCGGCCCTGTCGCCCGATGCCTTCTTCGAACTGGGCAAGCGGCTCAACATCCGCCTCTCGCTGGTGCTGCTCCTCGTCATCGGCCTCGTCGCCCACTGGCGGCTGCCGACGGCCTGGGCCTCGGCCTTCACGCTGGTGGTGGCCTTCGGCTACTTCATCTTCAAGGCCGGATACGCCCAGTCGGAACTGCTCTTCTACACGTTCCTGTTCCTCGCGTTCCTGGCGCAGGTGCACCTGCTCCGCGGTGGCACGGGACGGCGAGAGGCGGGTGTCGCCGTGCTGGGCGGCAGCCTCGCCGCGCTAGCCCATCTGACCAAGGCCGCGGCCCTGCCACTGGTGGGACTGTTCACCGGCGTCTATGTGGTGTGGGAAATCGGTCTGTTCTTTTCGCAGGCACCCGACGCCGGCACCGGCACGCCGGCCCCGAGGAGCACGCGGGCCCTGCGGCGCGGGGCCCTGCTCGCGGTGTATGTTGCCGCGTTTCTCGCGGTGCTCTTTCCCTACATCTCGAACAGCCACCGCGTGTTCGGCCACTACTTCTACAACGTGAACACCACGTTCTACATCTGGTATGACGACTGGCCGGCCGCCAGCATCGGCACGTACCAGCACGGCGATGGCGTTGGCTGGCCCGCCCTTCCACCAGAGCAGCTGCCCAGCATGGCCCGTTACTGGCGCGAGCACTCGATCGCGCAGATCGCCGCACGCCTCGCTGATGGCCTGCGTGACATCGTGGTCGTGACCTATCAGCGGTTCTGGATCGCCAAGTTTCTCGTGGCCTATCTGGCCTTCGCCCTGGCACTGCTACTGTCGGCACGCCGCGCCGCACGCGACCTGATCGCCGCGCATCTGCCCCTGGCGCTGTTCCTTGCCGCCTACGCCGTGGCCTACGTGCTGGCCATCGCGTTCTACAAGCCGATCTCGGGCACCACAACGCGCATGTTCCTGGCGCACGTCGCCCCGCTGCTCTTCACGCTGTCGGCGCTGGGGGCTCACCCGCCCTTCCGGGATGTGCAGTGGCGCGTGGGTCGCCTGACCCTCAGCGCTGCGCACTTCCCGAACGCCGTCTCGGCCGTGCTGCTGCTCGACATCGCCTTCATGCTGTGGCCGCGGCTGCTCGCCGACTTCACGGGCTACTGAGACGCCGCGCCTTCGGTGTCGCCGACGAGGGCCGCGGGTCGACCCGACTGGTACCTTGCGCTGCCGCGCGGCTCCCCATATCGTAGGCAGCCTAGGAGTACGCCCATGCCTGAGTCGTCTCGCCGGGATCGCCGCCACTTCCTCCAGCAGTCGGGAGCCACGCTGTCGGGCCTGCTGGCCGCCCCCGCGCTCGGGGCCTCTCCCCTTGCCGCTGAGGCGCTGCAGGGCCCAGCCACCGGACGGCCCGAACCCGACCTCATCGTGGTCAACGCCACCGTGTATACCCTCGACCCGGCCCAGCCCCAGGCCGAGGCCTTCGCGGTGAAGGACGGCCGCTTCGTCGCCGTCGGGTCGAGCGCGGACATCAGGAACCTGGCTGGCCGCGCCACCCAGATCTTCGACGGCCGCGGCATGACCGTGACGCCGGGATTCATCGACTGCCACAACCACGCCGGCGGCGAGACGCTGCTCTACGAGGTGCTGGTCGGCAATCCGTTCGAAGTCGAGTTCGTGACGATCCGCAGCATCGTGGCCAAGCTGAAGGAACGCGCCCAGCAGACGCCGCCCGGCACGTGGGTGGAAGGCTACTTCTACGACGACACGAA
>CAZXTM010000012.1:0-16862 GCA_964643765.1 uncultured Bifidobacteriaceae bacterium | reverse complement strand
CCCAGCAGACGCCGCCCGGCACGTGGGTGGAAGGCTACTTCTACGACGACACGAAGGTGAAGGACGGTCGTGACGTCCACCTGCGTGATCTGGATGAAGTCTCGCGCGACCATCCGGTCGTCGTGCGCCACCGCGGCGGCCACACGGCGTTCTACAACAGCAAGGCCTTCGAGATGGCCGGCATCACGAAGCAGACGCCCGACCCGATGGGCGGCACCTACGACAAGGACCCGAACGGCGAGCTGAGCGGTCGGGTCACCGATACGGCCATGGCGCCGCTGCGCGTGGTGGGCCAGCGGCCGCAGTTCACCGCAGCCCAGCGCGCCACCCGCGCGCGCGACGGCATCGCGCACATCTCGAAGCAGTTTGCACGCTACGGACTCACCAGCGTCCATCACCAGGGCGGCGATCTCGCGGCCATCCAGGATGTGCGGGCCCGGGGCGAGCTGGTGCACCGCGTCAGCTTCGAAACCAGCGGCAGCCTGCTCGAGTCGATGATCACCTCGGGCATCCGCACCGGCTTCGGCGACGAATGGATCCGCTTCGGCTCGACCTCGGAACACACGGTCGACGGGTCGTTCTCGGAACGGACGATGGCGCTCAGCGTGCCCTATCCGAACCGTACGCCCCCCTACAAGGGCAACGTTACCGATACGCAGGAGGCCCTCAACGAGTGGGTCGAGCGTGTGCACCGCGCCGGCATCCAGGTGAACTGCCACGCCAATGGCGACGTGGCCATCGACATGTATCTCACCGCCATGGAACGCGCCCAGCAGCGGCATCCGATGCCCGATGCGCGGCCCAAGATCACGCACTGCACGCTCATCACCGACGATCTCGTGCGGCGCATCCGCGCCCTCGGCGCGGTGCCGGCGATGTTCACGACCTACGCCTACTACAATCCGGACAAGTTCGTGTACTACGGCGAGTCGCTGATGCAGCGCTGCATGGCCTACCGGTCGATGCTCGATGCGGGTGTGTATGCCTGCGCGGGGTCCGACTTCAGCCCCGGCCCCTTCGCACCCCTCATGGGCCTCCAGGGCATGGTCACGCGCAAGGGCTGGGACGGCAAGGTCTGGGGCGCCAACCAGCGCGTCTCGGTCCGCGAGGCCATCGCCATCAACAGCTACAACGGAGCGTGGGCCTCGAAAGAGGAACAGATCAAGGGGGCCATCACCGCCGGCAAGCTTGCCGACTACGTCGTGCTCTCCGCCGATCCGCACACGGTCGATCCGGAAACCATCAAGGACATCCGCATCGTCCGCACGGTGGTCGGCGGCCGCGTGTCCTATCAGGCATGATCATGCGGCTGGCGATGCTTGTGCTTGGGCTGGCCCTGTGCGCGGCCGGCTGCGGCAGCAGCGGGCCGACGCGGGCCGAGCGCGCCGCGGCCGAACAGGCCGCGCGCGAGGCCGAGGATGCGCGCCTGCGCGCCGAGAACCGCGCGCGCCTCGATGCCGAACGGCTGCGGGCGCTGTGGAAGTACCAGCAGTCGACCATGGCCGGGGGCGCCCAGACCACCGCGTCGATTCTCAGCACGGGCGGCGTCGACACTGATGGCAGTGGCGAGAAGCCCGTGCAGTTGATCTTCCGCGATCACGCCGACTGGGGCCGCAGCAGCTATCTCGTGCTGCAGGCGGGTGACTTCGCGTGCCCGCCCGGCTGCACCGTGACGGTGCAGGCCGACGATGATCCGGCGGTCACCATCAAGGCGCGACGACCCAACACTGACGAGGCCGTTGCACTCTTCATCAACGATCACGCAGCGCTCTGGGCCCTGGCCGGGCGCGCTCGCGAGCTGCACATCACGTTTCCCGTGAAGGCCGGCGGCACCAGGCAGGCGCGCTTCGAGGTCGACGCCCTTGACCCGAGCCGCATGCCCGGGTGGTAAAGCGCCTCGCCCACGCCGTCCGCCCCTGTGGCTGTTCGGCGCAGGATCACACTCCGACGGCCGGGACGCCCCCGTCAGCCCACCCGACAGCCTGCGCCCGGGGGCGATGCGCGACGGCGGGCGCCTGTCCCGGGGGTATGAGGCCACACCTGCAGTCAGCGACGCCGCTGCGGCCCCCCGCGGAAGCGCGCCTCCGTGTCCGGCGCTCTCTGGCAGGTACCTGCCTGGTTGTTGTTCAGGCCGGTCCCGCAGGCAGCGATGCCAGCCACTGCGAGGCGCAGTCGCGCGCCGCGTCGCTGGCGGGCTTGCCCGCCCTGAACAGCAGCTTCCAAGCCGCAGGCTTGGCCTCGAGCGCCGGGTCGGAGAACACGCGGATGCCGTCGCGCACAGTCACAGCGGCGTTGTGGTTCACGTCGGCGGTGGCGTCGAGGAACTCCTTGAGACGGATGGCCACCAGCCCACGGGCGTTCTGGGGCCAGCGCTCGTTGTGCTCCTTCACGGCCGCCTCGTACATGCGCATCTGCTGGGCGCGCCGCTGCTTGATCAGGACCTCGAGCTCGGCGCGACGCGGCCCGCTTTCCATGTCGGTCATCCGCTGCCGCACTTCGGCCCAGCCGTCCTCCAGGGTCTTCACCTGCGCCGGCGTGAGGTCGGTGAGCTGCGTCTTCATCTGCACGACCTGCTCCTCGAACGCCTTGCGCTGCCCAACCAGCACCTCGTCGATGGTGGGCGCCGTGGGTTCGCGACCGGGGCCATTCGCCTCGCGGTGGTCAGCATACCGGCTCTGGAATTCGGCACTGTCGGCGTAGCCACGAGCGGCCGCGCAGGCCGCCTGCACCATGGCCACCCGTACGCCGTCCGGCGCAGCCGAGAAGGCGCCCGACAGCGTCGGCAGCCTCGGCGCCCCGAGCAGCAGCGACTCGAACAGCGCATCCTTCCCCTGCCCCTCGGTGACCCCGAGAGGCGCCAGCGGCGACTGTCCACCCAGGGTCGCCACCGCCACCAGCAGACATCCCGCCACGCCCACTATGTGTCGCATCCCCATCATCCTCGTCTTGGCCATGGATTCCACGGACGCGCCAGCATACACCGCCTGTCCGATGGCAGGCGCCAGAGGCGTGAGTCATGTCATGGGAGCCCTGGCACCGCTGACTCAGGCGGCCGGCGCGGCCGCGCACTACGGCCGGGCCCGACGCCGGGTAATCACAACCACTTCAGAGCCGCCGAAGGCCGTCTGGCCCACTGTCAGATCGAGTGCCTGAAACCCCAGTTCAGCCAGGTCGCGCAGCTCGCGCTCGAGAGTCGACGTGCGGGCCGTCGCCACCAGCCGATACTCGTACTTCACGACCTCCTCCCCGGCACGCCGCTCGACGATGGCCGCGGTCTCGCGCCCGCCGAAGGTGCTTTCAAACACCGTCTGGCCGACGATGCCATACCCGGCGTCGCCCGCCTCCTGCAATTCCTTCTGAAGCGTAGAGGTCTTCGACGTGGCCAGCAGCCGGTAGCTGTAGGTGGTGGTGTCGCCGTCGGTCTTTTCCATCAGCACGACGACCTCGCGGCCGCCGACGGCGGTCGATCCCCCCATGACGGCGACGAACCGATAGCCGGCCTGCCCCGCCTGCTCCATTTCCGACTGCATGGTGGACGTGCGCGCAGTGGCGAGCACCTTGTAGGTGTGCTGGGCGTCAGCCACTGCGGGAGCGGCCAGTCCGGCTACCAGTGCCACCAGCACCGGAATGAACATTGGTCGAATCATCGGACACCTCGTGGAGCGTCGGGGAACGGTGGGCTTTGGGGGAACGGTCGCCGGGGAGCTGGCGGTGCCTGCGGCATCAGCCCCCCGGCGCAGCGTGTTGTTACCGTGCGTCGAATCGATCGAGCGACATGACCTTGTCCCACGCCTGCACGAAGTCGCGCGCGAACTGTTCCTTCGTATCGCTGGCCGCGTAGTACTCGGAGACGGCGCGCAGTTCGGAGTTCGAGCCGAAGACCAGGTCGACCGGCGTCGCCGTCCACTTGACCGCACCGGTCGCCCGATCGCGGCCCTCGTAGATGCCGTCGCTGCCGCTGGCCTTCTTCCACTCGGTCGACATGTCGAGCAGGTTGACGAAGAAGTCGTTGCTGAGTGTGCCGGGCTTGGCCGTGAACACGCCGTGCCGGGCGCCGCCCGTGTTGGCATCGAGGGCGCGCAGGCCGCCGATGAGCACGGTCATTTCGGGCACCGACAGAGTCAGCAGGCTGGCCTTGTCGACCAGCATCTCGGCCGGCGACAGCCGCTGGCCGGCCTTGAAGTAGTTACGGAAGCCGTCAGCCACGGGCTCGAGCACCGCGAACGACGCCGCATCGGTCTGGTCGGCCGTGGCGTCGCCGCGGCCCGGACGAAACGGGACCTGCACGGCCATGCCGGCCTGCCGGGCCGCCTGCTCGATTGCAGCAGCACCACCGAGCACAATCACATCGGCCAGCGAGACGCGCTTACCACCGGTGAGCGTGCGGTTGAAGTCGGCCTGCACCGACTCGAGGCGCTGCATCACCCTGGCCAGTTCTGCCGGGTTGTTGGCCGCCCAGTCCTTCTGCGGAGCCAGGCGGATGCGCGCGCCGTTGGCGCCACCACGCATGTCCGTGCCGCGGAAGGTGGCCGCCGACGCCCAGGCCGTCCGTACCAGTTCGGGCACGGTCAGGCCCGAGGCCAGGATGCGCGCCTTGAGGGCGGTGACATCGGCCGCGTCAATCAGGGCATGGCTGGCCTGCGGAACCGGGTCCTGCCACACCAGCGTCTCCTTCGGGACGTCGGGACCGAGATAGCGCGAGGCCGGCCCCAGGTCGCGGTGCGTCAGCTTGAACCAGGCCTTCGCAAACGCCAGACGGAAGGCCTCGGGCTCCTGATAGAAGCGGCGCGAGATCTTCTCGTAGGCCGGGTCCATGCGGAGCGCCAGGTCGGTCGTCAGCATCATCGGCGCGTGGCGCTTGGTCGGGTCGTGCGCATCGGGCACGCGGGTGGTCGCCGCCAGATCCTTGGGACGCCACTGCTGCGCGCCTCCGGGTCCGCGGAACAGTTCCCATTCGTAGGTGAACAGGTTCACGAAGTACTCGTTCGTCCACTTCGTCGGGTTGTAGGTCCAGGCCCCTTCGAGGCCGCTCGTGATGGTGTCGCCGCCCTTGCCGGTGCCGCACGTGTTGGTCCAGCCCATGCCCTGCTGCTCGACGCCGGCCGCGGCCGGCTCGGCGCCGACGCACTGCGCGGGTTTGCGGGCGCCGTGCGCCTTGCCGAACGTGTGGCCGCCGGCGATGAGCGCCACCGTCTCTTCGTCATTCATCGCCATCCGGCCGAACGTTTCGCGAATGTCACGCGCCGCCGCCAGCGGATCCGGCGTGCCATTGGGCCCCTCGGGATTCACGTAGATGAGCCCCATCTGCACAGCCGCCAGCGGATTCTGCAGGCGGCGATCGCCGCTGTAGCGCTCGTCAGCCAGGAACTTCTTCTCGGGGCCCCAGTAGGTCAGGTCCGCTTCCCAGTCGTCACGACGGCCGCCGGCGAACCCGAACGGCTTGAAGCCCATCGACTCGAGCGACACGTTGCCGGTCAGCACCATCAGGTCGGCCCACGACATCTTCCGGCCATACTTCTGCTTGATCGGCCAGAGCAGGCGACGGGCCTTGTCGAGGTTCGTGTTGTCGGGCCAGCTGTTCTCGGGTTCGAACCGCAGCTGCCCGCCGCCGGCGCCGCCGCGGCCATCTGTCATGCGGTAGGTGCCCGCCGAGTGCCAGGCCATCCGGATGAAGAACGGGCCGTAGTGACCGTAGTCGGCCGGCCACCAGGGCTGCGAGGTCGTGAGCACCTTGCGGATGTCAGCCTTGACCGCTTCGAGGTCGAGCGTCGAGAACTCGCGCGCGTAGTCGAAATCCTTCCCCTGCGGGTTCGACGCGGCTCCGTGCTGCCGCAACGGACGCAGGTCGAGTTGTTCCGGCCACCAGTAGCGCGCATCCTGGGGCGCGCCCTGTGCAGCTGCGGGCATGGCGCTTGCCGCCATGGCCAGTCCGAGCGCCAACTGTCCCATCCACCGTGTCACTGAATGTCTCATTGCCTGCCTTCCTGAACTGGGCACCAGGCTCCGGGGCAGGTCGACCGCGTCGACCAGCACTCTCGGCCCCTTGATTGCATACACTTATTACTATGACGCTTTCACGCTCCACAGGTTTCGTCGCGTTCGTCACCGCTGGTGTACTCAGCGTGTCGCCCCTCACCCGGGCGCAGGACCTGCTCGGACGGTGGTTCACCACCACCCCGGGGCTCAGCAACAGCACGGCCACGGCCACGGCCGACCTGCCCGTCCTGGACGAGGATCCGGACGCCGAGTCGCCGGAGAACTGGGGCTTTGGCGACCTGCGGTCGCTGCCCCGCGATGCCGGCGGCGGTTTCTCGCTGGTGCCCGGGGCGTGGTCGACCACGGTGGAAAGCTACTGTCTGTATGCCGGCAAGCCCGGTCCCCGCGAGGGCAGCGGCTACCTGTACTCTCCCCGACTCTCGGGCACACATGCACCCATCGTCACCCGGTTGCTCGAGCGGGCGTCGCAGGCCCCGGACATTCCCCAGGAAGACATCCAGTCGCTCATCTGGGCGATTCTGACCCACGCGCGGTACTCGAGCCTGCCTGCCGGACCGCGGCGTGCGGCCGATGCCCTGCTCTCCCGCACCGACATCGCCACCATCGAGGCCAACGTGAAGGAGCGCGCCTCGCAGGCGGTGATTGACCGTCTGCTGCCACGGCTGCCGGAACCCGTCCAGACGCTGCTCACCGCCGAGGCCCGACTGCGCGACCTGCTCGCGACCGGCGGCAGCTATGCCGACCAGGTGGCCGCGGCCGTGCCTGACCGCGAGCCCGACCCGACGCCGACCGACCGCGAGGTGCCGGCCGGACGATGGACCATGCACGGCAGCTACCTCGTGCGCTTCCTCCCCGAGACTTATCAGAAGACCCGCGTCGACATCGTGCTGCCCGAGCCGACGGACGTTGTCCGCGATGCACGAGGACGCATCATTGCCTGGCGCGGCGCTGACGGCTTTGCGGCCGAGGTCGACTATGACGATGAGGTCGCGCCATTGACGATTCCGGGGGAACCGGACCTGCGTGGGTACGCCTTCCGCCGCGTGACCGCCCGCCTCCGCGTGGACGGCCGCGACGAGTCGGTCACAGTCGAGCGCGAGGGCTGGACGTTTGCGGGACGCATGACCGGGAACGGTGAACTCGAGGCCATGGCCGCGCTCGAGGCCGAGGCGGCGGCGCGCGCCGGCGGGCCATCGGCCGGGGCGTTGCGGCAGGGCCGCGGCGGTGCGTCGCGCTACGGCGATGCGGCCAAGCGCTACAAGGATGCGAAGCGGCAGATGGACAAGTTCAAGGCCCCCTCGCAGAAGGATGCCGACAGCCTGGCCGACACCGGCCATTATCAAAAAGGGATCAAGGCGGCGCTGGGTTCGAGTGCCGAGGCCAAGTCGAAGTGGCTCGAGAACCACTTCACGCGACTGGCCCGGGCCGCGGCCTACATTGCCTGTCGCCTCGAGGGCGGCTGCGATCCCGAGGCCCCAGGCGGAAAGACGTTCAGACCCGGCGGGGCGGCGACGCCCGGCACCAACGGGTCGCAACTGGTTGGCATTTCCGTGCGGTAGGCCCCCGTTCGCAGGGGGGGATGCAACTTTCCGTCGCGTCGGGGGTTTAGTCTCCTGATGGCGCTGAATACCGGCGGGGCGGCATGACGGAACACGAGCCGTTCGAGGCGTTTGTGGCCGCCCACCAGCACATGGTGTTCGGCACCGCCCTCCGGCTGCTTGGCGACGCGTCCGAGGCCGAGGACATCGCGCAGTCAGTGTTCCTGAAGGCCTACGAGCGCTTCGACGCCCTTCAGGGGCCCGAGGCCACGGGCTGGCTGCGCACGGTGGCGACCAACCTGTGCCTCAACCACCTCTCGCGCCACCGGACGCGCTGGGTGCTGTGGTCGTCGCTGGGCCGTGCCGATGACGGCCCGGTGGACGACTGGCCAGATCCTCGGCAGCAGCCCATCGACGCCGATCTCATCGCGCGTGAATCGCAGGCCACACTGCAGGCAGCCCTGCTGGCGCTGCCCGACCACCAGCGCGTGCCGCTGGTGCTCGTCCACTTTCACGACATGCGTTACGACGAGGTCGCCCGCCACCTTCGGGTGCCGCTGGCCAAGGTCCGCTCTGACATCTTCCGCGGACGGCAGGCCCTGCGACGGGCCCTCGCGCCGTCCACCCTCACTGGGAGGCAGCCATGACACCGCTCGACGATCCGCACCTCCACCGTGCCCTGCGGTCACTGCCACCGCCGACCGCACCGGCGACGCTTACACGGCGAGTGATGGCGGCCGTCAGGCAGCGGCAGGCCGGCAGCGCTCCGGTCGCCCCTGCCCAGTCTCCCCTGGTGCTGGCCGCCGCCGCTGCCGGCCTGGCCGCCGCGATCGCCCTCCAGGTGTGGTGGATCGCGCCCTTGAGACTCGGGCCCGACCTGTGGGGAGCCGTGCCGCCGGTGCCCCAGGCGTTTTCGACCGCGAACACGCTGCTTGAGGCGTGCCGGCTGGCGCTGCGTGCCCTGTATGGCGCGGTGTTCCCCTGGATTGGCCTCGCCGCCGTGGTCTCGGCGGTGGCCTGTGTGCCTTCCCTGCTGCTTCTCGACCGACTGACGGAGACCCGCGCATGATGATCCGACGCCTGACTGCCCCACTCCTGCTGCTGGTGCTGCTGCTCGCCGCCACGGCTCACGCCCGGCCCGAGGCGCCTCCGGCCCCGGTCGGCCAGCCCCCGACAACCACCGACGCCCCGTCCCCGACGACGGAACCGGAACCGAAGAGTGCCGTCCGCGTCGGCCAGTCACTGACTCAGACAGAAGGCCAGACGCTTCGTGAAGTGGTCGTCCTGATGGGTGACGCCCGGATCGACGGCACCGTCACGGAACAGGTCGTGGTCATCCTGGGCAATCTCGATCTCGGTCCCACCGCCCGCGTGGGAAAGGAGGTCGTGGTCGTCGGCGGCAAGGCGCGCGTGGCCCCGGGGGCCCGCATCGACGGCGACCTGTCCGTGGTGCTCGGGCACTCGGCCGTTCCGCTCGAGGCGATGGTGGCCGGCGAAACCATCATCATCGGCTCCGCCGCACTCAGCACCGCATTCCAGGCGTTCGTCCCCTGGCTGACGCGGGGCCTGCTCCTGGGCCGGCCGCTGGTGCCGGACATCACCTGGGTCTGGATGGTCTTCGCCGCCTTCGTGCTCGTGCAGTTCCTGTTGCACCTGCTGGCCCACGACACAGTCACCGCCGTCACGGCCACTGCGGTCGATCGGCCCCTGACCAGCGTGTTCGCGGGCCTGGCCGTGCTGATGGCATGGGGCCCGGTCTCCGTCCTGCTCGCCATCACCGTCGTCGGGCTGCTCGTCATCCCCTTTGCCGGACTCGCCCTGCTGGCCGGCGGGCTGGTCGGACGAGTCGCCGTGGCTCGCGCGATCGGCTTCGGCGTGTGGGCGTCCGACGAACCCTCGTCACGCGGCGCGGCGCTGCGCAGCTTTGTCATTGGCACGGTCGTCATTGCCGTCGCCTACATGATTCCGATTGTCGGCCTCACCGCCTATGCGCTCATCTCGGTGGCCGCTGTCGGCGCCGCCACCCTGACCATCGTCGACCAGTGGCGTCGCGAGCAGCCGGCGCCGATCACGCTCGAGCCGCCCCCGCTGCCGGACGGCGCAGCGCTCCCACAGCCCTTGACGACGCCCTCACTCCCGGCGATGCCGCCGTCGCCACCGGCTGCGCCGATCGCCGAGGGCCCCGAGGGGGCAGCGATGCCGCCTGTGCCACCGATTCCACCCATACCGGAGCCGGCCGCCTCACTCCCGCCGCCTGCGGGCGCGGCCCCGACTGATTCACCAGCGGCCCTGCTGCGCTATCGGCGCGCGAGCCTGCTCGAGCGCGGAGCGGCACTGCTGATTGACCTGGTGCTGCTGGCCGTGATCGCCTCGTCGTTCGACTGGCTGCTGCCGCCCGTCCTGGATGACTCGCTCCTGGGACTGCTGATCTACTTCGCGGGCTTCTGGTGGTGGAAGGCAACCACTCCCGGAGGCATGGTCATGGGCCTGCGCGTGGCCCGGCTCAATGGCGAGCGCCTCTCGCTGCTGGATGCGTGCCTGCGGAGTCTGGTGGGTGTCGTGTCGTTTATTCCGCTCGGTGCCGGGGTGCTGTGGATTCTCCGCGAGCCCGAGCGGCAGGCCTGGCATGACCTGGCACTCGGCACGGTGGTCGTGCGCGTGCCGAAGGACGTGCGTCTGTGACGACGGGCCCCGTGCGACTCAGGGGGCCGGGTCCGGCGAGGGGGCCGGCGCCACGGAACTCGCCTGCCGGGTGAGATGCATCTGTCCGGCCGGCGCGGCAAAGCCGCCGACGAAGTCTTCGTCGAGGCGACGGTCCTTCACCGTCGCCATCGCGAAGTAATCAGCCTGAATCCGCTCGCGGGTCACATCGAGCACGTAGTAGCCCCGGCGGCGCCCATCGACGTAGTGTAGGTGGGGACGTGCGTCGCGGAGGGCCGCGAGGTTCTTCTCACCGTCCGGCCCCGACCCGACATTGCTCGGGGACGACACGGACGTGCCGACGAACTCGACGGCCAGCGACCCGCGTCCGGTGGTCGCATCGTACTGGTCGAACGGGCGCCGCGGCAGGTCGTACACCCAGGCACTGTGGACATCGCCGGTCAGCACCGCCACGCCTGACAGGTGCTGCTGCTCGATCATGTCGAAGACCCGATCACGTGCCCCGCGATAGCCATCCCACGAGTCGGTATTGGTCGTCGGCCGCCCGGGCAGTGTCTGTGGCGCAAACATCACCTGCTGCCCCAGAATCTGCCATCGCGTGCCCGCGCGGGCTGACGAGGCCAGTTCTCCGTGCAGCCACGCCTCCTGGGCCGTCCCGAGCAGCTGGCGCGAGCGATCCTCGATGCCGGCCACATCGTCGCGGGAGGGGCGCTCCTGATCGCGACCGACGATGCGCGTGTCGAGCAGGATCAGGTCGGCCAGGGTGCCCACGTGCAGCGTGCGGTAGATCTGCGGTTCGAGCGAGGCCGCGTGATCACGGATAGGCATCCATTCGTAGTACGCCTGCAGCGCGGCGGCTCGCCGACCCCACCATGAGCCTTCCCCGCGGTCCTCGTTGTGGTTCTGCGCACCCTCGCGCCAGGTGTTGTTCGTGAACTCATGGTCGTCCCACACCGCAATCAGCGGATGCTGACGGTGCATCGCCTGACTGTCGGGGTCGGCCTTGTACTGCGCGTGGCGCAGCCGATAGTCGGTCAGGGCGACAATCTCGCGATCGGGAGCAGGCACGCGTCCGAGGGTGGTGCCATCCCCGAATTCGGCGTTCCGATACTCGTAGATGTAATCGCCAAGGTGGACGACGGCATCCAGATCGGCGCGTCGGGCCAGTGCTCCGTAGGCGTTGAAGTAGCCCTGCGGGAGGTTCGAGCACGACACCACACCGAGGCGCAGTCTCGCGGCGTCCGCCCCCGGCAGCGTTCGCAGGCGGCCCACGGGCGACTGGCCACCGGTCACGTCGAAGCGATAATAGTAGGCCGTGCCGGGCTGCAGCCCGGTCACATCCACTTTCACGGTGTAGTCGCGCCACGCGCCGGTGGGCGTCTCTCCGCGTGCGACAACCTGGCGCAGTTGCGGATCGCGCGCCACAACCCAGCGCACCGTCGCCGCTATGGCGTCAGTCGTGATCCGCGTCCAGATGATGGCTCGGTCCGTCAGCGGATCACCGCTGGCCACGCCGTGGCCGAACCGCGGATCGGTCGGTGACTGCATCCCCGCGCGGAGTCGGGCAGCACTGACCACCGGCAGGGCCACCACGGGGGCCGCAGCAAGGAAATGACGACGAGAGAGTCGGCGCATGGCGGCAGTGTAGCGAGGCCGTGTTACGTCGGTGTGACTTCGGCGTGGCCTCCCGGGTCAACACCGAGCGCGGCCAGCAGCGGCGGCGTCGCGGCGGTTGTGAGCAGGGCCACGAGTACCATGATCGCGAACATCTGTCCGCTGATGATGCCGAGATCGAGGCCGATGTTCAGCACCACCACTTCCATCAGGCCGCGGGTATTCATCAGCACGCCGATGGCGAGGGCCTCCCGTGGAGACGAGCCGGTGAGGCGTGCGGCCAGGCCGGCGCCGGCGATCTTGACGACCGTCGCGAGGAGCAGCAGGGCGAGCAGCAGCAGCCAGTCGCCTGACGAGTCGAGCAGGCCGATACGCGTGCGCACACCGCTGAACGCGAAGAAGAGCGGCAGCAGCACGGGCGTGACGAACCCGCCGAACCGTGCAGGCAGATCGCGGGTGAGCGTCGCACGCCCGGGCATGGCGGCGCCCATGAGAAAGCCGCCGAAGAGCGCGTGCAGCCCGAGCGCGTGCGTGATCCAGGCCGAGGCGATGACGAGGGCGCTGACCACGGCGGTGTCTTCCGTGGCGTCGGCGTCGCTGCTGCGGGCCAGGCGGCGATGCAGCCACGGCCGTACGCCCATCCAGACGATGCCGGTGTAGAGCAGCCCGCCGCCGACGGTCCACGCGATGCCAGCAAGACCTGAGGCGGCGGCGATGCCTGCGACCACTGCCAGCAGACTCCAGCCCGCGACGTCGCCCACGGCGGCGGCGGCCAGGGCGATCGCCCCGATGCGGCTGTGCACCAGCCTGCGCTCGGTGAGGATGCGGGCGAGCACGGGGAACGCCGTCACGCTCATCGCGACGCCCACAAACAGCGCAAACGTCAGCGGTGTGGCGTTCGCGCCCGCGAGCCCCGCGGGCAGCTGTGTCGCCACCAGCGCGCCAGCCACCAGGGGAATCGCCGTACCTGCCGCACTCACGGCGACGGCGGCGTGCGCACGATCCCCCAGGTGATCGGCCTCGAACTCGAGGCCCACCAGAAACATAAAGAAGACCAGGGCGAGTTCTGCCACGGCACCGAGCAGCGGGAGACTCTCGGGCGGAAACAGCGCCTGCATGGCACCGGGCCACACCACGCCGAGCACCGAAGGCCCGAGCACGATGCCAGCCACAATTTCGGCGATGACCCGGGGTTGCTTCAGCGATTGCAGGAGGCGGGCCAGCAGTGCACCCGCGACGAGCACCGTGCCCGTCTGGGCAAGGAGGAGGGCAATGGGCACGGAGCGACGATCCGTCCCAATGCTAACACGCGGCCCCGAGGGCACCGCGTCTCGCTCAGAATGTCAGGTGGGCCAGTACATCCCGCAACAGTCCCGCCTCAAGCGCCAGACGGGGCACGAGTCCGGCGACCAGCAGCGAGGCCAGCAGCAGCACGATGGGCCACCACTCACGGGGACGGGCATCGGGAATGGCATGGCCGAAGGACGGACGTGTGCACATGAACAGACGGCTGCACACGCGCAGTAGGACCACCGCATTGATGGCCGTCGACAGCGGCAGTACGATACCTACCTGCGGCGACACTTCCAGTGAGGCCTGGATGAGGAGATCCTCGGATACGAACCCGAGCGTGCCGGGCAGGCCCACCAGTGCGAGGCTGGCCAGCAGGGCGGCCGTCGCCAGGCGGGGCCAGTTCTGGCCCAGCCCCTGGGGCATCGCGAGCGTCGGGTCGGCGCCGCGCGCTTCGATCGCGTCCACGACGGCACCGAGCGCCATCGACGCCGCGCCCATCACCCACATGTGGAGCAGCGCACCGCCGATACCGACGGCGTCGTGAGCCTCGAGGCCGGCGAGCACAGAGGCCGACTGGCTGATGGCCACCAGCACCACCACGTGGCGTGTGCGCAGCTCGGCCACGCCCCGCACCGCCGTATACAGGGCCGTGGCCAGCGCCAGGTTCGCCAGCAGCGACGCCTCGAGGGCCATCGTCCCAGGGAAGACCGGCACGATCACGCGCAGCACCATCCACGCCCCCAGGTGGCCGTTGATGAGCAGCAGCGTCGGCAGCAGTCCGCCCGCACTTGCATCCGTGACCCAGGCATGCGCCGGCACGATGCCCTTGCGCAGGACAATGCCTGCGGTCAGGAGCGCGAAGGCCGTCATCCCCCGGTCGCGGTGCCTGCGAGGTCATCGAACGCCGCAAAGGGCTGGCCGTCGGCGACGAGCCAGAGACCACCGGCCACCGCCACCGTCGAGCCCAGCAGGGCCGCCCGCGGGCGCCAGCCTCCCGCGTCCGCCAGGCCACCCACCACGAACGGCGCCGCACTGAGGGCCCAGCCAAGGGCGAGGCCACCGGGCGTGCCCGAGGCATAGGCGAGCAGTGTGCCCGACAGCATGGCCAGCAACTGCGCCAGCGTGCCCGCATCGGCCGCGCGCTGTGGCAGCAGCCAGAGGCCCGCCGTCATCAGGAGGCCGTAGGCGGGCATGGCCAGCGCGGTCAGCGGGCCGACCTGCAGACCCATCAGCACGGCCGAGATACCGCCCGCCGACTGAGTGGCCACGGCAGCCAGCGCCGCGGCGGCGAGGGATACGGTCGCAGCGACCAACGCGTCTCGCCTGGTGCCGCGTGACCCGAGCCGGACCCACAGGGCACCGACCAGCGGTACCAGCACCGACAGCAGTGCCAGCCGCACGGCTGTGTCAGACATGGCGACCTCCCTGCGAGGCCGCCACGGGGCGTCGGTCAAGGGCGCCTAGCAGGCGCGACAGGGTCACCAGGGGCTCGACCACGAGACGCGACAGGGTCGTGTCAAGGTGTCCGCGGTCCATGGCCAGCCGGAAGAGCCACTGCTGCACCGGCTCGGGAATCACGCGAGACAGGTGGGCACCGGTTTCGGACAGATGCCCTCCCGCGGCCGCATGCATCTGGTGATGGTCGTGCAGCATCGACGGGGCGCGCAGGAACTGCAGGGTACGCACGCATGGCCGACGATGTGAATGACGGCCAGCGTGGTCAGGCCCAGCCCAGCCTCGACGACGATGAGCCCGAGTTGCGACAGGGCCGCATGCGCCAGCTGGGTCTTGGCGTCGGCAGAGACGCGGCCAGCCAGCGTCCCGTGCAGCGCTGTCAGCAGCCCCATCACCACCACGACGCCCCGCAGCAGGGGCACGGTGTCGAGCAGCGGCTGCAGGCGCAGCAGCAGGTACGCTCCGAGATGGACGGCGGGGGGACGCGTACATCAGTCCGTCGGTGGCAGACACGGTCCTCACCGACTATCGCCGGCACGTCACCAACCCGCTCGACCTGCTGAGCGCGCGCGAGCGCGAGGTGCTCCAGCTCATCTCGGAAGGCCGCACCAACAAGGACATCGCCCAGCTGCTGGGCCTGAGCGTGCACACCGTGGACTCGCACCGCAGCCGCCTGATGGAGAAGCTGAATCTGAACTCCACGGGTGAACTGGTGCGCTTCGCGATCCGCAACGGGCTGATTACCTGAGAGGGGACGCCGGCCACCAGCGCGGCGCTGCGCAGAGTGGGACCGACGCTGGGGAGGGAGTCACAGCGGCGGCCCCTGAAGGACGCCGCCGCCGTGACACGCGGTCGTGCTACGGCTTGCGCGCCGGTGCCGCCCCCCGGGCCGCCGGCGCGGCGCCCTTGCCCTTGGTGACCAGCTTCTGCACGCGCCAGTTGATGAGCTCGCCCACCCAGATCTCATCCTCGGACGGGCACGCAATCGCGTGGATCCAGCCGAACTCGCCGAGGTTGCGGCCCGGCTGCCCGTAGACACCCAGCACCTTGCCGTCGAGCGACACCTTGTAGATGCGGCTCGGATAGAGGTCGCCGATGAACAGCACCGGGTTCGGGCCCGGCGTCATGCACAGCGCATCGGGTGCTCCCGGGGCCTGCGACCCGGTCTTCGCGTTCGGGGCCTCGCTGCCGTAGGTGATCTTGCCGCGCGAGGTGTCGACGGGCACGTCCACCACGAACTCGCGGAGGAACTGCCCTTCGGTGTTCAGCACCTGGATGCGGCGGTTGCCGCGATCGGCGACAAAGATCTCGTCATTCGGGCCGACGGCCACGCCGTGCGGCGTGTCGAACTGCCCGGGTCCCTTGCCGAGGCTGCCCCAGCTGGCGACCCACTCGCCCTTGGCATTGACCTTGGCCACACGGGAATTCACGTAGCCGTCGGTGAAGTAGCTGTTGCCCTTGCTGTCCCACGCCACATCAGTCGGCTGGTTGAACACGTTGTCACGGTGCACGGGCACCGGATTGCGCGGGTTATTGTTGGCCGGCAGTTCCACGGGCAGCCCGGCCCGCTTCAGGATCTGCCCGATCTGCGAGGCATAGTCGGGTGGGACGTCGAGGTGAGACGACTCGCCCTTGCGGCCGAAGACCCACTCGGTCCGCCCCTGTGGATTGAGCTTGAGGATCATGTTCGATCCCTTGTCGACCACCCAGATGTTGTCCTGCTTGTCGATGCGCACGGCGTGCGCATATGACCAGGCGAACAGGTTCTTGCCAATTTCGCGCACGAACCGGCCGCGGTTGTCGAACTCGAGCAACTGGGCGGCGGTAGCCATGTAGGCCGGGCCCGTCGAGTTGCCGCGCGAGAACACGAAAATGTGCCCCTTCGAGTTGATGGCCACGCCGGCAATTTCGCCGAAGTGCACGTCGGGAGGCAGCGTGAGGGGATTCGGCACCGACTCGAACGGCAGTTCGGGCACGGCGGCAGCGGGGGCTTGCTGAGTGGAGACCGGAGCGGCCACGAGGGCCGTGAGGGTCAGGGCGACAGCGAGAGACAGTCGGTTCATGGGGCGACACGCTATCCCGTTCCGCGCCAGAGGTAAAGCGGAAGTGCGTGTGTAAAGAAAGTTTTACAGGAATGCCATCCCTCCCCCACGAGGCTGCCGGCCCCATCGGGATGATGTGGCAGACAGGTCGCTGTCCAGCCACCGTGCGAGACGGCCCGCCCCCTGCGACGCGGTACCCTTGCCACACACGCCCCGTGCGCCTATGCTGAAGCTCTTCGTGGCGCGCTTCCTCAGTCCGGCC
>CAZXTM010000011.1:99355-104560 GCA_964643765.1 uncultured Bifidobacteriaceae bacterium | reverse complement strand
GGCCTCGCCGAAGGCACCGAGACGATCGCGGTCTTCATCGTGATGTGCCTGGCACCTGCATGGTTCGGCGCGATCGCCTATGCCTACGCTGCACTGTGTGTGCTCACCGTGATTCAGCGAACCGTGCTGGCCGCGTCGCGATTCGGCGACACCCCGTAGCCACACTTAGCGGTGCAGCTAGATGCGTGAGGCTGATCCCCCGGTCCCACAGAGCGATATACTGGCCGCTGTGGGGATTCGCGTACTCGGGATCGCCGCCACGCTGCTGGCCGTGCTGCTCTTCTGGATGCAGCGTTACCACATTCTCCTGCTGTTCGGCTGGCGTTACACCGACGAAGACCAGGCGCTGCTGGCATTCATCGTGAGGGAAGTACAGGCCGTGGCAGTGCACGCCCCCACGTTCTACGGTCAAAGCTACGGCAACTGGATTGAATCGGCCGTGGCCGCGCTGTTCACCCCGTACTCGGCGTCACCAATGCTGACGCTGCCCGTCGCCACGCAGCTGCTGTACTGGCTGCCGTTCGCGGCGCTGGCGTTTCTCGAGTGGCGGGCGGGCCGACGACTGGTGGCCACCGTCCTGCTCTGGCTGCCATGCCTCATGCCGAACCGGGCCGACCTGCTGTATTCCCTGCCCCGTGCCTGGCTGCCGGGCGTCAGTCTGGCCATGCTGGGTGCGACGCTGCTGCGCTCACGACCGCTGGCACTTGGCGCCGTCATGGTCGTTTCGGTGACCCTCAACTCGGCCGCCGGGCTTCTGGTGCTACCCGTAATGGCTGAGGCCGTGCTGCGGGAGCGCCGCGACGCAGCGTTCCTGAGGCGACTCGCACTCGGCCTCGCCGTGGGGGGCCTGCATCCGCTGGCCTTGCGCGTCTTCGATGTCATGCACCCCGGATGGTCGATTCACCGGTCGCCGACCTGGGACTGGTCGGCCTCGCGACTGCTTGAGGGATTCAGCACGCTGGGGTTGCCAATCGGCGCTCTGCTCTCTCCGACCGTGCTGATCATCGCCGTCGCACTGACCGCGGGCAGGCTCAAAGGGCCCGCCCTCGCCGCGCTGTCCATCGTCATCATGGCCACGGCGGTATCGATGGGCTTGGAAAAGGTCTGGGACGGCCAACTCTCTGTCTTCTTTCCGCAGGAACGGGCCTACCTCGCCCTTCCGTATGTCGGCACCTGGCTGCTCTGGCTGGCCCTGGCGAACATGCGCTGGACGCCCCCGACAGGACGCAGGGTCGCTGCGGGTGGAGGCGTGGCGCTCCTGCTGCTGGTGAGCGTGCTGATCGCCAGAGAAACCGCGCGCCCCGAGCTCGTTAGGGCTGAACTCGGGCCGTCTGGCAGCTCGACCGTCAGGCCACACAAAGTGGTTGAACTTCTGCACCTCTGTTCAGTGATCGAGGCCGAGGTTCTGGAGAAGCGTGCACGCTGGGTGGTGTTCCGCGACGACCGCACGGCAGCCTACGCCTGCGGCGCACAGTGGTACGGGGTACGGGAAACAGTTTTCCCCTCCTACGAGCGCCGTCAGTGGCTGCTGGCGCGGATGGCGGCCGACTACAAGCCTGCCGAGTCGGTGTGGCACCCACCGCTGCCGTGAGTCGTACGCAGGCCTTGCGGCCGACTACAGGTCGTCGCCAAACTGCTCGAGCGTGACACGCACCAGCTGCGACCGCGTCCGGACACCCATCTTGTTGAAGAGCACCTGCAGCGCTGCCTTGGCCGCGCTCTCCGAAATGCCCAGCCGCGCAGACATCTCCTTGTTGGCCAGGCCTTCCATTAAGTAGCGCAGGATCAGGCGCTCCCGCTCAGTAAGTCGGACCTGGGGCGAATCCTCCTGTCAGGCTGCACGAGTTGCGGGAGGTAGTGGGCGTCAATGAGCACCTTGCCCTCGAATACCTCGCGAATGCTGCGCTTCAGATTCTCTGCGGCATACTGCGTATGGAAGATCCCAGACACGCCGGCATGGATCATCTTTCGGGCCTCTCGGTCTGACAGACCGGCGGTCACCAGCAGTATCCGTCCTGGAAAACCCAGATCTCTATGCCGAACGACCAGCACGCCAGCTGGCTCCGTGCCGAGTACACAAACGAGGGGCAGCACGTCCTTCTACTCGCGAGATACCTCCGCCAGTCCCCCCTCCCGCGAGCCCTGACTGCCGACCAGCAGAAATTCCTGGTCGTTCGAAAGCACCCGAATCAGCCCGTCCCTGAACAGGGCATGGTCGTACACCAGCAACAGCCGAATCGCCGGTGCATCGTCACCAGCCGTCATGTCGTCTCCGGCGGTGTGGCGCGTCCTACTCCGCCCACCGAAAGCACCAGATGAACCGTGCACCCACAACCTGGGGCACACTCGCCAGTTCGCCGCCGAAGCTGCGCGCCAGCGCTCGTGAAATGTACACCCCAAGGCCACTGCCCTCGAATGCCGAATCCCAAGGATGCAGCTGGAACAGGCGATTGGGATGGGCGATGCCAGGCCCGGCGTCGGTAAAGGCCACCGCAGCATCCTCCTTCTTTCTGCACCGAGTCCGTTAGCCGTGGCGACCTGCCCCAGCGGTCGCGCTGCTGCGGTACCCCTTTGATTGACACAAACAGGGTGCGTATCCCGGGCTGCGCCTTGTGCATCCGCTCGACAAACGTCCGAAAGTTGGCCGCGGTCTGTGCCGGCGGCACATTCGCGTTGATGTCGTTGCTGCCACAGTGATACACGATCACGCGGGGCCGATACGGCAGCACGATCCGGTCCATGTAGGCGAGCACCTCATGCGTCCGAGCGCCGCCGAATCCCCGGATGTAGACGGGCAGCGGGGCCATCTGCTCCGGCAGCGTTTGCCACAGGCGGAAGATGCTGCTGCCGATGAACAGAATGCCGCGCGCGGGCGAGGGCGATGAGCGGTCGGCCTGCTCGAAGGCGGCGATCGGCTCGGCAAACTTCACCTCCAGGGCCTGCCCCTGGCTGGCACCAGCGCTGGACACCAGCACCAGACTGGTCACCAGCAGCCACCGTGTCATCGACATACGCTCCCCCCTGCGCGACTCCCAACCGGACGGCGCGGTGTTCCTGATGGATTCCTGCCGACGTCATGCCGCAACTTCCCCCCGCAGACACAATCCCGGCCGAGGCGCGGTGCGCACCGGGGGCCCGGGCGACCGCACAGGGGCCCGCTGGCCCGATCGTGCCCCGCGCGTCCGGGGACGGGCACAGCCCGCGGACTCGCGGCGCACATGCCCGGTTGTGGGTCGGCGGTGAGTGGTGTACAACCCTCCGCATATGCTCCGACTCTGTCGAGTCCTCCCGCTGATCGGTGCCGTCCTCGTGGCGGCGGGCGGCGTCGATGCGCAGCGCACTGCCCCTCGGGGGTTCGACGCGGCGATGACCGCGTTCTGGGCGGCCGACTCACCCACGGCCGCCGCGGCGGCCACCGGCGCGATCGTGGCGGCCCGGCCCGACTTTGACGACGTCTACCGTCGTCTGCGCGAGGGGCGACGCTACCCCGCAGGTGTGGCGACCGGAGTTGTGAAGGGTGAACAGCAGATCGCAGGAGCCACATTTCCCTACACCCTCGACGTGCCTCCGTCATACGACCCGTCCCGTCGGTATCAGGTGCGCCTGCAGCTGCACGGCGGAGTCGGGCGCCCTGAACCCACGGTGCGCGGCGACGGCTCGGTCGGCGCACTCGCCGGTGACGAACAGATTTACGTCCTGCCTCTCGCATGGCAGGGGCACGAGTGGTGGACGGCGGCGCAGGAGGCCAACCTCAATGCGCTGCTCGACCGCGTGAAGCGCACCTACAACGTCGACGAGAACCGCGTGGTCCTGGCCGGCATTTCCGACGGGGCCACCGCCACCTACTATCTGGCCGCACGCCACACCACGTCGTTCGCCGGCATCCTGCCCTTCAACGGGTTCGTGCTAGTCCTGCGCAACCGGGACGTCCGCCTCGGGGGTCCGCTGTTCCTGCACAACCTCATCAACAAGCCCATGCTGGCGGTGAACGGCGGTCAGGATCCCCTCTATCCGGCCGACCGCGTGAGTCCGCTCATGCGGCACTTCACCGGCACCGGCCTCGACCTCGACTATGTGGTGATGCCCGAGGCCGGGCACAACACGGCCTGGTGGCCCGAGCTCAGGCCCCGCATCGAGGCGTTCGTGCGCACCCGCCCGCGGCAGCCGCATCCGGCCCGCCTCAGCTGGCAGTCAGACGGCTCGCCCGAGGCGGCACGCGCCCACTGGCTCGTCATCGATGCCCTGGCCCCTCAGGGGGCCGCCCCGGCACTGCCCGACATCAACGAGCGTCCGTCGGGGTCCGAGTCGAACATCGGCCTCAGATCCGACGGCATGACCATCACCGGCGTCGAGGCGGGCTCGACCGCCGCCATCATGGGCCTGCACCCGGGCGACACCGTGACGGCCGTCAACGGGCGCGAACTGCCTGCCGGTGTCAGCCTGAACGACTATCTGGCCATTTTCGAGGTCGGCGACGTGCTGACCCTGACGCTTCAGCGCGCCGGCGCCGCCCACACGGTGGAAGGCAACTATCTCCCGCGCACCCGGCCTCGCGTCACCCCCGTCTTCAGCCTGCCCGAGAGGCACGGTCGCGTCGATGCCGTGCGCGACGGCAACCTGTTCACGCTGACCACCCGCGGCGTCCGCAAGCTGACCCTGCTGCTCTCGCCCGAGGCCATCGACTTCAGCAAGCCCGTCACGGTCAGTGCCAATGGCCGCACCGTCTTCGAGGGTCGCGTGCGGAAGGACCTCGGCACCCTGCTCGCATGGGCCGCGCGGGACAACGACCGCACCATGCTGTACGGGGCCGCACTCCCCATCGACATCCCCTGACCATGAGGGCTCTGCTGAGCCCTCATCACAGGGGCGGCACCACGTGCATCTGCGGGCAGGTGGACGCCGGGGACGACATGCCGCTGACCGACACCTGATACAGCGACTCGGCCAGCAGCGCATACCCGGCATCACTCGGGTGGAAGCCGTCCGACGACAGGTGCACCCGTTCATACACCCGCGCATCACACATCAGATCGATCACCGGAATGCCCACCGCCGCCATGCGGTTGATGACCTGCGTGGTCATCCCGACAGACGCCCGCTGCAGGCTGCGCTGACGCAGTGATGGAAACGAGGCGGCATACGGCAGTCCGGCCAGATTCGGCAGGTTCACGACGACCACCCGCGCGCCAGGCGCACGGGCGCGGA